>NZ_VKAC01000001.1 GCF_008041935.1 Quadrisphaera setariae
CCGTGTGAGTGCTCACAATCCCAGTGGCCGCCGGCGTCCGCGCTGGACCGATGTGCGCGCGACGAGGAGCACCCCGCACCCATGAGCACCACCCCCAGCAGCACCCCGAGCAGCGGGACCGCCAGGTCCGACCGGGGCACCCACCGCCGCCTGCGCGAGGAGGTGGCCGCGCTGCACGGGCACCTCGTCCGCTACCAGCTGGTGACCTGGACCGCCGGCAACGTCTCGGCCCGCGTGCCCGGTGAGGACCTGTTCGTCATCAAGGCCTCCGGGGTCGACTACGAGTCCCTCGACTGGCGCGGCGTGGTGGTGTGCGACCTCGACGGCAACCTCGTCGACGGCGAGCACGCCCCCAGCTCCGACACCGCGGCGCACGCCTTCGTCTACCGCTCCCGCTCCGACGTCGGCGGCCAGGTCCACACCCACAGCCCCTACGCCACGGCGTGGGCGGCCCGGGGCGAGTCCATCCCCTGCGTGCTCACCGCCATGGCTGACGAGTTCGGCGGCCCGATCCCCGTGGGTCCGTTCGCGATCATCGGCGACGACTCCATCGGCCGCGGCGTGGTGGCCACCCTGGCGGAGTCGCGCAGTCCCGCGGTCCTCATGCAGAACCACGGCGTCTTCACCATCGGGAAGGACGCCCGCTCGGCGGTCAAGGCCGCCGTGATGACCGAGGACGTCGCCCGCACCGTCCACCTGTCCCGCCAGCACGGCGAGCCGCTGCCCATCCCCCAGGACGCGGTCGACCGGCTCTTCAACCGCTACCAGAACGTCTACGGCCAGCGCTGACCGCGACGACGCGGACCCAGAACCCGCAGCGCCACCCCCACCCCGGAAGGCTGAGCACACCCATGTCCCGTACGTCACCCCTGCTCGACCCGTTCTCCACCCGCGAGGTCTGGTTCCTCACGGGCAGCCAGGACCTCTACGGCGAGGAGACCCTCGCCCAGGTGGCCGAGCAGAGCCAGCGCGTCGCCGCGCTGCTCGACGGCGCCGACGCGGTCCCCGTCCGCGTGGTGTGGAAGCCCGTGGTGAAGAGCTCCGACGCCATCCGCCGCGTCATGCTCGAGGCCAGCGCCGACGACTCGGTGGCCGGCGTCATCACCTGGATGCACACGTTCAGCCCGGCCCGGATGTGGATCGCCGGCCTGTCGGTGCTGTCCAAGCCGCTGCTGCACCTGCACACCCAGGCCGACCCGGCCCTGCCGTGGGCGACCATCGACATGGACTTCATGAACCTCAACCAGGCCGCCCACGGCGACCGGGAGTTCGGGTACGTCCTGTCGCGCCTGCGCTCGTCGCGCACCACGGTGGCCGGCTACGCCGGTGACGCGGGCGTGCAGCAGCGCGTGGGGGAGTGGGCCCGCGCCGCCGTGGCCGCGTCCGTGGCGCGCTCGCTCAAGCTGGTCCGCTTCGGCGACACCATGCGCAACGTCGCCGTGACCGAGGGCGACAAGGTCGAGGCCCAGATCCGCTGGGGCGTCGACGTCGAGGCGCTGGGCGTCAACGCCCTCGCCGACGTCGTCCTGCAGGTCTCCGACGCCGAGGCCGACGCCGTGGTGGCCGAGTACGCCGACCGCTACGAGGTGGCCCCCGAGCTGCTCCCCGGCGCCGAGCGCGCCGAGTCGCTGCACTACGGCGCCAAGATCGAGGTGGCGCTGCGCCGCGTGCTCGAGGCCAACGGCGCCGAGGCGTTCACCACCAACTTCGAGGACCTCGGCACCCTGCGCCAGCTGCCGGGCCTGGCCGTGCAGCGCCTCCTGGGAGACGGTTACGGCTTCGCCGGCGAGGGCGACTGGAAGACCGCCGCCCTCACGCGCGTCCTCAAGGCGGCCGGCGCCGGCCTGCCCGGCGGCACGGCGTTCATGGAGGACTACACCTACGACCTGGCCCCTGGGCAGCCGCAGCGGATCCTCGGGGCCCACATGCTCGAGGTCTGCCCGACCATCACCACCTCCACGCCGCGCATCGAGGTGCACCCCCTCGGCATCGGGGACCGCGAGGACCCGGTCCGCATGGTCCACACCGCCGACCCGGGCGACGCCGTCATCGTCGGCTGGTGCGACCTGGGCGAGCGCTTCCGCCTCGTGGCCAACGAGGTGCGCGTGGTGACCCCGCCGCAGGACCTGCCCAACCTGCCCGTGGCCCGCGCCGTCTGGGAGCCGCTGCCCGACTGGCGCACCTCCACCGAGTGCTGGCTCGAGGCCGGCGGTCCCCACCACACCGTCATGACCACCCAGTTCGGCCTCGAGGTCCTGGAGGACCTCGCCGACGTCGTGGGCACCGAGCTCGCGGTCGTCGGCGCCGGCACCACGACGCGCTCCTTCAAGCGCGAGCTGCGCTGGGAGAGCGCCTACCGCGTCCTGCAGCGCGGCGTCTGACGCTCGGGCGTCCGCAGCGCGCCGCCGCCACCCGCCGACCCGGGTGGCGGCGGCGAGGTGCGGACGACCTCCGCCAGGTGCCAGCGCGGCGCCGACCGTAGGGTGATCCGGTGGCTGTCGCGGTGACCCTGTCGACGGCGTCGGTGTACCCCCAGGGGGTCGCCGACGCGTTCGAGATGGCGGCCCGCGTCGGCTACGACGGGGTCGAGGTCATGGTGTGGACCGACCCGGTCAGCCAGGACGAGGACGCCATCGCCGAGCTGTCCGACCACTTCGGGGTGCCGGTGACGTCCGTGCACGCGCCGACGCTGCTGCTCACGCAGCGGGTGTGGGGCAAGGAGCCGTGGCCGAAGGTCGAGCGGGCGGCGCGGATGGCCAAGCGGCTGGGGGCGCGCACCGTGGTGGTGCACCCGCCGTTCCGCTGGCAGAAGGACTACGCCACCGGCTTCGAGGCCGGGGTCCGGCGCATCGCGCAGGCCGAGGGCGTCACCCTCGCCGTCGAGAACATGTACCCCTGGCGCGCCGGCGGGCGCGAGTTCGCCGCGTACCTGCCCGGGTGGGACCCCTGCGAGCTCGACTACGACGCGCTGCTGCTGGACGTCTCCCACGCCGCCACCTCCGGGCTCAGCTGCCTGGAGCTGGCGGAGCGCATGGGCGACCGCCTCAAGCACCTGCACCTCACCGACGGCAACGGCTCCCCCAAGGACGAGCACCTCCTGCCCGGCCAGGGCTCGCAGCCGGTGGCCGAGCTGCTCGCGCACCTGGCAGCGCGGGACTGGCAGGGCGACGCCTGCGTGGAGGTCACCACCCGCCGCAGCCGCGGCCCGGACGAGCGCCGCGCCGCGCTGGCGGCGGCGCTGGCGTTCGCCCGCGAGCACCTCCGGGTGGGCCCGCAGGGCTGACCGGCCCCGGCTGCGCGCCGGCCCGACCCGGCGGCCCGCTAGCGTGCAGGAGTGGCGGATCGCACGCTAGTGGTCTGGGACGACGCCCTCGCGGCGCACGACTTCGGCCCCGGCCACCCCATGGCGCCGCTGCGCCTCGAGCTCACCGCGCGCCTGGCGCGCGAGCTGGGCCTGCTCGAGGCGCCCGGTGTGCGGGTCACGGGCGCCCGCGTGGCGCCCGACGAGCTCATCACCACGGTCCACGACCCCCGCTACGTGGCGGCCGTCCGCCGCGTCTCGGCGGACCCCCGCCTGGTCGACTTCGCGCACGGCCTGGGCACCGACGACGACCCGGTCTTCGCGGGCATGCACGAGACGTCGGCGCGCGTGGTGGCCGCCACCGTCGACTGCGTCGACGCCGTCTGGTCCGGCGAGGCCGAGCACGCGGTGAACGTCAGCGGCGGCATGCACCACGCCATGCCCGACCGCGCCAGCGGCTTCTGCATCTACAACGACGTCGCGGTGGGCATCAACCGCCTCCTCGAGCGCGGAGCGCGCCGCGTGGCGTACGTCGACCTCGACGTCCACCACGGCGACGGCGTCGAGGCCGCCTTCTGGGACGACCCGCGCGTCATGACCGTCTCGCTGCACGAGTCGGGCCGCACGCTCTTCCCGGGCACGGGGTGGCCCGAGGAGACCGGCGGGCCGGGCGCCGAGGGCAGCGCCGTGAACGTCGCCCTGCCGGCGGGCACCGCCGACGCGGGGTGGCTGCGCGCGGTGCACGCCGTGGTGCACCCGCTCGTGCGCGCCTTCCGCCCCGACGTGCTGGTCACCCAGCACGGGGCCGACGCCCACGCGCAGGACCCGCTGGCCAACCTCGCCGTCAGCGTGGACGCGCAGCGCGCCGCTGCGCGGTCCCTGCACGACCTCGCCCACGAGGTCTGCGGGGGGCGGTGGGTGGCCACGGGCGGTGGCGGGTACGACGTCGTCGACGTCGTCCCGCGGGTCTGGGCCCACCTGCTGGGCATCGCCGCCCACGCGCCCGTCCCGCCCGCGACGCCGGTGCCCCCGGGGTGGCGCGACTTCGTCACGGCGCAGGGCTGGGACGCGCCGGAGGCCATGACCGACGGCGCGCAGGCCTGGTTCTCGCCCTGGGAGGCCGGTGCGGACCCCTCCGACCCGCTCGACAGGGCGGTCCTCGCGACCCGGCGCGCCGTCTTCCCCAACCACGGCCTCGACCCCTGGTTCGACTGAGCCGCCGGGCGTCCGCCGCCCAGCGCGGCGCGGCGGAGTCCGACACGCCGCGCGCCACCCACCTGCCCGGTGGATCTCCCGCGGCGGGCGCGGACCCGTAGCACGATGCCCGGGCAGCGGTCTGCCCCGGCGCGCCGACGCTGCCACCAGGGTGTCTCACACGCTTGTAACTTCCGCAACGACTTCCCCAGAAGTCACACGTGCCACTACTGTGAGTTGCATCAGGTCCCTGGAGCTCAGGGTCCAGGGACGACCGGGAGGAACCATGGCGATGGACCGCGACTTCAGCGGTGTGCGCTTCCTCACCGTGGCCGAGGTCGCCACGATGATGCGCGTGTCGAAGATGACGGTGTACCGCCTGGTGCACTCCGGTGAGATGCCCGCCGTGCGCGTGGGCCGCTCCTTCCGGGTGCCGGAGACGGCCGTCGACCAGTACCTCTCGCACTCCTTCGTGGAGACCGAGGCGATGTGACCTCCCCCTGAGCGTTCCGGGCGCACCGCGCGCAGTCGGTACGCTGGGGAGCAGGAGCATCCGCCGGCAGCGCACGCCGCTGCCCCGATCGATCTGAGGCACCGATGGGTTCGGTCATCAAGAAGCGCCGCAAGCGCATGGCGAAGAAGAAGCACCGCAAGCTGCTGCGCAAGACGCGCCACCAGCGCCGCAACAAGAAGTAGGCGCACCTGCTGCAGACCCGCACCGCCTCGCGCGGTGCGGGTCTCGTGCTGTCCGGGGGGCCGTTCGGGTGGTGGGGCGGTGGGTCCCTCGGGCGGAGGGGGTGCCCGGTAGCCTCGCCGCGTGGAGCAGGGGCTGGGTGGGCGCGCGGACGAGCGCGTGGTGCTCTACGGCCGGCGCGGCTGCCACCTGTGCGACGTGGCGCGCGAGCAGGTCGCGCGGGCCTGCGCCGTCGCGGGCGCCACCTGGCGGGAGGTCGACGTCGACGACGACGCCGAGCTGGTGGCGCGCTACAGCGACCTCGTGCCCGTGGTGACGGTGGACGGGCGGCACCACGCCCACTGGCGCGTCAGCGAGGAGGAGCTGCTGGCCGCCCTGGTCCCCCGCTGACGGCCGTCAGGGCGGCCCTCAGGGGCCGACGGCCCGCCGGCGCTGCGCGGGCGGCGCGCGCGGACTTTGTTCTGCCCTTCACAAGTGCCTAGTCTGGGCTGCCCGCGCCACCCGCGCCGGGCGCGGCCGAGGCCTGACCCGCAGGTCCCCGGTGACGCCAGCTGACTGCCAGCAGGAGCCCTGCAGCACCGTGACAGACCCGCACGCCACCCCGCCGCTGCGCGCCCAGCGCGACGGCGCCAGGGGCGTCCCCGACGCCACCGTGGCCCGGCTCCCGGTGTACCTGCGCGTCCTCACCGGCCTCGGTGAGCGCGGCGTCGCCACCGTCTCCAGCGAGGAGCTGGCGCTGGCGGCCGGCGTCGGCTCGGCCACGCTCCGCAAGGACCTCTCCCACCTCGGCAGCTACGGCGTGCGCGGGGTCGGCTACGAGGTCGCGCGGCTCGTGCAGCACGTGGGCCGCTGCCTCGGCCTGGCCGAGGAGTGGCGCGTCGTCATCGTGGGCATCGGCAGCCTCGGCCGGGCGCTGGCCAACTACAGCGGCTTCGCCCCGCTCGGCACGCGCGTGGTCGCCCTGCTCGACAGCGACCCCGCGGTGGTCGGCGAGCGCGTCGCCGGGCTGGAGGTGCTGCCGTCGGCGCGCACCGCCGAGGTGGTGGGCGAGCTGGGCGTGCGGATCGCCGTCCTGGCGGTGCCGGCGAGCGCCGCGCAGGCCGCCTGCGACGCCGTGGTGGCGGCGGGCATCACCAGCGTGCTGTCCTTCGCGCCCGTGGAGCTGCAGGTGCCCGCGGGGGTGGAGCTCCGCAGCGTCGACCTGTCCACCGAGCTGGGCATCCTGGCCTTCCGCGAGCGCCGCCGGGCGGCTGCCGCTGGCGAGCTGTCGCCGGGCCTGGTCGCTGCGGAGGAGCGCGTCACCACGAGCGCGGGGGCCACGCGATGAGCCTGCTGTTCGTGGGGATGTCGCACCGCACCGCCCCCATCGCCCTGCTGGAGCGCGCCGCGCTCGACGCCGACGCGGCCCGCGAGCTGGCCCGCGACCTGTGCGGCGGCGCCGTCCAGGAGGCCGCGGTGCTGGCCACCTGCAACCGCGTCGAGGTCTACGCGGTGGTGCCCGCCTTCCACCTCGGCGTCCAGGACCTGTCGGCGGCGCTCGCGCAGCGGGCGGGAGTCCCCCTGGGCGACCTGGCGGAGTCGCTGCTGTTCGCCTACGGCGAGCGCGCGGTCGAGCACCTGTTCTCGGTCTCCGCCGGCCTGGACTCCATGGCGCTGGGCGAGTCCCAGGTGCTCGGCCAGGTGCGCGCGTCGCTGCGCCGCGGCCAGGAGGACGGCACCGTCGGCAGGGTGCTCGACCAGCTGGTGCAGCGCGCCCTGCGCGTCGGCAAGCGCGTCCACAGCGAGACCGGGCTCGACCGCGCCGGCCGGTCGCTCGTGGAGGCCGCCCTCGAGGGCGCCGACGCGGTGGTCGGTCCCCTGGAGCAGGCGCGGGCCCTCGTCGTCGGTGCCGGCTCGATGAGCGCCCTGGCCGCCACCACGCTCCAGCGCCTGGGCGTCGGGTCGATCGCGGTGGCCAACCGCACCGCCGCGCGCGCCGAGCGCCTCGCCGCCGCCGTGGGCGGCACGTGGCTGCCCCTGGACGACCCCGCGGCCCTGCGCGCCGCCCTCGCCGAGGCCGACGTCGTGGTGTCCTGCACCGGCGCCGTCGGCACCGTGCTGGACGCCGCCGACGTCCAGGCGGCGCGGGCGCAGCGGCGCTCCGGCGCCGACGGCCTCGCCGCGCCGCAGCTCCTCGTCGACCTGGCCCTGCCCCACGACGTCGACCCGGCCGCCGGGGAGCTGCCGGGTGTCGAGCTGGTGGGGCTGGACGCCCTGCGCCGCCGTCTGGCGACCACCCCCGAGGACGACGAGGCGCTGGCCGGCGTGGCGGGCAGCGTCAGGTCCGCGCGCGCCGTGGTCGCCGAGGAGGTGGCCGGCTACCTCGCCGAGCAGCGCGCGGCCGCGGTGGCGCCGACGGTGGCCGCGCTGCGCTCCCTGGCCCGC
Source organism: Quadrisphaera setariae (assembly GCF_008041935.1). Classification (NCBI taxonomy): domain Bacteria; kingdom Bacillati; phylum Actinomycetota; class Actinomycetes; order Kineosporiales; family Kineosporiaceae; genus Quadrisphaera; species Quadrisphaera setariae. Next base: position 7,614 of record NZ_VKAC01000001.1, read on the forward strand.
GACGTGGTGGAGGCCGAGGTCTCCCGGCTGCGGGGGCGCCTGGGCGCCGACGCCGACCCGCGCGTGGTGGCCGAGGCCGAGCTGGCCGTCCACCGCGTCACCGAGAAGCTCCTCCACACGCCGACCGTGCGGGTCAAGGCCCTCGCGGCCGACGGCGCTGACGGCGCCGGCTACGCCGCGGTCCTGCGCGAGCTGTTCGACCTCGACGGCCCCGCCAGCGGCCTCGCCGGGCTGGGCGGTCTGGGTGCCGGCCCTGTCGCGCCGACGGTGTCCACCGCCGGCAGCGCCTCGACGGGCGGCGGCAGCGTGGCCGAGGTGCTGCGGGCCGTCGCCGCGCCGGCCACCGGGTCCGTCCCCGTGGTCGCCACCGAGGAGGGTGCGGCGTGAGCGGGGGGCCCGTGGCCGGTGAGCGCGCCCTGCGCCTCGGCACGCGTCGCAGCGCCCTGGCGCGCACCCAGTCCGAGCACGTCGCGCAGGCCCTGCGCGAGCGCACCGGCCGGGCGGTGGAGCTGGTCGAGGTCACCACCGAGGGCGACGTCTCCCGCGCCCCCCTGTCGAGCCTGGGCGGCACCGGCGTCTTCGCGACGGCGCTGCGCGAGGCGCTGCTCGCCGGGCGCGTGGACCTCGCCGTCCACTCCCTCAAGGACCTGCCGACCGCGCCCGCCCAGGGTCTGGTGGTGGCCGCCGTGCCGCCCCGCGAGGACCCCCGGGACGTGCTGGTCGCCTCCGGCGGCCGTCGCCTGGCGGACCTGCCCGCCGGTGCCCGCGTGGGCACCGGGTCGCCGCGCCGCGCCGCGCAGCTGCGCGCGCTGCGCCCCGACCTGGAGGTGGTGGACGTGCGCGGCAACGTCGACACCCGCCTGCGGATGGTCTCCGAGGGCCCGCTCGACGCCGTGGTCCTCGCCCGCGCGGGCCTGCTGCGCCTGGGCCGCGCCGACGAGGTCACCGAGGTGCTCGACACCGACCAGCTGCTGCCCGCCCCCGGGCAGGGAGCGCTGGCCGTGGAGTGCCGCGCCGACGACGAGGACGTGCGCGCCGCCTGCGCGCTCCTGGACGACGCCGCCAGCCGCGCCGCCACCACCGCCGAGCGCGCGCTCCTGGCCGCCCTGGAGGCCGGCTGCGCCGCCCCTGTCGGTGCCCTCGCCGTCGCCGACGACGACGGCGGGCTGCACCTGACGGGCCTGGTCGCCGCGCTGGACGGCTCGGCCACCGCCGCCCGCACCGGCGCCGGCACCGGCGCGGACGCCGCCGACCTCGGCCGCCGCGTGGCGGCCGAGCTGCTGGCCTCCGGCTCGCCGGCCCTGGCACCCCTGAGCCGCTCGTCCGTCCCGACGACCGCCGCGACCGATGGGCCGACCGGGCCGACCGGTGAGCACGCCCCGCAGACGCCTCAGGCAGCCCGCCTGACGACACCCCCCGACCCCGACCACCCCGACACCCCGCGCACCAGCAGCGCAGCACCGCAGCCAGCCTCGAACACTCACGACACGGCGGCCGACGCGCCGCCGGAGAGGGTGCACCCGTGACCCCGCCCACCTCCGCCCCGACGCTCACCGCCGCTGCGCCGCAGGCAGCGACCGACGCCGGCGCCACCACCGCTCCCAGCACCCCCGCGCCCGCGAGCGCTCCCAGCAGCACGGCCGGCAGCGGGGCGAGCGCCCAGGCCGTCCCCGCGCCCGTGCCGGCGGTCGCCTTCGTCGGTGCCGGCCCCGGTGACCCGGGCCTGCTCACCCTGAGGGCCGCCGAGCTCCTCGCCGCCGCCGACGTCGTCGTCGTCGACCGCGGAGCGGACGCCGAGACCACCGGGGCGCCCGAGGGCGCTGCGCTGGCCGCGGTGGCCCGCCACTGCGCCGACGGCGTCGAGGTCGTGGAGACCGCCTCGCCGGAGGGCAGCGCCCCCCTGACCGGGGCCGCCCGCGCCAAGCTGTCGCTGTCCGCGGCCCGCGCCGGCCGTGCGGTCGTGCGCCTGTTCAGCGGCGACGCCGCCAGCTCCCCGCAGCTGGCCGACGAGCTCGCCGCCGTCCGCCGCGCCGGCGTGGCCGTGGAGGTGGTGCCCGGCGTGTCCGTGGCCACCGCCGTGCCGCTGTACGCCGGCATCGCCACCGCCACCTCCCGCGCCAGCGACGTGCACGTGCTCGACGCCGCGCTCGGCGAGGCCGCGGTCGACGCCGTCAGCGGCGTCCCCGGCACGGTGGTCGTCACCGGTTCCATCGACGACGTCGTGGCGGCCGCCAAGGCCCTGCTGGCCTCCGGCCGCAGCGGGTCTGCGGAGGTCGTCGTGACCTCCGGCGGCACCACGACGGCCCAGCGCACGGTCTCCGCGACCCTCGCGACGCTGCCCGACGTGCTGGCCGCCGAGGGCGACCACCTGCCCCAGCCGCTCGTGGCCGTCCTCGGTCCCGGCGTCGCCAAGCGCGACAAGCTGGCGTGGTTCGAGTCCCGGCCGCTGTTCGGGTGGCGCGTGCTCGTGCCCCGCACGCAGGCGCAGTCGTCGACCACGGTCGAGCGCCTGGCCGCCGTCGGCGCGGTCAGCGAGGTGGTCCCCACCATCGCCGTGGAGCCGCCGCGCAGCCCCCACCAGATGGAGAAGGCCGTCCGCGGCCTGGTCACCGGCCGTTACGAGTGGGTCGGCTTCACCTCCGTCAACGCGGTCCGCGCCGTGAAGGACAAGTTCGCCGAGTACGGCCTGGACGCGCGGGCGTTCTCGGGCCTCAAGGTCGCGGCCGTGGGCGGCGTCACCGCCGCCGAGCTGCGCGCCTGGGGCATCGAGCCCGACCTCGTGCCCGAGGGGGAGCAGTCCGCCGCCGGGCTGCTCGCCGAGTGGCCGCCGTTCGACGAGGTGCTGGACCCCATCGACAGGGTCTTCCTGCCGCGCGCGGACATCGCCACGGACACCCTCGTCGAGGGCCTGCAGCAGATCGGCTGGCAGGTCGACGACGTGACCGCCTACCGCACCGTCCGGGCGGCCCCGCCGCCGGCGCCGGTGCGCGACGCCATCAAGACGGGCGCCTTCGACGCGGTCGTCTTCACCTCCTCCTCGACGGTGCGCAACCTCGTCGGCATCGCCGGCAAGCCGCACCCGAGCACGGTGGTGGCCTGCATCGGCCCTGCGACGTGCGCGACGGCCACCGAGCTGGGGCTGCGCGTCGACGTGCAGGCCGAGCACGCCAGCACGGCGTCGCTCGTCGACGCCCTCGCGGCCTACGGCGCGCAGCTGCGCGCCCAGGCCGAGGAGGCCGGCGAGCCGGTGCTGCGCCCGAGCGAGCGCCGGGCCGGCGCCCGGCGCCGTCGCTGACGAGCTGAGGAGAGTCCTCCGTGCCCTTCCCCGCTGAGCGGCCGCGGCGCCTGCGCGCCACCCCGGCGCTGCGGTCGCTCAGCGCCCAGGAGCACCTGGCGCCGCAGCGCCTGGTGCTGCCGGTGTTCGTCAAGGAGGGGCTGCGCGAACCCTCGCCGATGCAGTCGATGCCGGGCGTGGTGCAGCACACGATGACCTCGCTGGTGGACGCGGCGCAGGAGGCCGTGGCCGCTGGCGTCGGCGGGATCATGGTCTTCGGCGTCCCGGCCGTGCGCGACGCGCGCGGCTCGGGAGCCGACGACCCCGAGGGCGTCCTCAACACCGCCCTGCGCGTGCTCGACGAGGCCGTCGGCTCCGACTGCGTGGTCATGGCCGACCTGTGCCTGGACGAGTTCACCGACCACGGCCACTGCGGCGTCCTGGACGACGCGGGTCGGGTCGACAACGACGCGACGCTGGAGCGCTACGCCTCCATGGCGCTGGCGCAGGCCGAGGCCGGGGCCTCCCTGCTGGGCCTGTCCGGGATGATGGACGGCCAGACCGGGGTGGTGCGCTCCGCGCTGGACGCGGTCGGGCGGTCCGACGTCGTCCTGCTGGCCTACGCCGCCAAGTACGCGTCGGCGTTCTACGGGCCGTTCCGGGAGGCCGTCGAGTCGACCCTGCAGGGGGACCGCCGGGCGTACCAGATGGACCCGGGCAACCGCCGTGAGGCGCTGCGCGAGGTGCGCCTCGACGTCGCCGAGGGTGCGGACGTCGTCATGGTCAAGCCCGCACTGCCCTACCTCGACGTGCTCAGCGACGTCGCAGCCGCCGTGGACGTCCCGGTGTGGGCCTACCAGGTCTCCGGTGAGTACGCGATGGTCGAGGCCGCGGCGGCCGCCGGCATGATCGATCGCCAGCGCGCCATCCTCGAGTCGCTGGTGTCCGTCCAGCGGGCGGGGGCCACCGCCACCCTGACCTACTGGGCCACGGAGGTCGCAGACCTGCTCCGTCGGGGCTGACGAGGGTTGAGCGGGTCGGGCTCAGCTCTGGTTTGGGCCGCCCCCGTGCGGGGTAATCACCGGGTGGCACCGCAGAGGGTGCCCGCGGGCCGCGGCAGCGGGCCGCGTCCCGTGATCTCGTGATCCGGTGAGGAGGATCCCCGTGACCGTCATGCAGTTCGACCCCTTCGGCGACCCCTTCCGCCAGCTCGACCGCATGGCCCAGCAGCTGGTCAGCGGCGCCCGCACGCCGATGCGCATGCCGATGGACGTCTGGAAGGACGAGAGCGGCTACCACGTCGAGCTCGACCTGCCGGGCGTCGACCCGAGCAGCGTCGACGTGACCACCGAGCGCAACGTCATCACCGTCCGCGCCGAGCGCTCCACGCGCGCGGCGGGCTCCCGCGAGGTGCTCATCGCCGAGCGTCCGCACGGCTCGTTCGTCCGGCAGCTGCAGATCGGCGACGGCCTCGACGCGGGCGGCGTCAGCGCCGACTACCGCGACGGCGTGCTGCACCTGCTGGTGCCGGTCGCGCCCTCGGCCCAGCCGCGGCGCGTCGAAGTCTCGCGCAGCACCCGCCCGGACCACCACGAGGTGGTCGAGGGCAGCGGCGAGCAGCGCGAGGCCGTCGGTTCCGCGTGACGTTCCGCTGACGGGCTGGCTCGCCAGCCCGTCGCGCGAGGTGGGCGGCCCCGCTACCGCTGGTCCGGCACGGACGGTGCGGTCAGGCGTAGTCGGGGCCGCCACTCACGCCGAAGAACTGCTCCAGCGTGGGGGTCCCCGCGGCGACCATCGCCGCGACCAGCTCCGCCCCCACCCAGCGGAAGTGCCACGGCTCGGGGTTGTACCCGGTGACCGCCTGGTCGGTCTCCGTGTAGCGCAGGAGCCACCCGTGCTCACCGGCGTGCTCCGCGAGCCACAACCCCTCGTCGGTCTGGCCGAACCGGGGGCTCAGCGTCGCCCGGCCGTCCGCGGAGGAGAAGTCCACGGCGAGCCCGGTCTGGTGCTCGCTGTGGCCGGCGCGGGCGCTGTACCTGTCCGCTCCGGCCTGCCCGTTGCGGGCGACGGAACGGCGGTGCACCTGCTCCTGGTAGTCGAAGGTGCGGAAGCCGCTGACCAGCGTGAGCGCCACGCCGTCGTCCCTGCTGTGCGCGAGCAGCGCCTCGAGGTCGGGCGCTGCCGCGGCGCTCACCAGCTCACCCGCCACGCGCACCACCTGGGCGGGCTCGTAGTCCGAGGGCACGATGGGGTGCTGCTTGTTGACCACCACCCAGGGGCTGGCGGCCTCCGAGGTGGAGTGCGCCGACCTGTCGAAGGTCGCTGCGGTGGTGGCGGAGGTGGGCGACGGATCGGCGCCCGCGGTGGAGGGCGCAGGGCCGACGGGGGTGGGCGGTGCCTGTGCGGAGACGAGCGCCTCCGGCGGTGCGGCCGTCACGGGAGCACCCCTGCTCCAGCGGCCGCTGACCCCGGAGGAGGCCGCGAAGGCGCCCACCACCCAGGCCGCCCCCACCACCAGGGCTCCCCGGCGCGTGACGGAGGAAGGGGTGCGGTGCCGACTCACGAGCTGGCCCTTTCCGAGACGTGCTGGGCGACGGCCCGGTGCTGGGGCGGTCCGCCCGAGCCTAGGTGAGGTGCGGCCGCGGTGTGACCGCGCGTGACGGAACGCTACGTCGCCGTCACAGCCCGAGGTCACAGCCCGAGGTCGTCAGCGATGGCCTCGACCACGGCCTCGGAGAAGGCGTCGGCGGGGTCGAAGGTGTTCGCCAGCTGCCCGAAGAGCTCGCTGCTCACGAGGCCCAGCAGTGCGGTCCAGGCGCGAGCGCCGGCCACGACCACCTCGGGGGCCAGCCCCCGCAGGCGCTCGCCGCCCGCGGCGACCACCCGCCCGGCGTGCTCCTCGAGCAGCGGCGTCACGGGGCGGACGCGCAGCGCCCCGGCCCCGTCGTGGGAGCTCGTCGCACCCGGTGCCTCCGCACCGCTCGCGCGACCCGCAGCGGCGTCCGCGAGCACGGCCAGCAGCGCCAGGGGTGCGCGCGAGCCCGCCGCCGTGGTCCGTTCGTCACCGCGGTAGCCGGGCACCGGTGAGCCGTGCACCAGGGCGTACTCGTGGGGGTGGGCCAGGGCCCAGCCCCGCACGGCGCGGCAGCCGGAGGCGAACCGGTCCCGGGGCGTCCGGCCGGGTGCCGGGGCGCAGGCGCTCTCGACGGCGTCGGCGCAGCTGTCGTAGGCCTCGATGATGAGCGCCGTCAGCAGCTCGTCGCGGGTGGCGACGTAGCGGTAGACCGCCGAGGACGCCATGCCCAGTTCGCGGGCCACGGCGCGCACGGACAGCGCCGCCGCGCCGGACTCGGCCAGCTGGCGGCGCGCGGCACTGAGGATCTCCGCCGTCAGCTCTCGGCGAGCGCGCTCGCGGGCGGTGAGGGTGGCGTTCACCCCTCCTTCCTACCAGGCGTAGGAGCAGCGCTCACAAAAGAGAGCACTGCTCTTGCTTTCGTCGAGATGAGGGAGCATGCTCGAGCCATGTCGAGAAGAGCAGTGCTCTCTGGTGCGTCCGGTGCTCGTGAGGGCGGGGCCGGAGCGTCGGCCCGGTACCTGGCGCCGGGGTGGTTCACCGCCCGGGTCTTCAACCCCGCAGTCGCCCTCCTGACCCGCCGGGGCCTGCCGCTGGCGGGCTCGCGGGTGCTGGCGGTGCGCGGGCGCAGCTCGGGGGAGTGGCGCACGACGCCCGTCAACCCCCTGGAGGTGGGCGGCGTGCGCCACCTCGTGGCGCCCCGCGGCACCACCCAGTGGGTGCGCAACCTGCGCGCCGCGGAGCAGGGGGAGCTGCGCGTCGGCCGCCGCAGTGAGGCCTTCCGCGCCGTGGAGCTGCCCGATGCCGACAAGGTCCCCGTCCTGCGCGAGTACCTGCGCCGGTGGGCGTGGGAGGTGGGTGCCTTCTTCGACGGCGTCGGTGCTGGGGCGAGCGACGAGGAGCTGCTGGCCGCCGCCCCGAAGCACCCCGTCTTCCGCATCGAGCCGCTCCGCTGACGTCCGTCGTCGTCCTCCGGCTCGACCCCCACCTCCGCGCCACCGCCCCCCACCATCAAGCGCCTGCGTGCCACGTTCGACAGCTCGACGCGTCGGGGCGCTGGGCCCCCTGGGTGCGCGAGTGGCGGCGGGTGGTCGAGGGGCGGCGCCGCCCGCGGGGGCGAGGTGCCCTGGGGTGCTGGTCCCCGGTGGGGCCGCTGAGTCCCCGCGTCCGGACGCTCCACCCGGGACGCGGCGTCCCCACTGGGACTGGGCGTCCCGGCGTCAGCGCCGGTGCCGGGGTCTTGGTGGGCAGGCCGTGAGCTGCCTCTCGTGCGCTGGTGTGGCGCGCAGGTGCGCGATCGTGCGGGAGGGGGACGATCATGCAGAAGACCCGCACCCGGGAGGCCGGGATGCGGGTCTTCTGCATGATCGCCGGCGCGTCGGCCGGCGAGGGCTGGGACTCAGGCCTGCTTGATGGCCGAGATGTCCAGCGTGATCTTGATCTTCTCGCTGACGAGCACGCCGCCGGTCTCGAGGGCGGCGTTCCAGGTCAGCCCGAAGTCCTTGCGGTTGATCTCGGCCTCGGCGGAGAAGCCGGCGCGGGAGTTGCCGAACGGGTCGGTGGCGACGCCCTCGGCGGTCACCTCGAGCTGCACGGGCTTGGTCACGCCGTGCAGGGTGAGCTCGCCGTCCACGACGAAGCCGTCACCGGAGACCTGCACCGCGGTGGAGCGGTAGGTCATGGTGGGGAACTGCTCGACGTCGAAGAAGTCGGCGCTCTTGAGGTGGCCGTCGCGGTCGGCGGAGCGGGTGTCGACGCTGGCGACCTGGATGGTGGCCTCGACCGAGATGAGGGAGGCGTCGTCAGCGAGCACCACGGTGCCGGCGACGTCGGAGAAGCGGCCGCGCACCTTGGTGACCATCGCGTGGCGAGCGGTGAAGCCGACCTCGGAGTGCGACGGGTCGACGGTGTAGGTGCCAGCGACGAGACCGGCGGGCAGGGTGGTGGTCATGGAGTCCTCCAGGTGTGTCGACGAGCGGATCAGGCGCCGCGGAGGTGCGCTGCGCCTCCACTGTGACGCATAATGGTTCAACATTCAACTTTGTTCCCGTCGTGTCCACACCCGGAGGTGGCCCGCGTGCCCCAGACCACTGAGACCACCGCCGAGACGAGTGCCCGGACCCGCTGGCTGGACGCCGACGAGCAGCGCACCTGGCGCACCTACCTCGAGGCCACCCAGCTGCTGACCCGGCGCCTCAACCAGGAGCTGGACGAGTCCTCCCACGACCTGTCCCTGGCCGACTACGAGCTGCTCGTGCGGCTGTCGGAGTCGCCGGAGAGGTCGCTGCGCATGTCGGACCTCGCCGACGACCTCGTCCACTCCCGCAGCCGCCTCACGCACGCCATCTCCCGGCTGCAGGACCGCGGGCTCGTCGAGCGGCGCGCCTGCCCGGAGGACCGCCGCGGCGTGCTGGCCGTCATGACGCCCGCGGGCTCCGCCGCCCTCGAGGCGGCCGCGCCGCTGCACGTCACCGGGGTGCGCGAGCACCTCTTCGACCAGCTCACCGCCGAGGACGTCGAGGCGCTCGGCCGCATCTGCACGAAGCTGGCCGAGCACCTGCGCTGACCCGGTGGGGGCCGGCCGGTCCCTCAGCCGAGGGTCGTGCCGAACGCCAGCCCCAGCAGGTAGGTCACGGCCGCGGCGCCCAGGCCGATGGCCAGCTGCCGCAGCCCCCGCGGCAGCAGCGGCCCCCCGCTGAGCACCCCGACCACCGCGCCCGTGGACAGCAGCGCCAACGACACGAGCACCAGCGCGGTGGCCAGCGCGGCCACCTCCTCCAGCCCGACCAGGAAGGGCAGCACCGGCACCAGCGCGCCGCTGGCGAAGAACACGAACGAGGAGCCCGCGGCGGCCCAGGCGCTGCCGACGACGTCGTCGCCGTCATCCTCCGGGGGCACCCCCAGGCCGGGCGACGGGGACAGGGGCCGCGCCGCGGCAGCCCGCCCGTGCCCCGGCTGGCCGCCCTGCAGCGCGGCGAGCTGCTCGGCGGCGTGCCGCTCGGCCTCGGCCTCGGCCATCCCCCGGGCCCGGTAGACCAGCGCCAGCTCGTTGGCGTCGACGTCGAGCGCGCCCACCACCGACGGCGAGTGCGGTGCCGGCGCGGAGGCGGCGATGAGCTCGCGCTGGGAGCGCACCGAGACGTACTCGCCAGCGGCCATCGACAGCGCGCCCGCGAGCAGCCCCGAGATCCCCGTCAGCAGGATGGCCTGCGTGCCCGTGCCGGCGCCGGCCACGCCCAGCACGAGCGCGAGGTTGGACACCAGCCCGTCGTTGGCGCCGAAGACCGCGGCCCTGAAGGTGCCCGACACCCGGGCGCGCCCGCGCGCCGCCAGGCCGCGCACCACCTCGCCGTGCACCTGCTCGTCGGCGGCCATCGCGGCGGTGGCGTGCGGCTCGCTGCCGTAGCTGGACCGCGCCTCCGCCTGCTGCGCCAGGGCCAGCACGAACACGGACCCGAAGCGCTGCGCCAGCAGCGCCAGCAGCCGCAGCCCGGTGCTGGGGCGACCGGGGCGCGGGGGTGCGCCCGTGGCCTGCTCGATGAGCGCCGCCCAGTGCGCGGCGTGGCGGCCCTCAGCCTCCGCCAGGGCCAGCAGCACCTCGCGCTCCTCGCCGCCGCGCCGCTGCGCGAGGCGCCGGTAGACGGTGGCCTCGTACTGCTCGTCGGCGAGCAGCCGTCGCCACCGCCGGATGTCGCGCGAGGAGGTCGAGCGGGGGGTGCCGGGCACGGCGCTCATGATGGTCGCCCCGGCGCACGACCGCCCGAGGGCGGCCCAGGGGGACGGGCCGCGGCTCAGGGGCCGGGGTCGAGGACGAGGAACCGTCCCGTGGCGGCGTACCAGCCCGCGTCCAGCAGCAGGCCCGCGCCGAGCAGCGCGAGCGCCGCGGTGACCAGGTGGTGCACGGCCGGGCGCACCCGGTCCCACCAGCGGGCGAACAGCGCCGCCGCCCGCTCGTGGCCGCCGCGGGCCACGGCCACGAGCAGCAGCACCAGCGGCGCCTGGCTCACCACCGACCACACGAGGTGCGCCGCCACCACCCCCACCAGCGGCTCACCGCGACCGGCGAGGACCACGAGCCCGACGAAGGACGGGTCGAGCACCGCACCGGCGGTGAAGACGACGGCGGCGCCCGTCAGGCCCGCCCCTCCCGCCAGGCGCGCCCCCGACCGCCGTCCCGCGTCCGCGGCGGCCTCCTCGCGGACCGCGTCGGCACCCCGCCGCAGCCGACGCGCGGCCCACCCGAGCGCCAGCGCGCCGGCGAGCGCCTCGAGCGCGGCGGTGACCGGCCCGCCCGGCAGGGCGCCCGCCCAGTCGACGCCGGCCAGGGAGGCGCCGGCGGTCACCGACAGCACCACGCCCAGCCCGGCGGTGAGCACGAGCACCAGGGCGCCGAAGGCCAGCACCGCGCGGGGGCGCGCGCCGGCGGCGAGCGCCGCGACGGCCAGCAGCGCCCCGGTGGGGTCCAGACCGGCCACGCCCAGGCCGGCGGCCGCGAGCAGCAGGCCCGCCGCTCCCTCCAGCGCGCCGTCGGTCACACCCGCACGCTAGGCCCGCTCGTCGTCGCGGGGGTGCGCGGGGAGGATGGTCTGGTGACCTCCACCAGCCCGACCAGCCCCGCCCCGGGCTCCACGCCCGCTCCCGCCTCCCAGGCGCTGTTCGAGCGCGCGAGCGCCGTGCTGCCGGGAGGCGTCAACTCCCCGGTGCGGGCGTTCCGCGCGGTGGGCGGCACCCCGCGCTTCACCGCGTCGGCCGAGGGCCCGTGGCTCACCGACGCCGACGGCGTGCGCCGCGTGGACCTCATCGGCTCGTGGGGCCCCATGATCCTGGGCCACGGCCACCCCGGCGTCCGCGAGGCGGTGGTGGCCGCAGCGGCCAAGGGCTTCAGCTTCGGCACGCCCAGCGAGGGCGAGGTGCTGCTCGCCGAGGAGCTCGTAGCGCGCGTGGAGCCGCTGGAGAAGGTGCGCCTGGTCAGCTCCGGCACCGAGGCCACGATGAGCGCGATCCGCCTGGCCCGCGGCTTCACCGGCCGGCCCGTCGTGGTGAAGTTCGCCGGCTGCTACCACGGCCACGTCGACGCGCTGCTGGCCTCGGCCGGCTCCGGCCTGGCCACCTTCGCCCTGCCCGACACCCCCGGCGTCACCCCGGAGAGCGCCGCGGAGACGCTCGTGCTGCCCTTCAACGACGTCCCCGCGCTGGAGCAGGCCTTCGCCGCCCACGGAGACCGGATCGCGTGCGTCATCACCGAGGCCGCCGCGGGCAACATGGGCGTGGTGCCCCCCGCGCCGGGGTGGACCGCGGCGCTGCTGCGGGAGACCCGCCGCGCCGGCGCCCTGCTCATCAGCGACGAGGTGATGACCGGGTTCCGCCTCTCCCGCGCCGGCTGGTTCGGGCTGGAGGGCCGCCAGACCGCGGACCTCGGTGACGGCGCGGGGGAGCAGGCCCTGGCGCCGGACCTGTTCACCTTCGGCAAGGTCATGGGGGGCGGCTTCCCGGTGGCGGCCTTCGGCGGCCGCGCCGACGTCATGGCCCACCTGGCCCCGGCCGGTCCCGTCTACCAGGCGGGCACGCTCTCGGGGAACCCCGTGGCCTCCGCCGCGGGCCTCGCCACGCTCCAGCGCTGCACCGAGGAGGTCTACGCCCGCGTCGACGCCGTCGCCGCCACCCTCCGCGAGGCGGCCTCCGCGGCGCTCGCGGCCGAGGGCGTCCCCCACACCCTGGGGGTCGCGGGCAGCATGTTCAGCGTCTTCTTCACCGACACCCGAGTGGTCGACTACGACACCGCCCGCACCCAGGACGCCGGCGCCTTCGCCGCGTTCTTCCACGCCATGCTCGACGCCGGGGTGCACCTGCCGCCGTCCTGCTACGAGTCGTGGTTCTGCTCGGCGGCGCACGACGACGAGGCGGTCGGCGTCGTCCTCGACGCCCTCCCGGGGGCCGCCCGGGCTGCGGCCGCGGCGCAGCGGGGGTAGGCAGGACCCCACCCGGACGGCTCAAGCAGCGGGCCGCGTCGGCCGATCGAGGGAGAGCGCCGGTGCGGCGCAACACCGTGGAAACGGAAGACGTGCAGGATCCGTGCATGACGGCGATCACCGCTGTTGGCGGCTCTGCTGAAGGGGTCCCCTCGTGATGCTCGACGCGCTCAGCGCTCCCCTGCTCACCGCGCAGACCGCCGAGCTCGACGCCGCGGCCCGCGTGGTCTACCGGCTCGAGCAGACGTTCCGGTACACCTACGACGCGCCCGTCACGGACCTGCGGCAGCGCCTCGTGGTGCTGCCCCCGGCGGTGCACGGCGACGTCCACCGCCGCCTGGCAACCCTGAGCGTCACCGGCCTGGAGGACGGCGGCGTCCGGCGCAGCGACCGCCGCGACGCCTTCGGCAACACCGTCACCCGCGTCCGGGCCGACCGCGTGGCCGAGGGCGTCGAGTTCCGGCTGGCCGCCGTGCTGGAGCGCGTGGCGCCCTCCGCCCCCCACGCGGCGCACGCGACCGCCCCGCGCACGGCCCTGCGGGACCCGCGCCTGCTGGCGCCGACGCACCTCACCCGACCCGACGAGGCCGTCGTCGAGCTGGCCGAGTCGCTGCGCCGCCCCGAGAACCCCCTGGAGACCGCCGAGCGCGTCTGCTCCGCCGTGCACGCCCGGTTCCGCTACGAGTTCGGGACGACGACGACGCGCACCACCGCCGCACAGGCCCTCGCCGGAGGCGTCGGCGTCTGCCAGGACTACGCGCACGTGATGATCGCGGTGATGCGCCACCTGGGCATCCCCACCCGCTACGTGTCGGGGCACCTCATCGGGCAGGGCGGGACCCACGCGTGGGTCGACGTCGTCGTCCCCGGGCTCGTGGAGGGGCGTCCCGGCGCCGTGGCGGTGGCCTTCGACCCGTGCAACGACAAGCGGGCCGGTGGAGGCCACCTCACCGTCGCCGTCGGCCGCGACTACGCCGACGTGGCCCCCACCTCGGGCAGCTACAGCGGCGAGGGCGTGCGCGGCACCCTGAGCTCCACGCGCGACCTGGGCGTCGTCAGCATCCAGCCCTGAGGCGCTGGGCGGGGGTGACCCGTCCAGCCGGGGGCGCCGGGGGTCGGGTCGCCGCGCGGCGCGTGTGATGTCGCGCGCAGGCGTCCGGCGCGCGGCCCCGGCACCCAGGTGCGGGTGGGATGCTGTCGGCATGGCCCTGACCGCCGTCCACCTGCTGCGCCACGGGGAGGTCCACAACCCCGGGCGCGTGCTCTACGGCCGGCTCCCGGGCTACCGCCTCTCCGAGCGGGGCCAGGCCATGGCCGCGCTCGTGGCGAAGACCCTCGCCGAGGAGGGCGCCGACGTGGTCGAGGTGGTCGCGTCCCCGCTGCAGCGGGCCCAGGAGACCGCCGCACCCGTCGCCGAGGCCTTCGGCGTGCCCGTGGGCGCCGACGAGCGGCTCATCGAGGCCGCCAACCACTTCGAGGGCCTCACCTTCGGAGTCGGGGACGGCGCCCTCACCCGCCCTCGCCACTGGTGGGTGCTGCGCAACCCCCTGCGCCCCTCCTGGGGCGAGCCGTACGCCGAGCAGGCCGAGCGGGTGCTCGCCGTGGCCCGCGAGGCCGCCGCGCGCAACGCCGGTCACGAGACCGTGCTCGTCGCCCACCAGCTGCCCATCTACTCCGCCCGCCGCCGCGCCGAGGGCCGCCGCCTCTGGCACGACCCGCGCAAGCGCGAGTGCACCCTGGCCAGCCTGACCACCTTGCGCTTCGACGGCACGGCGCTGGTGGGGGTGGACTACCGCGAGCCCGCCGCCTCGCTGCTGCCCGGCGCCGTCGACACGGCGGGTGCCGCGTGAGCGGCCTCCCCGGCCGGCAGGGGCCCTCGCGCCGCGCGCTGCTGGCGGGCGCCCTCGCCCTGCCGGCCGCCGCGGCCCTCGCCGCCTGCCAGGGGCTCGGGCAGACCAGCGGTGACACCGGCAACCAGCAGGGCTACGTCTCCGGCAACGGCGACCTGACCATCCTGCCGGTGGCGGACCGCGGCCAGCCGGTGGTCCTGTCGGGGACGACGACGACGGGCGACACCGCTGACGTCGCCGCGTGGCGCGGGCAGGTCGTGGTGATCAACGTCTGGTACGCCGCCTGCGCCCCGTGCCGGGCGGAGGCACCCCACCTGGCGAAGGTCGCGGGCGACAACCCCGACGTGCGCTTCCTCGGTCTCAACACGCGCGACGGGCAGGCGCAGGCCCAGAACTTCGAGCGCGAGTTCGCCATCCCGTACCCGAGCATCCTCGACAAGGGCTCGGGGCAGGGGCTGCTCGCGCTGCGCGGGACCATCCCGCCGACCGCCGTGCCCTCCACGGTCGTCCTCGACACCGAGGGGCGGCCCGCGGCGTGCGTCGTGGGCAAGGTCGAGGAGAGCGTGCTGCGCGGAGTCATCGACGACGTGCGCAGCGGGCGGGCCGACAGCGGCGACGCGGGCGCTGGGACCAGCGCGTGAGCGCCGCAGAGCTCTTCCAGGGCGTCGCCGGGAGCGGCCCGCTGCTGCTCGCTGCGCTCGTCGCCGCGGTGGCCGGCCTGGTGAGCTTCGCCTCGCCGTGCGTCCTGCCGCTGGTGCCCGGCTACCTCGGCTACGTGACGGGGCTGACCGGTGTCGACCTCGAGCGCCAGCGCCGCGGACGGCTGCTGCTCGGTGCGGTGCTGTTCGTGCTGGGGTTCTCGGCGGTCTTCGTGGCTGCCGGCGCGGCCTTCGGGGCCCTCGGTGCCTTCCTCGTCGGGCACCAGCTCGAGCTGACCCGGTGGATGGGCGTCGTCGTCGTGCTCATGGGGCTGGCGTTCCTCGGCGTGGTGCCGGGGCTGCGCGGGGAGGCCAAGGTGCGCTGGCGACCGGCGGCCGGGCTCGTCGGTGCACCGCTGCTCGGCGCGACGTTCGGGTTGGGCTGGACGCCGTGCATCGGCCCGACGCTCGGCGTGGTGCTCACGCTCGCGACCAACTCCGGCACCGCCTCGCGGGGTGTGCTCCTGACGATCGCCTACTGCCTGGGGCTCGGTCTGCCGTTCGTGCTCGTCGCCCTCGGCCTCGGACGCTCGGCCCGTGCGCTCGACTGGCTGCGCCAGCGGCGGCTCGTCATCGCGCGGACCGGTGGCGTGGCCCTCGTCGTGGTCGGGGTGCTGCTCGTCAGCGGCCTGTGGGGCCAGTGGGTCGGCGCGCTGCAGGGCAGCCTCGCCAGCTGGGAGACCCCGGTCTGATGGTGGGAGCACACGCATGACGACCGTCGAGGAGCGGCGCACCGACGCCGAGCCGCCGGCCCCCGAGGGCCGGCCCGTCGGGCTCGGCCTGGTCGGGTGGGTCCGCTGGACGTGGCGCCAGCTGACGAGCATGCGCACGGCGCTGCTGCTGCTGATGCTGCTCGCCGTCCTCGCGGTGCCCGGCTCCCTGTTCCCGCAGCGCAACATCGACCAGGTCGCGGTCGCCCAGTACTACCAGGACCACCCCGACCTCGCGCCGTGGCTCAACCGCGTCAGCCTCTTCGACGTCTACTCCTCGCCGTGGTTCTCCGCCGTCTACCTGCTGCTGTTCATCAGCCTGGTCGGCTGCGTGCTGCCGCGCACCAAGGTGCACCTGGCCAACCTGCGCCAGGCGCCGCCGCGCACCCCGGCCCGCCTGTCACGGCTTCCCGAGCACCGCGCCGTCCCGGTGGACGCCGCTCCGGGCGACGTGCTGCGCGTGGCCCAGGAGGTGCTGCGCGCGCGTCGCTACCGCACGGCGGACTTCTCCGACGACCGCCGCGGCCCGTCGCTGGCCGGGCAGCGCGGAGAGCTGCGGGAGACCGGCAACCTGCTCTTCCACCTGGCCCTCGTCGGAGTGCTCATCGCCATCGCCGTCGGCGGGCTGTGGGGCTACCGCGCGCAGGTGATCGTCGAGCAGGGCGACGCCTACGCCAACTCGCAGGCCGCCTACGACAGCTGGGACCCGGGCGCCCTGGTCGACGGGAACTCCCTGCCGCCGTTCGCCTTCACCCTCGACGCGTTGCACGTGGCCTTCGACAGGGACTCCACCGGCAACCAGTTCGGCGCGCCGCGCAGCTTCTCCGCCGACGTCACCGTGACCGACGCCCCGGGAGACCCGGCGCGCAAGGAGCAGATCAAGGTCAACGAGCCGCTGCGGGCGGGCGGTGCGTCGGTCTACCTGGCGGGCAACGGCTACGCCCCGGTGATCACGGTGCGCGACGCCGCGGGGAACGTCGTCTTCGACCAGGGCACCCCCTTCCTCGTTCAGGACGCCAACTACACGTCCACCGGCGTGGTGAAGATCCCCGCCGCAGGGACCTACGGCGACCTGGGGCTGCAGGGCCTCTTCCTGCCGACGGCCTCGCCGAACTCGGACGGGGTGCCGGTCTCGACCTTCCCCGACCTCGAGAACCCCGAGCTGCTGCTCTTCGCCTACACGGGGGACCTCGGCATCAACGACGGCGTGCCGCAGAACGTGTACGAGCTCGACACCTCGCGCATGCAGCGCGTCACCAGCCCCGACGGGCAGCCGCTGCGCTTCGCCATGAAGCCCGGGGAGACCTACCAGCTGCCGAACGGCCTCGGGTCGGTGACGTTCGACCGCGTCGAGCGCTACGCCGGCTTCACCGTCCGGCACGACCCGGCCCGCGCCGCCGCGCTCGTCTTCTCCCTGCTGGCCATCGTCGGCCTCACCGCGTCGCTCTTCGTGCCGCGTCGCCGGTTGTGGGTCCGCGCGGCGTCGGCCAGCGGTGGGACGCTGCTCGAGGTCGGCGCGCTGGCCCGCAGCGAGGACCACGGCCTGGCCACCGAGGCCGACGCCGTGCTCGCCGCCGTGCTCGCGCGGCTGCCCGCCGCGCCGTCGGGAGGCGCCTCTCCGGACGACACCGCCACAGACACCGACAAGACCCAGCCACCCCCGCGACAGGAGGAGCCGTGAGCGTCGACGAGTCGCTGGCCTCGGCCAGCAACGCCCTCGTCTACTCGGCCATGGCCGTGTACACCCTGGCCCTCGGCGCCAGCGCCATGGACCTCGCCGCCCTCGGCGAGCGTGCCAGCGCGCGGATGCGCAAGAAGCAGCAGGGCAAGGGCCAGCAGCTGAGCGCCAGGAGCGCCGGCGGTGTGGGGACCGCGACCGTGGTCCGCACCTCGGCCTCCGAGGAGCCGGTCTCGCTCGCCGAGGACGGCGCGCCCCGCAAGGCCGCGGGCATCGCCACCTCGCTGACCGTGCTGGCGCTGCTGCTGCACGTCGGCGGGGTGGTCACGCGCGGGCTCTCGGCGCACCGGGCGCCCTGGGGCAACATGTACGAGTTCTCGGTGACGGGCACCTCCGTCGTCGTCCTCGTCTACCTGCTGGTCCTGACGCGGCGCGACGTGCGCTGGCTGTCCACCTTCGTGCTGGCGCCGGTGCTGCTGAGCCTGGGCCTCGCCGTCGCCGTCCTCTACACCGACTCCGCGCCGCTGGTGCCGGCGCTGCAGAGCTACTGGCTGATCATCCACGTGTCGGTGGCGTTCGTGAGCTCGGCGCTGTTCGTGCTGGCGTTCTCCACCACCGTGCTCCAGCTGGTGCAGGAGCGCCGCGAGGCGCAGCGGGCCGCCGGCAGCACCCCCGGCGCCGGCCGCTTCATGGAGGCCCTGCCCACCGCGGCGGACCTGGAGAAGCTGTCCTACCGGCTCATCGCCATCTCGTTCCCGCTGTGGGCGTTCACGCTGGTGGCCGGCGCCATCTGGGCCGAGGTCGCCTGGGGCCGGTACTGGAACTGGGACCCCAAGGAGGTGTGGACCTTCATCATCTGGGTGGTCTACGCCGCCTACCTCCACGCCCGCGCGACGGGTGGCTGGAACGGGCGCCGCGCGGCGTACCTGTCGATGGCCGGCTTCGCCTGCCTGATGATCAACTACGGCGTGGTCAACGTCTTCTTCCCCGGCAACCACTCCTACGCCGGGATCGGCTGACCGCCCCTGGCGCAGGAGCCGCCAGCGTGAGCGAAGAGCCCCGGGACCCAGCAGGGTCCCGGGGCTCTTCGCGTGAGGAGGGCTCGGTGGGGAGCAGGGGCTCAGACGTCGCCGCGGTGCTTGCGGTCGAGCGAGCGCAGGAAGTCCTCGTCGTCGTCGGGTCCCTTGGGGGCGGCGCCACGAGGGGCGCTGACCGGCGGGGCCGGGCGGTCCCCGTGGGTGCGGCCGGCGAGCAGCCAGGCCAGCGGCCCCACGACGGGGAGGAGGACGATGACCGCCACCCACACCGCCACGGGCAGCCCGCGCACCTGGGCCCCGGTGGTGCGCAGGCAGTCGACCAGCGCGTAGATCCCCAGCACGAGAGCCACGAGGGCGACCAGCATCGGCACCTGACGATGGTAAGCACGTCGTCCACCTACGCTCGTGCTGTGTCTCCCTTCATCCGCTACGCGCTCATGCGGATCCTGCTGTTCTTCCTCGTGGCCCTCCTGGGGTACGCCGCGGGCATGCGGGAGCTGCTGCTCGTGGTCTTCGCCCTCGTGGTCTCCGCGCTGCTGTCCTACCTCGTGCTCGGTGGTCCCCGCCGCGCGCTGGTGGAGCGGCTGGAGCAGCGCACCGCCCAGCGCCGCGAGAAGGTCGCCGCTCGTGACGCCGAGCGGCAGCGCTCGGGGCGCGTCTCCGCTGCTGAGCGCGACGCGGCCGCCGAGGACGCCGACGACGACGCCCAGCGCGAGTCCCTCTGACGCCGGCGCGGCGTTCACCGGCGCCGCGCCGGCGTCAGAGCAGCGGCGTGAGCGCCAGACCGAGGCCCAGCAGCAGCGCGTAGACCAGCTCCAGCCGGCCGGTGGCGCCCAGCACGGGCACCAGGGCGCGTCCGGCGGCGCCGCGCAGCACCGTCCGGGCGGCTCCGACGGCCAGCGGGACTGTGACGAGCGCCACCAGCGCCAGCGGAGCCCGCGGCGCTGTGAGCGCCGGCACGGCGAGGAGCGCGTAGGGCACCACGAGCAGCGCGGCGTACAGGGTGCGCGTGCGCGGCTCGCCCAGGCGCACCGCGAGGGTGCGCTTGCCGGCCACCGCGTCGGTGGGCACGTCGCGCAGGTTGTTGGCCACGAGGATCGCGCAGGCCAGCGACCCGACGGCCACGGCCCCGGCCCAGCTGGCCGCGCTCAGCGAGCCGGTCTGCGTGTAGGTGGTGCCCAGGGTGGCCACCAGCCCGAAGAAGAGGAAGACGAACACCTCGCCGAGCCCCGCGTAGCCGTAGGGGCGCGGCCCCCCGGTGTAGGTCCAGGCGGCGACGACGGCGAGGGCGCCGACCACCAGCAGCCACCACGCCCCCGACAGGGCGACGAGCGCCACGCCCGCGACCCCCGCGAGGGCGAAGGAGAGCAGCGCTGCCCGCAGCACGGCCTTCGGGGCGGCGACCCCGGACGCGGTGAGCCGCAGCGGCCCCACGCGGTCCTTGTCGGTGCCGCGGACGCCGTCGGAGTAGTCGTTGGAGTAGTTGACGCCCACCTGCAGCGCGAGGGCCACGAGCGCGGCCAGCAGGGCTCGCACGGGATGCGCGGAGCCGACCAGTGCTGCGGCTCCGGTGCCGACCAGCACGGGCGCCAGCGCTGCGGGGAGGGTCCTCGGACGCGCACCGGCCACCCACTGACCCGCGCTCGCCACCTGAGGACTGTAGGTGCCCGACCGCCCCTGACCGCGGTCGGGGTGGACGCCCTCGGCGGTGACCATCACGCGAGTCGGCGCCACTACCGGGCCAGGGGTCGGCGTGCCACGGGGGTCAGGGACGGCGGGCTCGCCAGCAGGTGGTCGTGTACGGCACGGGGATGCGCTCCAGACCGGCGGTCTCGGGGTGGGTGGCGAGCAGGTCGCGCACGCCGTCCAGCACCCGCTGCCGCTCCTCGGGTGCCGCGGTGAGCACGTAGCTGCGGCTGGCGGCGAGCCCCACGACGTCCTCCGGGGAGAGCTCGTGCGTCCATCGACCGGTGGTGTGCTGCTCGGCGTCGACCAGCGGCGCGCCGATCTGCGGGTCGGCGGCGCGCGCTGCCATGTGGGGGGCTGGGGCGAGCAGGTCGCCGAGGGCGGCCACCCAGGGCACGGTCTCGTCCCGCCGGTTCCACAGCAGCCCCAGCCGGCCGCCCGGGGCGAGCGCCCGGCCCACCTCGGCGCTGGCGGGCGCGGGGTCCACCCAGTGCCACGCCTGTCCCAGCACCACGAGGTCGACGGCGGCGTCAGGGAGGGGCAGATGCTCCGCGGTGCCCACGAAGGTGGGGACGCCGGGGACGTCCACGTGCAGCTGCGCGAGCATCTGCGGGTCGGGGTCGACCGCCACCACCTCCAGCCCGCGTTCGACGAGCCGGACCGTCAGCGCCCCGGCGCCCGCGCCGACGTCGGCGGCGCGCAGCCTGCGCTCCCCGAACCCGCCGGCGAGGCCGTCGAGCAGGAAGTCCAGCGCCTCGGCCGGGTAGGTGGGGCGGACCGCGGCGTACCCGGCCGCAGCCGCCCCGAAGGAGCGGGCGCGCTCGGGGAGGGGGGCGTCGTCGTCGTGAGGGTTCTGGGTGCTCACCCCTCCAGCCTGCCCCGCCGCGTGAGGCGGGTGCGAGTCACCCCTGCCCCCTCGTGGGGGACCGGTCAGGCGAGGCGGCCGGCCACGAGGAGGTGGGAGCCTGCGCCCAGCAAGGACGGTTCGCGCTCGGTGGTGGCCAGCAGGGCGAGCAGTCGCTCACCGGCCACAGGATCGTCCAGCACCGCGTCGACGTCGGGAGCCCAGGCCGCCAGTCCCTCCACGGCCACGGGACCGTCCACCGAGAAGCCGGCATCCGCCACCTCGGCGGCCAGGTCCTCCGGCCGGTGCAGGTAGGCGGCGGTGAACCAGTCGCGGCGGTGCTCGACGTGGCGGTGCTCCCCGGTCGCCACGTCGTGCAAGACCTCCTCGGCCACGAAGTCGTCGCGCAGGCGCGCCCGGTGCACCGCATCGGAGGCGGAGCCCCACCGGCTGATCGCCGCCGCCACCACCAGGCCGCCGGGGCGCAGCACGCGACGGGCCTCGCGCAGCGCCAGCAGCCTGTCGGGTCGGGCTGTCAGGTGGTAGAGCGGACCCAGCAGCAGCACGGCGTCGGCACAGCGGTCGGTCAGCGGCAGTGACCTCGCGTCGGCCGCGGTGACCGACGCCAGTGGCGAGGCGGCTGCCGCGCTCGCGTCCCGCGCCTGCCGCAGGTGCCTTGGCACCGGGTCGAGCAGGTGCACCTCGTACCCCTGCTCGGCCAGCGGTACCGCGTAGGCCCCGGCGGCGCCCCCGACGTCGACGACGACGGCGGGTGCCGGCGGAAGCCACTGCTGCAGCAGTCTGCGCGTGCGCAACCCCTCGAGGCGTCCCTGGCCGCGCGTCAGCCGTCCTGCCTCGTCGTAGCTCTCGTAGTGCTCGACCACGTGCGGCAGGGGGTCAGCAGGAGCCGTGGGCTCGTCCATCTCGCAACGCTAGGGCTGCACCCCGGAGGGTGTCATCGCCCTTCTTCTCCTGGACGACCGACGGTCAGTCACGGGACCTGCCCTTCCACGGCCGCGTGCTCATCCGGGACGAGGTCACCGACGACGCTCTGGTGAACGCGTTCGCCGCGATCCTGCGCGATCGCGGCGTCGAGCCCCCCGGCGCCGGTGGCGGTCTTCCTCGTGGCGGCGTGACGGAGCTCGTCGACGACGCCGTCCGCGCGGGTCGCCCGGACGCCGGGGCGCTGGCCTCGGTGGCGACCCAGGTGGCCCGCCGCAGCGTCGGGCTAGGAGCAGAGACGCCGTGACCCCGCGCTGTGCGCGCGGTCACGGAAGGGACGTCTTCAGCCACGACGCCGCGCTGAGGTGAGTGATCGCGACAGGGTCTGGCGCTCAGGTGCTCGATCGCCGTGGTGAGGGGGCCCGAGGTGGCGCGCAGGTGCTTGACCGTGGGGGAGGGGGAGGAGTCAGGACGGGGTGGCGAGCAGGCGGACGGCGAGGGCGGCGGCAGCCCGGCGGTCGGGCTTGCCGATGCCCCGCACCGGCACCGCTTCCACGACCAGCAGGTCGCGCGGCGCCGAGGCCGCCCCGAGGCGCTCGCGGACGGCGCCGCGCACGGCGTCCAGCGAGGGGACCGCGCTGCCGGCGGCGGGCACCACCAGCGCCACCACCCGCTGCCCCCACTCCGGGTCGGGCACGCCCACCACCAGCACGTCGGCGACGCCGGGCAGCTCGGCGACCACCCGCTCCACGGCCAGCGGCGCGACCTTGCGGCCCCCCGTCACGACGACGTCGTCGAGGCGGCCCAGCACCGACAGGCGCCCCGCCGCGTCGACGCGGCCGAGGTCGCTGGTCGCGTACCAGCGCCGCTCGTCGCGCTCCACGAACGCCTCGGCGGTCAGGTCCGGGCGGCCGCGGTAGCCGGTGGCGAGCACGGGACCGCTCAGCAGGACGCGGCCCTCGTCGTCGTCCTCATCACCCTGCCCGGTGGCCTCCAGGGCGACGGCGACGCCGTCGAGCGCCACCCCGTCGTAGACGCAGCCGCCGGAGGTCTCCGTGGACCCGTAGGTGCGCACCACGCGCACCCCCGCCCGCTCCGCGCGGGCGAGCAGGGGAGCGGGAGCCGCAGCGCCGCCCAGCAGCACGGCGTCCAGGCGCGCCAGCGCGTCCGCCGCCTCCGGCACCTCGAGGGCGCGGGCCAGCTGCGTCGGCACCAGGGAGGCGAAGTGCGGCGCGTCCGTGCCGTCCTCGAGGGCCGCGACAGCGCCGGGCAGCGCGGACGGGTCACCGGGCGGAGCGACGACGGGCCGCGTGCCCGCCACCGCGCTGCGCACGAGCACCTGCCAGGCGGCCACGTGCTCCAGCGGCAGCGCCAGCAGCCACCGGCCGTGGCCGCCCAGCCGCGCCGCGGTGGCGCGGGCGGAGGTCACCAGGGCGTCGGCGGACAGCTCCACGGCCTTCGCCTCGCCGGTGGAGCCGGATGTCGCCAGCACCAGCGCGGTCCCCTGCGCCAGCGTCAGGTCGGTGCGGGCTGCGGCCCGCAGGCGGTCTGCGGCGGCAGAGTCGGCGGGCAGCGGCAGCAGCGCCGGGCCTGCACCCTCGAGGGCGGCTCGCAGCGCGTCGAGCAGCTCCCGCACCCGGTGGGCCTGCTCCGCCGGGGGCACGACCACCTCGCGCAGGTCCCGACCGTCCACGCGCCCACCGTAGGACGCCGTCGCGGGGGAGCCAGGATGGAGGCGTGGCCGCAGCACTGGACGACGCCGCGGCCGCCAGCGCCGAGCACCCCCGCGACCGCCGCGCCAGCGGCACCGCCCTGGCCCTGGGGGCCAGCGCTTCGGGACAGACGGGGGCGGCCGTGGGTGCCCTGGCCTTCGCCGACCTGGGCGTGCCGGGGGTCGTCGCGGTGCGCCAGGTGGTGGCCGCCCTGGCCCTCAACACCGTGGTCCGCTGGTCACCGCGGTCGCTGGACCGGCGGACCTGGGTGCTGGTGGCCTCCCTGGCCGCGGTGATGGGGCTGATGAACCTCACCATCTACCTGGCTGTCGACAGGATCGGCCTGGGACTGGCGGTCACCGTCGAGTTCCTCGGGCCGCTGGCCGTGGCCGTCGGCACCTCGCGGCGCGTCGTCGACGTCCTGGCCGCCGTCGCCGCAGCGGTCGGTGTGCTCGTGCTCGTCGCGCCCGGTCCCTCCAGCGACGTGGCGGGGATCCTCCTGGCGCTGGCGGCCGCAGCCGCGTGGGCCACGTACATCCTGCTCAGCCGGGCCTTGGGCGCCCGCCTGCCGGGCCTGCAGGGCGCGGCGGCCGCCGCGACGGTGCTGGCGGTGGCGTGGGCGCTGCCCGTGCTCGTCGTCGTCCTGCTGGCCCGCCCGCCGTGGCAGGCGCTCGCCCTGGCCGCCGTCTGCGGGGTGATGTCCTCGGCGCTGCCCTACCCGGCCGACATGGCCGCGCTCCGGCGCCTGCCCGCCTCCACGTACTCGACCCTGCTCAGCGTCAACCCGGTGTGGGCGTTCCTCGCGGGCGTGGTGCTCCTCGGCGAGCGCGTGAGCGCCCACGAGGTGGTGGGAGGGGCGCTGGTGGTGCTCGCCAACGCCGTCATCACGGCGCTGCCGGGGCGCCGGCCGGGCACGAGCCCCGCCGGAGCCCCGCTGGCGGGACCGTCAGCCAGACCCTCAGGCGGGGACGACGACGGCGGCGCGCGAGCCTGACAGCGAGGCCACCACGTCGGTGAGCACGCGCTCGGAGTCTGCGTGGGGCACCTGGCAGGTGCCGGCGGCCTCGTGGCCCCCGCCGCCGTGGCGCAGGGCCACCGCGCCGATGTCGGCGGTGGAGGTCCGGTCCAGGATCGAGCGGCCCATCGCCAGCACGGTGTTCTGCTGGCCGCGGCCCCACATGACGTGCACCGACACCCGCGCGGCAGGGAACAGCGCGTAGACCAGGAAGCGGTTGCCGGCGTGGATGACGTCCTCGCCGCGCAGGTCCACCACCACGACGTCCTCGTGCAGGGTGCTCACCCGCAGCAGCTGCGCCGCGAACTGCTCCGCCTGCGCCTCGTACAGCGCCACCCGCTCGGCGACGTCCGGCAGCGCCAGGACCTCCTCCGCGGAGGCGTGCTCGATGCACGAGTCGATCATCTGCATCATGAGCTCGTAGTTGGAGATGCGGAACTCCCGGAACCGGCCCAGGCCCGTGCGGGAGTCCATGAGGAAGTTCAGCAGCGCCCAGCCGGTGGGGCGGAGCACCTCCTCCAGGGAGTACTGCGCCGAGTCCGCCTGGTCCACAGCGGTCATGAGCGAGGCCGGCACCTGCGGGAACGCCTCCGCGCCCCCGAAGTGGTCGAAGACCACGCGCGCCGCCGACGGCGCGTGCTCCACGATGACGTGGGCCGCCGCGCCCGGAGCCGGGGTGCCGTTGCGCAGCGCCTCGCTGTGGTGGTGGTCGAAGACCGCGTGGGCGCGCGGGTCGTACGGGAGGTTGGTGAGCAGGTCGCGGCCGGTGATCTCCACGGCGCCGTCCTGCACGTCCTTGGGGTGGACGAACGTGATCTCGTCGATGAGGTCGAGGTGCTTCAGCAGGACGGCGCAGACCAGCCCGTCGAAGTCGGAGCGCGTGACGAGGCGGTGGCGGGCGACGTGCGGCATGCAGTCGGTGTCGGCACGCGGGGGCCGGACCATGAGCCCCCGGGTGTCGTCGCCGCAGGAGGCGCATGAGGTCTGCGTGCCCGCGGGAGCGAAGGGTATGGAGTGCGTGTGGCGGACAGGCGGGGGAGCGCCGGGCAGGGACCCGGGTGGTGGGGCCGGGGCGGCCCCTCGTGGAGCGAGCAGCACGGAGGGCCGCCGGTCCGCAGCGCGCTGACCCTGAGGCTGGCGCTCGCGGTGTTCGGCGTGCTCCTGTGGGGAGGCGCCTCGCTGTGGGTCGCCGTCGCCCGCGGTCCCGCGTGGCTCCTCTACCTCACGGCCTTCGTGGCGGTCGGCTTCGTCGTCGACCTCGTGGTGGTCGCCCGCCGCAAGCGCCGCGGTGAGCCGGGCTGAGGCGTCAAGCCGGGACCGGGGCGACCATGGAGGGGTGAGCCAGCGCAAGCCGCCCGGCGTCAGCCGGGAGACCTGGGTGGACCGGCAGGTCCGTGAGGCGGTCGAGCGCGGCGCCTTCGACGGGCTGTCGGCGGCCGGCAAGCCCCTCGACGACGCCGTCCTCGGCCAGACCGCGGGGGAGTGGGCGGTGGAGTGGGCCCGCCGCGAGGGCGCCGACATGACCGCCGCGCTGCCCCCGGCGCTGGCCCTGCGCCGCGAGCGCGAGGAGCTGGTGGAGGCCGTCCCCGGCAAGACCACCGAGGACGCCGTCCGCGCTGCGGTGGAGCAGTTCAACGAGCGCCTGGACGCCGCCTACCGCCGCCCGCAGGAGGTGCCGCCGGTGGCGCTGGCGTTCGTGGACCTCGACCGGCAGCTGGCGCGCTGGCGGGAGGCCCACCCGCTGGGTGCGGTCGAGCCGGAGGAGCACCTCGTGGAGGAGCCTGCCGCCCGTCGGCCGTGGTGGGCCCGCGGCCGCCCGCGCCGCCGTCGTCGTCCTGAGGGTCGCTGACCAGCCCGTCGGCGCAGCAACGGGCATCATCGAGGGCGTGAGCGCCCGGGTCACCCTGTCCGACGTCGCCGCGCGCGCCGGCGTCTCCCGGGCCACCGCGTCCCTCGTCCTGCGGGGTGAGGGGCGCGTCTCGGGCGCCACGCGCGAGCGCGTCCACGCCGCCATGGCCGAGCTCGGCTACGTGTACGACCGGGTGGCCGCGGCGATGCGCTCCCAGCACGCGCCGGTGGTGGGCGTGGTGGTCAGCGACATCACCAACCCGTTCTTCGCGCAGGCCCTCGTGGGCGTGCAGGCGGCGCTGCGCGAGGAGGGGTACCTGCCCCTGCTCGCGAACGCCGCCCACGACCTGGCGCAGCAGGCCGAGCTGCTGGGGCTGCTGCGCGAGCACCGCGTGGCCGGCCTGGTGCTGGCACCGGTGGCGGGCACGCCGGCGTCCCTGGTGGACGAGCTGCGCGACTGGCGCCTCGAGCACGTGCTGCTCACCCAGCCCGTCGACGGGGCCAGCACGTGGACGGTCGCCCCCGACGACAGGCTCGGGGGCCGGCTGGCCGCCGAGCACCTGCTCCAGGCCCACGGCTGTCGGCGGCTGCTGCTGGTGGGGGCCTCCCGCGACGTCGCCAGCGCCCGGCTGCGCGAGGCCGGCGTGCACGACGCCGTGGCGGGCGTGCCCGGGGCGGAGGTCGTGGGGGCGCTGGGTTGGCTCCAGGAGGACCCGACCGGGCTGCTCCTCGGTCGCGACGCGGTGGCGGGACCGCTGTCCCGCGCCGCCGAGGGCCGTGCCCCCGACGGCGCCGTCTGCTTCAGCGACGTCCACGCGACGGGTCTGCTGCGGGCGCTGCGGGAGGCGGGCCGGGCCGGCGCGCTGCCGGTGACCGGCTACGACGACATCCCCGCGGCCGCGCTGTACGAGCCGCCGCTCACCACCGTCTCCACGCACGGCGAGCAGCTGGGCCGCACCGCCGCGGAGGGGCTGGTGCGACGGCTGCGGGAGCCGTCCGCCGGCGCGGCTCCGCTGGAGCTCGCGGTGCCACCGCGGCTGGTCGTCCGCCAGTCGTGCGGATGCGCGTGACACGCGGTGGTGGATCGATCTAGCATCGCTGGCGCACCACCCGGCGTCACCCCAGCCACACCCCCCGGCCCCGCACACCCACGTCACTCCCGGAGCACTCCGTGACCCTCACGGCCCCCGCCACCGGCGCGCAGCGCGCCGCCTCCCGCCTCGCCACCCCCTGGTGGCGCGAGGCGGTCGTCTACCAGGTCTACATCCGCTCCTTCGCCGACGGCGACGGTGACGGCACCGGAGACGTCACCGGCCTGCGGGCGCGTCTGCCCCACCTGGCCTCCCTCGGCGTCGATGCGATCTGGATCAACCCCTGGTACCCCTCGCCCCTGGCCGACTCCGGCTACGACGTGGCCGACTACCGCGCCGTCGAGCCGCTGTTCGGAGACCTGGAGCAGGCCACCGCGATGATCGCCGAGGCGCACGGCCTCGGGCTGCGCGTCATCCTCGACGTCGTCCCGAACCACCTCTCCGACGAGCACGCGTGGTTCCAGGCGGCCCTCGCCAGCGCCCCCGGCTCCCCCGAGCGGGCGCGCTTCATCTTCCGCGACGGACGCGGCGAGACCGGCGAGCTGCCCCCCAACGACTGGACCAGCCACTTCGGCGGGCCCGCGTGGACGCGCGTGGTGGAGGCCGTCGGTGACGACGCCCACCCGGCCGGGCAGCCCGGCCAGTGGTACCTGCACCTGTTCAACACCAAGCAGCCCGACGTCGACTGGACCAGCGAGGACGTCCGCGCGGAGTACGACGACGTCCTGCGGTTCTGGTTCGACCGCGGCGTCGACGGGTTCCGCATCGACGTGGCCCACGGCCTCACCAAGCACGCCGACCTGCCCGACACCGGGGTGCTCGAGAACCCCCACCGACCCTTCGGCGCGGGCGACCACCCCTTCCTCGACCGCGACGACGTCCACGAGGTGTACCGCCGCTGGCGCGCCATCGCCGACTCCTACGACGACCCGAGGGTCTTCGTGGCCGAGGCGTGGACCGGCGACCCGGTGCGCCTGGGCCTGTACCTGCGCCCCGACGAGCTGCACACCGCGTTCAACTTCGACTTCCTCGTCTCGGCGTGGCGCGAGCCGGAGCTGCGCGACGTCATCGACAGGACGCTCGCCGCGCACCGCGCCGTCGGCGCCCCGCCCACCTGGGTGCTGAGCAACCACGACGTCTACCGCGAGGTCTCCCGCTACGCCCGCGAGCAGGACCGCCCGCAGCTGGGCGGCGAGGAGGACTTCGCCGGCCGCCCGGCCGACCTCGAGCTGGGCCTGCGCCGCGCCCGCGCGGCCGCGCTGCTCATGCTGGCGCTGCCCGGTGGCGCGTACGTCTACCAGGGCGCCGAGCTGGGCCTTCCCGAGGTCGAGGACCTGCCCGAGGAGTCCCTGCAGGACCCGGTGTGGTTCCAGTCCGGCGGCGAGCGCCGCGGTCGCGACGGCTGCCGCGTGCCGCTGCCGTGGTCGGGCGCCGAGGCGCCCTTCGGGTTCAGCGAGCGCGCCGACGGCGCGGCGCCCACCGGCGCGCCGTGGCTGCCGCAGCCCGCGTCCTTCGCGGGGCTGACCGCGGCCGACCAGGACGGTGACCCGACCTCGACGCTCGAGCTCTACCGCTCGGCGCTGTCGCTGCGGCGCTCGCTGGAGGCCCTCGGCGACGGTGCGATGGCGTGGGTCGAGAGCGCTGACGGGTCCCTCGACGGCGTGCTCGCCTTCACCCGCGACCCCGGCTTCGCCTGCTGGGTGAACCTGTCCGAGCGGCCGGTGACCCTGCCGTGCGGCGCCGAGGTGCTGCTGGCCAGCGACGACCTGGAGGACGCCGCCGACGGCGGCCTCCTGCTGCCCGTCGACACCGCCGTCTGGGTGCGCCGCTGACCCACCCCTGCCCCTGACCGTGATCATGGGCGGTCGGCCACCCGGGTGGCCGACCGCCCATGATCACGAGAGGGGTCAGGCGGGGGCGGTCACGCCGTCGGCGTTGACCATCCACGGGGTGCCCCAGCGGTCCTTGCACTGGCCGAACCACGCGCCCCACGGTGCCTTCGCCAGCGGCACGTCCTCGTGCCCCGTGGCGGCCAGGGCCCGGTACCAGCCCAGGAGCGTGTCGCCGTCGTCGCCGGTGAGCGCCACCGCGAAGCCCTTGACCTCGTCGAAGGGCATCGAGGTGGGGGTGTCGGAGCCCATGAGCACCATGCCGTTGGGCAGGTCCAGCTGGCCGTGCATGACCCAGCCGTCCTCCTCGCCGCCCATCGGCATGCCGCCCTCGGTGAAGGTCATCAGCGAGAGCTTCCCGCCCAGGACCGAGGCGTAGAACTCCATCGCCTCCCGGGCCGTGCCGCGGAAGTTGAGGTACGGGTTGAGCGTGTAGGACACATCTGCCTCCAGGTGCGGTGCGTGACGGCTGACGCCGCCGGACGCACCCCAGACCGTGGACCGCGCCCGGACTCATCGCAAGGCTCACCGTCGGCGCGGGGCGGTCGGGCCGTGTCGTTGTCACACGGACGTCACCGGGGGTGCCTACCGTGGTGGGCGTGTGCAGGCTCCTCGGTTTCGCCGCCCCTTCTCCGCGCTCCCTGGTGGAGGCGCTCGGCAGCGCCCAGGTGGCGGCCTTCCGCTCGATGGCCCGCCTCCACGACGACGGCTGGGGCGCGGCCTGGCTCGACGACGACGCCCTGCGCACCCGGCGGAGCCCGCGCGGCGGCTACGGGGACCCCGCGCTGGAGCAGCTCACGGACGGCCTGCGCGCGCGAGCGGGGCTGCTGCACCTGCGCCTGGCCAGCTCCGGCATGCCGGTGCAGCCCGAGAACACGCACCCCTTCGTGGGGCGCGTCGAGGGTCTGGGGGACGTCGCCCTGGCCCACAACGGTGCCGTGAAGCCCGCCGTGCGCCTGGAGGAGCTGCTCGAGCCGGCGTCGCGGGCGGCGCTCGTCGGCGCCACCGACAGCGAGCGGTACGCGGCGCTCGTGCGCGAGCGCGCCGCCGCCACCGGGGACCTCGCGCAGGGCGCCGCCGCCGCGGCCGCGCAGCTGGCTCCCCTCTTCCCCTCCTCCAGCCTCAACGCCGTGCTGGTCTCCCCGCGCGAGCTCGTGGTGGTGCACGTCAGCGCCGGCGCCCGCATCCCCCACGAGGACTTCGACGCGAGCGGTCTCGCCGAGGAGGAGCTGCCCATCGGGCACCGCACCGGCTACTACCAGCTGTGGCGCCGCCGCGCCGAGGACGGCGCCGTCGTGGTCTCCTCCTCCGGCCTGCGCGTGGACGGCTGGGAGCCGCTCCCCGCCGACGTCGTCCTCCGGGTCGACCTGCGCACGCTCGAGGAGCAGCTGCTGCCGGTGCCCGTCACCCGCGGTGCGGACGCGTCGGTGGCCCCCGCTGCGCCGACGGTGCTCCCCGGAGCCCGCCACGAGTCGCCGCACGGCGCTGTTCGCGCCATGGTCTGAGGTGTGAGCACCCACGACGACGACGGCGGCACCGGCCAGGTGCAGCCCTCCGCGAACCCGGAGACCCTCTCGGCCATCGCCGACCGCAGCAACGGCACGGCCCGCGCCACCGGCGCCTCGGTGCCGCCGCCGGTGATGGACCAGCGCGGCGAGGGCAGCGCGGACGGCACGGCCGCCGGCGACCCGCTGGCCGGTGTGACGATCAGCGCCGAGGACGCCGAGCAGGCGGTCCCGGGGGACACCGGGCCGGAGCACCCCGGTGCCCGCCCGCACTCGTCCTACGACACCCCGGGCGGTGCCCGGTGAGCGAGCAGCCCGGGGCGGACCTGCCGGGCGCCCCCGACCACGAGCTCGAGGTCCTCGAGGACGACGAGACGGTCCCGCCGCGCCCCGAGGAGGAGCTCGCGGACGCGCTGCGCGCCGAGCCGTCGGACCCCGCCGACCCCCGCTGACCCGCCTCCGGCTCGACACGACCCGGAACGCGCAGGAGGCCCGCACCCCCGACGGGGGTGCGGGCCTCCTGCGCTGCGCCCCCGGGGGTCAGCGGTGGGCGTCCAGCGGGACGCGCCGGTCGGCGTGCCTGCCGAGGTGGTCGGCGTCACCGGTGACGGGCTCGACGGGCGCGGCGTGCTTGCCGTGGTGCGCGGCGTCGTCGTCCTGAGCGGTCCGGTCACCACCGGCGCTGCCCAGAGGGGCGGTGCCGAGCTGGGCCGTCGCGGTCTCGCCCTCGGCGGGCGCCGGGGCGGCGGCCGGACCGTTGGTGGTCCGCAGCGCGGTCTCCTTGAAGAAGAGCACGAACAGCAGCGACAGGAGGGCGAACGGGGCCGCCGTGAGGAAGATGTCGGCGATGCCGTCGCCGTAGGCGGCCTGCACGAGGGTGCGGACCGGCTGCGGGATCTGGGACAGCACCGGCACGCCACCGCTGCCGGCGGCGCCGAGCTGCGAGGGGTCGACGCCCGCCTCGGTGAGGCTGGACGTCAGGTACCCGGTCACGCGGTGGCCGAGCACCGCTCCCAGCACCGAGACGCCGATGGAGCCGCCGAGGGACCGGGTGAAGGCCACGAAGGAGCTGGCCGTTCCCATGTCCTGCGGCGCCGTGACGTTCTGCACCGCGAGCACGAGGTTCTGCATCATCATGCCGACGCCCAGGCCCACCAGCGCCATGTAGACGGCGACCACCCAGTAGTCGGTGTCCCAGGCGATGGTGCCCATGAGGCCGAGCCCCGCGGTGAGCAGCACGCCGCCGGTGACGATCCAGCGCTTCCAGCGGCCGGTGCGGGAGACCAGCTGCCCGATGACGGTGGAGGACAGGAACAGGCCGGCGATCATCGGCAGGGTGCGCAGGCCGGCGACCGTGGGCGAGTCGCCGCGGGCCAGCTGGAAGTACTGCGCCAGGAAGATCGTGGCGCCGAACATCGCGACGCCCACGAAGAGGCTGGCGACGGAGGCGAGCACGGTGGTCGAGGAGCGGAAGAGGTGCAGCGGGATGATCGCGTCCTTGACGCGGCGCTCCACGAGCACCAGCGCGACCAGCAGTGCGATGCCGCCGCCCACCAGGGCGAACGTCTGCCACGACACCCAGTCGAAGTTCTTGCCCGCCAGCGAGACCCAGATGAGCAGCGACGAGACGCCGGCCGCGAGCAGCGTGGCGCCCCAGTAGTCGATGTGCACCTCGCGCTTCACCACGGGCAGGTCGAGGGTCTTCTGGATGACGAAGAACGCCGCGACGGCGAAGGGGACGCCCACGAAGAACGTGTAGTGCCACGACAGGTGCTCGGTGATGACGCCGCCGATGAGGGGACCGCCGACGGTGGCCAGGGCGAACGTGGCGCCGAGGTAGCCGGAGTACCGGCCGCGCTCGCGCGGCGCGATCATCGTGGCCAGGACGATCTGCGCGAGCGCGGTGAGGCCGCCGGCGCCGAGGCCCTGGCCGACGCGGGCGGCGATGAGCATCGGGACGTTGACGGAGAGCCCGGCCACCACCGACGCGATGACGAAGATGACCAGCGAGCTCTGGACGAGCACCTTCTTGGAGAAGATGTCGGCGAGCTTGCCCCAGATGGGCGTGGACACGGTGGTGGCGAGCAGTGCCGCCACGACCACCCAGGTGTAGCCGGACTCGCCGCCGCCGAGCGCCGGCAGGATCACCGGGAGGGCGTTGGAGACGACGGTCGAGCTGAGGATGGCCACGAACATGCCCAGCAGGAGGCCCGAGAGCGCCTCGAGGATCTGCCGGTGGGTCATGTGGACCTGGGCGTCGCCACCGGCCGGTGCCGTCGGCGGGGATGCTGCTGCGGTGCTCGGGCGTGCTGCGGTGGTGGTCATGCGGTCCTCGCGGTGGTGGCGGTGGGGCGTGCGGTCTCGGGGTGGTGCTGCGGCGCTGCGCTGAGGTCGGCGGTGAGGCGGCCGATCAGCGCGGTGATCTCGGCCAGCTCGGCGTCGTCCCAGTCGACGAGGCGCTCGACGAGGCGGTCGACCATGCGGTGGCGCTCGTCGCGCAGCAGCGCCCTCCCGGCGTCCGTGACGGACAGCCGCTGCGAGCGGCCGTCGTCGGCGTCGGGGGTGGACTCCACCAGGCCGTCGCGCCGCAGGTGGGAGACCTGACGGCTGACGGTCGACAGGTCCAGGCCCATGAGCTCGGCGACCTCCGAGACGCGCACCGGCCCCGCCGCGGCGACCGCGGCGAGCGCGGACACCGGGGCGAGCCGCGTGTGGCCGACCACGGCGCGCTTGGAGCGCGCCAGCGCCGGGAAGGTGGCGATGAGCGCGGCGCAGGCGTGGGGACTGGCCACGGGACCTCCTCAAAGAAGTTTGCTGAAGCAACTGTATGTGTAGTGCTTGCAGCAGGCAACTTCATTCCCAGCAGAGTGGGGAACATGCGCCCAGGTCCACCACAGATCCAACGGGGTTCCGCATGTGCGGCTGGTGGGCGGCCCTCTGTCCGCATCTGCGGATACATTGGTCGGGTGCTCTACTCCGTCCGCGAGGCCGCCGCGCTCCTCGGCGTCAGCGACGACACGGTGCGCCGCTGGATCGAGTCCGGAGCGCTCACCGCGCGCTCAGGTCCGGCCGGCCGGGCCTCGGTGGACGGCGCGGAGCTGGCCGCCTTCGCCCGCGACCACGCCGGCCCCACCCCGGCCGACCCCTCGGGCGTCGCCAGGTCGGCCCGCAACCGCTTCGTGGGGCTCGTGACCTCCGTGGTCGCGGACGGCGTCATGGCCCAGGTCGAGATGCAGTGCGGGCCGCACCGCGTCACCTCGCTCATGAGCGCCGACGCCGCTCGCGAGCTGCACCTCGAGCCCGGTCGCACGGCCGTGGCGGTGGTCAAGGCGACCACCGTCATCGTCGAGACCCCCGGCGGCACCTCGTGAGGCGCGCCCAGCTCCTGGCCGCGGCCGTCGCGGGCGGCGCCGCCCTCCTGCTCGCCGGCTGCGCCTCCGGCACGCCGACCGGCTCGGCGTCGAGCACGACGACGAGCGCGGGGGCGGCGTCGTCCTCAGCACCCACGGGGACGCTCACCGTGTTCGCCGCCGCCTCGCTGAAGGGCACGTTCACCGAGATCGGGACGCAGTTCGAGGCGGAGCACCCCGGCGTGACGGTGGCGTTCAGCTTCGCCGGGTCGTCGGACCTCGTCACGCAGGTCCAGAACGGCGCCCCGGCAGACGTCTTCGCCTCCGCCGACCAGGCGAACATGACCAGGGTCGTCGACGCCGGCCTCACGGCGCAGCCGCCGGTGGCCTTCGCCACCAACGTGCTCACCATCGTCACGCCGCCGGGCAACCCGAAGGGCGTCGCCTCGTTCGCGGACCTCGCCGAGCCCGGCACCGCCGTGGTGGTCTGCGCCCCGCAGGTCCCGTGCGGCGCGGCCGCCGAGCGGGTCGAGAGGGCCACGGGGGTCGCGCTCGCGCCGGTGAGCGAGGAGAGCTCCGTCACCGACGTGCTCACCAAGGTCGAGTCCGGAGAGGCCGACGCCGGGCTCGTCTACGCCACCGACGCCCGCGGCGCGCAGGGGAAGGTCACGGACGTGCCCTTCCCCGAGAGCAGCGGTGTCGTCAACACCTACCCGGTCGCCCCGCTCACCGGCGCCGCCCAGCCGGAGCTGGCCGCGGAGTTCGCCCAGTACGTGGTCGGTGCGCAGGGGCGGGCCGTCCTGCGGGCCGCTGGGTTCGGGGCGCCCTGAGCCAGACCCGGCCGCGGCTCCGGCCCGGGGGCCGACCCCGGGCGCGGGTGGGTCTTCCGACCTGGGCGTTCGCCCCCGCGGCCCTCGGAGCGGCGTTCGTGGTGCTGCCGCTCGTCGCCGTCGTCACCAAGGTCGACTGGGCGGCCTTCCCGGCCCTGGTCACCTCCGAGGCGTCGCTGGCGGCGCTGCGGCTGTCCCTGCTGACGGCCACCTGCAGCACCGCCGTGTGCCTCCTCCTGGGCGTGCCCGTGGCGCTGGTGCTGGCGCGGTGCTCCTTCCCGGGGCTGCGGCTGCTGCGGTCCCTCGTGCTCGTCCCGCTGGTGCTGCCGCCCGTGGTCGGCGGCATCGCCCTGCTCTACACCTTCGGCCGGCAGGGACTGCTGGGCTCGTCGCTGGAGGTGCTCGGGCTGCGGATCGCGTTCTCCACGGCGGCGGTGGTCATCGCGCAGTCGTTCGTGGCGATGCCCTTCCTCGTGCTGTCGCTGGAGGGCGCCCTGCGGGCACGGGGGACCGGGTACGAGCAGGTGGCCGCGACGCTCGGCGCCTCCCCGTCCGCCGTGCTGGGCCGCGTCACGCTGCCACTGGTGCTGCCGGGTCTGGCGTCGGGGACGGTGCTCTCCTTTGCGCGCTCGCTGGGGGAGTTCGGCGCCACGCTGACCTTCGCCGGCAGCCTGCAGGGCGTCACCCGCACCCTGCCCCTGGAGGTCTACCTGCAGCGCGAGAGCGACGCACGCGCCGCCGTCGCGCTCTCCCTCGTGCTCGTCGTGGTGGCGGTGGTCGTCATCGTCGTGGCGCGCGGCCGCCGGGACGGGGGGCTGTGAGCGCCCCGGCCGCGGGGGCCGGCGGCGGGCTGCTGGTCGACGCCGTCGTCGCGGACCGCCGCGTCAGCGCACGGGTGCGCGTCCCCCCCGGCGAGGTGGTGGCGCTCCTGGGAGCCAACGGAGCCGGCAAGTCGACGCTGCTCGGCGTGGCCGCGGGCCTGCTGCGCCCCGACCGGGGGCGCGTGGAGCTGGACGGCCGGGTGCTGCTGTCGGTCGGTACGTCCGGTCCCGACGACACCTCCGCTGCAGCAGGCGCTCCCGGCGGGCCCGTCGACGTGCCACCCCACCGGCGGGGCGTCGCGCTGCTCGCCCAGGAGGCCCTGCTCTTCCCCCACCTGTCGGTGCTCGACAACGTCGCCTTCGGGCCCCGGGCCGCCGGAGCGGGCCGCCGCGCCGCCCGCCAGAGCGCACAGCGCTGGCTCGAGCGCGTCGACGTCGCGCACCTCGCCGACCGGCGTCCCGGCCAGCTGAGCGGCGGGCAGGCCCAGCGGGTGGCCGTGGCCCGGGCTCTCGCCGCTCAGCCCCGCGCGCTGCTGCTCGACGAGCCGATGGCGGCCCTGGACGTCGCCGCCGCGCCGGAGGTGCGGCAGCTGCTGCGCCGCGTGCTGTCAGCCCCTCCGACGGGTTCGGCGCCGCCGGTGCTCCTCGTGACCCACGACCCCCTCGACGCGCTCGCCCTCGCCGACCGCGCCGTGGTGCTGGACGCGGGCCGCGTGGTGGAGGAGGGGCCGGTCCGCGAGGTGCTCGCCCAGCCGCGCAGCGCCTTCGCCGCCCGCCTGGCGGGGCTGGACCTCCTCGCGGGCACGGCTGCCTCCGGCGGTCTGCTCACCGCGGCCGGGCACCCGGTCGCGGGTGTGCTCGACCCCGGGTGCCGTCCCGGCGAGCCCG
Organism: Quadrisphaera setariae; assembly: GCF_008041935.1. Lineage (NCBI taxonomy): Bacteria > Bacillati > Actinomycetota > Actinomycetes > Kineosporiales > Kineosporiaceae > Quadrisphaera > Quadrisphaera setariae. Next base: position 44,324 of record NZ_VKAC01000001.1, read on the forward strand.
CGGTGGCCGTGTTCTCGCCCGCCGCCGTGGCCGTGCACCGGGACCACCCCGCGCCGGGGGCCTCGAGCCCTCGCAACGCGCTGGCCGTGACGGTGACGGCCGTCGAGCCCCGCGGCGCGCTCGTGCGGGTGCGCGCCCGTCTGGAGGCGGGCGCGGCGGAAGCCCTCGAGGCGGGCCCGGTCCTCGCCGCCGACGTCACCGCCGCGTCCGCGGCCGACCTCGACCTCGTGCCGGGTGCGCGGGTGTGGTTCGCGGTGAAGGCGGCCGAGGTGGCCGTGCACGCGGCCCGTCGCTGACTCCGCTGACCGGTCAGGGGAGCGGCTCGCCGGCCCAGGCGTCGTCGAGGGGCCGGTAGCCGAGCACCCGCTGCGTGGTGGAGACGTCGGCCTTGCGGTAGCGCCCCGCCGATGTGCCGTTGACCACCACGAAGCCCGCCCCGTGTCCCACGGGCCCACCGTCGACCTCGCGCAGGTCCGACTCCACCGAGGCGCGCAGCAGCTCGGCGGCGTCGCGCACCGACAGCCACGCCGCCAGCTCGCGCGGGGTCGTCCCCGGCCACGGTGGGCGCTGCTCGTTGAAGTACCCGATCCGCAGGGCCACCACGGAGGTGCCGCTCGTGGCCGCCACCCACGAGCCCACCAGCTCGGCCCAGCCCTTGGTGGCGCCGTAGAGGTTCGCCGGTCGCGGCGGGTCCTCGCTGCGGACCTGGTGCTCGGCGACGGGCGCCGAGACCGCCTGCAGGCTGCTGCACACCACGAGCCGCCCCACTCCGGCGGCCACGGCCGCTGCGGCGACGGCGTGCGTCCCGATGACGTTGGCGGGCAGCAGCTGCTCCCACGTCGCCGCGGGATCGGGCACGCCGGCCAGGTGGATGACGGCGTCAGCGCCCTCGAAGGCCGCGGCGCACGCGGCCTCGTCGGTGACGTCCAGCGCCTCCACGGCCAGCCCGCTGCCGGGCAGCTGGCCGGCGCGCAGGTCCGTCAGCCGCAGCCGCCAGCCGGCGGGCAGCAGGGGAGCCGCCGACCTCCCGATGCGACCGGCGGCACCGGTGACGACGACGAGGGGAGCACCGCTGGCGGAAGGCACGTGCCGACGCTACCGACGGCCGCACACTGGGCGGCGTGGTGAGCACCCCCGCCCAGATCCACCAGCCCCGGGCGCGCCGGAGGCGCAGCGGGCGCGTCCACCCCGCGTGGGGCGTGGCGGCCGTCGCCTTCGTGGCGCTGGTCGGGGCCGCGGGGTTCCGGGCGGCCCCCGGCGTGCTCATGGTCCCGCTGCACGACGAGCTGGGCTGGTCCACCTCGCTGGTGTCGCTGGCCGTCAGCGTCAACCTCGTGCTCTTCGGGCTCACCGCACCCTTCGCTGCGGCGCTCATGGAGCGCTTCGGCATGCGCCGGGTCGTCGCGTGCGCGCTGCTGCTCATCGCGACCGGTGCCGCCCTGTCTTCGCGGGCGCAGGCCGCCTGGCAGCTGCTGCCCACGTGGGGCCTGCTCATCGGGCTGGGCACCGGGTCGATGGCGCTGGTGTTCGCGGCCACCGTGGCCGACCGGTGGTTCGTGCGGCGCCGGGGCCTCGTCATCGGGGTGCTCACCGCCGGCAGCGCCACCGGCCAGCTCTCCCTGCTGCCCGTCGTCGCCGTCACCTCCGACGCGCTGGGGTGGCGGACCGCCCTGCTCGTGGTGGCGGGCGCTGCGCTCGCCGTCGTCCCCCTGGTCCTGGCGCTCCTGCGCGACCGTCCGCTCGACCTCGGAGTGCTGCCCTACGGCGCCGAGCCGCGGCCGGACGAGGGGGCCGAGGCCTCCTCGCCGCTGGAGGCGGCCTCTCCCCGCGTCGCCCCGGCGCAGGCGCCCGCGGCCCGGGGAGGGGCGGCCGGCCGCGCTCTGGCGGCCCTGCGCACGGCGAGCCGGCGCCCGGCCTTCTGGGGCCTGGCGGGTGCCTTCGCCATCTGCGGCGCCACCACCAACGGGCTGGTGGGCGTGCACTTCGTGCCCTCAGCGCACGACCACGGCATGGCGACGACCACCGCCGCCGGGCTCCTCGCCGTCGTCGGGATCTTCGACATCGCCGGGACCATCGCGTCGGGCTACCTCACCGACCGGGTGGACCCGCGGCTGCTCCTGCTCGCCTACTACGCCTTCCGCGGCGTGGGGCTGCTCGTGCTCCCGTCGCTGCTCGGGCCGTCGGTGCACCCCAGCATGCTGCTGTTCGTCGTGGTGTACGGGTTCGACTGGGTGGCCACCGTGCCCCCGACGGCCGTCCTCTGCCGGGAGCTGTTCGGCTCCGCCGGCACCGTGGTCTTCGGGTGGGTGTTCGCCTCCCACCAGGTCGGTGCTGCGGTCGCCGCGGGCGCGGCAGGGGTGCTGCGCGAGCAGACCGGCACCTACACCGCGGCGTGGCTGGGCGGTGCGGCCCTGTGCGCCGTCGCCGCCGTCCTGTCCGTGTCCCTGCGGCGCGCCCCGCGCCAGGAGGCGCCCGCTCCGACGTCGCCCTGACCCCCGGACTCCTCGCAGCCGAGCACCCGCTTGCGGTCCAGGTGGCGTGACAACCGCAGCCGAGCGTCCGCTTGCGGTTCTGCTCCCCTCCAGACCGCAGCCGGGTCTCCGGCTGCGGTCCGGGGAACGGCCTCAGCAGCAGCGGGCGCCGGGGCTCGCCGCCTTCGCGTCGGTGCGCTCCCGCTCGAACTGGCGCCGGCTCACCGGGGTGTGCCCGTGCTCGCGGCAGTGCTCGAGGTAGGCGTCCCAGCGGGCGGTGCCGCCGATCTCCCGCAGGTACCAGCGCACCCCCGCCACGACGTCCGCCAGGCGCGACCTCACCGGTGGTCGCCGTGCGACCCGCCGGAGACCCGGCCGCCGGCCGCGGCGTGCACGCGCACGGCCTCCTTCTCCTCCGGGGTGGGGAGCATCCCCGCGGGCTCCACCAGCTGCGAGCGCTCGAACGGCACCTCCGTGGTGGGCAGCTGCCCGGCCCTCAGCGCTCGCACCACCACCACGGCCGCGTTGGCGGCCACCACGACCACCAGCAGCGCGAACAGCGACTGCAGCACGCCGTTGGTGGTGGAGTTGGTGACCACCTGCTGCATCTGCGCGGCGTCCTTGGCGGGCGCCAGCACCTCTCCGGCGGCGAGGGCGTCGCGGTACTTCGAGGCCTGCGCGAAGTAGCCGATGGCCGGGTTGGAGGAGAAGACCTTCTGCCAGCTGGCCGTCATCGTGACGACGAGGTCCCACGCCAGGGGCACGCCCGTCACCCACGCGTACCTCGCCTTGCCGTGCTTGATGAGCAGCGTGGTGCACAGCGTCAGCGCGATCGCCGCGAGCAGCTGGTTGGCGATGCCGAACAGCGGGAACAGCTGGTTGATGCCGCCGAGCGGGTCGGTGACGCCGGTGTAGAGGAAGTAGCCCCAGGCCCCCACGACGACGGCGCTGGCGGTGTACGTGCCGGTGCGCCAGGTCAGGTCGCCGAACTTCGGCCACACGTTGCCGATCGTGTCCTGCAGCATGAAGCGGCCCACGCGGGTGCCGGCGTCGACGGCGGTGAGGATGAACAGCGCCTCGAACATGATCGCGAAGTGGTACCAGAACGCCTGCATGTTCCCGCCGAACGCCTCGTGGAAGATCTGCGAGATGCCCATCGCCAGCGTCGGCGCACCGCCGGTGCGGGAGATGATGCTCGGCTCCTGGATGGCCGCGGCCGCCGCTGCCAGGGCGTCGGGCGAGGTGGCGAAGCCCAGGCCGCTCACGTACGCGGCCGCCGTCTCCGGGGTGCCGCCCGTGGCGCCGGCCGGAGCGTTCATCGCGTAGTAGAGGCCCTGGTCGATCACCGAGGCCGCGATGAGCGCGCTGATGGCCACGAAGCTCTCCATGAGCATGCCGCCGTAGCCGATGAACCTGACCTGCCGCTCCTTGGCCACCATCTTGGGCGTGGTGCCCGAGGAGATCAGGGCGTGGAAGCCCGACAGCGCGCCGCAGGCGATGGTGATGAAGACGAACGGGAACAGCGACCCGGCGAACACCGGCCCGTTCCCCTCGCGGGCGAAGCTGGTGACCGCGTCGTTCTCGAGCACCGGGCGGGCCAGCAGCAGCGCTGCCGCCAGCAGCACGATCACGCCGACCTTCATGAAGGTGGACAGGTAGTCGCGAGGCGTCAGCAGCAGCCACACCGGGAGCACCGAGGCGACGAAGCCGTAGACGACCAGCGCGATGACCAGCGTCTCCTTGGACAGGGTCAGCGACTCCGCCAGCCCCAGCTGGTCCACGTACCCGCCACCGATGATGGCGGCCAGCAGCAGGACGACGCCGATGGCGGTGGTCTCCAGCACCCGCCCGGGGCGCAGGTAGCGCAGGTACACGCCCATGAACAGGGCGATCGGCACGGTCAGGGCGATGGAGAAGACGCCCCACGGCGACTCGGCGAGGGCGTTCACCACGATGAGCGCCAGCACCGCCAAGATGATGATCATGATGGCGAAGACGGCGACCAGCGCCGCGATCCCGCCGACCACGCCGATCTCCTCGCGCACCATCTGGCCGAGGCTCTTGCCGTTGCGCCGCATGGAGAAGAACAGGACGACGAGGTCCTGCACGGCCCCCGCGAAGATCACGCCGACGACGATCCAGATGGTCCCCGGCAGGTAGCCCATCTGCGCCGCGAGCACCGGCCCGACCAGCGGTCCGGCGCCGGCGATGGCGGCGAAGTGGTGCCCGAACAGCACCCGTCGGTCGGTCACCTCGTAGTCGGTGCCGTTCTCGAGCCGCTCGGCGGGCGTGGCCCGGCGGTCGTCGGCGCGCAGCACCCGGTAGGTGATGAACCGGGAGTAGAAGCGGTACGCGATGGCGTAGGAGCACAGCGCCGCGAAGAGGATCCAGAGCGCGCTGACCGACTCCCCGCGCGCGATCGCCAGGACCGTCCAGCAGGCCGCGCCGACCAGCGAGACCGCCGTCCACAGCACCACCTGCCCGGTCCTGGAGCGGGGTGGTGCGGTCTGGGGCTGCTCGACCTCGTCCGGCTCGGACGTCGTCGTCGCGGTCGCCATGGTCGGCTCCTCGCTCTCGGCTGTGAGATCGCTGAGGAGGTTACGTCGGTCTCGCGGGGGACGCCTTCCCGGGGTGGGTCAGCGGTAGGCCAGCAGGCTGATCGCCACGTAGTGCGCCGGCCAGGCCAGCAGCGTCAGGGTGTGGAACACCTCGTGGAAGCCGAAGGTCCGCGGCCAGGGGTTCGGCCGCTTGAGGCCGTAGACGACCCCGCCCACCGTGTAGAGGGCGCCGCCCACCAGCACGAGCGTGAAGACCGCGACGCCGCCGTGGTCGAGCAGCACCGGCAGCGCGGGCAGCAGGGCCCATCCGAGCACCAGGGAGATGCTCGTGTGCAGCGCCCGGGGGCACCGGGGCCACAGCCAGCGGAAGGCCACCGCCAGCAGGGCCGCCGTCCACACCGTCGCGAGCACCCCGACCCGCCACCCACCGGTGAGGCCCAGCAGCGCCACCGGCGTCATGGACCCGGCGATGACCAGCGGGATGTTGCCGTGGTCGGCGCGCATCAGCCACAGCCGCGCGCGGTCCGACCAGCGGAAGCGGTGGTAGACGGCGCTGGTGGCGAACAGCAGCGTGCTCGTGCCCGCGAAGATCGCCACGGCCGTGGTGGCGGCGGCGCCGTTCGCCAGGCACACGAGCACGATCCCGGCAGCCAGCACCAGGGGAGCGGCGCCGGCGTGGAGCCACCCCCGCATGAGGGGCTTGAGCACGGGCGCCAGCGAGGCGGGGGAGGGCACGGTGACCCGCGAGGGGACCGGGTGGGACGCGCTCATGCGGGGCACCTCCGGAAGGCCGAGGGTCGGGACACCGTCATCCCGGTCCGGTCTACCACGTCCACCTGGCAGCTGACAGGGGCCGACCGGCAGCGGAGGTCATGCGCACAGCAGCCAGACGGCCGCGGCGTGGACGGGCCACGCCACCACCGTGAGGGCGTGGAACACCTCGTGGTGGCCGAACCACCGCGGCGACGGCTCCGGCCAGCGCGTCGCGTACACCGCGCCGCCGGCGGTGAACAGCACCCCGCCGACGACGACGAGCACGGCGACCACCGGCTGGCCGTGGGCCGCCACGGCCGGCAGGGAGGGGACCACCGCCCACCCGAGGGCCACCGTCCCCGCCGTGTGCAGCGGTCGCGGGCAGCTGGGCCACAGCCAGCGGGCGGCCGCAGCCAGCAGCGCGGCCGCCCAGACCGCGACCAGCAGCAGGCTGCCGTCGCGCCCGGGCAGGCCCACCACGAGCAGCGGGGTGGCGCAGGCCGCCACGGCCAGCGGGATGTTGCCGTGGTCGAGGCGCTGCACGCGCAGCAGCGCCTCCGGCGACCAGCTCAGGCGGTGGTAGAGCGCGCTCGTGGCGAACAGCACCGCGCTGACGGTCAGGTAGACCGCCACCGCTCCCGTCTGCGCAGGGGTGCCTGCGCGCGGGAGCAGCACCGCTCCGCTGGCCAGCACCACCGGTACGAGCCCGGCGTGCAACCACCCCCGCAGCAGCGGCTTCTCGGGTCGGCTCTCGACGGCGACGTCCGCCGTCGACGCCGGGGCGCGTCGCGGCCGCTGGTGCGGCAGCTCGGCGAGCGCGTCGGCGCTGACGGTGGGGGCGGGGAGGGCGGGCGTGGTCGCGCTCACAGGCCGCCGTTCTACCGGTCGCAGCGCTCCCACCGGCGACGCCGAGGTGGACGGCCGGTGACGCGGGCGCGAGAGGTCGGTGCCTCGGCCTCAGGCTCGGCGGGACGCCAGCAGCCCGTCGAGCAGGGCCTCGCGGATCGCCGGGCGCGAGCCGAAGACGAGCAGGAACAGCGCCTCGCGCACGGTCCGCTCCGCGAGGGAGGGGGCGATGACGGCGCTGCTGCCGGTCGCCAGCGCCAGCGCCGCCGCGGCCCGCCACGCCAGGTCGACGGCGGCTGCCCGTGCCCCCGGCAGGTCGTCGGGCCCGGCGGCGTCCAGCCGCACCCGCACGGCCCCCAGCTCCTCCGCCAGCGCCGCGCTCCGCTCGGCGTGGCGGTCGTCGGTGCGCATCGCCCGGACGCAGCGCTGGACCAGCCCCAGGGCGAGGGAGCCGTTGGGGCGCAGCCCCGCCGCGTCACCGGCGAGGAGGGCGGCGTGCTGCCCGCGCGCCACGAGCCGGTCCGCGCCCACGCGGAAGCCGTCGAGGTGCAGCTCCACGGTGCGGCTGGCCCGCACGGCGGCCAGCGGCAGCAGCTCGCCCCGCAGGCCCACCGCCTGGCCGCCGCGGCGCACCTCACCCAGGTCGAGCAGCAGGAAGAGCACCTCCTCGCCGTCCCGCGCGGTGAGGAGCACGGCGTCGAGCAGGCCCCAGCCCGTCACCCAGGGCACCTCGCCGTCGAGCACCCAGCCGTCGCCGTGCACGTCGTCGCCGCTGACCGGGCGCGCCACGACGGCGGCGGGCCCGGGGCGCAGCGCCGCCTGCAGCGCGATGCCGGCGTGCGCCCGCCCGGTGCGCAGGTCGTCGAGCTGCGCCGCCCACCGCTCGTCGCCACCGTCGGCGACGGCCGCCCCGAGCCACCGTGCGACGCCCACCTGCTGGATCCACACGAAGGCGGTGGCCAGGTCACCGGCGGCCAGCTCCTCGACCACGGCCAGCGCGTCCTCGCCGTCGGCCCGGCGCAGGCCCGCCGCGGCGAGCGCGTCGAGGTGGGAGCGCGGCACTGCGCCGGCCGCCTCGACGTCGGCCGCCTGGGGGGCGAGGAGCTCCTCGGCGAGAGCGCGCGCACGCTCCCGGACTCCTCGGTCGGGCACGGCGGCACCCTCCTCAGAAGTAGTAGGGGAACGGCGACCAGTCGGGCTCGCGGCGCTGCAGGAACGAGTCGCGCCCCTCCACGGCCTCGTCGGTCATGTACGCCAGCCGCGTCGCCTCCCCCGCGAAGACCTGCTGGCCCATGAGCCCGTCGTCCACGAGGTTGAAGGCGAACTTGAGCATCCGCTGCGCGGTCGGGCTCTTGCCGCACACCTCGGCGGCGACGCGCAGCGCCTCGCGCTCGAGGTCGGCGTGGTCGGCCACGACGTTCACCGCGCCCATGTCGGCCATGTCCTGCGCCGAGTACTCCCGCCCCAGGAAGAAGATCTCCCGCGCCCGCTTCTGGCCGACCATGCGCGCCAGGTACGCGGAGCCGTACCCGGCGTCGAAGCTGCCGACGTCGGCGTCGGTCTGCTTGAACCGGGCGTGCTCCCGGCTGGCGACGGTGAGGTCGCACACCACGTGCAGGCTGTGCCCGCCGCCGGCGGCCCACCCCGGCACGACGGCGACGACGACCTTCGGCATGGTCCGGATCAGGCGCTGCACCTCGAGGACGTGCAGCCGCCCGCCCTCGGCCGCTGTGCGCCGGGCGTCGACGCCCGCCGCGGTCTCGTCGGGTGCGTCACCGGCCGCGTACTGGTAGCCGGAGCGGCCGCGGATGCGCTGGTCGCCGCCGGAGCAGAACGAGTGCCCGCCGTCCTTGGGGCTCGGGCCGTTGCCGGTGAGCAGCACGCAGCCGACGTCGGGGGAGCGGCGGGCGTGGTCGAGGGTGCGGTACAGCTCGTCGACGGTGTGCGGGCGGAACGCGTTGCGCACGTGCGGCCTGTCGAAGGCGATCCGCACGGTGCCGCCGGCCGCTCCCGGCAGCACGCACCGGTGGTAGGTGGTGTCGGTGAGCCCCTCGAAGCCGGGGACGACCGCCCAGGCCTCGGCGTCGAAGGTGTCCGAGACCTCGGGCAGCGCGCTCACCAGGTCACCCTAGGCAGGCGCCGTCCTGCTCCGGCCCTCGGTCACCGGCTGGCGCCGCCGACGCTCAGCCAGACGAGCCCCGCCCCGGCGAACCACAGCGCGGGGACGGCGAGCAGGGCCTCATGCGCTCGCCCCGCCGGCGGCCAGCCACATCAGAGCCCCGCCGCCGAACCACAGCACGGGCACGCTGAGCGCCGCGGCGAGCGCGGTCCACCACGCCCGCCGCCGCCTGACCGACCGGACCACGGCCCACGCGCCGAGGCCCAGCACGCCCACCCAGGGGCCCACCGTCGCCACGGCAGCGCCGCCGAAGATCCCGAACAGGGCGCAGGTCTGCTCGGTGCAGCTGCTCACACCCATGACCAGACCGGCCACGGCCACCGTCGACACCAGCGCGAGCACGACGGCCAGGAGGAGCAGCCCGGTCGTCGCCACGAGGTCCGGGGTCGAGCGAGGAGGGCTGGTGGTGCTGGGAGGTGGCCCCGGCGGCGCCGAGCTGCTGGTCATGGCCGGTGAGCGTAGGGCGCTGGGTGCGGCCGGTCGGGGTCCCGCGCCGGGCCCGGCGCGTGTGGCAGCGTCTGCCCATGGCGCAGTTCAAGGTCTACGGCCGCGACACCTTCCTGCGCGGCGTGCGCAGCGAGCTGTCCGACGTCCTCCACGCCGCCGCGGTCGACGTGCTGCAGCTGCCGCCCAGCAAGCGCTTCCACCGCTTCTTCCCCATGACCGCTGACGACTTCCCCACCCCCGACGGCCGCACCGAGCGCTACCTCGTCGTCGAGGTGCTCATGTTCGAGGGCCGCGAGGTGGACACCAAGAAGGCCTTCTACGCCCGCCTCTACCGCGACGTCGGCGCCCTCGGCGTCGAGCCGGCGGACCTCGAGGTCACCCTCATCGAGACGCCCCGCCACGACTGGGCCATCCGGGGCCTGCCGGGCGACGAGCTGGCGCTGCCGTACCGCGTCGACGTCTGAGCCTCCCGACGACCACGAGGACGACGACGCGCGCGGGGGCGCCTCAGCGCCCCGGCCGCCTCCGCCGTCGTCGTCCTCCTCGACCCAGTGCGGCACCGATGAGCGGCGCCAGCAGCAGCATCACCAGCAGGCGGAGCACCTGGACGGCCAGCACCAGCGTGGTGTCGCCACCGCTGTCCGCCGAGGTCGCCACCACCGCGTAGAGCCCGCCCGGCGTGGTGGCCAGGTACGCGTCCAGCGTGGACGCACCGGCCAGGCGGAGCAGCGGGACGCCCACCGCGGCCGTCGCCCCGATGACCAGGACGATGAGGGCCAGCGCCGCCGGCAGCACCCGCCCGACGGTCTTCAGGTTGGAGCGCGTGAACGACAGGCCCACCTGCAGCCCGATCAGCGCGAAGGCCACCTGCAGCACCGGGCCGGGCACCGTCGCGCCCTGCGTGAGCCCGGTCGCCGAGACCGCGGCGGCCACCACCATGGGTCCGAGCAGCGGCGCGGCCGGAAGCTTCGCCAGGCGCGCCAGCCAGATCCCCACCGCCGCGACGACCGCGGTGAAGAGCACGTCGACCCACCACGGCGCCGCGCTCGCGGTGAGCCCACCGCCCGACCCGCTCCCAGCGCCACCCGGTGGTGCCCCGCTCGAGCCGCCGCCCAGCAGCACCGCTACCACCGGCATCGCCAGCAGGATGAGCAGCACCCGCAGGTACTGCACCACCGCCACCACCCGCTGGTCGGCGCCCAGCTCCCCGGCGATGGCGGTCAGCCCCGACGCGCCTCCGGCGACCATGGCGAAGGAGCCGGTGGCGGCGTCGACGTCGCGCCGGAGCCCCAGCAGCAGGCCCGCCAGCACGCTGACCAGCAGCGTCGCGACCACGGCCGCCAGCACCGGTGCCCAGGAGCCGGCCAGCTCGGCCAGGGTGGCGGGCTGCAGCAGCGCCCCCGACAGCACGCCCAGCACCGCCTGCGCGCCCTTGGAGACCGGCGTGGCCAGCTCCAGGCGCTCCCCGCGGCGCCACCGCGTCCGCGGCCAGCCGGTCAGCGCCACGACCAGCCCGGCGAGCACAGCGGCGAACAGGGCCGCGGACGGCACGCCCAGCCGCGTCATCCCCGCCGCGAGCGCGGCGGTCGCCGCGGCGACCACCAGCCACGCCACGTCTCCAGGCTAGGTCCGCCGCTGCGCCCCGCCCCGACCACCGGCACCCGGCGTGCCTCGCGTCGAGCGCAGCGACGGGCCCGAGATGGCCGAGAGGGCGGCGAGCGCTGATCCTGGGGAGGTGTCCAGCACCCCGAGCACCTCGTCCGGTGGGGCGCTGCCCCGCCTCGAAGGCCGCACCGTCGTCGTCTCCGGCGCCAGCTCCGGCATCGGCGCCGCCGCGGCGCGCCGCTTCGCCGCCGCCGGAGCGACGGTCGTCCCGCTGGGGCGCGACCCGCAGCGCACCGGCGCGCTCGCCGCCGAGCTGGGTGTCGAGCCCGTCCTGGCCGACTTCACGCGCCTCGACGACGTGCGCCGCGCCGCCTCCGAGGTGCTCGAGCGCTGCGAGCGCATCGACGTCCTGGCCAACAACGCCGGGGGCACGTTCCCGCAGCGCACCACCACGGTCGACGGCCACGAGAAGACCTTCCAGGTCAACCACCTGGCGACGTTCCTGCTCACCGCGCTGCTGCGGGAGCGCCTCGAGGCGACGCCCGGCGCCCGCGTCATCACCACCTCGAGCCGCGCGAACTCCTTCGGCCGCGTCGACCTCGACGACCTCGACAGCACGGCCGGCGCGTACCGCAGCTTCAAGGTCTACGGCACCACCAAGCTCGAGAACGTCCTCTTCACGCGTGAGCTGTCGCGCCGGATCGGTGGCACCGCGACGGCGTCGTGCTTCCACCCGGGCGTGGTCGGCACGGCGTTCGGCGCCGACTCGCCCCTGTTCCGGGTGCTCTACAGCCCGCCCCTGAGCCGCGTGCTCACCATCACCGCCGAGGAGGGGGCCGCGCCGCTGCTCGCGCTGGCCACCCGCCCCGACCCGGAGACCGTCGACGGTGCCTACCTCGACAGGTTCGCCCCCGGCCGTCCGAACCGGCAGGCCGACGACGTCGCGCTGGCGCGCGGCCTGTGGGAGCGGTCGGCGGCGATGGTCGGCGTCCCCGCCTGACAGTGAGGATGCAGGCGAGCCCCGGGCGTGGTCTCGACGTGCTGAGAGCGGTCGTCTTCGACCTGGACGCCACCCTCGTCGACCACGTCGGTGCCGCCACCGCGGGGCTGCGCGCCTGGCTGTCCGTTCGCGCGGTGGCGTCGACGCCCGAGCTGGAGGCCCGCTGGTTCGCGCTGGAGGCGGAGCACTTCAACCGCTGGCGCGACGGCGAGATCAGCCACGACGAGCAGCGCCGCGAGCGCCTTCGCGCGTTCCTGCCGCTGGTGGGATCACCGGTGGGCACCCCGGACGAGCTCGACGCCGAGTACGCGGGCTTCCTGGCCTCGTTGCGGCGCCACTGGCGCGCCTTCGACGACGTCCCGGCGGTGCTCGGCGCGCTGCGCGGCGGGGGACTGCTCACCGCCGTCCTCACGAACGGGGTGGAGGCGCTGCAGCGCGAGAAGCTGGAGCACCTCGGGCTCGTCGACGCGGTCGGACCGCTGTTCGCCGCCGACGCCCTGGGGGTGGCCAAGCCCCGGCCGGGAGCCTTCACCGCCGTGTGCGAGCGGCTCGGTCTGGAGCCGGGCCAGGTGCTCTACGTCGGCGACGACCACGAGGTGGACGTTCTGGGCGCTCGGGCCGCTGGCCTGCAGGCGGTGCTCGTCGACAGGACGGGCTCGGCGCCCCCGGCGGAGAGGTGCGCGGTCGCCTCGCTCAGCGAGGTGCTGGAGCTGCCCGAGGTCCGCGCAGCGCTGCGCTGAGCCGCCGAGGGCCCCTGCAGAGGCCGCCCGGCGCCGGCCAGGACCGCTCAGGCCGTGGCGATCCGCACGGCGGCGTCGAGCAGCGCGAACCCCGCGGCGCCGGCCGCGACGGCGACCGCGGCCGTGGCCCATCCCGCTGCGCGCTCACCGCGGCGCAGGCACACGAGCAGGACGACGACGGCCAGCGCCGCGAACGCCCATCCCGCGCTGGCCTGCCACGGGAAGAGCACCACCGTCCGGCCGCCGTCGGCCAGGGGAACCGCCGCCAGCAGGCCGGTGGCAGCGCCGCGCAGCACCCCCGTCTCGGTGGCGCGCACCAGCGCGGCCACCCCGACGAGGGCACCGCTGAGGAGGCCCGCGGCCGCCCACAGCACCACCGACGACCACGCGTGCGGGGTGCCGCTGACGAAGGCCGCCCACGCGTAGTACCCGGCCACCAGGCCCTGGGTGGTCGCCAGGCCCGTCACCAGCGCCAGGGCGAGAGAGGACCCGGTGGAGCCCCCGCGTCGCGGCACGGCCGCCAGCACCGCCGCGGTGAGCGCCGCCGGGAGGAGCACCCACGCCGTCACCGAGTTGGCCAGCGGCCCCCACGCCGTGGGAAGGACGCCCTGGGCGGCCTCGGTGGCCGCTCCCAGCATCACCGCGGCAGCCGTGGCGGCGGTCACCGCGGCCACCGCGGGTGCCGTGCTCTCCGAGCTGTGGCGCTGCTGCCGCTGCTGACGGGACTGCCGGGACTGCCGGTGGGGTGGACGCCCCGCGAGCGCCTGACGCCAGGAGGGGGCGGCGGGGGCTGCGGCGCTCATGCGTCGAGCCTGCAGCGCGTCCACCGCCGGCGTCGTCAGCCCGCGGCAGCGACGCCCGGGCCACCGCGTCAGCCCCCGGGATGATCTGAGAGCGTGGCGCGGTGGCTGGGAGGACTGCTGGTGGGGGGCCCGGCGGGCTCGGCGGGCTGGGCCGGGGGGGCGGTGCGGCCGGTGCGGCGCCGCCCCTGGAGGAGCTGCTGGCCGGCGCGGCGGTGGTGGCGCTGCCGCTGCGCGTGAGGTTCCGCGGCATCGAGGTCCGGGAGGCCCTGCTGCTGCGGGGCCCCGCCGGCTGGGGCGAGTTCGCCCCCTTCGCCGAGTACGACGACGCCACCTCCGCCGCGTGGCTGGCCGCGGGGGTCGAGGCCGCCTGGGCCGGCTGGCCGGAGCCGCTGCGCCAGCGGGTCACCGTCAACGCCACCGTCCCCGCCGTCCCCGCAGAGCAGGTGCCGGAGGTGCTCGCCCGCTTCCCCGGCTGCACCACCGCCAAGGTGAAGGTCGCCGAGCGGGGGCAGTCGCTGGCCGACGACCTCGCCCGGGTGGCGGCCGTCCGCGAGGCGCTGGCCGCACGCACCGGCGACGGAGCTCGCGTGCGCGTGCGGGTGGACGCCAACGGCGGCTGGAGCGTCGAGGACGCCGCCGCGGCGCTCACCGCCCTCACCGCGGGCCGGGGGCAGGGGCCGCTGCAGTACGCCGAGCAGCCCTGTGCGTCCGTCGCCGAGCTGGTCGCGCTGCGCGCACGGCTCGCTGCCGCGGGCGTCGCCGTCCCGATCGCCGCGGACGAGAGCATCCGGCGCGCCTCCGACCCCCTGGCGGTGGTGCGCGCGGGCGCCGCCGACGTCGCCGTCCTCAAGGTGCCGCCGATGGGCGGGGTCCGAGCGGTGCTGGCCCTCGCCGAGCAGTTGCGCGCCGAGGGCCTGCGCCGCACCGGGACGCCGGTGCCGGTGGTGCTGTCCAGCGCCCTGGACACCGCCGTCGGCCTGTCGGCGGGACTGGCCGCGGCGGCCGCGCTCCCGCTCGTCAGCGGCGAAGAGCAGCTGGCCAGCGGGCTGGGCACCGGGTCGCTGTTCGCCGTCGACGTCGCCGAGCCGCGGGAGCTGGCGGGCGGAGCGCTGCCCGTCGGCCCGGTCGAGCCCGACCCGGAGCTGCTCCAGCGGCACGCGGCGCCGCCGGAGCGACGTGACTGGTGGCTGAGGCGGCTGCGGCGCTGCCACGCGCTGCTGTGAGACCCGCCCCTGGCGATGATGGGTCGGTGCAGACCTCCGTCCAGCCGTCGACGCTGCTGGCGCGCACCGTCGTCGTCGCCCTCGCGAGGGCCGGGGTGCGCGAGGTGGTGCTGTGCCCCGGGTCGCGGTCGGCACCGCTGGCCTACGCCCTGCACGACGCGGACGCCGCCGGGCTGCTGCGCCTGCACGTCCGCCACGACGAGCGGGCCGCGGCGTTCACCGCGCTCGGCGCGGGCCGCGCCACCGGCGTGCCCGCCGCGGTGGTCACGACGTCGGGCACGGCCGTCGCCAACCTCCACCCCGCCGTCCTCGAGGCGGCCGAGGCCGGCGTGCCGCTCGTGGTGCTCTCCGCCGACCGCCCGCACGCCGTGCGCGGCACCTGGGCCAACCAGACCACCGCGCTGCAGGCCGGGCTGTTCGGCGCTGCTGCCCGGCACGCCCTCGACCTGCCCGTCCCACGGGCCCACGAGCCGCTCGCCAGGGCCCGCGCCACGTGGGCCGCGGGCGTCGCCGACCTCGTCGCTGCGGCGCTCGGGCAGCGCGGCACCCGGCCCGGCCCGGTCCACGGCGACCTCGCCTTCGCCGACCCGCTCGTGCCCGACGTCCCCTGGACCCCGCCCTCCCTTCTCGCACTTTCCGCAGAAAGTGCGAGAAGGGCCCCTTCCCAAGGCGCACTCGCCGCGGAAAGTGCGGGAAAGGAGGTCGCCGGGGGGCCCGAGCGCACGGTGGTCGTCGCGGGCGACGGACCCGCGCCCCTCGGGGCTCTGGCCCGCCGGCTCGCGGAGCGCCGCGGCTGGCCGCTGCTCGCCGAGCCCAGCTCCGGCGCCCGCGGCGGCCCGAACGCCGTCGCGGCCTACCGGCTGCTGCTCGACCAGCCCGCCCTCGGCGCTGCGGTGGAGCGCGTGGTCGCCGTCGGCAGGCCCACGCTCAGCCGGCCCGTGAGCGCGCTGCTGGCCCGCGCGGACGTCGACCTGGTCCACCTGGTCACCCACGTGGACGACCCCGGCCCCGCCCGCCCGCACCACCGCGTCCTGGTCAGCTCCGCCCGGCAGGGAGAGCAGGACCACGACCACGCCCGTGCGGGCGGGGACTGGCTGCGCCGCTGGCAGCGCGCCGGTGCCGCCGCCCAGGCCGTCACGGACGCCGTCCTCGACGACGAGGCCCGCGCCGGTCGCCTCACCGGACCGCTCCTCGCCCGCGAGGTGGCGGCCGCGGTCACAGGGACGGGAGCCCAGGACCTCCTCGTCGCCGCGGCGTCCAACGCCGTCCGCGACCTCGACCTCGCGGCCGCCCCGTGGGCCGACCCGGTCGCCGCTCCCCGGGTGCTGGCGGCCCGGGGCCTGTCGGGCATCGACGGGACCCTCTCGACCGCCACCGGCGCCGCGCTCGCGGCCGGGTCGCCCACCACGGTGCTCGTGGGCGACCTCGCCGTCCTGCACGACGCGAACGGCCTGCTCCTGCCGCCGGGCGAGCCCGAGCCGGACCTGCGCGTCGTCGTCCTCGACGACGACGGCGGCGGCATCTTCAGCGGCCTCGAGCACGGCGACCCCGAGCGCTCCGACCGGGCACGGGTCTTCGAACGCCTCTTCGGCACGCCCCACGGCCGC
Organism: Quadrisphaera setariae; assembly: GCF_008041935.1. Taxonomy (NCBI): domain Bacteria; kingdom Bacillati; phylum Actinomycetota; class Actinomycetes; order Kineosporiales; family Kineosporiaceae; genus Quadrisphaera; species Quadrisphaera setariae. The sequence continues at coordinate 60,556 of NZ_VKAC01000001.1, forward strand.
GACCTGGTGGCGATCGCCGCGGCGCTCGGCGTCCCGGCGCGCCGCGTGACCGACCTGGCCGACCTGCGCTCAGCGCTGGCGGCGCCGGTGCGGGGCCGCGAGGTGCTCGTGGTCCCCGCCGACCGCTCGGACCTGCGCGCGCTGCACGCCCGCATCCGCTCACGGGTCTCCGGCGCGGTGGCCGGCCTCGGCTCCGGCTCCTGACCGGCCCGACCCGCGAGGCTCGTCGGCCTGGTCTGACCGGGTCAGGCGCCGCCGAGCGCGTCGCGCACCGGCACGAGCTTGGCGTCGGACTCGGCCAGCTCGGCCATCGGGTCCGACCCCGCCACCACCCCGCACCCGGCGAACAGGCGCACGCGGCGGGCGTCGTCGGGGTCGATGCGGGCGCACCGCAGCGCCAGCCCGACCTCACCGTCGCCGCTGCCGTCCACCCAGCCGACGGGCCCGGCGTACCGGTCGCGGTCCATGCCCTCCAGCTCGGCGATGAGCGCCGCCGCCGCGGAGGTGGGGGTCCCGCAGACCGCGGCCGTGGGGTGCAGCGCCGCCGCCAGCTCGAGCACGCCGGGCGCACCGCCGGGGCGGGCGTCGTCCAGGACGCCGGTGACGTCGGAGGCGAGGTGCATGACGTTGGGCAGGTGCAGCACGAAGGGGGCGTCCGGCGCGGTCGTCGTCCGGCAGTGGGGCGCGAGGGCCGACACCACCGAGCGCACGGCGTACTCGTGCTCCTCCAGGTCCTTGCCGGAGCGCGCCAACGACCCCGCCAGGGAGGCGTCGCGCTCCTCGTCGCCGGTGCGGCGGATGGTCCCGGCCAGCACGCGCGAGTGCACGAGCCCGCGCTCGCGGCGGACCAGCAGCTCCGGCGTCGCCCCGACGAGCCCGTCCACGGAGAACGACCAGCACGACGGGTAGGCCTCGGCCAGGCGCGCGAGCAGCCAGCGCGGGTCGACCTCGTGCTCCGCCTCGGCGACGAGGTCGCGGGCGAGCACCACCTTCTCCAGCTCGCCGGCCTGGATGCGGGCGACGGCGCGGGCGACGGCGGTGGCCCAGCGCGGTCCGCACAGCGCGCCGTCGGCGTACCGCACGGCACCGGGCCCGCTCACCGGCTCCACCGGGTCCCCGGCGGCCACGGCGGTCTGCGCGACGGAGCCCACGGCCCCGACGGGAGCGTCGACGGGCTCGGCGGTGGTCACCCAGACGACGTCGCCGCGCCGGCCCACGAGGACCTCGGGGACGACGAGCACGCCGCCGCCCGCCGAGGCGGCGTCGAACGAGAGCGACGTGAACGCCACCGGGCCGGTCCCGGGCAGGTGGACGTCGTCGACGACGGGGGCTCCGAGCACGAGGTCGCGCCAGGCAGCGGCGGCGGTGGCGAAGCGGTGCTCACCGCCGGCCTCGACGCGGGCGGCCTCGCCCCAGCCGACCAGCCCCTCCTCGCGGCGCACCCACGCCAGCGGGCTGGACGAGGGGGAGCGGCGGGTGAGGACGTCGAGCAGGGGACCCGGGTCGGAGACCCGCGTCGTGCGCCAGCGCAGCCTGGCGCGCACAGCGCCCGGCGAGCCCGGCTCGAGCGAGCGGGGCTGGGGCGGACGGCTCGAACGGCCGACGGTCGTGGTCATCACCTTCCAGGCTAGGCGCCCGTCGCGCGTGCGCAGCCGCAGCGGTCCCGCGGAGTGACGACCACCACCACGCCGGTCCAGCCGACCGGCCCAGTCGTGCGGTCAGCCGCGCAGGGAGTCCTGCACGGCGTCGGCGCCGCTCGTGCCGGCGGGCAGCACCACGAACTGCCGCAGCACGAGGTCGCCGCCGGTCACCGGACCCCGCGGGCCGGGCACCGAGTCGACGCTGATGCCGGTCTCGGGGACGCCCAGCAGCTTGTAGCCGTCGAGCAGCCGGGTGGTCGTGTTCCAGAAGCCGCCCGTGCCGCCCCACGCGCCGAGGAACTCGGCGGCGGTCCCGGCGTCCTCGGTGACCACGGTGGCGGCGATGCCGCTGGTCTCCGCCGCCGCGAGCGCCGTCGCCTCCACGGGGCCCGCCACGGGGGCGACGGTGACCCGGGCCTCCCGGCCGGAGTCGAGGGCCCACTCGTGGCCGAGCTCGTGCTCGTGCGGGGGCAGCAGCGCCTCCACGCCGGCGTCGCCGAGCACCTCGACGGCCACCTGGCTCAGCTCCTCCCAGCGGGCGGAGTGCACCAGCAGCAGGTTGAGGCGGTTGCAGACGCCGAGCCTGTCCACCCCGGCGCGCAGCAGCGACCGGAACCGGTCCAGGTCAGCGGCGACGTCGGCGTACATGACCCCGCCGCCGTCGGCGTGGGCCAGCACGCGCGTCCCCGCGGACGCGCCCAGGCGCGAGAGGTGCCGGGTGGTCTCCCCGGAGCCGCGCACGATGACCAGGGGCACCAGGTCGGGCTGGGCCACGAGCGCCTCGGCGGCGTCGTGCCCGGGCTCGCGGACCAGCTCCACCGCGCCGTCGGGCAGGCCGGCTGCGGCCAGCGCCGGGGTGAGCACCTCGTCGACGAGCACGGCGGAGGTGCCCAGCGCCGCCGAGCCGGTGCGCAGGACGGCGGCGCTGCGCGCGCGCAGCACCTGGCCCGCCACGTCCAGCGTGACCGCGGGACGCGCCTCGTACGTGGCACCGATGACGCCCACGGGCACCCGGCGCTCCCACACGGCGCCCTCACCGCCCGGCAGGTCGCGCACGAACGCCATCCGGGGCTGGGCGGGCAGCGCGGCGATCTCGCGCAGCTGCTGCGCCGCGGACTCCAGGCGCGCCGGGTCGAGGCGGAGCCTGTCGAGCAGCCCGGCGCTCATCCCGCGGTCCTGCGCCGCGGCGACGTCGCGGGCGTTGGCGGCCAGGACGGCGCCAGCGGCCCCGGCCACCCGGTCGGCGGCGGCGGCGAGGGCCTCGCTCACCCGGGCGTCCGGAGCGGTGCGCAGCGCGACGGACGCGGCGTGCGCGCGACGGGCAGCGGCCCGGACGGCCTCGGTGGCGCTGGTCTGGGTGGTGGCGTCGCCGGAGGTGCTGCTCACGGCCGCAGAGCCTACGGGGGGATCACGGCGCGAGGTGTGCGCGCAGGTGGGGGACCATGGAGGGGTGACCCGCGCCGACCTCGCCAAGGCCCCCCACGAGGTGGCCGCCATGTTCGACGGCGTCGCCAGCCGCTACGACCTCACCAACACCGTGCTGAGCCTGCGCCAGGACCGGTCCTGGCGCCGCGCCGTGGTGAAGGCCCTCGACCTGCGCCCCGGCGAGAAGGTCCTCGACCTCGCCGCCGGCACCGGGACCTCCACCGAGCCGTTCGCCGCCCTCGGCGCCCGCCCCGTGGCCTGCGACTTCTCCCGCGGCATGCTCGCCGTCGGCGCCCGCCGCCGCCCCGACCTGTCGTTCGTGGCCGGTGACGCCACCCGGCTGCCCTTCGCCGACGCCTCCTTCGACGCGGTGACCATCAGCTTCGGGCTGCGCAACGTCGTGGAGCCGCAGGCCGCGCTCGCGGAGATGCTCCGCGTCACCCGTCCGGGTGGCCGCCTCGTGGTCTGCGAGTTCTCCCACCCCACGTGGGCGCCGTTCCGCACCGTCTACACCGAGTACCTCATGCGCGCGCTGCCGGCCATCGCCCGCCGCACCGCCAGCAACCCCGACGCGTACGTCTACCTCGCCGAGTCGATCCGCGCCTGGCCCGACCAGGCCGGCCTGTCCCGCTGGGTGCAGGACGCCGGCTGGACCGGTGTGGCCTGGAAGGACCTCACCGGCGGGATCGTCGCGCTGCACCGCGCCACCCGCCCGTGACCGCCGCCAGCACGGGGACGACCACGGGGACCACCACGGGGACGACGGCCGACGTCGTCGTCGTCGGCGCCGGTCCGGCGGGAGCGTCCGCCGCGGCGCACCTCGCGGCGGCCGGGCTCGACGTCGTCGTCCTGGAGAGGTCCGCCTTCCCGCGCGACAAGGTCTGCGGCGACGGCCTCACCCCGCGGGCCGTGCGCGAGCTGGCCCACCTCGGCATCAGCGACGACGAGCAGGACGGCTGGGCGCGCACCCGGGGCCTGCGGCTCGTGGGCGGCGGCCGCAGCTACGACATCCCCTGGCCCGAGCTGGCCTCCTTCCCCGACCACGGCCTCGTGCGGACCAGGAACGACTTCGACGAGGTGCTCGCCCGCCACGCGGAGCGCCGCGGCGCGCGCCTGCTGGAGCGGACCACCGCCACCGCGCCCGTCCTCGACGAGCGGACCGGGCTGGTCGCCGGTGTCCGCGCGAAGCCGGTCGACGAGCGGGGACGCGCCACGGGCCCCGAGGTGCTGCACCGCGCCCGGGTGGTGCTCGCCGCGGACGGCGTCTCCAGCCGCACCGCGGTGGCCCTCGGCCTGGAGCGGCGCCCCGACCGGCCCCTGGGCGTGGCGGCGCGCGCCTACTACCGCACCCCGCGCAGCCACGAGCCGTGGATGGAGAGCTGGCTGGAGCTGTGGTCCGGCGAGCCGCGCCGGTCGCCGCTGCTGCCCGGCTACGGCTGGATCTTCGGGCTCGGCGACGGACGCGCCAACGTGGGCCTGGGCGTCATCGACGCCTCCCAGCCGGTCGACCTCAAGGCCGTGCTGAAGCAGTGGCTGGCCACCACGCCGGCGGAGTGGACCCTCGACGACGAGCACCTCGAGGGGCCGGTCCGCAGCGCGGCGCTGCCGATGGGGTTCAACCGCACGCCCCACGCGAAGGACGGCGTGCTGCTCCTGGGTGACGCGGGCGGCATGGTCAACCCCTTCAACGGCGAGGGCATCGAGTACGCCCTGCACTCCGGGAGGCTGGCCGCCGAGGTGGTCGCCGACGCCCTCGACGCCGACCGCGTGCTCGGCGCCCGGGGCAGGGACCGCGCCCTGCAGGCCTACCCCGCCGCGCTGCGCGAGGAGCTGGGCGGCTACTTCGCCCTCGGCAGGGCGTTCGCGAAGCTCATCGCCCACCCGCCGGTGCTGTCGGCCGCGGTCAGGCTGGGCCTTCCGCGCCGCGCGGTCATGCACCTCGTGGTCAAGCTGCTCGCCAACCTCGCCGAGCCGACCGGCGGTGATGCGGCCGACCGCGTGGTGACCGCGCTGTCGCGCCTGGCTCCCGCGGGGAGGTGACCTAGGCTGTGACCGTGGTCAGGGGAGCGGTCTTTCCTGCGCCCCCGGAGCCTCCGCTCGCCCGGGCGCGCGGCGCTGCCGCCGTCCCCGACGTCGACGAGGCGCTCACCGCGCACGTCCTCGCCGGGCTCGACGTGGTCGAAGGGCGCCTGCGCGACGCCGTGCGGCACACCGACAGGCTGGCCGACGCCACCTCCCGCCACCTCGTCGAGGCCGGCGGCAAGCGGGTGCGCCCGATGCTCACGCTGCTGTCCTCCCACCTGGGAGACCCCGACGCCCCCGGCGTCGTGCCGGCCGCCGTCGTGGTCGAGCTGGTGCACCTGGCGAGCCTCTACCACGACGACGTCATGGACGACGCTCCGCTGCGCCGCGGGGCTCCGGCCGCGCAGGCCAAGTGGGGCAACGACGTCGCCATCCTCACCGGGGACCTCCTCTTCGCCCGCGCCTCGCGGCTCGTGGCCGACCTCGGGCCCGACGCCGTGCGCCAGCAGGCGGAGACGTTCGAGCGGCTCTGCCTGGGTCAGATGCACGAGACCGTCGGGCCCCGCCCCGACGAGGACCCGGTCGCCCACCACATCCAGGTCCTGTCCGACAAGACCGGGTCGCTCATCGCCCTCGCCGGTCGCTTCGGCGCGCAGCTGTCCGGCGCCGGACCGGAGGTCGTCGAGGTGATGCGCCTGTACGGCGAGCGCGTGGGCGTGGCCTTCCAGCTCGCCGACGACGTGCTCGACCTGTCCCGCTCCCTCGAGGACGCCGTCGCCGCCACCGGCAAGGCCGCCGGCACCGACCTGCGCGAGGGCGTCCCCACGCTGCCGGTGCTGCTGGCCCGCCGGGCCTCGGCCGCGGGCAGCGCCGAGGCCGCCGCCCTGGTGGACCTGCTCGACGCCGACCTGTCCAGCGACGAGGCGCTCGCCCGCGCCGTCGACGCGCTCGCGGCGTCCCCGTACGCGGCCGCCGCGCAGGAGACCGCGCGCGACTGGTCGGCCTCCGCGGTGGAGGCCCTCGAGGTGCTCCCCGAGGGACCGGTGCGCGAGGCGCTCACCTCCTTCGCGCGCAGCACCACCGAGCGCGACCGCTGACTGACCGGCGCCCCCACGGGTAGGGGCGCCACGTGGCAGCACCTCCGGCCCGACAGGCCCCGCCCACGCTCGTCGACGCCAACCGCGTCTGGGTCGACTCCTGGCTCCGCCACCAGGTGGGGCTGCACCTGGAGGGACCGGCGCTGGCGCGCCTGGGCGCCCACGGCGAGGTCTGCGTGGAGGTGGGCACCGGGAGACGCGGCCTCGGCGCGCGGGTGGCCGTCGACAGGTTCGGCGCACGGCGCGTGACGGCCGTCGACCTCCACCCCGCCTCGGTGGACGCCACCCGGCGCCGCACCCGCGACCTGGCCGCCCGTCCCGGGGTCCGCGTGGACGTGCTGGTGGCCGACGCCGAGGCGCTGCCCCTGCCCGACGCCAGCGCGGACCTGCTGGTCTCCTTCCACGCCCTCCACCACGCCGACGACTGGCGCGCCGTGCTCGCCGAGGCCGCTCGCGTCGTCAGGCCCGGTGGTCAGCTGGCGCTCACGGAGATGACCTCGCGCATCGTCGACGCGCCCTGGCTGCGCGCCGTCTCGCACCACCCCGACGGCCGCTTCAGCTCCACCGAGCTGCTCGACGCCGTCACCGCGGCGGGCTTCGAGGTGGCACCGGAGCGGACCCGTCGCTGGTCCGGCGACCGCGTGGTGCAGGCCGTCGCGGTCCGCACCACGGCCTGATGAGGGCCACCGGGCCCCTCCTGAGGGCCGCGCTCGCCCTCCTGGGCCGCCGGGCCGGGGCCGCGTACGCCGCGGCCGGGCTCGCCACCGCCGTCAACACCGTCCCCGACGTGCTGCGCCAGCTGGCGGTGTGGACCAGCCCCAGCCAGAGCGCGGCGGTCGTCGTCGACGTCATCGGGTTCCTCACCGGTCTGGTCGCGCAGGTGTGGGTGGTGGGCGCGCTGGCGGCGCTGCCCGACGGGGGCCCGTGGCGGGCAGCGGGGGCTCTCCGCCGGGGGGTGCGCCTCGCGGTCGCTTCGGTCCGGCGAGCGCCGGGCGCGGTGCTCGCCGGAGTGGTCGTCGGGGGAGCGGTCTCGGCGCTGGTGACCCTGCCCGCCTCGGTGGCGGCGCTCGGCTGGCGCTCGGTGCTGGGGCCCCTGGGAGACCCGCCGGTGGGCGCGTTCGCCGTGGCCGCGGTCAGCGACGTGGTCGCGAGCGCGCTGACGCTGCCGTACCTGGCCCTCGTCGTCGTCCTCGTGGCCCGAGCCGGAGGCCCCCGGCGTGCGTAGCGATCTGCGGCCGGGGAAGGGGAGCGCCATGAGCGAACGGCACGGCGAGCGCGCCTGGTGGACCCAGCGCCGCACCATCGGGGCGCTGTCGGTGTGGCTGGGCACCGTGGCGCTGTTCGCGCCGCGCGCGATGACGCGGCTGCTGGGGGTGCGCCCGGACGCCACGCGCTCCGACGGGGCGCTGCCGCTGCTCGTCAGGCTCGTCGCCGCCCGCAACATCGCCATGGGTGCGGCCCTGCTGGTCAGCCCGCCGCCGCAGGCGCGCCGGACCAGCGAGGTGACCCTCCTCCTGACCGGTCTGGACGCCGCCGCGGTGCTCACCGCCCGGCGCACGGGAGACGTCGCCGGGCGCAGCGCGGCGCTGTCGCTGCTCGTGCTGGCGCTGACGTGCGTCGGCGTCGTCCAGTGGCACCGCGAGCCCTGATCGGCCGGGCTGGCCGTCACCGGGCGCGGCCTGGAAGGGTGAGCGCGTGACCTCGTCGTCCTCGTCGTCCTCGTCGTCCTCGCCGTCCACGTCGGCTCCCGCGCAGCAGGCGCCCTGGTTCGCCTCGACCGTCGTCTACCAGGTCTACCCGCGCAGCTTCGCCGACTCGAACGGCGACGGCATCGGGGACCTGCCCGGCGCCACCTCCAAGCTCGACCACCTCGCGGACCTCGGCGTCGGCGTGGTGTGGCTGAGCCCGGTGTACGCCTCCCCGCAGGACGACAACGGCTACGACATCAGCGACTACCAGGCGGTCGACCCCTCCTTCGGCACCCTCGCCGACATGGACGCGCTCATCGCCGCCGCGCACGAGCGCGGCATCAAGGTGGTCATGGACCTCGTGGTCAACCACACCAGCGACGAGCACGCCTGGTTCACCGAGAGCCGCGCCTCGAAGGACTCCCCCAAGCGCGACTGGTACGTCTGGCGACCGCCGCGCGAGGGCTTCGCGGCCGGTGACCCGGGCGCGGAGCCCACCAACTGGCGCTCGGCCTTCTCCGGGTCCACGTGGGAGCTCGACGAGACCACCGGCGAGTACTACCTGCACCTGTTCAGCCGCAAGCAGCCCGACCTCAACTGGGAGAACCCCGAGGTCCGCGCGGCGGTCGCCGAGATGATGCGCTGGTGGCTGGACCGCGGGGTCGACGGCTTCCGCATGGACGTCATCAACTTCATCTCCAAGCGCTACGAGGCTGACGGCTCCCTGCCCGACGGCCCGGCCTGGCCCGACGGCGGCCTCTGGGGCGACGGCGGCCCGTTCTTCATGACCGGCCCGCGCCTGCACGAGTACCTCGCCGAGCTGCGCCGCGAGGTCTTCGGCGGCCGCGACGGGGAGTTCCTCACCGTCGGGGAGATGCCGGGCATCACCGTCGACGACGCCGTCGAGCTCACGGACGCGGCCACCGGCGTGGTCGACATGGTCTTCCAGTTCGAGCACGTCAACCTCGACCACGGCACCGGCGGCAAGTGGGACCCGCAGCCCTTCTCCCTGCTCGACCTCAAGGCGAGCTTCGGCCGCTGGCAGGCCGGCATGGCCGAGCGCGGCTGGAACAGCCTCTACTGGGACAACCACGACCAGCCGCGCATCGTCTCCCGCTGGGGCGACGACGGCCGCTGGTGGCGCGAGAGCGCCACGGCGCTGGCCACGCTGCTGCACCTGCACCGGGGGACGCCCTACGTCTACCAGGGCGAGGAGATCGGCATGACCAACCTGCCGTTCACCTCACCGGAGGACTACTCCGACATCGAGGCCGTCAACCACCTGCGCGAGGTGACGAGCGAGGGTGCTGGCGGCGTCGACAGCGCCGAGGTGCAGCGCCTCGTGGCGTCCATGGCGAAGCTCAACCGCGACAACGCCCGCTCTGGGGTGCAGTGGGACTCCAGCCCGAACGGCGGCTTCACCACCGGCACGCCCTGGTACCGGGTGCACGAGAACGCGGCGTGGCTGAACGTCGAGGCGCAGCGGGACGACCCGACCTCGGTGCTCGCCCACTACCGGGCGCTGGTCGCCCTGCGGAAGGCCGAGCCGTGCGTCGCCACCGGCGACTTCACCATGCTCGCTGCCACCCACCCGCACGTGTACGCGTTCACCCGCGCCACGCCGTCCACCGAGCTGCTCGTGGTGGTGGCGGTCAGCGGTGAGGAGCAGCCGCTCGACGCGGTGGCCGCCGACCTGGGGGAGCACGCCGCCGCGTGGGACACCGCCGAGCTGGTGCTCGGCAACTGGCACGACGCGCAGGACGACGGCGAGGGTGCCGCGCGGTCGGGGCTCGCGCCGCTGCGCCCGTGGGAGGCCCGCGTCCTGCGCCGCCGCCTCACCGCCTGACGTCGTCGCCCTCCTCACTCCCTCCGCACTTTCCGCGGCAAGTGCGCCACCTGCGGCCCGGGAGCCGCACTTGCCGCGGAAAGTGCGAGAAGGGGAGGGGTCAGGCGCGGCCGGAGCGGCCGCGGGCGCGCACCAGCAGCACGCCCATCGCCGCGCCGGCGGCACCGGCGGCGATGGTCCAGCCCCACGTCGCACCGGAGATGCCCGACCCGTCGTCGTCCTGCGCCGAGGCGGGTTCCGTGCTGGGGCTCGCCGCCGCCTCGGTCGCCGAGGGTGAGGGAGCCGAGGAGGACGACGACGGCGAGGGCGCGCTCGAGCTGGCCGTCGGGCTCGCGCCGACGCCGCCCTCGGCGACGAAGGCCACCCGCCCCTCGATGGGGTGGCCGTCGCTGGACGTCACGCGCCAGTCGACCGTGTAGCTGCCGGCGGGCCGGTCGGGTGCGAGGCCCTGCACGACGTCGTTCCCCACCACGGTGGGGGAGCCGGTGGTCACCACGCGCCCGTCGGGAGCGGTGACCACCACCTGGGCGCCCAGCTCCAGCGGCGCCTCGCTGAACCCCAGCGAGACGGACTCCGGGGCGCTGGTCACGGTCGTGCCGTCACCGGGGACGCTCGAGACCAGCGAGTCGTGCGCCAGGGCCGCCGGCGCCACCAGCAGCGACGAGCAGGTCAGCGCGGCGGCGGCGCCGAGCACGGCGAGGCCCCGGGCGGGGGAGGGGAAGGACACGGGTGCTCCAGACGGTGCGGCGGGTGTCGCCTCCAGGCTAAGCGGCCGGTTCGTGATCATGGTCTTCCGCCACCCCCGGGTGGCGGAAGACCATGATCACCGTGAGTGCGGGCTACTTCCCGGTGCGTCGCACCTGGACCGTGCTCGGGCGCGGCGTGCGCTTCGAGGCGTCCGTGTACGGGAACGCCGACGCCGGCGCGTCGACCCGGGCGGTGTCGGTCTCGCCGGGGTGCTGCACGTTGACGAACACCGACCCGTCGGCGGCGTCGATCCACGGGCCGCAGGTCTCCGCGCCCGTGGGCACCGCGAGGAACTGCGAGACGCGGCCGCGGTCAGCGCCCGTCAGCGGCACGAAGTGCAGGGCGTCGTTGAGCTTCAGCGTGCTCGGCGCGCCGTCCGTGGAGATCCACAGGCCGGGCTGGTCCTTGTCGAAGGCCACGTTGTCCGGGCACGAGATCGGCGACACCTTCTCTGCCGGGAAGCCCGAGAAGTACGTCGAGGGGTCCTCCGGGTCGCCGCAGACCAGCAGCAGCGACCAGTCGAAGCGCGTGCCGGTCGCGTCGCCGCCGGCCTCCCGCAGCTCGATGACGTGCCCGTCCTTGTTCTTCGCGCGCGGGTTGGCCGGCGCGGGCGACGTGCGGTCGGTGTTGTTGGTGCACGCGACGTAGACGTACCCGGTGCGGGGGTCCGGCTCGACGTCCTCGGGGCGGTCCATCGGCGTGGCTCCGACCTTCGCGGCGGCGTCGCGGGTGAACACGAGCACCTCCTCGTGGCTCATCCCCGGGACGGCGGACTTCCCGTCCTTCGTCAGCGGGATCCACGTGCCCGTGCCGTCGCGGTCGGTGGCGGGGTCGCCGTCGGCCTCGAACTTCGCCACGTAGAGGTCCCCGGCGTCGAGGAGCTCGCTGCGGCCGCCCTTCCCGCCCTTGCCGACGCGCTCGCGGCTGACGAACTTGTACAGGTGCTGGCCGCGGCTGTCGTCGCCCATGTACGCGACGACGTTGCCCTTCGTCGCCACGAGCGTCGTGGCGCCCTCGTGCTTGAACCGGCCCAGGGCGGTGTGCTTGACGGGGGTGGAGCGCGGGTCGCGCGGGTCCACCTCGACGATCCAGCCGAACCTGTTGATCTCGTGGGGCTCGCGCGCGGTGTCGAAGCGGGCGTCGGCCTTGTGCCAGTAGCGGCCCTCGCTCGGCTTCCCGTCCTTGACCAGCGAGTACGTCTTCTGGTTGCGCTGGTCGCCCTGCGGGTGCCCGCGGAAGTACTGGTCGAAGTTCTCCTCGCCGGACAGCACCGTGCCCCACGGCGTCGTGCCGCCGGCGCAGTTGTTGAGGGTGCCGATGACCGTGCGGCCGCCCGGGTCCTTCGCGGTCTTCACGAGGTCGGTGCCGGCCACGGGGCCGCGCAGCTCGAAGCGGGTGGACAGGCCGGTGAAGCGGCGGCCGTACTTCGAGGGCTCCACCTCCCAGAAGCCGTCCTTCCCGCGGCGCAGCTGCACCACGGACAGGCCGTGGGCGGCGATGGAGGTGCGCAGCTGCTCGACGGTGAGGGCGGCCTCGGTGGTGAAGCCTGGCACCATGAGGTTCTCGTTGGTGTACTCGTGGTTGGACACCAGCAGCGCCTTGTGCCGCCCCTGCGGGAGGATCGCGAGGTAGTCGCAGTTGTAGCCGAACTGCTTCTCCTGGGCCTCGGCGCTCTGGCGGTCCAGGTCGAAGGGCGGGGCGCCCTGCACCACCGGGTCGCCCCAGCTGATGAGGGGCTTCCACGCGTACCCGGCGGGCACGGTGAGCTGGTCGGTGGTGCTGGGGACCGGGGCGATCGGCGCGAACGCGAGCCCCTTCGGGCCCACGGCGCCCGCACCCCGGCCGGGCGCCCCTGGCTTCCCCGGCGTCGCGGGGGTCGCCTCGGCGGGCTGCACGGTCAGAGCGCCGGTGCCCGCGGCGGCGGCCACGGCGCCCAGCCCCAGCAGGAGGTTGCGCCGCGACAGCGACGCCTCCACGACGCTCGCGAAGGACGGCGAGGCCGACGCGCTGCGCTCGTCCGTCAGGCAGGCGTCACCGCACTTGAAGTGGCAGGTGGCGGCAGAGCGGGTGCCCCGGGTGTGGCCCGCCATGGGCAGCAGGGCGCGGGTGGGGGACAGCGACATCACAGGCTCCTCGAAGGGTCGTGTGCTTCGCGGCTGACGCTGCGGGGCCCACGAGGAGCGGCGGTGTCAGGAGGGTGGAGCCGAGGTGAACTGTCCGGCTCCTCCGGGTTTCGTCACGGCGGCGTTGCGCAACCCCGCACTCCGGGTCGACCGGGCTGCCCGCAGCATGTCGGCGGTCAGCAGCACCAGCGCCACCCACACCAGGGCGAAGCCCGCCCACCGCGACGCCGGCATCGCCTCGTGGAACACCGCCACGCCGAGCACCAGCTGCATCACCGGCGTGACGTACTGCAGCAGGCCCGTCGTGGTGAGCGGCACGCGCGCGGCTCCCGCGGCGAACAGCAGCAGCGGCACCGCCGTCACCACCCCCGCCGAGGCGAGCAGCAGCGCGTGCCAGGGCGCGTCCACCGCGAACGTCCCGCTGCCGCGCGCTTCCAGGACGACGAGCGCCACCAGCGCCAGGGGCGCCAGCAAGAGCGTCTCGGCCGACAGGCTGGTCAGCGCCGACAGGCCCCGCCCGCCGGGTCCGGTCCCGCCCACCTGCTTCTTCACCAGCCCGTAGGTGCCGAAGCTCAGCGCCAGCACCAGCGAGATCCACGGCGGGCGCCCGTAGTCGACGGTGATGACGACGACGGCGAGCACCCCCACCCCCACCGCCGCCCACTGCAGCGGGCGCAGGCGCTCGCGCAGCAGCAGCACCGCGAGCGCCACCGTGATGATCGGGTTGATGAAGTAGCCCAGCGAGGCCTCGACCACGTGCGCGGTCTGCGTCGCGTAGATGTAGACGCCCCAGTTGACGGCGATGACCACCGCGGCGACCGCCAGCAGGCCCACCGTCCGGCCCGAGCGGACCAGCGCCACCACGGGACGCCACCGGCGCAGCAGCGTCAGCAGCAGCACGCAGAGCACCGCCGTCCACAGCACCCGGTGGACGAGCACCTCCACCGAGCCGGCGGGCGCCAGCAGCGGGAAGTACAGCGGGAAGAGCCCCCACAGCAGGTAGGCGGAGAGGCCGAGCAGCGTGCCCTTCCCCTGCTCGGACCTCAGCTGGGAGCTCTGCCCGTCCCCCTGCTCGACTCCGTGGGCGTCCTCGGGTGCCTGCCGGCTCACTCCACCGACCAGGTGTCGCCGCCGCGCAGCAGCCCCTCCAGGTCGGCGTCGGAGGCGCGCCACGCGCTGTCACCGCCGCTGGCCTCGCGGGCGGCGTCGAGCTGCGCGCGCACCTCGTCGTCGTAGGTGGGCCGGTCGTGGGCTCGGAACACGCCCACCGGCACGTGCGCCATCGTCGGCTCGTCCAGGCGGGAGAGCGCGAACGCCAGCGACGGGTCGGCGGTCTCGGCGTCGTGGACGACCACCTCGCGCCCGCTGGCGCGCGCCTCGTCCAGGCCGACCACCTCCACGCCGAACCCCGACGCGGAGCGCACCACGGCCTTCTGGGAGCCCTCGGCGCCGAAGACGACCTCCCGGCCGTGCTCGAGCTTCACCAGGCGGGCGACCGACTCGTCCCTGTCCTTGAGGACGTCGAAGGCGCCGTCGTTGAAGATCGGGCAGTTCTGGTAGATCTCCACCAGCGACGTGCCGCGGTGCTCGGCGGCCGCGCGCAGCACCTGCGTCAGGTGCTTGCGGTCGGAGTCGAGGGTGCGCGCGACGAAGCTCGCCTCGGCGCCCAGCGCCAGCGACACCGGGTTGAACGGCGCGTCCAGCGAGCCCGACGGGGTCGACTTGGTGACCTTGCCGACCTCGGAGGTGGGGGAGTACTGCCCCTTGGTGAGCCCGTAGATCCGGTTGTTGAAGAGCAGGATCGTCATGTTGACGTTGCGGCGCATCGCGTGGATGAGGTGGTTCCCGCCGATGCTCAGCGCGTCGCCGTCGCCGGTGATGACGAACACCGACAGGTCGGGCCGGGTGGCCACCAGACCGGTGGCGATGGCGGGGGCGCGCCCGTGGATCGAGTGCATCCCGTACGTGTCGAGGTAGTACGGGAACCGGGAGGAGCACCCGATGCCCGAGACGAAGACGACGTTCTCCTTGCGCAGCCCCAGCTCCGGCAGGAAGCCCTGGACGGCGGCCAGCACGGCGTAGTCGCCGCAGCCGGGGCACCAGCGCACCTCGGAGCTGGAGGTGAAGTCCTTCTTGCCCAGGCGCACCCCCTCGGGAAGAGCAGGGACACCGGCTGTGCCCGAGCTGCCCGACCTGACGGTCGGCAGGCCGAGCGGGACGGACAGGGGGGTGGTGGTCATCGAGCGTCCCTCCGGGGGGTCTCGCGCACGCGGCCGGCCACGACGTCCTCGATGGCCTCGACGATCTCGGTGGAGGTGAACGGCAGTCCGCGCACCTGGTTGCAGCTGATGACGTCGACGAGGTAGCGGCCGCGCAGCAGCAGCGCCAGCTGCCCGAGGTTCATCTCGGGCACCAGCACGTGCTCGTGGGCCAGCAGCACCTCGCCGAGGTTGGCGGGCAGGGGGTTGAGGTGGCGCAGGTGCGCCTGGGCCACCCGCAGCCCGCGGCGGCGGGCCTCGCGGACGGCGGCGGTGATGGGCCCGCGGGTGGAGCCCCAGCCGAGCACGAGGAGGTCCCCGTCGTGGTGCTCTCCACCGCCCGGGCCCCCGTGGTCGACGACGACGTCGGGCACCTCGATGCCCTTCACCTTCGCCCGGCGCAGCCTGACCATGCGGTCGTGGTTGGCGGGGTCGTAGGAGATCTCCCCGGTGACGTCGGCCTTCTCCAGGCCGCCGACGCGGTGCTCCAGCCCCGCGGTGCCGGGGACGGCCCACGGGCGGGCGAGGGTGTCGGGGTCGCGCAGGAACGGCCGGAACTGCGGCGTCACGCCGTCGGCGGCCGTGGAGTTGGGGTCGGTGGAGAAGTCGGGGTCCACCGCGTGCACGTCGTGCGCGGTGGGCACCTTCCACGGCTCGGAGCCGTTGGCGAGGTAGCCGTCGGACAGCAGCAGCACGGGCGTGCGGTAGCGCACGGCGATCCGCACCGCGTCCACCGCGGCGTCGAAGCAGTCCGCCGGGGTGGAGGGCGCCACCACCGGCACCGGCGACTCGCCGTTGCGCCCGTACATCGCCTGCAGCAGGTCGGACTGCTCGGTCTTCGTCGGCAGGCCCGTGGAGGGGCCGCCGCGCTGGACGTCGACGACGACGAGCGGCAGCTCCAGGGCCACCGCCAGGCCGATCGTCTCGCTCTTGAGCGCCAGGCCCGGGCCGCTCGTCGTCGTCACCCCGAGGGAGCCGCCGAAGGAGGCGCCCAGCGCCATGCCCACCGCGGCGATCTCGTCCTCGGCCTGCAGCGTGGTCACGCCGAACCGCTTGAGGCCGGACAGCACGTGGAGGATGTCCGAGGCCGGGGTGATCGGGTAGGAGCCCAGCGCCAGGGGCAGGCCCGCGCGGTGCGCCGCGGCCACCAGGCCGTGGGCGAGCGCCGTGTTGCCGGTGATGTTGCGGTAGGTGCCCTTCTCGGCCGGCGCCGGAGGCACGGTGAAGCGCACCGGGAACGCCTCGGTGGTCTCCCCGTAGGCCCACCCGGCGCGGAAGGCGCGCAGGTTGGCCTCGAGCACCGCGGCCCGCCTGCCGAACTTCGCCTGCAGGAACCGCTCGGTCTGCTCCGTCGGCCGCTCGTACAGCCAGCTCAGCAGACCGAGGGCGAACATGTTCTTGCTGCGCTCGGCGTCCTTGCGGCTCAGGCCGAGGTCCTTGAGGGCCTCCACCGTCATCGACTGCATGGGCAGGGCGTGCACCCGGTAGCCCTCGAGGCTGCCGTCCTCCAGGGGGGAGGTTCCGTAGCCGACCTTGGCGAGGTTGCGGACGGTGAAGTCGTCGGTGTCGACGATGAGCGTGCCGCCGGGCCTGACGTCGTGGACGTTGGCGCGCAGGGCGGCGGGGTTCATCGCCACGAGCACGTCGGGCGCGTCGCCGGGGGTGGTGACGTCGTGGTCGGCGAAGTGCAGCTGGAAGCTCGAGACGCCGGGCAGCGTGCCGGCGGGGGCGCGGATCTCCGCGGGGAAGTTGGGCAGCGTGGCGAGGTCGTTGCCCAGCGAGGCGGTCTCGGCGGTGAACCGGTCGCCGGTGAGCTGCATGCCGTCCCCGGAGTCCCCGGCGAAGCGGATGACGACCCGGTCGAGCACCTCCACGCGCTTGCCCGTCCCCGAGCCCGGCGGGGGCGTCGGAGGAGTCGGCGGGGCGGGCGTCTCCCGTGCGGGGTCGGATCCGGTGCTCACGTGCATCGATGCTACGGCCGCGCGCCGGGCGCGCCCTGTCCTGGGAAGGTCCTGTGAGGCGTCCCACGAGCGGCCCAGCGCGGGAACGCGCTGCAGCGGTCCGGCGTTGCAAGGTGGTGGAAGGTAAAGGAAGGGTCAAGGACCCGGTGCGAGAGAGGACCCCATGGCCCACGGGCACTTCAACGGCGTCAAGACCGCGGTGCTGTTCGGCCTGCTCGGCGGCGTCGTGCTGCTGGCCAGCTTCCTGCTCTTCGGCGGGAACTCCCAGGCCCTGACCATCGGGCTGGTCATCGCGCTCGCCGTCAACGGCATCGCCTACTGGACCTCCGGCTCCGTCGCGGTCCGCGCCATGCGCGCGCGTCCCGTCACCGAGGCCGAGCAGCCGGCCATGCACCGGATCGTCCGAGAGCTGTCCGCCCGCGCGGGCCAGCCGATGCCGCAGCTGTACGTCTCCCCGACGTCCGCTCCCAACGCCTTCGCGACCGGCCGCAACCCCAAGAACGCCAAGGTCTGCGCCACCCAGGGCATCCTCGACATCCTCGACGAGCGCGAGCTGCGCGGCGTGCTGGGCCACGAGCTCATGCACGTCTACAACCGCGACATCCTGACCAGCTCGATCGCCGCGGCGATGGCCTCGGTCATCACCTACCTCGCCTACATGGCGATGTTCTTCGGCGGCAGCCGCGAGGACGGCGAGCGCGCCAACCCGATCGCCGCGATGCTGATCCTCTTCCTCGGTCCGCTCGCGGCCGGCGTGGTGCAGATGGCCATCAGCCGCACCCGCGAGTTCGACGCCGACGAGGACGGCGCCCAGCTCACCGGAGACCCGCTCGCGCTGGCCTCCGCACTGCGCAAGCTCGAGATGGGCACCCAGGCCCGTCCGCTCGCGCCGGAGCGCCAGGTGCAGAACAGCGCGCACCTGTTCATCGCCAACCCCTTCAGGGCGCAGGACGTCGCCAAGCTCTTCAGCACCCACCCCCCGATGGCGGAGCGCATCGCCCGCCTGGAGGAGATGGCGTACGGCTACCGGGCCCGCTGAGACCCGCTGAGCCCCCCTCGTCCGGGGGGTCTCGGTGCACGCCGCGCCGGGGCTCCCGGACGGCGCGCCGGAGGTGCTCCCGCCCTGGTGGAGTGCCGGTGAAACGGCCACGCGAGACCCCCTCCTGTGGGACTCTCGAGCAGTGATCGAGGCCCTCGCGCTGAGCAAGCGCCACGGCAGCCGCCTCGCCGTCGACGACCTCTCCTTCACCGCGCCGGACGGAGCCGTCACCGGTCTCCTGGGGCCCGCGGGAGCGGGCAAGACCACCGCCCTCCGGCTGGCCGTGGGGCTCGACCGCGGTGCCGGGACGGTCCTCGTCGACGGCCTGCCCTTCGCGGCGCACCGCCGTCCGTCGCAGGCCGTGGGCGTCGCGCTCGACGCGCGCGCCCTGCACCCCGGACGCACCGCCGTGGGGCACCTGCGGGCGCTCGCAGCGGGCGCTGGCGTGCCCCGGCGGCGCGTGGCGGAGGTGCTGGAGCGGGTCGGCCTCGTCGGCGCCGAGCGGCAGCGCCCGGCGGCGATGCGCCGCGGTGCGGCGGTCCGGCTGGCGGTGGCGGGCGCCCTCCTGGGGCGCCCCCGCACCCTGCTGCTCGACGACCTCACCACCCACCTCGACGACGACGCGCGCGCGTGGCTGCGCCAGCTGGTCCGGGAGCACGCCGAGGCTGGGGGCTGCGTGCTGCTCGCGGCCGGGCGAGCCGCCGACGTCGTCGACTGCGCCGACCGCCTCGTGGTGCTGCGGCGCGGCCGCCTCGCCGCCAGCGGACCGGTCGCCGACCTGCTGGCCCACGCGGGCAGCGCCGTCCTCGTGCGCGCCAGCGACCCCGGCCGCCTGGCCGGCGCCGTCCTGCGCTGGGGCGGCTCGGTCGACCCGCTGCCCGACGGCGCCCTCGTGGTGACCGGCCTGGACATGGCGGCCGTCGGGGAGGTGGCGCGCGCTGAGGGGGTCGCCCTCCACGAGCTCACCGCGCGCCTCGCCGACCTCGACTCCTCCCTGCAGTCCCTGGAGCTGCCCGAGACGGCGCTGGTGTCCGGCGCCCCGCAGCCCTCGGGGGTGGGCGCGTGAGCCCGCTCGCGGCACTCGTGGCGGCGCTCAGGCTCGAGGCGGTCCGGCTGGTCACGGTGCGCTCCACGGCTGTGGTGCTCGCCCTCGCCGCTGTCGTCGGCGGTGCGGGCGCAGCGGCTCTCTGCGCCCTCGCCCAGCGGGCCGACCTCGGGCGCGGGGGCCTCCTGGAGGCGCTCACGGGCGGCAGCGCCTCGGGCCTGTCCGCCGTCGGCGTGGTCGCGGCCCTGGCCGGCGCGCTCGTCGCCTCCGGTGACCTGCGGCACGGCGCGGAGCGGACGGCCCTCCTGGTCGTCCCGCGGCGCGGTGCGCTGCTGGCGGCGCGGGCGGTCGTGGTGGCTGGCTGGTCCTGCGTCCTGGCGCTGGCCGCGCTGGTGGCCGCCGGGGCCGTGGTGGCGCTCTGGCCGGGCCAGGAGCTCGTGGCGCAGGCGCCCCGGGCCGCCGTCCTGGCGCTGCCCCTGCTCGGCTGGGGCGCGGTCGTGGTGCTGCACGGCGTGGCGGGCCTCGCGCTGGCCACCCTCCTGCGCAGCGCTGTCGCCGCGGTGGCCGCCGTGATCGCCTGGCCCCTCGTGGTGGAACCCGTGCTGGGGCTCGCGGTGCCGTCCTCCGGCTGGGGCGACCTGCTCGACCAGCTGCTGCCCGCGGCGGCCGTGTCCCGCCTCGTCGCGATGCCGCCGGTGGCGGCAGGGCCGGAGTGGGCCGTCGGCACGGCCGTGGCGGGCGTGGCGCTGGCCGCCGCCGTCGCGGCGCTGGTGCTGGCGGTCGCCGTGCGCGCCGCGCGCCGCGACGCCTGAGGGCCCCAGGCGTCCTCGGGAGCCGCCAGGCCCGCCCGCGGGGCCTCAGCGGTAGTTGACGAACTGCAGGGCGACGTCGAGGTCTGCCGCCTTGAGCAGCGCGATGACGGCCTGGAGGTCGTCGCGGCTCTTGGCCGACACCCGCAGCTCGTCGCCGGTGACCTGCGTCTTGACGCCCTTGGGGCCCTCGTCGCGGACGATCTTGCCGATCTTCTTGGCGTCCTCCTGGCTCAGCCCCTCCTTGAGGGAGGCGTCGAGCCGGTACTCCTTGCCCGACACCCGGGGCTCACCGGCGTCGAGGGCCTTCAGCGACACGCCGCGCTTGATGAGCTTCGTCTGCAGCACGTCCAGCACCGCCTTGACGCGCTCCTCGCTGTTGGCGCTCATGGCGATGACCTCGGTGCCGCTCCACTCCACGGACGCCCCGGTGCCCTTGAAGTCGTACCGCTGGGCGATCTCCTTGGCGGCCTGGTTCAGGGCGTTGTCGACCTCCTGGCGGTCGAGCTTGCTGACGACGTCGAACGACGACTCGCTGGCCACGGGGGTGCCTCCTGGGGGGCTGGTGAGGGCTGGTCGGTGCTGGTCCTCGCACTCGGGGGCGCGCCCCGCGAAGGGGATGCGCCGCACCCGGCGGAGGACTTGCTATCGTAGGCAGCCGCGGCAGGTTGCCCGAGCGGCCAATGGGAGCTGACTGTAAATCAGCCGGCAATGCCTTCGCAGGTTCGAATCCTGCACCTGCCACGCGAGTCCGCGGGTCCTGCGCGGTCCTCCTCCGGAGGCCGTGTAGGCTCGCGGTCGCCGGCCCCGATAGCTCAGTCGGCAGAGCGTCTCCATGGTAAGGAGAAGGTCTAGGGTTCGATTCCCTATCGGGGCTCCACGGCTGGTCAGCGGCGCGAGCCGCTGACCAGCTCCCCAGGCGGGGTAGCTCAGTTGGCGAGAGCGCACGACTCATAATCGTGAGGTCGAGGGTTCGAGTCCCTCTCCCGCTACGCGCTGCACGTCGTCCCCCGGGAGCCGGCTGGTCAAGACCAGTCCTGGCGCCGCGTAGACTGCTGCGCCGAACCCGTGCCGCCGCACCCGATGCGGACGGCTTGTGCAGATGTGAGAGGACGGCCTGCCGTGGCCAGCAAGTCGACCGACGTCCGGCCGAAGATCACGCTCGCGTGCACCGAGTGCAAGGAGCGGAACTACATCACCAAGAAGAACCGGCGCAACGACCCGGACCGCCTGGAGATGAAGAAGTTCTGCCCGCGCGACGGCCGCCACACCACCCACCGCGAGACCCGCTGACCCTCGTCAGCGGCGCCGCTGTGCCGAACCCCGCCGACCAGGTCGGCCGCACGTGGCCGTCCGGAGACACCCTCGAGGTGTCCCGGGCGGCCATCGCTGCGTTCGCCGAGGCCACCGGAGCCACCCACCCCGCCCACGTCGACGTCGACGCGGCGCGCGAGCTCGGGTACACGGACGTCGTCGCCCCGCCGACCTTCCTCGTGGGTCTGGCGCAGGCGAGCGACGCGCGCTTCGTGGACGACCCCGCCTCCGGCGTCGACTTCTCCCGCGTCGTCCACGGCGAGCAGCGCTTCACCCACCACCGCCCCGTGGTCGCGGGTGACCGCCTCGTGGCGGCCCTCACCGTCGAGTCCGTGCGCCGCATGGCCGGCAACGACCTCGTGACCACGCGCAACGAGATCACCACCGAGGACGGTGTCCCGGTGTGCACCGCCACGTCGATGCTCGTGGTCCGCGGCGAGTGAGGGGAGCCACGCGCTCATGACCACCCTGACGACCTCCCAGGTGTCCGTCGGTGACGCCGTGGGTTCCACGACCGTCCACCTCACCCGCGCCGACCTCGTGCGCTACGCGGACGCCAGCGGCGACCAGAACCCCATCCACCAGTCCGACGAGGTGGCGCGCTCCGTGGGGCTGCCGGGGGTCATCGCCCACGGCATGCTCACCATGGGCGCCGCCGTCCGCGTCGTCGTCGACTGGTGCGGCGACCCCGGTGCCGTCGTGGACTACGGCACCCGCTTCACCGGCCAGGTCCCCGTCGACGCCGAGAGCGGCGCTGACCTCGAGGTCAGTGCCGTCGTCGGCGCTGTCGACGCCGAGGCCGGCACGGTCCGCGTCGACCTGACCGCCACGTGCGGCGGCACCCGCGTGCTCGGTCGAGCGCGCGCCGTCGTGCGCCTGCCCGCCTGAGCCCCCGCCCGAGCCGCGGCCCTCACCGGGGCGGGCTCGCGCTCGTCGTCCCGACGACCAGCTCCACGGGCAGGTGCACGGGCTGCGGGACCCCTCCCGCGAGGAGGGTCGCCACCATCCGTCCGGCCTCTCGACCACGGTCCGCCGCCGGCTGGCGCACCGTGGTCAGCCGGTCCTCGCCCAGCCACGGCGTCTCCACGCCGTCGTAGCCCGTGACGGACAGCTCCTGCGGGACCCGCAGCCCCAGGGCCCGGGCGGCCTGGACCACGCCGACGGCCAGCAGGTCTGACTGCGCGACGACGGCGGTCGGGCGCCGCGGGGCCGGCAGCAGCGCGCCGGCGCCGTCGCAGAGGAGGGCCCGCGCCGCGGCCTCGCCCTCCTCTCGCGAGTTGGTGGCCGTCTCCCAGGTGCGCAGCGCGGGGGCGTCCTCGCCGCGCAGGACGTCCTCGGTGCCCGCCAGGCGCTCCCAGGCGTCGTTGTAGCCGCGGGTGCTGCGGCGGGCGCCCTCGAGCCACCCCCGCCGGCGGTGGGGGCCCCACGGCAGGGCCACGACACCCACCGCCGCGTGCCCGAGCCCAGCCAGGTGCTGCGCCACCTGTCGCGCCGCTCCGCGGTTGTCGAGGTCGACCAGGTGCACGCCGTCCCGGTAGGGGCCCTCGACGCCCACCACGGGCACGCGCCGGCGCAGCAGGAGGTCCAGGGCGGGGTCGTCGTCGCCGCCGCAGGTCGCGAAGACGACGGCGTCCAGGGGGGCCTGCTCGACCACGGCGAGGCGTGAGGGGTCGTCCTCGACGCCGCCGATGAGCAGCAGGCCGGCGCCGAGCGCCCCGACCTCGTCGGCGAGGGCGTCGAGCTGCACGACCGCCAGCGGGTCGGCGAAGGCGTAGCCCAGCCGGTCTCCCACGACGACGCCGACCACGCGGGAGCGCCCGCGCCGCAGCGAGCGCGCCAGCGGGTCCGGGCCGGCGTAGCCGAGCTCGGCGGCCGCGGCGAGCACGCGCTCTCGCGTCCCGGGCACCACGCGGGCGTCCCCCGAGAAGGCGAGCGAGGCCGTCGAGGTGGACACGCCGGCGCGGGCCGCCACCTGCTTGAGGGTGGGGCGCGCCCGACGACCGCTGCCGCGCTCCGCCGCGCCCGCCCCGTCGACCGAGCCCGCGTCGCCTTGACCCGCCTCCCGCACGGGTGCGAGCCTAGTCGTCGAATCGATTCGATCGTGGGCGGGGCGCGACTGCGCCGGCCCCTCCAGCGCTGGAGCTCCCCCCGTGTCCACCACCCCCTCGGCCGCCGGCGTCGGCGCTGGGCCCACCCGCCGCAGCGCACCGTCGCAGCAGGTCCGCGCCGCGCGCACGGCCGTCTTCGTCGTCTTCGCCCTCAACGGCATCGCCTTCGCCACCTGGGCGTCGCGGCTGCCGACCACCCGTGACGACCTCGGGCTGTCCCAGGCCCAGCTCGGCCTGCTCCTGCTCTGCATCGCCGTCGGCTCGGTCACCGCGCTGCCCACCGCGGGACCCCTGGCCGCCCGCATCGGCACCACCCGCCTCGTGCGGCTCGCCACGGTCCTCGGGCTGGGCGGGCTGGCGTGGGCCTCGTTCTCCGCGTCCGCCCTGCACTCGGTGCCGCTGACCGTGGTGGGCATGGTCTTCATGGGCGTCGGGA
Organism: Quadrisphaera setariae; assembly: GCF_008041935.1. Taxonomy (NCBI): domain Bacteria; kingdom Bacillati; phylum Actinomycetota; class Actinomycetes; order Kineosporiales; family Kineosporiaceae; genus Quadrisphaera; species Quadrisphaera setariae. The sequence continues at coordinate 84,114 of NZ_VKAC01000001.1, forward strand.
TCGGCGCGTGGGACGTCGGCATGAACCTCGAGGGCGCCCTGGTCGAGCAGCACCTCGGCCGCGCGATCATGCCGGCCTTCCACGCCGGCTTCAGCGGGGGCACGGTGCTGTCGGCAGGGCTCGGCGCCCTCATGGCCTGGGGCGACGTGCCGGTCTGGGTGCACGCGGCCGGCGTCGCGGTGGTCTCCCTGGCCCTGCTGTGGTGGTCCAGCGGCCGCTTCCTGCCCGAAGGCGGGCGCGCTCCTGGAGCCGCCGGCGCCGGGGCCGCCTCTCCCGCCGCGCAGGGCGCCACCGCTGACCCGGCTGCCACCGCCGGGGTCGCGCCGGCGCGGCTGAGCGCGCTGGGCGCCTGGCGCGAGCCGCGCACGCTGCTCATCGGCGTCCTCGTGCTCTCCGCCGCCTTCACCGAGGGCACGGCCAACGACTGGATGGCCATCGCCCTCGTGGACGGCTACGGCGCGTCCGCCGCGGTCGGTGCCGTCGGCTTCGCCGTCTTCCTCTCCGCGATGACCGCGGCCCGCCTCGGCGGGCAGTGGGCCCTGGACCGCTGGGGGCGCGTGCCCGTCCTGCGCGCCACCACCGGGCTCGGGGCCGTCGGCGCGCTGCTGGTGGTCTTCGGCGAGTGGCTGCCGCTCGCGCTGGTCGGTGCCGTCCTGTGGGGAGCGGGAGCCGCGCTCGGTTTCCCGGTGGGCATCAGCGCCGCCGCCGACGACCCGCAGCGCGCCGCCGTGCGCGTCAGCGTGGTCACGACCATCGGCTACACCGCGTTCCTCGCGGGCCCGCCCCTGCTCGGCTTCCTCGGCGAGCACGTGGGCGTCCTCGACTCGCTGCTCGTCGTGGCCCTCGTGGCCGTGCCCTCGCTCCTGGTCAGCCGCGTGGCCCGACCGGCGGCGGGCTCTCCTGGCGAGCGCCGCGACGCCGCCGGGAGCACCGCCTAGCCTGCTGCCGTGACCTCCACCGCCGACGGGCAGGGCTCCGCGCCGGGCCCCGTCCGCCTCGCCGACCTCACCACCCTGCGCGTCGGGGGACCCGCGGCCCGCACGGTGGTCGCGACCACGCGCCAGCAGGTCGTGGACGCCGTCAGCGCCGCCGACGCCGCGGGGGAGCCCCTGCTCGTCGTCGGCGGCGGCTCCAACCTCGTCGTCGGGGACGACGGCTTCGACGGCACCGTCGTCGTCGTGCGCACGAAGGGCGTCGAGCTGGAGTCGGGGGACTGGTGCGGCGGGGCGTTCCTCCACGTCGACGCCGGGGAGGACTGGGACGGCCTCGTCGCCCGCGCCGTCGCGAACGGCTGGTCGGGGGTCGAGTGCCTGTCGGGCATCCCGGGCACCGTCGGCGCGACACCGGTGCAGAACGTCGGGGCCTACGGCCAGCAGCTGTCCGACGTCCTCGCGAGCGTCCAGACCTGGGACCGGCGCGACGGTCGGCTGCGCACCATCCCCGCCTCGAACTGCCGCCTGCGCTACCGCGACTCGCTCTTCAAGGACGAGCCCGGCCGCTACGTGATCCTCGACGTCGTCCTGCAGCTGCCCGTGAACGACCTCGCCGCGCCCGTGAGGTACGCCGAGCTGGCCGACCAGCTCGGCACCGGGCCGGGGGAGCGGCGCCCGCTCGCCGAGGTCCGCGAGGCCGTCCTGGCCCTGCGCCGGCGCAAGGGCATGGTGCTCGACGAGGCCGACCACGACACCTGGTCCACCGGGTCGTTCTTCACCAACCCCCTGCTCGCGCCGGAGCAGGCCGCGGCGCTGCCGGAGGGCGCGCCCCGCCACCCCGACGCCGCCAGCGGGCTGGTGAAGACCTCCGCCGCCTGGCTCGTGGAGCGCGCGGGCTTCGGCCGCGGCTGCGGGCCCGACGGCGCGGTGCCGTCGTCGTGGCCCGCGACGCTGTCCACCAAGCACACCCTGGCCGTCACCAACCGCGGCGGCGCCAGCGCCGCCGACGTGCTCGCCGTGGCCCGCGCCGTCCGCGACGGCGTCCGCGAGCGCTTCGGCGTGGAGCTGGCCCCGGAGCCCGAGCTCGTCGGCTGCAGCCTCTGACGCCCGGCGCCGTGGCTGACGGGCCGGACGGGCCGGACGGGCCGGACGGGCCGGGCGGGGTGGCGGAGCGCTCGCCGGGGCGCCCCTGGAGGCGCGTCGCGCCGGCCCTCCTGGCGTGCGCCTGGGGCGGCAACCACTTCACGCCGCTGCTCCTGCTGTACCGCCAGGTGGAGGGCTACTCCGCCGTCGTCGTCGACCTGTTCTTCGGCTTCTACGTGGTGGGCCTGGTGCCGGGCTTCCTCCTGGCCGGGCCGCTGTCCGACCTGGTCGGACGCAAGCGGCCCACGGTGGTGGCGGTGGTCCTGGGGATGGCGGCCAGCGCGGTGCTGGCCGTGGGGTCCGGCGGCGTGGTGCTCATGTGCGCGGGTCGCTTCCTCGCGGGGCTCAGCGTCGCCGCCGCGATGGTGGTCGGCACCTCCTGGGTCAAGGAGCTCTCCACGACGCCGTTCGAGGACGACGTCGAGCCGGGCCTGCGCGCCCGGCGGGCCGCGCTCACGCTCACCGCGGGGTTCGGCGTCGGGGCGGGGGTCTCCGGGGCGCTGGCGCAGTGGGGGCCGGTGCCCACCGTGCTGCCGTACGCGGTGCAGTCGCTGCTGGCGCTGGTGTCGCTGGTCCCGCTGCTGACGGCGCCGGAGACCCGGCCGCTGCTCGCGCGCACGGGCCTGCGCCGGCCCTCGGCGGCGGAGCTCCTGGCGGACCTGCGCGTCCCGCGGCGCGCCCGGCGCCGCTTCCTCGGCGTGGTGCTGCCGGCGGCGCCGTGGGTCTTCGGTGCGGCGGCGCTCGCCTACGCCGTGACCCCGGCCCTCATCACCGGCCGGACGGGCGGGCTGGCGGTCGCGACCGCGGCGCTGCTGTGCGTGGTGGGCCTGGCCGCCGGTGCGCTCGTGCAGCCGTGGGTGCCGCGGCTCGCCGCGCTGACCGGGGGGCGTCAGCTCCTCGTGGGGCTGGGGGCGGCGCTGGTCGGGACGGTCCTGTGCGCGCGCGTGGCGTCCTCGCCGTCGGTGCCCCTCGCGCTGCTCGCCTCCGCCGTGCTGGGCGTGGCGTACGGCGTCGTCCTGGTGGCGGGACTGGTGGAGGTACAGGCGGTGGCCACCGCCCGGGACCTCGGCGCGATGACCGGCTGGTACTACAGCGCCACCTACCTGGGCTTCCTGCTGCCCGAGGCGCTGTCACTGGCCGCGCCGCTCGCGCCGCCGGCGGTGCTCCTGCTGGCGGTCGCCGTCCTGGTGGCCGCCTGCGGAGCCGTGGTGGCGGTGGGCCTGCGCGTCCGGGACGGCACCGGGTGAGAGCGCTGAGGGGCGCTGACCGGGATCCGGTCAGCGCCCCTCAGCAGCGCCCTCAGCGCACCGTGCGCGGAGCCCAGGCGTCAGCGGGCCTCGCCGAGCACGCGCTGGATGCGGCTGACGCCCTCGACGAGGTCGTCGTCGCCCAGGGCGTAGGACAGCCGCAGGTAGCCCGAGGGGCCGAACGCCTCACCGGGCACGACCGCCACCTCGGCCTCCTCGAGCAGCAGGGTGGCGAGCTCGGCGCTCGTCGTCGGGACGCGGCCGCGGATCGTGCGGCCCAGCAGCGCCTTGACCGAGGGGTAGGCGTAGAAGGCGCCCCGCGGCGTGGGGCACTCGACGCCGTCGATCGCCGAGAGCATCTCCACCATCGTCCGGCGGCGGCGGTCGAACGCCTCGCGCATGTGCGCCACGGCGTCGAGGGAACCCTCCAGCGCCGCGACCGCCGCGCGCTGGGAGACGTCGGCGACGTTGCTGGTCAGGTGGCTCTGGAGGTTGGTCCCCGCCTTCACGACGTCGCGGGGGCCGATGAGCCACCCCACGCGCCAGCCGGTCATCGCGTACGTCTTCGCCACGCCGTTGAGCACGAGCGTGGTGTCGGCGAGCTCCGGCACCACCACGGGCAGGGACGGCGCGGTCGCCCCGTCGTAGAGCAGGTGCTCGTAGATCTCGTCGGTGACCACCCACACGCCGTGCTCGAGCGCCCACTCGCCGATGGCGCGGACCTGGGCCTCGTCGTAGACCGCGCCGGTCGGGTTGGACGGCGAGCAGAACAGCAGGACCTTGGTGCGGGGCGTGCGCGCGGCCTCGAGCTGCTCCACGGTGACCAGGTAGCCCTGGTCCTCCCCGGCGAAGACCTCCACCGGCACCCCGCCCGCCAGGCGGACGGCCTCGGGGTAGGTGGTCCAGTAGGGCGCCGGGAGGATGACCTCGTCGCCGGGGTCGCACAGCGCGGCGAACGCGGTGTACACGGCCTGCTTGCCGCCGTTCGTCACGAGCACCTGCTCCGGGGTGACCTCGTAGCCGGAGTCGCGCAGGGTCTTCGCGACCACGGCGGCCTTCATCTCCGGCAGGCCGCCGGCGGGCGTGTAGCGGTGGTTCCTCGGGTCGCGGCACGCCGCGGCGGCCACCTCGACGACGTCTGCCGGGGTGGGGAAGTCGGGCTCACCCGCGCCGAAGCCGATGACGGGCCGGCCCTGCGCCTTGAGCGCCTTGGCCTTGGCGTCCACGGCGAGCGTGGCCGACTCCGCGATGGCGGCGAGGCGGGCGGAGACGCGGCGCTGGGCACCGGTCGGCTGGGCTGGCTGGGTGGCGGAGGCGGCGCTCACAGCAGCGATCCTCTCGCAGGAGTCCGCGCCCGGTCACACCCACCCTCGACGAAAGGTATGCTTGCGGGCCGGTGGTCGTGTGCTGCCTGCGTCCGGACGCTCAGAGAGCCCCGGGTGCAGCGCGGTGGGCCACCAGAGGGTAGTGGCGCAATTGGTAGCGCACCGGTCTCCAAAACCGGCGGTTGCGGGTTCGAGTCCCGCCTGCCCTGCGACGAGGGTCGACCAGACCGACACCAGCAGGACCAGCCAGCAGCACGACCACAGCGGAGCGCCGGCGCACGCCGGCCGAGGAGGTGCGACCGACGTGACGGACACCCAGCCGGGCAGCGCCTCCGGGGCGACCGCGGCGGCGAGCCGACGCGGAGGGCCCTTCGCCCGCCTGCTCGTGTTCCTGCGCGAGGTGGTCGCAGAGCTCAAGAAGGTGGTCTACCCCACCCGCGACGAGCTCGTGACCTACACCTCCGTCGTGCTGGTGTTCGTCGCGGTCGTCATGACGTACGTGTCCCTGCTGGACCTCGGCTTCGGGCGCCTGGTGCTCTGGGTGCTCGGCGGCAGCTGAGCCGCTCACCGCGTCGCGCCCCGGCACCAGCAGCACCCGCAGACAGGAAGCAGGCCCACCCATCGTGTCCCAGCAGTCCTACGACTCCCGCGAGACCTTCGACGCCGACGCCGACGAGACCCTCGAGGTGGACGACGCTGCTGCCCAGGGGCAGGAGCAGGGCGACGCGGAGGAGCCGGCCGTCGAGGTCGTCGCCGACGAGGCGGACCAGGACGAGCCCGCCGTGTCCGACGAGGGCGACGCCGGTGATCCCGCCCCCTCCGACGAGGACGAGGACGACGTCGACCCGGTCGAGGAGTTCAAGGCGCAGCTGCGCCGCGCTCCCGGTGACTGGTTCGTCATCCACTCCTACGCGGGCTACGAGAACCGCGTGAAGAGCAACCTCGAGAACCGCATCGGCAGCCTCAACATGGAGGACTACATCTTCCAGGTCGAGGTGCCGATGGAGGAGGTCCGCGAGATCAAGAACGGCCAGCCGAAGCTCGTGCGCCGCGTGCGCATCCCGGGCTACGTGCTGGTGCGGATGGACCTCACCAACGAGTCCTGGGGCGCGGTGCGCCACACCCCGGGGGTCACCGGCTTCGTGGGCAACACCCACCAGCCGGTGCCGCTGAGCACCGACGAGGTGTTCTCGATGCTGGCGCCGGCGCTGCAGCCGAAGGAGAGCGCCAAGGCCACGGCGAAGTCGACCACGGTCACCGAGGTCGACTTCGAGGTGGGCGAGTCGGTCACCGTCATGGAGGGTCCCTTCGAGACGATGCCCGCCACGATCTCCGAGATCAACACCGACCGGCGCACGCTGCAGGTGCTGGTCTCCATCTTCGGCCGGGAGACGCCGGTCGAGCTGTCCTTCGGCCAGGTCGCCAAGATCTGACCGGTCGCTGCCAGGCCGCCACGGCCTGGGGCCCTCCAGCACCACGACGTCCCACGTCCACGAGGTAGAGAAGAGCCATGCCCCCCAAGAAGCGGGTCTCCGGACTCATCAAGCTCCAGATCAACGCCGGCGCGGCCACGCCGGCCCCGCCGATCGGCCCCGCGCTGGGCCAGCACGGCGTCAACATCATGGAGTTCTGCAAGGCCTACAACGCCGCGACGGAGTCGCAGCGCGGCAACGTGGTGCCGGTCGAGATCACGGTGTACGAGGACCGCTCGTTCACCTTCATCCTCAAGACCCCGCCGGCCGCGGAGCTCATCAAGAAGGCGGCTGGCGTCGCCAAGGGCTCCCCCACCCCGCACACCACCAAGGTCGCGTCGCTGACCTCCGACCAGGTGCGCGCCATCGCCGAGCAGAAGCTCCAGGACCTCAACGCCAACGACGTCGACGCCGCGATGAAGATCATCGCTGGCACCGCCCGCTCGATGGGCATCACCGTCCAGGGCTGAGCCCGCTCGCACCACCGCTGCGCACCGCCACCACGGCAGGCGCAGCGCCCCCGCAGTCGTGGGAGGCCCGGGAGCGAACCGGGCCGCCTGACCACAGAGAGAAGAGCACCGTGAAGCACAGCAAGGCCTACCGCGCCGCCGCCGAGAAGATCGACCGCGAGGCCCTCTACAGCCCGCTCGACGCCGTGAAGCTGGCCAAGGACACCTCGGTCACCAAGTACGACGCCACCGTCGAGGTGGCCTTCCGCCTGGGCGTCGACCCGCGCAAGGCCGACCAGATGGTCCGCGGCACCGTCAACCTCCCGCACGGCACCGGCAAGACCGCCCGCGTGCTGGTCTTCGCCGTGGGGCCCCGCGCCGCCGCCGCTGAGGCCGCGGGCGCGGACATCGTCGGCGGTGACGAGCTGATCGAGCGCGTCGCCGGCGGTTTCCTCGACTTCGACGCCGCCGTGGCGACGCCCGACCTCATGGGCAAGGTCGGCCGCCTGGGCCGCGTGCTCGGCCCGCGCGGCCTCATGCCCAACCCGAAGACCGGCACGGTGACGATGGACGTCGCCAAGGCCGTGACGGAGATCAAGGGCGGGAAGATCGAGTTCCGCGTCGACAAGCACTCGAACCTGCACTTCATCATCGGCAAGACCTCCTTCTCCGAGGCCTCGCTGGTGGAGAACTACGCGGCAGCGCTCGACGAGGTGCTCCGCCTCAAGCCGGCCGCCTCCAAGGGCCGCTACATCTCGAAGGCGACCATCGCGACGACGATGGGCCCGGGCATCCCGGTGGACCCGGCGCGCACCCGCAACCTGCTCGAGGACGGCGCGGTCGCCACGGCCTGACCTCCTCCCTCGACGGCCCCTGACCCGGCACCTGCCGGGTCAGGGGCCGTCGTCGTCGGACGGTCGGTGACGGCCGCTCCCGAGCGCTGGGCTGCTCGCGGCGGTCAGACCCACCGGGTCGGACGTGTAGACTGAGTGCACCCAAGACCGCCGGTCGGTGCCACCTGCCCCGCAGGAAGCATCCGAAGGTCCTGCAGCAGCGGGCGTCCAGCGCAGGTGAGCGAGATCCAGAGGCACTCCGCCAGCGCGTCAGCGCCCGGCCCGGAAGCCTCCTGCGAGCCCCGTGCGCCTGGCGCCGGGGCTCTCGTCGTCTGCGGGCCGGGCACGACCGGCGGCCGGGCAGCACCTCCAGCACACCGGGGGAGCGGCCCGCCGTTCGACTGACACGCACCCCCGGAAGGAGGATCGTGCCCACCGCTGAGAAGGAAGCAGCCGTCGCAGAGCTCACCGAGCTCTTCCGCGAGGCGAACGCCGGCGTGCTCACCGAGTACCGCGGCCTGACCGTCGCGCAGCTCAAGGAGCTGCGCCGCGCGATCGGCGACAACGGCAGCTACAACGTCGTCAAGAACACCCTCACCGCGATCGCCGCGAAGAACGCCGGCGTCGACGCGTTCGAGGGCCAGCTGTCCGGCCCCACGGCCATCGCGTTCATCACCGGTGACCCGGTGGAGGCCGCCAAGGGCCTGCGCGCGTTCGCCAAGACGAACCCGCAGCTGGTCATCAAGTCCGGGTTCCTCGAGGGCAAGCCGCTGTCCGCGGCTGACGTGGCGGCGCTGGCCGACCTCGAGCCCCGCGAGGTCCTGCTGGCCAAGATGGCCGGCGCGCTCAAGGGCTCCCTCAACCGCGCCGCGTACGTCTTCAACGCGCCGCTGTCGAAGGCCGCCCGCACCGTCGACGCCCTGCGCGCCAAGGTCGAGGCCGGCTCGCCGGCCGAGGCCGCTGCGCCGGCCGCCGACGAGGCCGCTCCCGCGGCCGACGAGGCCTGAGGGCTCGCGCCCTCGCCCCTGCACCACCGCGGCCGCGACACCGCGCGCCGCTGCTGACACTGACTGGTACTGAAAGAGGAGAGCCACCATGGCCAAGCTGTCCGCTGACGAGCTGCTCGACGCCTTCAAGGAGATGACCCTCATCGAGCTCTCGGACTTCGTGAAGAAGTTCGAGGAGGTCTTCGAGGTCACCGCCGCTGCTCCCGTCGCCGTCGCCGCCGCTGGTGGCGCCGCTGGTGGCGCTGCCGCCGAGGAGGTCGAGGAGCAGTCCGAGTTCGACGTCATCCTCGAGGCCGCCGGTGACAAGAAGATCCAGGTCATCAAGGAGGTGCGCGCCCTCACGAGCCTCGGCCTGAAGGAGGCCAAGGACCTCGTGGACGGCGCCCCCAAGCCCGTCCTGGAGAAGGTCGCCAAGGACGCCGCCGAGAAGGCCAAGGCCCAGCTCGAGGGCGCTGGCGCCACCGTCTCCGTCAAGTGAGACCGGTCCGGGCCGCCGTCCTCGGCGAGCCCGGACCACCAGCACCACCCAGCGCAGCGGCGCCGGCTCCTCGGAGCCGGCGCCGCTGCCGCGTTCCGGCCGTGACCGCAGGCCCGAGCAGCGGCTCCGCCGGACCGGTGGAGGTCGCTCGGTGCGGCTGGGGCGCGCCTGCTTGACGCGCGCGGACGGCGAGGGCACCATCGTCGTCGCCGGGGTCAGCGCGCAGCGCGGGCGACGGGTGGACCGACGACGGGGTCGGGGAGCGCGCTGCGCGTCAGGCCGTCAGTGACGGCGACTGGACTTGTGCGGGGCGGGAGAGTACGGTATCCCCTTGCGCACACTCCTGCATGCCCTGATTCCGGTGGAAACCGGATAGGGGTTCGCTGGCATGCGCCCGCACCGTCCGCAGGCCCGTGGAAGGACTCCTCTTGGTCGCCTCGCGCACCTCGCTCCGCCCCAGCTCCAACGGTTCCACCTCGACCGCCCGCCGTGTGTCGTTCGCGAAGATCCGCGAGCCGCTCGACGTCCCCGACCTCCTGGCCCTGCAGACCGAGAGCTTCGACTGGCTCCTCGGCAACGAGCGCTGGCGCGAGCGCGTCGCCGCCGCCTCCAAGGAGGGGGAGGTGCCCAGCACCTCCGGCCTGGAGGACATCTTCGAGGAGATCTCCCCGATCGAGGACTTCTCGGGGTCCATGTCGCTGAGCTTCCGCGACCACCGCTTCGAGCCGCCCAAGTACTCCCTCGAGGAGTGCAAGGAGCGCGACATGACGTTCGCCGCTCCGCTGTTCGTGACCGCCGAGTTCATGAACGCCACTACGGGCGAGATCAAGAGCCAGACCGTCTTCATGGGCGACTTCCCGCTCATGACCCCGCGCGGCACCTTCGTCATCAACGGCACCGAGCGCGTCGTCGTGTCCCAGCTCGTGCGCTCACCGGGCGTCTACTTCGAGCACACCATCGACAAGGCGTCCGACAAGGACGTCTACTCCGCGAAGGTCATCCCCAGCCGCGGCGCGTGGCTCGAGTTCGAGGTCGACAAGCGCGACATGGTGGGCGTCCGCGTCGACCGCAAGCGCAAGCAGTCCGTCACGGTCCTCCTCAAGGCGCTCGGCTGGACCGACGCGCAGATCCTCGAGGAGTTCGGCCAGTTCGAGTCCATGCGGGCCACGCTCGAGAAGGACAACACCACCGGCCAGGACGACGCGCTGCTGGACATCTACCGGAAGCTGCGTCCGGGCGAGCCGCCGACGAAGGAGGCCGCCCAGACCCTCCTCGACAACCTGTACTTCAACCCGAAGCGGTACGACCTGGCGAAGGTCGGTCGCTACAAGCTGAACCGCAAGCTCGGGCTCGAGGAGCCCCTGACCGCGGGGACGCTGCGCGTCGAGGACGTCGTGGCCACCATCCGCTTCCTGGTCACGCTGCACGCCGGCCAGAAGACGATGAAGGGCACCCGCGGGGGCGCCGAGGCCGACATCCGCGTCGAGGTCGACGACATCGACCACTTCGGCAACCGTCGCCTGCGCGCCGTCGGCGAGCTCATCCAGAACCAGGTCCGCACGGGCCTGAGCCGCATGGAGCGCGTCGTGCGCGAGCGCATGACCACGCAGGACGTCGAGGCCATCACGCCGCAGACGCTCATCAACATCCGTCCCGTCGTGGCCTCCATCAAGGAGTTCTTCGGGACGAGCCAGCTGAGCCAGTTCATGGACCAGACCAACCCGCTGGCGGGCCTGACCCACAAGCGCCGCCTGTCGGCGCTGGGCCCGGGCGGCCTGAGCCGCGACCGCGCCGGCATGGACGTCCGTGACGTCCACCCGTCGCACTACGGCCGCATGTGCCCGATCGAGACCCCTGAGGGCCCGAACATCGGCCTGATCGGGTCCCTGTCGAGCTACGGGCGCATCAACCCGTTCGGCTTCGTGGAGACGCCGTACCGCCGCGTCGTCGACGGCGTCGTCAGCGACGAGGTGCACTACCTCACCGCCGACGAGGAGGACGAGCACGTCATCGCCCAGGCGAACGCCCCGCTGGGGGAGCGCCAGGAGTTCACCGAGGCGCGCGTCCTGGTGCGCGCCAAGGGCGGCGAGGCCGAGTTCGTCCCGGCCGCCGAGGTCGACTACATGGACGTCTCGCCGCGCCAGATGGTGTCCGTCGCGACCGCGATGATCCCCTTCCTGGAGCACGACGACGCCAACCGCGCGCTCATGGGCTCCAACATGCAGCGCCAGGCCGTGCCGCTGGTCCGCGCCGAGGCGCCGCTGGTCGGCACCGGCATGGAGCTGCACGCCGCCGTCGACGCCGGTGACGTCATCGTGGCCGAGAAGCCCGGTGCCGTGACCTCGGTCAGCGCCGACATGGTGACCGTCGCCAACGACGACGGCACGACGTCGACCTACCGGCTGGCGAAGTTCCGCCGCTCCAACCAGGGCACCTCCTACAACCAGCGCGTGCTGGCGGTCGAGGGGACCCACGTCGAGCGCGGGACCGTCCTGGCGGACGGCCCGTCCACCGACCAGGGCGAGCTGGCGCTGGGCCGCAACCTCCTCGTCGCGTTCATGCCCTGGGAGGGCCACAACTACGAGGACGCGATCATCCTCTCCCAGCGGATCGTCCAGGACGACGTCCTGAGCTCGATCCACATCGAGGAGCACGAGGTCGACGCCCGCGACACCAAGCTGGGCCCCGAGGAGATCACCCGGGACATCCCCAACGTCGCGGAGGACGTCCTCGCCGACCTCGACGAGCGCGGCATCATCCGCATCGGCGCCGAGGTCGTGCCCGGCGACATCCTCGTCGGCAAGGTCACGCCCAAGGGCGAGACCGAGCTCACCCCCGAGGAGCGCCTCCTGCGCGCCATCTTCGGCGAGAAGGCCCGTGAGGTGCGCGACACCTCGCTGAAGGTCCCCCACGGCGAGTCCGGCACCGTCATCGGCGTCAAGGTCTTCGACCGCGAGGACGGCGACGAGCTGCCCCCGGGCGTGAACCAGCTGGTCCGCGTCTACGTGGCCCAGAAGCGCAAGATCACCGACGGTGACAAGCTCGCCGGCCGCCACGGCAACAAGGGCGTCATCTCGAAGATCCTGCCGGTCGAGGACATGCCGTTCCTCGAGGACGGCACCCCCGTCGACATCGTGCTCAACCCGCTGGGCGTGCCCGGCCGCATGAACGTCGGTCAGGTCCTCGAGCTGCACCTGGGCTGGATCGCCAAGCAGGGCTGGAAGATCGAGGGGAACCCCGAGTGGGCCGCTCGCATCCCGGAGGTCGCCCGCGAGGTGGCCCCGAACACCCCGGTCGCCTCCCCGGTCTTCGACGGCGTCTCCGAGAACGAGATCACCGGTCTGCTGGGCTGCACGACGCTGACCCGCGACGGTGAGCGCCTGGTCGACGAGTCGGGCAAGGCCCGGATGTTCGACGGCCGCTCCGGGGAGCCGTTCCCGTACCCGGTCTCGGTGGGCTACATGTACATCCTCAAGCTCCACCACCTGGTCGACGACAAGATCCACGCCCGCTCGACCGGCCCCTACTCCATGATCACGCAGCAGCCCCTGGGTGGTAAGGCCCAGTTCGGCGGCCAGCGGTTCGGCGAGATGGAGGTGTGGGCGCTGGAGGCGTACGGCGCCGCCTACGCCCTGCAGGAGCTGCTCACCATCAAGTCCGACGACGTCCTGGGCCGCGTGAAGGTCTACGAGGCCGTGGTCAAGGGCGAGAACATCCCCGAGCCGGGCATCCCCGAGTCCTTCAAGGTGCTCATCAAGGAGATGCAGTCGCTCTGCCTGAACGTGGAGATCCTCTCCAGCGACGGCACGAGCATCGAGATGCGGGAGACCGACGACGACGTCTTCCGCGCTGCGGAGGAGCTCGGCATCGACCTGAGCCGCCGCGAGCCGTCCAGCGTCGAGGAGGTCTGACCTCCCGCCGGCGCGGCCCCCGCTGGGGGGCCGCGCCGGCGCCTCCCTCTCCCAGCACCCCAGCTCTGCTCCCCCGGGGGGAGCGCCCCTGAGCACCACCGAGAGGACATCCGTGCTCGACGTCAACTTCTTCGACGAGATCCGCATCGGCCTGGCCACCGCCGACTCGATCCGCACCTGGAGCCACGGCGAGGTCAAGAAGCCGGAGACCATCAACTACCGCACGCTCAAGCCGGAGAAGGACGGGCTCTTCTGCGAGAAGATCTTCGGTCCCACCCGGGACTGGGAGTGCTACTGCGGCAAGTACAAGCGCGTCCGGTTCAAGGGCATCATCTGCGAGCGCTGCGGCGTCGAGGTCACCCGCGCCAAGGTGCGCCGCGAGCGGATGGGCCACATCGAGCTCGCCGCCCCCGTGACCCACATCTGGTACTTCAAGGGCGTCCCGAGCCGGCTCGGGTACCTCCTCGACCTCGCCCCGAAGGACCTCGAGAAGGTCATCTACTTCGCGGCCTACATGATCACCTGGGTGGACGACGAGTCGCGCTCTCGCGACCTGCCGTCGCTGCAGGCGCAGATGGACGTCGAGAAGAAGCAGGTCGCCGACCGTCGTGACAGCGACGTCGAAGCGCGTGCGCAGAAGCTCGAGGCCGACCTCGCCGAGCTGGAGGCCGAGGGCGCCAAGGGCGACGTGCGCCGCCGCCTGCGTGAGTCGGCCGAGCGCGAGATGAACGCGATCCGCCGCCGCGCCGACGCCGAGATCGAGCGCCTCACCCAGGTCTGGGACCGCTTCGCCAAGCTCAAGGTCGCCGACCTCGAGGGCGACGAGGTGCTCTACCGCGAGCTGCGCGACCGCTACGGCCTCTACTTCGAGGGCGGGATGGGCGCTGCGGCCATCCAGAAGCGACTGGCCTCCTTCGACCTCGAGGCCGAGGCGGAGTCGCTGCGCGAGACCATCGCCACCGGCAAGGGGCAGCGCAAGACCCGCGCGCTCAAGCGCCTCAAGGTGGTCTCGGCGTTCCTGACGACCACCAACTCCCCGCTCGGCATGGTGCTGGACGCGGTCCCGGTCATCCCGCCGGACCTGCGCCCGATGGTCCAGCTGGACGGTGGCCGCTTCGCGACCTCCGACCTCAACGACCTGTACCGCCGCGTCATCAACCGGAACAACCGCCTCAAGCGGCTCCTCGACCTCGGCGCGCCCGAGATCATCGTCAACAACGAGAAGCGGATGCTGCAGGAGGCCGTCGACGCGCTGTTCGACAACGGCCGCCGCGGCCGCCCGGTCACCGGGCCGGGCAACCGTCCGCTGAAGTCGCTGTCCGACATGCTCAAGGGCAAGCAGGGCCGGTTCCGCCAGAACCTGCTCGGCAAGCGCGTCGACTACTCGGGTCGCTCGGTCATCGTCGTCGGGCCCCAGCTCAAGCTGCACCAGTGCGGCCTGCCCAAGCCGATGGCGCTGGAGCTCTTCAAGCCCTTCGTCATGAAGCGGCTCGTCGACCTCAACCACGCGCAGAACATCAAGTCGGCCAAGCGCATGGTCGAGCGCGCGCGCCCCGTCGTGTGGGACGTCCTCGAAGAGGTCATCACCGAGCACCCGGTGCTGCTGAACCGCGCGCCCACGCTGCACCGCCTCGGCATCCAGGCCTTCGAGCCCCAGCTGGTCGAGGGCAAGGCGATCCACCTGCACCCGCTGGTCTGCGGCGCGTTCAACGCCGACTTCGACGGCGACCAGATGGCCGTGCACCTGCCGCTGAGCGCAGAGGCGCAGGCCGAGGCCCGCGTGCTCATGCTCTCCAGCAACAACATCCTCAAGCCGGCGGACGGCCGTCCGGTGACGATGCCCACCCAGGACATGGTCATCGGCCTGTTCCACCTCACCTCGGTGGTCGAGGGCGGCACCGGGGAGGGGCGCACCTTCGGCTCGGTCTCCGAGGCGATCATGGCGTTCGACGCCAAGACCCTGGACCTGGGCGCCAAGGTCCGCATCCGCCTCCAGGGCGTCGTGCCCCCGGCCGGTGCGCCGGTGCCGGAGGGGTGGACGCAGGGCGACCCGCTCGTCCTGGAGACCACGCTCGGCCGCACGCTGTTCAACGAGGCCCTGCCGACGGACTACCGGTTCGTCGACGCCGTGGTGGACAAGAAGCAGCTGTCGGCGATCGTCAACGACCTCGCTGAGCGCTACCCCAAGGTGCAGGTGGCCGCGACGCTGGACGCGCTGAAGTCGGCCGGCTTCCACTGGGCGACCCGGTCAGGCACGACCATCGCCATCTCCGACCTGGTCTCGCCGGACAACAAGCAGGCGATCCTGGAGGAGCACGAGGCCCGCGCCGAGAAGGTGCAGCAGCAGTACGAGGCCGGCCTGATCACCAACGACGAGCGGCGCCAGGAGCTCATCGAGATCTGGACCGTCGGCACCAACCGCGTCGCCGAGGACCTCGAGTCCTCCATCGACCCGAAGAACACCATCTTCCGGATGGTCACCTCGGGCGCGCGAGGCAACTGGATGCAGATGCGCCAGATCGGTGGCATGAAGGGCCTCGTGGCGAACCCGCGCGGCGAGATCATCCCGCGCCCGGTGAAGTCGTCCTTCCGCGAGGGCCTGTCCGTGCTGGAGTTCTTCATCTCCACCCACGGCGCCCGCAAGGGCCTGGCGGACACCGCTCTGCGGACCGCCGACTCGGGCTACCTGACCCGTCGACTGGTGGACGTGTCGCAGGACGTCATCGTCCGCGAGGACGACTGCGGCACCTCGCGCGGCCTCACGCTGCCGATCGGCACGCGGGGCCAGGACGGCGTGCTGCGCCTGCTGGACACGGTGGAGACGAGCGTCTACGCCCGCACCCTGGCCGCCGCGGTCACGGTGGACGGCGAGGTGCTGGCCGACGCCGGCGCTGACGTCGGTGACGTGCTCATCGACGCCCTGGTCGCCCGCGGCGTCGAGGAGGTGAAGATCCGCTCGGTCCTCACCTGCGAGTCCAAGGTGGGCACCTGCGCGCTCTGCTACGGCCGTTCGCTGGCCACCGGCAAGCTCGTGGACATCGGCGAGGCCGTCGGCATCATCGCCGCCCAGTCCATCGGCGAGCCCGGCACGCAGCTGACGATGCGCACCTTCCACGTGGGTGGTGTCGCCTCCGAGGGCGGTGACATCACGCACGGCCTCCCGCGCGTGCAGGAGCTCTTCGAGGCCCGGACCCCCAAGGGCCAGGCACCGATCGTGGAGGCCGTCGGCCGCGTGTCCATCGAGGACGCCGAGCGCACCCGCCGCATCACGATCACCCCGGACGACGGGTCCGAGGAGGTCTCGCACCTCGTGAGCAAGCGCGCGCGCCTGCTCGTGGCCGACGGCCAGCGCGTCGAGGTGGGCCAGCAGGTCGTGCAGGGGTCCGTCGACCCCAAGCAGGTGCTGCGCATCCTCGGTCCGCGCGCGGTGCAGAAGCACCTGGTGGACGAGGTGCAGGCCGTGTACCGCAGCCAGGGCGTGGGCATCCACGACAAGCACATCGAGGTCATCGTGCGGCAGATGCTGCGCCGCGTGACGATCATCGACTCCGGTGACGCCGAGCTGCTGCCCGGCGAGCTGGCCGAGCGCGGCCGGTTCGAGTCGGAGAACCGCCGCGTCGTGGCGGAGGGCGGCACGCCGGCCGCGGGTCGCCCCGAGCTCATGGGCATCACCAAGGCGTCCCTGGCGACGGAGTCGTGGCTGTCCGCGGCCTCGTTCCAGGAGACGACCCGCGTGCTCACCGAGGCCGCCCTGAACGGGCGCAGCGACCCGCTGCTCGGCCTCAAGGAGAACGTCATCCTGGGCAAGCTCATCCCGGCGGGCACCGGACTGGCGCGCTACCGCGACGTCAAGGTGGAGCCCACGGAGGAGGCGAAGGCCGCGATGTACGCGATCCCGAGCTACGACGACTCCGACTACGAGGGCTACTTCGGTGCGGGTTCCGGCCAGGCCGTGCCCCTCGAGGAGTACGACATCGGCGGCTACGGCCGCTGACGCACCGCCCCGGTGGCCGTGACCCCCTGCGGGGAGCGGCCACCGGTCCGGAACGCCGAGACGCCCTCGGCGGCGGGGAACACCCCCGTCGCCGGGGGCGTTTTGACTGGTGTATCGCGCACCGCGTACCCTCGACAGAAGCCCGGGTGCGCCCGGGCCTCCGTGCGCCAGGACCGTCCCGCTCGCAGGAGCGGGCTCGACGTCCGGGCAGGGTCCGGTGGGGAAGCCCGCCAGGCAGTCGGACGTGCCCGACCACGGGGGCCAGGCAGTACGAGCGGCGGTAGGACCCACAGGTCCGGCCACCGGCAGCCCGACTCTGACAGACGCACGTCACGACCCACGGAGACTCAGTGCCCACCATCCAGCAGTTGGTCCGCAAGGGCCGCCAGGACAAGGCGACGAAGACCAAGACGCCGGCCCTCAAGGGGAGCCCGCAGCGCCGCGGCGTGTGCACCCGCGTGTACACCACCACCCCGAAGAAGCCGAACTCCGCGCTGCGCAAGGTCGCCCGCGTGCGCCTGTCCAGCCAGGTCGAGGTCACCGCCTACATCCCGGGCGAGGGCCACAACCTCCAGGAGCACTCGATCGTGCTCGTCCGCGGTGGTCGTGTGAAGGACCTCCCCGGCGTCCGCTACAAGATCGTCCGCGGCGCCCTCGACACCCAGGCGGTCAAGAACCGCAAGCAGGCCCGCAGCCGCTACGGCGCGAAGAAGGGGAACTGATGCCTCGCAAGGGACCGGCCCCGAAGCGGCCGCTCGTCGTCGACCCGGTCTACGGGTCCCCGCTGGTCACCCAGCTCGTCAACAAGATCCTCGTCGACGGCAAGAAGTCCGTCGCTGAGCGCATCGTCTACGGGGCCCTCGAGGGCGCCCGCGAGAAGACCGGTGGCGACCCGGTCGTGGCGCTCAAGAAGGCCATGGACAACGTGCGCCCCGCCCTCGAGGTGAAGTCCCGCCGCGTCGGCGGTGCCACCTACCAGGTGCCGATCGAGGTCCGCGCCGGTCGCTCGACGACGCTCGCGCTGCGCTGGCTGACCAGCTACGCCCGTGCTCGTCGCGAGAAGACGATGACCGAGCGCCTCATGAACGAGATCATCGACGCCAGCAACGGTCTGGGGGCCGCGGTCAAGCGCCGCGAGGACACCCACAAGATGGCCGAGTCGAACAAGGCGTTCGCGCACTACCGCTGGTGATCATCTGTCCGCGCCGCCCACCGGGCGGCGCGGACGACCCCCACCGCTCCCTAGGGCCCCGTGCGGGCCGGACAGGCAGGACCACAGCGTGGCACTCGACGTGCTGATGGACCTCAACAAGGTCCGCAACTTCGGCATCATGGCGCACATCGACGCCGGCAAGACCACGACGACCGAGCGGATCCTCTTCTACACGGGGATCAACTACAAGATCGGCGAGGTCCACGACGGCGCCGCCACGATGGACTGGATGGAGCAGGAGCAGGAGCGGGGCATCACCATCACCTCCGCTGCCACCACCTGCTTCTGGGAGGGCACCCAGCTCAACATCATCGACACGCCCGGCCACGTCGACTTCACGGTCGAGGTCGAGCGCAACCTCCGCGTCCTCGACGGCGCTGTCGCCGTCTTCGACGGCAAGGAGGGCGTCGAGCCCCAGTCCGAGACGGTGTGGCGGCAGGCGGACAAGTACGACGTCCCGCGCATCTGCTTCGTCAACAAGATGGACAAGCTGGGCGCTGACTTCTACTTCACCGTCCAGACCATCAAGGACCGCCTCGGCGCCACGCCGCTGGTGATCCAGCTGCCGATCGGCTCCGAGAGCAGCTTCATCGGCTGCGTCGACCTCGTCTACAACCGCGCCCTCGTGTGGCGCGGCGAGACGGGCAAGGGCGAGGCCTACGACATCGAGGAGATCCCCGCGGACCTCGTCGAGAAGGCGGCGGAGTACCGCCACCAGCTCATCGAGACGGTGGCCGAGTCCGACGAGGCGCTGCTCGAGAAGTACCTCGGCGGCGAGGAGCTGACGCCTGAGGAGATCAAGGGCGCCATCCGCAAGATGACGATCTCGTCGCAGCTCTACCCGGTGCTGTGCGGCTCGGCGTTCAAGAACAAGGGCGTCCAGCCCATGCTCGACGCGGTCGTCGACTACCTGCCGACCCCGCTCGACGTCCCCAGCGTCGAGGGCCACAAGCCGAACGACGAGGAGACCGTGCTCACCCGCGCGGCGAAGTACGAGGAGCCGTTCTCGGCCCTCGCCTTCAAGATCTCCTCGCACCCGTTCTTCGGCAAGCTCACCTACATCCGCGTCTACTCGGGCCGGATCTCCTCGGGCGCCCAGGTCGTCAACTCGACCAAGGGCAAGAAGGAGCGCATCGGGAAGATCTTCCAGATGCACTCCAACAAGGAGAACCCCGTCGACGAGGCGGCCGCCGGTCACATCTACGCGGTCATCGGCCTCAAGGACACGACCACCGGCGAGACGCTCTGCGACCCGTCGGCGCCCATCGTGCTCGAGTCGATGACGTTCCCCGAGCCGGTCATCTCCGTGGCCATCGAGCCCAAGACGAAGGCCGACCAGGAGAAGCTGGGCACCGCGATCCAGAAGCTCGCCGAGGAGGACCCGACCTTCCAGGTCCAGCTCGACGAGGAGACCGGCCAGACCATCATCAAGGGCATGGGCGAGCTCCACCTCGACATCCTGGTCGACCGCATGCGCCGGGAGTTCAAGGTCGAGGCGAGCGTCGGCAAGCCCCAGGTCGCGTACCGCGAGACCATCCGCCGCACGGTGGAGAAGATCGACTACGTGCACAAGAAGCAGACCGGTGGCTCCGGCCAGTACGCGAAGGTCCAGCTCAAGTTCGAGCCCCTGGACACCTCCGACGGCCAGATGTACGAGTTCAAGAACGCCGTCACCGGCGGTCGCGTGCCCCGCGAGTACATCCCCAGCGTCGACGCCGGCATCCAGGACGCGATGCAGCTCGGCGTGGTCGCCGGCTACCCCCTGGTGGGGATCAAGGCCACCCTGCTGGACGGCGCCTACCACGAGGTCGACTCCTCGGAGATGGCGTTCAAGGTCGCTGGGTCGATGGTCCTCAAGGAGGGCGTCAAGAAGGCCGACCCGGTGCTCCTGGAGCCCGTGATGGCCGTTGAGGTGCGCACGCCCGAGGACTACATGGGCGACGTCATCGGTGACCTCAACTCCCGCCGTGGCCAGATCCAGGCCATGGAGGACATCAGCGGCGCGAAGATCGTGCGTGCGCAGGTCCCGCTGTCGGAGATGTTCGGCTACGTCGGCGACCTCCGGTCGAAGACCCAGGGCCGGGCCGTCTACACCATGACGTTCGACAGCTACGCCGAGGTCCCGCGCAACGTGGCCGAGGAGATCATCAAGAAGGCCCGCGGCGAGTGACCTGCCGCTAGCGGCAGGGCGTTCGTTAGCATCATCGACAGACAGATCTCGAGGAGGAACACCCAGTGGCCAAGGCCAAGTTCGAGCGGACCAAGCCCCACGTCAACATCGGGACGATCGGGCACATCGACCACGGCAAGACGACGCTCACCGCGGCGATCTCCAAGGTCCTGCACGACAAGTACCCGGACCTGAACCCCTTCACGCCGTTCGACCAGATCGACAAGGCGCCGGAGGAGAAGCAGCGCGGCATCACGATCTCGATCGCGCACGTCGAGTACCAGACCGAGTCGCGCCACTACGCGCACGTCGACTGCCCCGGGCACGCCGACTACATCAAGAACATGATCACCGGCGCGGCTCAGATGGACGGCGCGATCCTCGTGGTCGCCGCCACCGACGGCCCGATGCCGCAGACCAAGGAGCACGTGCTCCTGGCCCGCCAGGTCGGCGTCCCCTACATCGTGGTGGCGCTGAACAAGGCCGACATGGTCGACGACGAGGAGATCCTCGAGCTCGTCGAGATGGAGGTCCGCGAGCTGCTGTCCTCCTACGAGTTCCCGGGTGACGACCTGCCCGTCGTCCGCGTCTCGGCGCTGAAGGCGCTCGAGGGCGACGCCGAGTGGGGCGAGAAGCTCCTCGAGCTCATGGATGCGGTGGACTCGTCCATCCCGCAGCCCGAGCGCGAGGTCGACAAGCCGTTCCTCATGCCCATCGAGGACGTCTTCACGATCACCGGCCGCGGCACCGTCGTGACCGGTCGCATCGAGCGCGGCATCCTCAAGGTCAACGAGACCGTCGAGATCGTCGGCATCAAGACCGCGTCGCAGTCCACGACCGTGACCGGCATCGAGATGTTCCGCAAGCTGCTCGACGAGGGCCAGGCCGGCGAGAACGTCGGTCTGCTGCTCCGCGGCCTCAAGCGCGAGGACGTCGAGCGCGGCCAGGTCGTCTGCAAGCCGAAGTCGATCACCCCCCACACCGACTTCGAGGCGCGCGTCTACATCCTGTCCAAGGACGAGGGTGGCCGTCACAACCCGTTCTACTCGAACTACCGTCCGCAGTTCTACTTCCGGACGACCGACGTCACCGGCGTCATCACGCTGCCCGAGGGCACCGAGATGGTCATGCCGGGCGACAACACCGAGATGACCGTGGCCCTGATCCAGCCCATCGCCATGGAGGAGGGCCTGCGCTTCGCCATCCGCGAGGGTGGCCGCACCGTGGGCGCCGGCCAGGTCGTCAAGATCATCAAGTGATCTGAGCCCCGCGAGGGGCCAGGCCGCCGCGAAGGGCCCGGGAGCACTGCTCCCGGGCCCTTCGTGCTGTCCGGTACCGGGTGTTCGCCAACCATCCGACCGTGCCGAGCGGAGCTCGGCGGTCTGGCCCCGCTCGGCCCTGGCCAGCGGATTGGACCGCCGAGGGTCTCGTCTGGCAAGATGGGCGGGTCGTTCGGCGTGCGCGCCCCTCGCTCTTGGCGGGGGGCGCCCCGCTGCGGACCTCCAACGGGTCAGCACAGCGGATCGCCGGCGCTCGGGCAACCGGGCAAGACAGCAGACCTCCACAGGTGGCAGCGCGCCAGTGCGCTCGGGGAAGGGCGACACGCCCGACCTCGGGGGCCGGTGGCCGCCCCGTGGCACAGCGGGACGAGAGAGGGACGGGCCATGGCGGGACAGAAGATCCGCATCCGGCTGAAGTCGTACGACCACGAGGTCATCGACAGCTCCGCGCGCAAGATCGTCGACACGGTCAGCAACGCCGGCGCGACGGTGGTCGGCCCCGTGCCGCTGCCGACCGAGAAGAACGTGTACGTCGTCATCCGCTCGCCGCACAAGTACAAGGACAGCCGCGAGCAGTTCGAGATGCGCACGCACAAGCGTCTGATCGACATCATCGACCCGACGCCGAAGGCGGTCGACTCGCTGATGCGCCTCGACCTCCCCGCGGACGTCAACATCGAGATCAAGCTCTGAGCCTGGTCACGGAACAGACAGAGCTGCGAGGAGAACGACGATGAGCACGACCACCGACGCGCGCCGCCGCGTCGCGGGCCTGCTGGGCACCAAGCTCGGGATGACCCAGGTCTGGGACGAGGCCGGTCGCCTCGTGCCCGTGACCGTCATCCAGGCGGGCCCGTGCGTGGTGACGCAGGTGCGCACCCCCGAGACCGACGGCTACGACGCGGTCCAGATCGCCTTCGGCGCGATCGACCCCCGCAAGGTCAACAAGCCGCTGTCCGGCCACTTCGAGAAGGCCGGCACCACCCCCCGCCGCCACGTTGCCGAGCTGCGCACGCCCGACGCCGGGCAGTACTCGGCCGGCCAGGAGCTGACCGTCGAGCTGTTCAGCGCCGGCCAGCGCGTGGACGTGGGCGGAACGACCCGCGGCAAGGGCTTCGCCGGTGTCATGAAGCGCCACGGCTTCGCCGGTGTCTCGGCCAGCCACGGTGCGCACCGCAACCACCGCAAGCCGGGTTCCATCGGTGGCTGCGCCACCCCCGGCCGCGTCTTCAAGGGCCTGCGCATGGCCGGCCGCATGGGCGGCGAGCGCCAGACCACGCAGAACCTGCTCGTCCACGCCGTCGACGCCGAGCGCGGCTACGTGCTCGTCAAGGGCGCCGTCCCGGGCCCGCGCGGCGCCGTCGTCGTCCTCAAGACCGCGGCCAAGGCCGCTCAGGAGGGCTGACCACCATGACCACCACCGAGACCCTGGACACGGCCCCCGCCGACCGCACGGTCGACGTCATCGGCCCCGACGGCTCGGCCGCCGGATCCGCGACGCTGCCGGGCTCCGTCTTCGACGTCCAGACCAACGTCCCGCTGATCCACCAGGTCGTGGTGGCCCAGCTGGCTGCTGCCCGCCAGGGGACCCACGCCACCAAGACCCGCGGCGAGGTTCGCGGCGGTGGCAAGAAGCCCTACAAGCAGAAGGGCACCGGCCGCGCCCGTCAGGGCTCGACCCGCGCTCCGCAGTTCGCCGGCGGTGGCACCGTCCACGGCCCGCAGCCGCGTGACTACAGCCAGCGGACCCCCAAGAAGATGAAGGCGGCCGCTCTCCGCGGTGCCCTCTCCGACCGGGCGCGCCACGCGAGGGTCCACGTCCTCTCGGCCGTCGTGGCCGGCGAGGCCCCCAGCACCAAGAGCGCCATCGGGCTCCTCTCGGGGCTGTCCGAGCGCAAGCAGCGCCTCGTGGTGCTGCAGCGCGGTGACGAGCTGAGCTGGAAGAGCCTGCAGAACGCTGCTGGCGTCCACCTGCTCTTCGCCGACCAGCTGAACACCTACGACGTCCTCTGCTCGGACGACGTCGTCTTCACCTCCGGCGCGCTGGAGGCCTTCCTGGCCGGCGCCACCCGCAGCGAGGAGGCCGCTCGATGAGCGAGACGCCCACCCCCGCGACGAGCACGGCCAGCGTGTTCGCCGCCGTCGGCAAGGACCCGCGCGACGTGCTCGTCGCCCCGGTCGTGTCCGAGAAGAGCTACGCGCTGCTCGACCAGGGCAAGTACACGTTCCTGGTCGACCCGCGTGCCAACAAGACCGAGATCAAGGTCGCCGTCGAGAAGGTCTTCGGCGTCAAGGTGGCCTCGGTCAACACCCTCAACCGCGAGGGCAAGAAGCGCCGCACGCGCACGGGGACCGGCAAGCGCAAGGACACCAAGCGCGCCGTCGTCACCCTGCGCGAGGGCACCATCGACATCTTCGGGGGAGGGGCCTGACATGGGCATCCGCCAGTACAAGCCCACCACGCCGGGCCGTCGTGGCTCCTCGGTCGCTGACTTCGTCGAGGTCACCCGCAGCGAGCCCGAGAAGTCGCTCGTCCGCCCGCTGCCCAAGAAGGGCGGCCGCAACTCCAGCGGTCGCATCACGACCCGCCACCAGGGCGGCGGCCACAAGCGCGCCTACCGCGTGATCGACTTCCGCCGTCACGACAAGGACGGCGTGCCGGCGACGGTCGCTCACATCGAGTACGACCCCAACCGCACGGCGCGCCTGGCGCTCCTGCACTACGTGGACGGGACGAAGCGCTACATCCTGGCGCCGACCCGTCTCAAGCAGGGTGACCGCATCGAGAACGGCCCCGAGGCCGACATCAAGCCGGGCAACAACCTGCCGCTGCGCAACATCCCCGTCGGCACCGTGGTGCACGCCGTGGAGCTGCGTCCCGGTGGCGGCGCCAAGATGGCCCGCTCGGCCGGCGCCTCGATCCGCCTGGTGGCCCGCGAGGGCGGGACCGCCCAGCTGCGCATGCCGTCCGGTGAGGTCCGCACCGTCTCGGTCGAGTGCCGCGCGACGGTCGGCGAGGTCGGCAACGCCGAGCAGTCGAACATCAACTGGGGCAAGGCCGGCCGCATGCGCTGGAAGGGCAAGCGCCCGACCGTCCGCGGTGTGGCCATGAACCCGATCGACCACCCGCACGGTGGTGGTGAGGGCAAGACCTCCGGTGGTCGTCACCCGGTCAGCCCCTGGGGCCAGGCCGAGGGTCGTACCCGCCGTCCCGGCAAGGCCAGCGACCGCCAGATCGTCCGTCGGCGCACTGCCGGCAAGAAGCGCTGAGGGAGTAGCTGAGCCATGCCGCGCAGCCTGAAGAAGGGCCCCTTCGTCGACGACCACCTCGCCAAGAAGGTGGACGCCCAGAACGAGAAGGGCACGAAGAACGTCATCCGCACGTGGTCGCGCCGTTCGATGATCATCCCGGACATGCTCGGGCACACGATCGCCGTGCACGACGGCCGCAAGCACGTGCCGGTGTTCGTCACCGAGGCGATGGTCGGGCACAAGCTCGGCGAGTTCGCCCCCACCCGCACCTTCCGCGGGCACGAGAAGGACGACCGCCGGGGCCGTCGCCGCTGACGCAGGTCAGCAGGTGACGAACTCCCCGACACAGCCGAGACACGAGGCAGGACGAGACATGGAAGCCAAGGCGCAGGCGCGGTACGTCCGCGTGACGCCGCAGAAGGCGCGGCGCGTCGTGGACCTGATCCGCGGACGCCGTGCCAGCGAGGCGCTGGCGGTGCTGAGCTTCGCTCCGCAGTCGGCCAGCGAGCCGGTGCTCAAGGTCGTGCAGAGCGCGATCGCGAACGCCCGCGTCAAGGCCGACCGCGCGAGTGAGGCCTTCGACGAGCGCAGCCTGGTCATCAGCGCTGCGTACGTCGACGAGGGCGTCTCGCTGAAGCGGTTCCGCCCGCGGGCCCAGGGCCGCGCGGGCCGGATCATCAAGCGCACCAGCCACATCACCGTGGTGGTCGCCCCTGAGGCCGAGAAGGCCGTCACGGGTGCCGCGCAGACGCAGACGAGGAGGGCCCGCTGATGGGGCAGAAGGTCAACCCGAACGGGTTCCGCCTCGGCATCACCACCGACCACCGGTCGCGCTGGTTCGCCGACAGCACGCGGCCCGGGCAGCGGTACCGCGACTACGTGAAGGAGGACGTGGAGATCCGCCGGCTCATGTCGAAGGGCATGGACCGGGCCGGCATCGCCCGCGTCGAGATCGAGCGCACCCGTGACCGGGTCCGCGTCGACATCCACACCGCCCGCCCCGGCATCGTCATCGGTCGCCGCGGCGCCGAGGCCGACCGCCTGCGCGGCGAGCTGGAGAAGCTCACCGGCAAGCAGGTCCAGCTGAACATCCTCGAGGTGAAGAACCCCGAGGTCGAGGCGCAGCTGGTCGCCCAGGGCATCGCCGAGCAGCTCGCGAGCCGCGTGTCCTTCCGTCGCGCCATGCGCAAGGGCATGCAGTCCGCGCAGCGCGCCGGCGCCAAGGGCATCCGCGTCCAGTGCTCGGGCCGCCTCGGCGGCGCCGAGATGAGCCGGTCGGAGTTCTACCGCGAGGGCCGTGTGCCGCTGCACACGCTCCGCGCCTACATCGACTACGGCTTCTACGAGGCCAAGACCACCTTCGGTCGCATCGGCGTGAAGGTCTGGGTCTACAAGGGCGACCACACCCAGCGCGAGCTCGCCGCGCAGGCCGCCACCGCTCCTCGCGGTGCGCGCCCGCCGCGCGGTGACCGCCCGCAGCGCGGTGACCGCCCCCAGCGCGGGGGCCACCCGCAGCGCGGCGAGGGCCAGGCCCCCGCCGCCGCCACCACTGCTCCGGCCGAGGCCGGGGCGTCCGCACCCGGATCGGAGGGCTGACCCGTGCTGATCCCTCGGCGCCTCGCGCACCGCAAGCAGCACCACCCCACCCGCCGTGGCCAGGCCACCGGCGGTACCGCGATCACCTTCGGGGACTTCGGCATCCAGGCGCTGGAGCACGGCTACGTGACCAACCGCCAGATCGAGTCCGCTCGTATCGCCATGACCCGCCACATCAAGCGCGGCGGAAAGGTCTGGATCAACATCTACCCGGACCGCCCGCTGACCAAGAAGCCCGCTGAGACCCGCATGGGTTCCGGCAAGGGCTCACCGGAGTGGTGGATCAGCAACGTCAAGCCCGGACGCGTGATGTTCGAGCTGTCCGGCGTGCCGGAGGAGATCGCCCGCGAGGCGATGCGGCGCGCGATCCACAAGCTGCCGATGAAGTGCCGCTTCATCACCCGTGAGGGAGGGCTGTCCTGATGGCCGTCGGGTCCAAGGGCCTCGAGCCCACCGCGCTGCGCGGTTTCGAGGACGAGCGCCTCGTCGAGGAGCTGCGCAAGGCCAAGGAGGAGCTCTTCAACCTCCGCTTCCAGTCGGCCACCGGCCAGCTCGAGAACCACGGTCGGCTGCGCGCCGTCCGCCGGGACATCGCCCGGATCTACACGACGATGCGTGAGCGCGAGCTCGGCATCGGGGAGGTCGACGCCCAGTGAGTGACGCAGTGAACGAGTCCACCACCGAGGGCCAGGCGCGCGGCTACCGCAAGACCCGGCGCGGCTACGTGGTCAGCGACAAGATGACCAAGACCGTGGTCGTCGCCGTCGAGGACCGCGTCAAGCACCCCCTCTACGCCAAGGTCATCCGCCGCACCGTCAAGGTGAAGGCGCACGACGAGAACGAGACCGCTGGCATCGGCGACCTCGTGAGCATCGCCGAGACCCGGCCGCTGTCTGCCACCAAGCGGTGGCGCGTGGTCGAGGTCCTCGAGCGGGCCAAGTAAGCCCACCCCACGGTCCCATCTAGTTCCGCGAGGCTCGACCCCCGCCGGCCGGCTGGCCGGCGGCGGGCGAGGACCGGCGTGACGACAGGAGAGAAGCAGTGATCCAGCAGGAGTCGCGGCTGCGCGTCGCCGACAACACGGGTGCCAAGGAGATCCTCTGCATCCGCGTGCTCGGCGGCAGCGGACGCCGCTACGCCGGCATCGGTGACGTCATCGTCGCCACCGTCAAGGACGCCATCCCCGGGGGTGCCGTCAAGAAGGGCGACGTCGTCAAGGCCGTCATCGTCCGCACCACCAAGGAGAACCGTCGTCCGGACGGTTCCTACATCCGCTTCGACGAGAACGCCGCGGTGATCCTGCGCAACGACGGCGACCCGCGCGGAACCCGCATCTTCGGTCCCGTCGGCCGCGAGCTGCGCGACAAGAAGTTCATGCGGATCATCTCGCTCGCCCCGGAGGTGCTCTGAGCCATGGCCAAGACCCGCATCAAGAAGGGTGACCTGGTCCAGGTCATCACCGGCAAGAAGCAGTCCCGCGGTGGCGACCGCGGCAAGACCGGGCGCGTCCTCGAGGTCTTCCCCGACCGCGGCCGCGTCCTGGTCGAGGGCATCAACCAGGTGACGAAGCACGTGAAGGCCGGCCAGACCGCCCGCGGCTCGCGCACCGGTGGGATCGAGACGCACGAGGCGCCGCTGCACATCAGCAACGTCGCGCTCGTCGACCCCAAGACCAAGAAGCCCACCCGCGTGGGCATCCGCACCGAGACCGTCGAGCGCGACGGCGTGCAGCGCACCGTGCGCGTGCGCGTCGCCCGCCGCTCGGGCGAGGACATCGCATGAGCACCGAGACCGCCACCACGAAGGCGCCGCCGCGCCTGAAGACCCGTTACGCCGAGGAGATCGCCCCGGCGCTGCGCGAGCAGTTCAAGCACGACAACGTGATGCAGGTCCCGCGCCTGGTCAAGGTCGTGGTGAACATGGGTGTCGGCGAGGCTGCTCGTGACTCCAAGCTCATCGACGGCGCGATCCGCGACCTCACGCTCATCACGGGTCAGCGCCCGGCGGTGACGAAGGCGCGCAAGTCCATCGCGCAGTTCAAGCTGCGCGAGGGCATGCCGATCGGCGCCCACGCCACGCTGCGCGGCGACCGCATGTGGGAGTTCCTGGACCGCCTGGTCAGCCTCGCGCTGCCCCGGATCAGGGACTTCCGCGGGCTCTCGCCCAAGCAGTTCGACGGCCGCGGCAACTACACCTTCGGCCTCGACGAGCAGTCGATGTTCCACGAGATCGACCAGGACAAGATCGACCGCGTCCGCGGCATGGACATCACGGTCGTCACCACCGCGACGAGCGACGACGAGGGCCGGGCGCTGCTGCGCCTGCTCGGCTTCCCGTTCCGCGAGAACTGACCGAGGACTGAGGCAGACACCCATGGCCAAGACCGCTCTGATCGTCAAGGCGTCGCGCAAGCCGAAGTTCGCGGTGCGCGCCTACACCCGCTGCCAGAAGTGCGGTCGTCCGCACTCGGTGTACCGCAAGTTCGGCCTGTGCCGCGTGTGCCTGCGCGACATGGCCCACCGCGGCGAGCTGCCGGGCATCACCAAGAGCTCCTGGTAAGCACCACACACCTCATCACCTGAAGATCCACTGCGCCGCAGGCCCCGCACCGCGGGGGACCACGGCGAGGAAGGGCGGACGAGCCCGATGACCATGACAGACCCGATCGCGGACATGCTGACGCGCCTGCGGAACGCCAACTCGGCGTACCACGACGACGTCGCCATGCCGTACAGCAAGCTGAAGTCCCGCGTGGCGGAGATCCTCAAGAGCGAGGGCTACATCTCCTCCTGGCGCGTCGAGGACGCCGAGGTGGGCAAGCGCCTCGTGCTGGACCTCAAGTACGGCCCCAACCGGGAGCGCTCCATCGCCGGCCTGCGCCGCGTGAGCAAGCCCGGGCTGCGCGTGTACGCCAAGTCGACCAACCTGCCGCGCGTGCTGGGCGGCCTGGGGGTGGCGATCCTTTCGACCTCCTCCGGCCTCCTCACGGACCGCCAGGCGAGCAAGCAGGGCGTGGGTGGGGAAGTCCTCGCCTACGTCTGGTGAGGGGGTAGAGCATGTCGCGCATCGGAAGGCTCCCCGTGGCCGTGCCGGCCGGGGTGGACGTCACCATCGACGGCGCCGAGGGCCGCACCGTCACCGTCAAGGGCCCCAAGGGGACCCTCACGCACACCGTGCCCGCTCCGCTGTCCGTCGACCGCGGTGAGGACGGCGTCATCGCCGTCACCCGCCCGAACGACGAGCGGCTGTCGAAGTCGCTGCACGGCCTGACCCGCACGCTGCTGGCCAACATGGTCACCGGCGTGACGCAGGGCTTCGAGAAGCAGATGGAGATCGTGGGCACCGGCTACCGCGTGCAGGCACGCGGTTCCGACCTCGAGTTCGCCCTCGGCTTCAGCCACCCCGTGCTGGTCAAGGCGCCGGAGGGCATCACCCTCACGGTGTCCGCGCCCAACCGCTTCGCGGTGGCGGGCATCGACAAGCAGCGCGTCGGCGAGGTCGCCGCGAACATCCGCAAGCTGCGCAAGCCCGACCCCTACAAGGGCAAGGGCGTGCGCTACGCCGGCGAGGTCGTCCGGCGCAAGGTCGGGAAGGCTGGTAAGTAGTCATGGCTCTCGCCAGTAGGACGAAGCTCCTCCGCAAGGGCGCTGCCAAGACCGGCGCTGCCGCTCGCTCCCGCCGCCACCTGCGCGTGCGCAAGAAGGTCTCCGGGACCGCGGTCCGCCCGCGTCTAGTGGTCACGCGCTCGGCGCGGCACATCGCCGTCCAGGTGGTGGACGACACCCTCGGCCGCACCCTGGCGTCGGCCTCCACCATGGAGGCGGACCTGCGCGGGCACGACGGCGACAAGACGGCCAAGGCCCGTCGCGTCGGCGAGCTCGTCGCCGAGCGCGCCAAGGCCGCGGGCGTCGAGGCCGTGGTCTTCGACCGCGGCGGCAACCGCTACCACGGCCGTGTGGCCGCAGTGGCGGACGGCGCCCGCGAGGGGGGGCTCTCCCTGTGAGCACCCGTACGAACCTGAGCAACGGAAGGAACGCCTGATGCCCGGACCACAGCGCAGGGGCGCCGGCGGCCCCCCCAGCGGGACCGGCGGCCCGGGGAACGACCGCGGCCAGCGCGGCGGCAACGACCGGGGCGGGCGCGGCGGCAACGACCGCGGCGGCCGCGGCGGTGACGCCGAGCGCAGCCAGTTCCTGGAGCGCGTCGTGACCATCAACCGCGTCGCCAAGGTCGTCAAGGGCGGCCGCCGCTTCAGCTTCACCGCGCTGGTCGTGGTGGGCGACGGTGACGGCACCCTCGGCGTCGGCTACGGGAAGGCCAAGGAGGTGCCCGCGGCGATCGCCAAGGGCGTGGAGGAGGCGAAGAAGAACTTCTTCCGCGTCCCCCGCATCCAGGGCACCATCCCCCACCCCGTGCAGGGCGAGGAGGCCGCTGGTGTGGTCCTCCTGCGTCCGGCGAGCCCCGGTACCGGCGTCATCGCCGGTGGCCCGGTGCGCGCCGTGCTCGAGTGCGCCGGCATCCACGACGTGCTGAGCAAGTCGCTGGGCTCCTCCAACGCGATCAACATCGTGCACGCCACGGTGGCCGCGCTGAAGGGGCTCGAGCAGCCCGAGTCCGTCGCGGCGCGCCGCGGCCTGACGGTCGAGGAGGTCGCTCCGGCGGCCCTCCTGCGGGCCAGGGCGGCGGCTGTCTGATGGCGCAGCTCAAGGTGACCCAGGTCAAGTCGGAGATCGGTGGCAAGCAGAACCACCGCGACACGCTGCGGACCCTCGGCCTCAAGCGGATCGGCCAGTCGGTCGTCCGCGAGGACCGTCCCGAGGTGCTCGGCATGCTGCGCGCGGTGCGCCACCTCGTGATCGTGGAGGAGGTGGACGCCCGATGAGCGAGGAGTCCACGCTGAAGGTCCACCACCTGCGGCCCGCCCCCGGGGCGAAGACCGCGAAGACCCGCGTGGGTCGTGGTGAGGCCAGCAAGGGCAAGACCGCGGGCCGCGGCACCAAGGGCACGAAGGCCCGCTACCAGGTGTCCGCGCGCTTCGAGGGCGGCCAGATGCCCCTGCACATGCGCCTGCCCAAGCTGCGCGGCTTCACCAACCCGGCGAAGGTCGTGTCGCAGGTCGTCAACCTCGACCGCATCTCCGAGCTCTTCCCGCAGGGCGGGGAGATCGGGGTGGACGAGCTCGTGGCCGTCGGCGCCGTGCGCGCCGGGCAGCGGGTCAAGGTGCTCGGCACCGGTGACATCAGCGTCCCGGCCCAGGTGACGGCGCACGCGTTCTCGGCGTCGGCGGAGGCGAAGATCGCCGCTGCCGGCGGCACCACCACCCGGCTCTGACCGGGCGGAGGCGCTTGCGCCCCCCCGGGGACGCAGACCCGACGTGAGAGGGCCCGTGCCGCGCAGCAGCGCGGTGCGGGCCCTCTCCCGCTCCCGGGCCGCGGCGCTCGGAGGCGGGCGCAGCGGCGGCCCGAGGTGCCGAGCGGCCACGGGCGGCCACCGCGCCGGGTAACCTCGCCGGGTCGGCACCCGGGCCGCTCGGGGCGACCTCGAGCGGGGCGCCGGCACCGCGGGGCGCGTCATCACAGACCCGCACCGCCGTCGCGGCCCCCGCGGGACGCGGCAGGTGCCGCGCTCGCAGCCGAGCCTCGGACGAGGTGCCGGCGCAGACTGACCAGGAGGACACGTGCTAGGTGCGTTCGTGCGGGCGTTCAAGACGCCCGACCTGCGACGCAAGATCGTCTTCACGTTGGCGATCATGGCGGTGTTCCGCCTCGGGTCCTTCGTGCCGGCGCCCGGCGTCAGCTACCAGAACGTGCAGCAGTGCCTCGCCGGGCTCGACACCCAGAGCGACCTGCTCGGACTGGTCAACCTCTTCAGCGGCGGAGCGCTGCTGCAGCTGAGCGTCTTCGCGCTCGGGATCATGCCGTACATCACCGCGAGCATCATCATCCAGCTGCTGCGCGTGGTCATCCCCCGCTTCGAGGAGCTGCACAAGGAGGGGCAGTCCGGCACCGCGAAGCTCACGCAGTACACGCGGTACCTGACGATCGCCCTGGCCGTGCTGCAGTCCACGACCTACGTGGCCGTGGCCCGCTCGGGCAACCTCTTCGGCTCGAGCTCCGGCGCCTGCGCCGACGTGATCCCGAACGACTCGGTGCCCGTCCTGCTCCTCATGGTCCTCACCATGACCGCCGGCACCGGACTGGTCATGTGGATGGGCGAGATGGTGACCGAGCGCGGTGTCGGCAACGGCATGTCGCTGCTCATCTTCACCTCCGTCGCCGCCCAGTTCCCCACCTCCATCGCCGCCATCGGGCGCGAGCGGGGCTGGGGGACCATGGCCCTGGTGATCGGCCTCGGCCTGCTCATCGTCGCGGCTGTGGTCTTCGTCGAGCAGTCCCAGCGCCGCATCCCGGTCCAGTACGCCAAGCGGATGGTCGGGCGCCGCATGTACGGCGGCACGAGCACGTACATCCCGATGAAGGTCAACATGGCCGGCGTCATCCCGGTCATCTTCGCCTCGTCGCTGCTGTACCTGCCGGGTCTCGCCGCGCAGTTCGGCGATCCGACGTCCAGCTGGGTGACGTTCATCCGCAACACCTTCACGCGGGGCGACCACCCGGCGTACATCATCGCGTACGTCCTGCTCATCGTCTTCTTCACGTACTTCTACGTCGCCATCACGTTCAACCCGGACGAGGTGGCTGACAACATCAAGCGGGTCGGCGGCTTCATCCCCGGCGTCCGCGCGGGCCGTCCCACGGCCGAGTACCTCGACCACGTCCTGACGCGCATCACCCTGCCGGGGGCCCTGTACCTGGGGCTCGTGGCGCTGGTGCCCCTGGTCGCCCTCGTGGCGGTGGGGGCCAACCAGAACTTCCCCTTCGGTGGTACGTCCATCCTCATCGTCGTCGGCGTCGGCCTGGAGACGGTGAAGCAGATCGAGTCCCAGCTCCAGCAGCGCCACTACGAGGGGTTCCTCCGTTGACCAACAGCTCTGACACCCGCGCCACCGCCGTCGACGCCGGCCCCGCCGCCACGCCCTCGCGCGTGGTGCTCCTGGGGCCCCCGGGAGCCGGCAAGGGCACCCAGGCGGCGCTCCTGGCCCAGCGCCTCGGCGTGCCTGCCATCTCGACCGGTGACATCTTCCGGGCCAACACGGCGGCGGGCACCGACCTGGGGCGCGAGGCGCAGAAGTACATGGACGCCGGCGAGTACGTGCCGGACGAGGTGACCAACCGCATGGTGGCCGACCGCCTGGCCCAGCCCGACGCGTCCGCCGGCTTCCTGCTGGACGGGTACCCCCGCACCACCGCGCAGGTGCGCACCCTGGACGAGGTCCTCGCCGCGCACGCGACGAGCCTGGACGCGGTCCTCGAGATCACCGCGGACGTCGACGTCGTCGTCGAGCGCCTCCTCAAGCGCGCCAGCGAGCAGGGCCGCAGCGACGACACCGAGGAGGTCGTGCGCCGCCGGCTCGAGGTCTACGCGGAGCAGACCGCCCCCCTGGCCGCCGCGTACGCGACGCGCGGCCTGCTCGTGACGGTCGACGGCGTGGGTGCCGTGGACGAGGTCGCGCAGCGCGTGGTGGCGGCGCTGCGGGCCGCGGGTGGCGACGCGGGCAGCGCCGCCGCCGCCGGCGCCTGAGAGCCGGGTCTGCGGCGGTGCTGGGGCGCGAGCGGATCGAGTACAAGAAGCCTGACCAGGTGCTCCTCATGCGCCGGGCGGGGCTCGTGGTGGCGCAGGCCCTCGCCGCGGTGCGGGCGGCGGCCCGCCCCGGCGTGACGACGGGTGACCTCGACGCCGTGGCCGCCGAGGTCATCCGCAGCGCTGGCGCGACGCCGTCGTTCCTGGGGTACCACGGGTACCCCAGGACGCTCTGCACCTCGGTGGGGGCGGAGGTGGTGCACGGGATCCCCGGTGACCGGGTGCTGGTGGCTGGTGACGTCCTCAGCGTCGACTGCGGCGCCGTGGTGGACGGCTGGCACGGCGACGCCGCGTTCTCGGTGGTCGTCGGGGACGTCGAGCACCACGACCCCGCCGACGTCGCGCTGGTCGAGACCACCCGCCGATCGATGTGGGAGGGCATCGCGGCCCTCGCCCGGGGGCTGGCGCAGGGCCAGCGGCTCGGTGTGGTGGGTGACGCGGTCGAAGGCTCCGTGGAGGACGCCGCAGCGGGCGGCGGCGCTCCGCTGGCCGTCGTCGACGGGTACGTGGGCCACGGCATCGGCACCGCCATGCACCAGGCCCCCGAGGTGCTCAACCACCGGAGCCGCTCCCGCGGCCCGAAGCTGCGCCCGGGCCTGTGCGTCGCCGTGGAGCCGATGCTCAGCCGCGGGACCGCCGACACCGACGTCCTCGACGACGGCTGGACCGTGGTGACCTCGGACGGCGCTCGGGCCGCGCACTGGGAGCACACCGTCGCCCTGGGGGAGCGCGGCGCCTGGGTGCTCACCGCAGAGGACGGCGGCGCGGCCGAGCTAGCCGCCCGAGGCGTCCAGGTGGCTCCCCTGGCCTGAGGCGAGCAGCCGGAAGGGGAGCGATTTCACCGAGCCGGGTGCTGTGGCTTAGCATGGAGGGTCGCTCCCGTGCGTCCGCCCTCTCGTGGTCGGTCACCTGCGGAGCCCGACCGGTCCCCAACGACCGGTCGACGACCAGTTGCAAGGGCCGGAGGCGCGAGCGCGCCGCCGGTCGGTGAGCGGAGGACATGCCCAAGAAGGACGGCGTCATCGAGATCGAGGGCGCGGTGGTCGAGGCCCTGCCGAACGCCATGTTCCGCGTGGAGCTCTCGAACGGCCACAAGGTGCTCGCACACATCTCGGGGAAGATGCGGCAGCACTACATCCGGATCCTCCCCGAGGACCGGGTGGTCGTGGAGCTCAGCCCCTACGACCTCTCCCGCGGTCGCATCGTCTACCGCTACAAGTGAGCCGCTCACACCACGGTTCGCAGCTCCCCACCCGCAGCCACTCCCGCACGACAGGACGATCATGAAGGTCAAGCCGAGCGTCAAGCAGATCTGCGACAAGTGCAAGGTGATCCGCCGGCACGGTCGCGTGATGGTCATCTGCGAGAACCTGCGCCACAAGCAGCGCCAGGGCTGAGCAGAGCCCCACCGCACGACGCAGCACCAGCTCCACCCGCACCACCCAGCTCGAAGAGCAGCCCACGGCCCCCAGGGCCGACACCCCCGGCCCGGAGGCCGAGGACCCGCCGCCCGGCGGGGAGGGGCTGCCGCAGACCTCCGGATGACGGACAGGACAGCAGTGGCACGCATCGTCGGCGTCGACCTCCCCCGCGAGAAGCGGCTCGAGGTGGCGCTCACCTACATCTTCGGCATCGGCCGGACCCGCGCGCACGAGGTGCTCGCAGCGACCGGCATCAGCGGTGACGTCCGCGTCCGCGACCTCGGGGAGCCCGAGCAGGTCGCGCTGCGCGAGTACATCGAGGCGAACTTCCGGGTCGAGGGCGACCTGCGCCGCGAGGTGTCCGCCGACATCCGCCGCAAGGTCGAGATCGGCACCTACGAGGGTCTGCGGCACCGTCGCGGCCTGCCCGTGCGCGGCCAGCGCACCAAGACCAACGCGCGCACCCGCAAGGGCCCGAAGCGCACGGTCGCCGGCAAGAAGAAGGCCGGGCGCAAGTGACGCGCGGCTGAGCGGCGCCAGCGCCCGGACCTCCGGACCCGCGCAGCGCACGCCAGCCGCCCCACCGGCCCGCTCGGGCCCGCCGCTCACGAGACCCCAGACCCAGGAGAAGAGCCATGCCCCCCACCACCCGTCGCGCCGCAGCTGGCGCCGCTCGCCGTCCGCGCCGCAAGGAGCGGAAGAACGTCGCCGTCGGCCAGGCGCACATCAAGAGCACCTTCAACAACACGATCGTGTCGATCACCGACCCCTCGGGCGCCGTGATCTCCTGGGCCTCGGCCGGCCAGGTCGGGTTCAAGGGCTCGCGCAAGTCCACCCCGTTCGCCGCGCAGATGGCCGCCGAGGCCGCTGCCCGTCGTGCGCAGGAGCACGGCATGCGCAAGGTCGACGTCTTCGTCAAGGGCCCCGGCTCCGGCCGCGAGACCGCCATCCGCTCCCTGCAGGCCACCGGCCTCGAGGTCGGGCAGATCTCCGACGTCACGCCCGTCCCGCACAACGGCACGCGCCCCCCGAAGCGCCGCCGCGTCTGACCCCTCTGCCGTGGCGCGGGCCCTGAGGCCCGCGCCACGACGAGCTCCACCAGCCCCACCCCCCGGGCGGCAGACCGACGCCGCCCGGGGTGCTCGTACGCCGCTGGGTCATATGGCGGACCCGCGACAGGAAGGCACCGACAGTGCTCATCGCACAGCGCCCCACGCTCCTCGAGGAGCCGATCGCCGAGCACCGCTCGCGGTTCGTCATCGAGCCGCTCGAGCCCGGCTTCGGCTACACCCTCGGCAACTCCCTGCGCCGCACGCTGCTCTCGTCCATCCCGGGCGCGGCCGTGACGAGCATCCGCATCGACGGCGTGCTCCACGAGTTCAGCACCGTGCCGGGCGTCAAGGAGGACGTCACCGAGCTCATCCTGGGCATCAAGGGCCTGGTCGTCTCCAGCGAGCACGACGAGCCCGTGGTGATGTACCTGCGCAAGCAGGGCCCCGGCGTCGTGACCGCCGCCGACATCGCGCCCCCGGCCGGTGTCGAGGTCCACAACCCCGAGCTGGAGCTCGCCACCCTCGACGAGACCGCTCGCCTCGAGGTGGAGCTGACCGTCGAGCGCGGCCGCGGCTACGTCTCGGCCGCCCAGAACAAGGACGCCGACGCCGAGATCGGCCGCATCCCGGTCGACTCGATCTACTCGCCGGTCCTCAAGGTGACGTACAAGGTCGAGGCGACCCGCGTCGAGCAGCGCACCGACTTCGACCGCCTCGTCGTCGACGTGGAGACCAAGCCGTCCACGCGTCCCCGTGACGCGATGGCGAGCGCGGGCAAGACGCTCATGGAGCTGTTCGGCCTGGCGCGCGAGCTCAACGTCGAGGCCGAGGGCATCGACATCGGCCCCTCGCCGTCCGACGCGGCGCTGGCCGCTGACCTGGCGCTGCCGATCGAGGAGCTGGAGCTCACGGTCCGCTCCTACAACTGCCTCAAGCGCGAGGGCATCCACACCGTGGGTGAGCTCACCGCGCGCAGCGAGGCGGACCTCATGGACATCCGCAACTTCGGTGCGAAGTCCATCGACGAGGTCAAGGTGAAGCTGCAGGGCATGGGCCTGCAGCTCAAGGACAGCCCGCCCGGGTTCGACCCCGGCCTGGCGGTCGACAGCTACGGCGCGGACGACGACTCCGCGTTCGCCGAGACCGAGCAGTACTGACCCGCTGCTGGCCGCCACCGGCCAGCACCGAGCGCCCCAGGGGCGCCGGGCCCCACGGCCCGGCGTCCGGGTCGCTCAGCAGCACCGACGCACGACTGACGATCACTGGAGACGAGATGCCCACCCCCACCAAGGGTCCGCGGCTCGGCAGCGGCCCGGCGCACGAGCGCCTGCTGCTCGCCGGCCTGGCCACCCAGCTGTTCGAGCACCGCAGCATCACGACCACGGAGGCCAAGGCCAAGCGCCTGCGCCCCCTGGCCGAGCGCCTGGTGACGTTCGCGAAGCGCGGCGACCTCGCCGCCCGCCGCCGCGTCCTGTCGACGGTGAAGGACAAGGGCGTCGTGCACGCGCTCTTCACCGAGATCGGGCCGGCCATGGCCGAGCGCCCGGGCGGCTACACCCGCATCACGAGGATCGGTCCCCGCAAGGGAGACAAGGCCCCCATGGCCGTGATCGAGCTGGTCCTGGAGCCCCTGACCGCCCGTGCCGCCACGGTGCGGGAGGCCGAGGCCGCCACGGCGCGCTCCGCGCGCGGCAACCAGCCCGCCGCCGCGCCGGCCGAGGAGCAGGCCGAGCCCACCACCGAGGCGGCCCCCGCCGCCGAGGCCGGCGAGACCACCGCTGTGACCCCGGCCGAGTCGCAGGTCGACGACGCCGCCGGTTCGGCCGAGGCGCCCAAGGCCTGACGACCTCCGCGTCCACGAGGACCCCCGCACCGCGAGGTGCGGGGGTCCTCGTGCGTCCACGGGGCCGGGGCCGGTGCGGCCCCGTGCGAGCCGGCCGGGTCAGGCGAGGCGGTGGCGAGGACCCGTGGCAGGGTCTCCGGGTGTCCGACACCGAGGTCCAGCCGCCCCACGGGGCCCCGGGCGGTCCGCTGGGACCGTCGGGGGGCTCGGCCGGAGGAGCACCGCCGTCGGTGCGGGTGAGGGTCGACCTCTCCTACGACGGCACGGACTTCGCCGGGTGGGCGCGCCAGCCGGGGCTGCGGACCGTGCAGGGGGAGCTGGAGGCCGCTCTGGGACGCGTCCTGCGCCTCCCAGGGCCCCCGACGACCGTCGTGGCCGGCCGCACCGACGCCGGGGTGCACGCCCGCGGTCAGGTGGTCCATGTGGACGTCCCCGCCGCCGCCTGGGAGCAGCTGCCAGGACGGTCCGTCCGGCCGCCGGCCGAGGCGCTCGTGACGCGCCTGGCGGGCGTCCTGCCGCCCGATGCGGTGGCGGTCGCGGCCGCGGTGGCACCCGACGGCTTCGACGCCCGCTTCGCGGCGCTGAGACGCCACTACGCCTACCGCCTGTCCGACCGCCCGGGCGGCCCCGACCCGCTGCGCCGTCGCGACGTCGTCGACGCGCGACGGGCCGGTGGGAGCCCCCGAGGGCGCCTCGACGTGGCGGCGATGGACGCGGCGTCCGCAGCGCTGGAGGGCCTCCACGACTTCGCCGCGTTCTGCCGCCCTCGCGAGGGTGCGACCACGACGCGGACCCTGCTGCGCTACCGCTGGCGGCGGCAGGACCCGCAGCTGCCCGCGGGGGAGGCGGACCTCGTGGTGGCGGAGGTGGTCGCCGACGCCTTCTGCCACTCCATGGTCAGGGCCCTGGTGGGGGCGGCCCTGGCCGTGGGCGCCGGCCGCAGGCCCGTCGACTGGCCGGCGCAGGTGCTCGCCGCGGCGCGGCGCGACCCGGGCGTCACGGTGGCGCCCGCGCACGGGCTGGTCCTCGAACGGGTGGACTACCCCGAG
Organism: Quadrisphaera setariae; assembly: GCF_008041935.1. Taxonomy (NCBI): domain Bacteria; kingdom Bacillati; phylum Actinomycetota; class Actinomycetes; order Kineosporiales; family Kineosporiaceae; genus Quadrisphaera; species Quadrisphaera setariae. The sequence goes on from NZ_VKAC01000001.1 coordinate 123,482, forward strand.
GAGCACCTGCTCGCCGCCCGTGTGAGCCAGGCCCGCGCCCGCCGAGACGGCGGGTCCGCTGCCGCGCGCACCACCGGCGGCGCTCGGCAGGACGTGTGACGCGCCCCGTGGCAGCCTCGGGAGCATGAGCACTCCCGGGGCCCAGCCCGACCAGGACCCGATCACCGCGATGGCCGACACCGAGGACGACGCCTACACCAGTGAGCTCCTCGACGAGGGCTACTCCCCGCGCGAGAGGGAGGCCCGCGTCGGCCGCTTCGGCATGACCGCCGACGAGGAGCTGGCCGGCGAGGGTCTGGACGAGCGGCTCGCCGAGGAGGAGCCGGACCCGTCCGCCTCCCTCGTGCTGGACGGCTCCGACGAGGAGGGACAGCCCCGCGGCCGCGGGGACGCCGACGCGTCCGCGGGTCTCGCGGACGACGGTGACCTGCCGGCCGACCAGCCGGCGTCCGGCGGCCTGGACGGCGAGCTCCTCGACGACGAGGTCGGCGACGCCCGGGCGGGTCGGCTCGTGGAGCCCGACCAGGGGGCGGGCGAGGACCGCGAGAAGAGCGCCGTGGCCCTCGACGCGGGGATCGACGGCGGAGCCGCCTCGGCGGAGGAGGCCGCTGTGCACGTCGTCCCGGACCCCGAGGAGGCCTGAGCCCGCCGCTCTCACGTGCCCGCGGTCTCCGGCCGCGCGGAGGGCCCCGGTCACGGCGCGTCCGGACCGGGGCCGCGTTTTGACCCGGCGCACCGGCGCCGAGTAGTCTGCTGGCCGTCGTGCGTTCGACGTCGCCGTGAATGGTGGATCCACCTCCGGCGCACCCCGTCGAACCGCACTCCCAGCAGTACCAGCACCACCCCTCACGAACCACTGTCCACAGAGCGAAGGTCCGAGCGTGCGCACGTACACCCCCAAGCCCGGCGAGGTCGACCGCGCCTGGCACGTCATCGACGCCTCGGACGTCGTCCTGGGCCGTCTGGCCAGCCAGACCGCGCGTCTGCTGCGCGGGAAGCACAAGCCCGTGTTCGCGCCGCACGTCGACACCGGTGACTACGTCATCATCATCAACGCCGACAAGGTCGTCCTCACGGGCAGCAAGTCGGAGCAGAAGCGGGTCTACCGCCACTCGGGCTACCCGGGTGGTCTGAAGTCGGAGCGCTACACCGACCTCCTGGCCCGCGACCCCGAGCGCGCCATCGAGCGCGCTGTGCGCGGCATGATCCCCAAGAACTCCCTGGGCCGTGAGGTCCTCGGCAAGCTCAAGGTCTACGCGGGCCCCGAGCACCCCCACGCCGCCCAGCAGCCCACGCCGTACACCCTGACCCAGGTCGCGCAGTGAGCGCGCAGGAGGACCTCCGTTGAGCACCGACACCGCTCCCGTCGACGCCCCCCTCGAGGACGGCGCCTACGACGAGGACGAGCTGAGCAGCTACTCGACCACCAGCCCCGGCATCGCCGGTGGCGGCTCGAGCATCACCGCCCCGGGTGCGGCCACCGGCCGTCGCAAGGAGGCCGTGGCGCGGGTGCGCATCGTCCCCGGCACCGGCCAGTGGTCCATCAACGGGCGCGACCTCGAGTCGTACTTCCCGAACAAGGTCCACCAGCAGATGGTGAACGAGCCCTTCCGCGTCACCGAGGTCGAGGGCCGCTTCGACGTCATCGCCCGCATCGACGGCGGCGGCGTCTCCGGCCAGGCCGGTGCGCTCCGCCTGGGCATCGCGCGCTCCCTCAACGGGATCGACGTCGAGGCCAACCGTCCTTCGCTCAAGAAGGCCGGTTTCCTGAGCCGCGACGCGCGGATCAAGGAGCGCAAGAAGGCCGGCCTCAAGAAGGCCCGCAAGGCTCCCCAGTACAGCAAGCGCTGACCCGGCTCGTCCGGCTGCAGCTTCCCCGCAGCACGAGCAGGACCAGAGGCTGACATGGGTCGCTATTTCGGCACCGACGGCGTGCGCGGTCTCGCGAACGTCGACGTCACCGCGGAGCTCGCCCTCGACCTGTCGGTGGCCGCGGCGCACGTGCTCGGAGACGCAGGAGCGTTCTCCGGGCACCGCCCGCGGGCCGTGGTCGGGCGCGACCCCCGTGCGTCGGGAGAGTTCCTCTCGGCCGCGGTGGTCGCGGGCCTGGCGAGCGCCGGGGTCGACGTCTCCGACGTCGGGGTGCTGCCGACCCCGGGCATCGCCCACGTCGTCGCCGCCACCGGTGCGGACCTCGGCGTGGTGCTGTCGGCCTCTCACAACCCGGTGCCGGACAACGGCATCAAGTTCTTCGCCCGTGGCGGCCACAAGCTGCCGGACGAGGTGGAGGACGCCATCGAGGGGCGCCTGCGCGAGCCGTGGGCGCGCCCCACGGGCGCCGGCGTCGGGCGGGTCACCGCCGACGCCGGTGCCGGGGCGAGGTACGTGGACCACCTCCTCACCACGCTGCCGCACCGGCTGGACGGCCTCCGCGTCGTGGTCGACTGCGCCCACGGCGCGGCCTGGAGCGTCGGGCCGGAGGCCCTGCGCCGCGCGGGTGCTGACGTCGTCGTCATCGGCGCCGCCCCGGACGGTCTCAACACCAACGACGGTGTCGGGTCGACGCACCTGGGTCCCCTGCAGCGCGCGGTCGTCGAGCACGGCGCTGACGCCGGCATCGCCTTCGACGGCGACGCGGACCGCTGCCTGGCCGTGGACGCCACCGGCGCCACCATCGACGGCGACCAGATCATGGGCGTGCTGGCGCTGGCCCTCGCCGACCGAGGTCAGCTGCCCGGGTCGGTGCTGGTGGCCACGGTGATGAGCAACCTCGGTCTCCTGCTGGCGATGCGCGCCGCCGGCGTCGAGGTGCTGCAGACCGCCGTGGGCGACCGGTACGTGCTCGAGGCCATGCGCGACGGCGGTTACTCCCTCGGCGGTGAGCAGTCCGGGCACGTCGTCATGCTCGAGCACCAGACCACCGGCGACGGCGTCCTCACGGCGCTGCACCTGCTCGCGCGGGTCGCCGAGCTCGGCCGACCGCTGGCGGAGGTCGCCTCCGTGGTCCGGCGGCTGCCCCAGGTGCTGGTCAACGTGCCCGGCGTCGACAAGTCCCGGGCCAGCAGCGACGAGCACGTCGCCGCGGCCGTCGCCGAGGCCTCCGCCGAGCTCGGTACCACCGGGCGCGTCCTGCTGCGGCCCTCCGGCACCGAGCCGCTGGTCCGCGTGATGGTCGAGGCCGGCGACCAGGGTCAGGCGCGTTCCGTCGCCGACCGCCTCGCGGCCGTCGTGGGCGAGCGCCTGGCCCTCTGAGGGCAGCGCCGCGCCACGACGACCCCTCGGGTGCGGCTCAGCGCAGCGCCAGACCAGCTGCGAGCCCCGCGCCGAGTGCGGCGAGGCTCCCGAGCAGGTGCACCGCCGCGGTGGTCGCGGCGGCGACCCACCGGCGGGCCTGGAGCAGGCGGACCACCTCCACCACGGCGCTGCTGAAGGTGGTGAAGGACCCGCAGAAGCCGGTCGCCCCGGCCACCAGCCACAGCGGACCGCGCGACGTGGACGCGCCGTCGGGGGCGAGACCCACGAGGACGCCCAGGACGAGGGCGCCCAGGAGGTTCACCGCCAGCGTGCCCGGCGGCACGGCGGGAGGAGCCGCCCCAGCGCTCCGGACGATCCGTCCGGCCCGGCGGCGGGCCCAGCGGGCCGCCACGGCCTGGTCGAGCGCGAAGCGCGCCGGGGCGCCGACCACCCCGCCGAGCACGACGAGCAGCAGGTCCGCCCCACCCACCGGACCGGTCACCGCGCGCCCCTGCGAGGGTCCGGTCCTGCCGGTGAGCCGTCGCGCGTCCGTCCGGGGGCTGTGGCGGAGCCCACGAGGACGCCCACCGCCGCGCACGCCAGCCCTCCCGCCACGGTGGCCAGCGCGTAGCCGGTTCCGAGCGCCACCCGGCCCGAGCGCAGGTACTGGTCGACCTCGAGGGCGAACGAGCTGTAGGTGGTGAACGCCCCCAGCACCCCGGTGCCGACGGCGAGCCTGACGGCGCGCCGCCTGCCCGCGTCGGGCCCGCGGCGCGCGAGCGCCTCGAGGACGAGGCCGAGGGCGAAGGCGCCCACGAGGTTGGTGGTGAAGGTGGCCGTCGGCCACCCGGACGACGGTCCGGGCAGCCACAGCGCCAGGGCCCAGCGCAGCGGCGCCCCGACGGCGCCTCCCAGCGCCACCAGACCCAGCAGGTGCCACGGTGGGGGGCTGCCCCACCGTCCGCCCTCGCGACCCTCCCGGTCCTCGGGCGGCGCCGTCGTCCCGCTCACGACGGGCTCACAGCTTGCGCAGGCGCACGCGCGTCACCGAGTGGTCTGCGGCCTTGCGCAGCACGATGGTGGCCCGGCCGCGGGTCGGCAGGACGTTCTCCACGAGGTTGGGCTCGTTGATGCTGGACCAGATCTCCCGCGCGCGGGCGCGGGCCTGGGCGTCGGACAGGTCCGCGTACCGGCGGAAGTACGACTCCGGCCGGGAGAACGCGGTCTGCCGCAGCCGCAGGAAGCGCTCCTCGTACCAGCTGGCCACGTCCTCGGTGCGCGCGTCGACGTACAGCGAGACGTCGAAGAAGTCGCTCACCGCCAGCCCGGTGCGCCCGTCGCTGCGCGGGCGGGCGGGCTGCAGCACGTTGAGGCCCTCCACGATGAGGACGTCGGGGGAGCGCACGACCACCTCGGCGCCGGGGACGATGTCGTAGACGAGGTGGGAGTACAGGGGGGCCCGCACCTCGGGGGCCCCGGACTTCACGGCGGTGACGAAGCGGAGCAGCGCACGCCGGTCGTAGGACTCCGGGAAGCCCTTGCGCCCGAGCAGCCCGCGGCGCTCCAGCTCGGCGTTGGGCAGCAGGAAGCCGTCGGTGGTCACCAGCTCCACCCGCGGGGTGTCCGCCCAGTGCGACAGCAGCTCGCGCAGCAGGCGCGCCACCGTCGACTTGCCGACGGCCACCGACCCCGCCACCCCGATGACGAAGGGGGTGCGGGGCCCGGGCGCCACCCCGGAGCCGTCGCCCAGGAACGTCGAGGTCACGGCGTGCATCCGGGCGGCACCGGCGGCGTAGAGGTTCAGCAGCCGTGACAGCGGCAGGTAGACCTCCTCGACCTCCCGCAGGTCGATCCGCTCGCCCAGGCCCCGTACGCGCTCGAGGTCGGCCGCGGTGAGGTTCATGGGGGTGGAGGCGCGCAGCCGGATCCACGCGGCCCTGTCGAGGTCCACGAAGGGGGAGGAGCCCGGTCGTCCCGTCGCCGGGGCCGCGGAGAGGGGGCCCGTCGTCGTCGTGCCCGTCGTCCTGGCCGGCCGCGCGCCCGTCGACGGGCCGGTGGCTGGCAGGACGGGTTCCACGGGGCGCCATCATGCCCTCCGCGCGCCCCGTAGCCTTCCCGCCATGTGCGGCATCGTGGGCTACGCAGGTCCCCGTCCCACCGTCCGGCCCAGCGACCCCGCCGGCGGTGAGGCCCTGGCGGTGGTCCTGGAGGGGCTGCGGCGGCTGGAGTACCGGGGGTACGACAGCGCGGGCGTGGCCCTGGTCGTGGAGCGGGAGGTGCCCTCCGGCAGCGCTGACGGCGTCCCGCTCGGGGCGCACGAGCTGCGCGTGAGCAAGCGCGCCGGTCGCCTGGCGCGCCTCGTGGAGGCCCTCGAGGCCGACCCCGTGCCGGACGCCGCCGCGGCCATCGGGCACACCCGGTGGGCGACGCACGGCGGGCCCACCGACGCCAACGCCCACCCGCACACCAGCGCCGACGGCCGCCTGGCCGTCATCCACAACGGGATCATCGAGAACTACGCGGCGCTCAAGGCCGAGCTGCTCGAGCAGGGCGTCGTCTTCACCTCCCAGACCGACACCGAGGTCACCGCCCACCTGCTGGGCCGCGCCGCCGCGAGCCACCTGGGGCGCGTCGGCCAGCCCGACGGCCCTGCGGACCCGGCCACCGCGCTCGCGGACGCCATGCGCGAGGTGTGCGCCGGCCTGGAGGGCGCCTTCACGCTGCTGGCCGTGCACGCCGACGCCCCCGGTGTCGTCGTGGGGGCGCGCCGCAACTCCCCCCTCGTGGTGGGGCTGGGGGAGGGCGCCAACTACCTCGGCTCCGACGTCGCCGCGTTCATCGGCCGCACCCGCTCGGCCCTCGAGCTCGGGCAGGACCAGGTGGTGACCATCACCGCCACGTCGGTGGACGTCACCGGCTTCGACGGGACGCCCGTGGTGCCGCGCGCCTTCACGGTCGACTGGGACGCCGCCGCCGCCGAGAAGGGCGGCTACCAGTGGTACATGGACAAGGAGATCCACGAGCAGCCGAAGGCCGTGGCCGACACGCTGCTGGGCCGCACCGACGCCAGCGGCGCGCTGGTGCTGGACGAGCTGCGCATGGACACCGCCGTCCTGCGCCGCACCGACAAGATCATCGTCATCGCGTGCGGCACCTCGGCGTACGCGGGCCACGTGGCCAAGTACGCCGTCGAGCACTGGTGCCGGATCCCGGTGGAGGTCGAGCTCGCCAGCGAGTTCCGCTACCGCGACCCGGTCCTCACCGAGCGGACGCTCGTGGTGGCCATCTCCCAGTCGGGGGAGTCGATGGACGTCGTCATGGCCGTGCGCCACGCCCGCGAGCAGGGCGCCAAGGTCCTCGCCATCTGCAACACGCAGGGCTCGACCATCCCGCGCGAGGCCGACGCCGCGCTGTACACGCACGCCGGGCCCGAGGTGGCCGTCGCCTCGACCAAGGCGTTCCTCGCGCAGATCACGGCCTGCTACCTGCTGGGCCTGTTCCTCGCGCAGCTGCGCGGCAACATGTTCGCCGACGAGGTCCGCGCCGTCCTGCGCCAGCTGCACCAGATGCCCGACGCCGTGCAGACGGTGCTCGACCGCACCGAGGGGGTGCGCGAGCTGGCCCGCGAGCTGGCGGACTCGAAGTCCGTGCTCTTCCTGGGGCGCCACGTCGGCTTCCCGGTGGCACTGGAGGGCGCGCTCAAGCTCAAGGAGCTCGCCTACCTGCACGCCGAGGGGTTCGCCGCCGGTGAGCTCAAGCACGGCCCGATCGCGCTGGTGGAGGAGGGTCAGCCCGTGTTCGTCATCGTGCCCTCGCCCGACAGCCGCGACTCCCTGCACGCCAAGGTGGTCTCCAACGCGCAGGAGGTGCGCGCCCGCGGAGCCCGGACCATCGTCATCGCCGAGGACGGCGACGACGCGGTGCTCGGCTCGGCCGACCTCGTGGTGCGGGTGCCGCGCGTGCCCACGCTCATGGCGCCCCTGGTGACCGTGGTGCCCCTGCAGGTGTTCGCGATGGAGGTGGCCAGCGCCAAGGGCCTGGACGTCGACCAGCCCCGCAACCTCGCCAAGTCCGTCACCGTCGAGTGAGCCGATGATCGTCGGCGTCGGCATCGACGTCGTGGGCGTGGAGAGGTTCGGGCGCACCCTGGACCGCACCCCCGCGCTGCGCGACAGGCTCTTCACCCCCGCCGAGCGCGACCTGCCGCTGGAGTCCCTGGCGGCGCGCTTCGCCGCCAAGGAGGCCGTGGCCAAGGCCCTCGGGGCACCGGCCGGGCTGGGGTGGCACGACGCCGAGGTGGAGCGCTCCGCCTCCGGCCGACCGGTGCTGCGCGTGAGCGGCACCGTCGCAGCAGCCGCCGCCGCGCTCGGCGTCACCTCCTGGCACGTCTCCCTCACCCACGACGCCGGCGTGGCCTCCGCGGTGGTCGTCGCGGAGGCGCTGGGGCAGGCTGCGACCCCGTGACCACTGCGCACGCCGTCGACGCCGTCCGGCGCGCCGAGGCCGCGGCCGACCCCCACCTGGCCTCCCGCCCCGCCGGTCAGGACGGTCCGCTCATGCTGCGGGCCGCCGCCGGGCTGGCCGCGGTGGTGGCCGGTGAGGTGCGCCGCCGCCGCGGACGCCTCTACGGCGCGCGGGTGGTGCTGCTGGTGGGAACGGGCAGCAACGGCGGCGACGCCCTGCACGCCGGCGCACGCCTGGCCGCCGGAGGAGCGCAGGTGACCGCGCTGCTGGCCGGTCCCCGCGCCCACGCCGGGGGGCTCGCCTCCCTGCGCGCCGCGGGCGGACGCGTGCTGCCCGGTGCCGCCTCGTCGGGCGGGCCGGACCGGCCGGGCCACCAGGACGACGACCGCGGCCGCGCCGCCGGCGCCTCCTCCGCTGCCGAGGTCGCGCTGTCCGGTGCCGACGTCGTGCTCGACGGGCTGCTGGGCACCGGAGGCAGGCCCGGCCTGGACGCCGCGGCCGCCGGGCTGGTCGCCGCCGTCCCGCCCGCTGCGCTCGTGGTGGCTGTCGACGTGCCCAGCGGGGTGGACGCCGACAGCGGTGAGCTCCCGCGCGACGCGGCCGGGCGCCCCTCGTGCGTCCACGCCGACCTCACCGTGACCTTCGGCACCGCCAAGCCGGCGCTGCTGCTGCCGCCGGCGGCGCGCGTGGTCGGACGCGTCGTCGTCGTCGACATCGGGCTCGACCCCGCCGCGCTGGGACCGGCGGCGGTGGAGGAGCTCGACCCCGAGCAGGCCGCCCTGCTGTGGCCGGTGCCGGGGCCGCAGGACGACAAGTACTCCCGCGGCGTGCTGGGGGTGGTGGCCGGAGGCGACACGTACACCGGGGCGGCGCTGCTGTGCACCACCGCCGCCGTGCGCGCGGGTGCCGGGATGGTCCGCTACGTCGGCCCGCCGAGGCCCACCGAGCTGGTCCGGCAGCGGCTGCCGGAGGTGGTCCCCGGCGCCGGCCGCGTGCAGGCGTGGGCCGTCGGCTCCGGAGTCGACCCCGACGACGACGCCCAGGCCGGACCGCTGGCGCAGGCGCTCGCCGCTGCCGTCGACGACGGCGTGCCGTGCCTGCTGGACGCCGGTGCGCTGCCCGCGCTCGCGGCGCGGGTGCGAGCGGGCGGCCCGCTCGACCCGGAGGGCACGGCGGTGCTCCTGACGCCGCACGCGGGAGAGCTCGCCCGCCTGCTGGCCGAGCTCGGTCGTGAGGACGGCGAGCGCGTGGAGCGCTCGGCCGTGGAGGAGCGACCCCTCGAGCACGCCCTGCGCGCCGCGCGCGCCACCGGCGCCGTCGTCCTGCTCAAGGGCTCCACGACCCTGCTGGCGACGCCCGACGGCAGGGTCCGCGCGCAGACCGACGGGCCGGGCTGGCTGGGCACGGCGGGCGCCGGGGACGTCCTCGCCGGCATCGCCGGCGTGCTGCTCGCGGCCGGCCTGGCGCCCTTCGACGCCGGGGCGCTGGCCACCGCCGTCCACGGCCGCGCCGCGGCCGTGGCGAGCGCCGGTGGACCGCTGCACGCCGAGGCGGTGGCGCTGGCCGTGCCGGGCGTGGTCGCGCACCTGCTGACCCGACGGGAGTGGCCCGCGTGAGCGCTCAGCCGACCGACCAGCCGACCGACCAGCCGGCTGACGGGTGGCACGAGCACTGGACCGGGCAGGTGGTGGTGGACCTCGACGCCATCGCCGCCAACACGGCCCTGCTCGTGGAGCGCGCCGCGCCCGCCGCCGTCATGGCCGTGGTGAAGGCCGACGCCTACGGCCACGGCCTGGTGCCCGCTGCCCGCGCCGCCCTGGCGGGGGGCGCCACCTGGCTGGGCGTCGCGCAGCTGGGGGAGGCCCTGGCACTGCGCGCCGCTGGTGTCGACGCGCGGGTGCTGTGCTGGCTGTGGGTGCCCGGCGAGGACGTGGCGGCCGCCGTGGCGGCGGGGGTGGACCTGTCGGCCTCCTCGGCGCAGGCCGTGGAGGTCCTCGCCGACGCCGCCCGCGCGGCGGGCCGGCCGGTGCGGCTGCACCTGGAGGCGGAGACCGGGATGGGCCGCGGGGGCGCGGCGCCGCAGGACTGGCCCGAGGCGGTGCGCGCCGCCCTGGCGGCCCGGGAGCAGGGGCTGGCGGAGCTGGTCGGCACGTGGTCGCACCTCGCGCGCGCCGACGAGCCCGGGCACCCGAGCCTCCTGCTCCAGCGCGAGGCGTTCGAGCAGGCGCTGGCGGTCGCCGCGGAGCTGGGCGCGGCGTTCGCGCTGCGCCACCTCGCCAACTCGGCCGCGCTCCTCACCGACCCCGGCACCCGGTACGACCTCGTGCGGCCCGGCATCGCCGTCTACGGCCTCTCCCCGGGCGAGGGCGTCGGCAGCTCCGAGCAGCTGGGCCTGCGCCCCGCGATGGCGCTGCGGACCCGGCTGGCGCTCGTGAAGGACGTCGACGCCGGCCAGGGCGTCTCCTACGGGCACACCTACACCACCGAGCGCCCCACCCGGCTGGGCCTGGTGCCGCTGGGGTACGCCGACGGCGTGCCCCGCGCCGCCAGCGGCACCGGACCGGTGGCCGTGGCCGGCGGGATGACCGCGGTGGCCGGCCGGGTGTGCATGGACCAGTTCGTGGTGGACCTGGGGGGACTCCCCGGCGCCGCGCGCGCGGCCGCGGGCGACGTCGTGGAGCTCTTCGGCAGCGGCGCGCTCGGCGGGCCCACCGCGGAGGACTGGGCCCGGGCGTCCGGCACCATCGGGTACGAGGTGGTGGCCCGCGTCTCCGCGCGGCTCCCGCGCCGGTACACCGGGACCGCCGGGGTGCCGCGGAGCGACCCGGCGACCGACGACGGCCAGCACACCGGCCACGAGACCAGCGAGCAGGGAGGACCAGGGCTGTGACCGCGCGCTCGACGCAGGAGCAGGTGCTGGCGGTGCCGACCGCCGAGGACATGCACGAGCTGGGACGCGCGCTCGCGCGGCTCCTGCGCCCCGGAGACCTCGTCGTCCTCACCGGTGACCTCGGTGCCGGCAAGACGACGCTCACGCAGGGCGTCGGGGACGGCCTGGGCGTGCGCGGACCGGTGACCTCGCCGACCTTCGTCATCTCGCGCGTGCACCCCTCGCTCGTCGGGGGACCGGCGCTGGTGCACGTCGACGCCTACCGCCTCGGCTCGGCCGGCGAGGTCGACGACCTGGACCTCGACACCTCCCTGGAGGAGGCGGTCACCGTGGTCGAGTGGGGCGCGGGGCTCGTGGAGCAGCTGGCGGCCGACCGCCTGGAGGTGCAGCTCGAGCGCCCGTCCACCGAGGCCGACGGCGAGGGGCGACGGGTGGTCCTCCGAGGCGTCGGCGCCCGCTGGGAGGGCGTGGAGCTGCCCGCTCCCTGAGCACCGGGGCGCGCCAGCCGCTGGTCGTGCAGAAGACCCGCACCTCGAGCCTCGAGGTGCGGGTCTCCTGCACGACCACCGGGGCGGGCCGGTGGTCGCGGCGTCAGCGGGAGGCGCCGACCCTGCGGTCGTCGTCGTCCTCCTCCACCACGGGGGTGGTGGAGGTCGGCGCCGAGGCGGCGACCGCGGCCGCGGCTCCGTCAGCCGCCTGCTGGGCCGCGTCCTCGGCCTGGGCCTGGACGCCGGCCGTGGCGCGCAGCGGCTTCTCCGGCAGGAACAGCGTCACCAGGAAGCCGACCACCATGATGCCCGCCGCGATGAGGAAGATCGTGTCCATCGCGGAGGAGAAGCCGACCCGGAACGGGTGGGCCAGGACGTCGTCGAGGGTGTTCAGGAACGAGGTGTCGTTCAGCGAGCCGCCGCCGGAGGTGACGCTCTGCAGCGTCCTCGCCTGGTCGGGGTTCGCGGCCAGCGCCTCCTTGAAGGCGGCGGTGCTGCTCGCCTCGGTGAACGCGGTGGCGATGCGGCCGAGCATGAGGCTGAACAGCAGCGACAGGAACACGGCGGCGCCCAGCGTGCCGCCCATCTGGCGGAAGAAGGTCACCGAGGAGGTGGCCACGCCCATGTCGCGGGGGTTCACGGCGTTCTGGACGGCGAGGATCACCGACTGCATGTTGAGGCCCAGGCCCATGCCGAACAGCAGCATGATCGCCATGGTGGAGACCAGCGGCGTGTCGGCGCCCACGAAGGAGAACAGCACCAGGGCCACGGCCAGCACGGCCGTGCCGATGACGGGGAAGATCTTGTAGCGCCCGGTCGTGCTGGTGATGCGGCCGGAGACGGCTGCCGCGCTCATGATGCCGAGCATCAGCGGCAGGGTCTGCAGGCCGGCCACGGTGGGCGAGGAGCCCTTGACCACCTGCAGGTACTGCGGGAGCAGCAGCATCCCGCCGAACATGCCCATGCCCACGATGAAGCTGCTGACGATGCCGATGCTGAAGGTGCGCTCGCCGAACATGCGCGGCGGCAGCAGCGCCTCGTCGCCCATGACCCGCTCGGCGACGACGAACGCGGCGATGCCCACCGCGGCCAGGGCGTAGCAGACGACCGAGCTGGTGGAGCCCCAGCCCCACTCGCGGCCCTGCTCGGCGACGATGAGCATCGGCACCAGGGCGAGGACGAGCGCGGCGGCGCCCCACCAGTCGATGCGGTGGTCGCGGCGGACGTGGGGGATGTGCAGCACGCGGGCCACCACGAACAGGGCGACGACGCCGAGCGGCACGTTGACGAAGAAGATCCAGCGCCAGCCGGTGAGGCCGAGCAGCGAGCTCTGGCCGGCGAGGACGCCGCCGATGACCGGGCCCAGCACGCTGGAGGAGCCGAACACGGCCATGAAGAACGCCTGGTACCGGGAGCGCTCCCGCGGCGGCACGATGTCGCCGAGGATCGCGAACGCCAGGCTCATCAGGCCGCCGGCGCCGATGCCCTGCACCGCGCGGAACGCGGCCAGGGAGTACATCGACCACGCGAAGGCGCACAGCACCGACCCGAGGACGAACACCGCGATCGCGAACAGGTAGAACGGCTTGCGGCCGTAGATGTCGGAGAGCTTGCCGTACAGCGGCGTCGAGATCGTCGACGTGATGAGGAACGCCGTGGTGGCCCACGCCTGCAGGGAGTAGCCCTGCAGGTCGTCCGCGATGGTGCGGATGGCGGTGGAGACCACCGTCTGGTCGAGCGCGGCGAGGAACATGCCGAGCAGCAGGCCGGACAGGATGGTCATGATCTGGCGGTGGGTGAACGCCCCCGTGGGGGCGCTGGCCGCCGGCGGGGCGGCTGCGGTGGAGGACATCAGGGCTCCTGCGTGGGGAGGGGGCCGGTCGGGGAGGTCTGGGGGCCGAGTGCGGCGGCGGCGAGCGCCTCGCGGAAGCGGCGCAGGTCGGTCGTGAAGGTGGAGATCTCCTCGGGGGCCCAGTCGGAGAGGGCGTCGGCGAAGAGGCGAGCGCGCTGGGCGCGCAGGGCCGAGACGGCCGCGCGGCCGGCGGGCGTGGTGGCGATGAGGCAGGCGCGGCGGTCGCCCGGGTCGTCCTGGCGCTCGACCAGGCCCTCGGCCACGAGCTCGGCGACCTGCCGGCTGGTGGTGGAGGGGTCGGCGTGGACGATCTCGGCCAGGGCGGTGGTGCGCAGCGGCCCGTGGTGGGCCACCGGGAAGAGCAGGGAGTGCGCCGAGCGCGTCGCCGACTGGGCCTTGTAGAGGTGGACGACGCGCATCAGCGAGCCGAACTCCTCCACCAGCTCCTCGGCGGCCGGCGTGCGGGCCGGCGCACTCGACGTGTCGATGGATGTCACAAGCAATGATCCTACGACTGTTGTGTGCAGCGTGCAAGCAACTTTCCTCGGCGTGTCGGGTGGCGGGCGGTCGCGCCACCCGGGCGGCCTACGCTGCTGGCCGTGCTGCTGCTCGCCCTCGACACCTCCTCCGCCGTCGGCGTCGCCCTCCTGGACTCCGAGCGCGTGCTCGCCCAGGAGCAGCACCTCGACGCCCGCCGCCACGGCGAGCTGCTGGCGCCCGCCGTCCGCTCCGTGCTCGCCGCCGCTGGCGTCGACCGCCGCGACCTCGGCGCCGTGGCGGTCGGGGTCGGCCCGGCGCCCTTCACCGGCCTGCGCGTCGGCGTGGTCACCGCGCTCGCGCTCGGGGAGGCGCTCGGCGTCCCCGTGCACGGCGTGGGCAGTCTCGACGCCCTGGCCGCCAGCGCCCTGGCCGCCGCGCCGGCCAGCGCCCGCGGACCGCTCGCCGGCGGCTTCGTGGTGGCCGCGGACGCCCGCCGCCGCGAGGTGCACTGGGCGCGCGTGGCCGTCGACGACCCCTCCGACGCGCTCTCGGGCTGGCGCCGCACCGCGGGCCCGGACGTCTCCGCCGCCGCCGACGTCCCCGCCCAGGGACTGCCCGCCGTCGGGCGCGGCGCCACCCTCTACCGCGACGCCCTGCCCGGGCCCGACGTGATCGCGGGCGCCTCGGGCGACGCGCAGGACGCCGTGGCCCTGCCCCTGGACCCCGACCCGGGCGTGCTCGGCGCGCTCGTGGCGAGGCGGCTGGCCACCGGCGGTGAGCTGCTGCCCCCCCAGCCGCTGTACCTGCGCCGCCCCGACGCCCAGGTGCCGGCCTCGCTCGCCGGCCGGTGAGGCGGTGAGCGCGCCGGTCCTGCGGCCGATGCGCTGGTGGGACGTCGAGCCGCTGCTGCCCGTCGAGGCGGAGCTCTTCGGCGCCAGCGCCTGGAGCGCGGAGACCTTCTGGTCCGAGCTGGCCGCCCCGGGGCGCACCTACCTCGTCGCCGTCGAGGACGACGACGACGGCGTGCGCGACCGGGCGCTGCTCGGCTACGCCGGCCTGGCGCTCGCCGGGCCCGACGCTGACGTCCAGACGCTCGCCGTGGCGCCGCACGCGCAGCGCCGCGGCGTGGGCGGCCTGCTGCTCGACGCGCTGGTCCGCGCGGCGCGCGACGGGGGCGCCAGCGCGGTGCTGCTGGAGGTGCGCGCCGACAACGCCCCGGCGCAGGCGCTCTACGCCGCCCGCGGCTTCGAGCGGATCGGCGTGCGGCGCCGCTACTACCAGCCGGAGGACGTCGACGCCCTGGTGCTCCGGCTGCGCCTGGCCGGCACCTGACCGGCACCTGACCGCCACCTGGCCGGCGCTGGAGCCCGTTCTGGAGCTGTCGGCGACCGCTCGTAGGGTGTCGGCGTGACCCTGGCCGCGCAGACCGCCGAGTCCGCCCCCACCTCCGCGCCGCTGGTGCTCGGCATCGAGAGCTCCTGCGACGAGACCGGCGTCGCCCTCGTCCGCGGCTCGCAGCTGCTGGGACACGCGGTGGCCAGCAGCGTGGACGAGCACGTGAGGTTCGGCGGGGTGGTCCCCGAGATCGCCAGCCGCGCCCACCTCGAGGCGCTCCTGCCCACGACGCGCCGCGCCTGCGAGGAGGCGGGCGTGACCCTCGCCGACGTCGACGCCGTGGCGGTGACCGCCGGGCCGGGCCTGGCGGGCGCGCTGCTCGTGGGCGTCGCCGCGGCGAAGGCGCTCGCGCTGGCCCTCGACGTGCCGCTGCTGGGCGTCAACCACCTCGTGGCCCACGTCGCGGTCGACGTGCTGGTCTCCGGCGCCCTGCCGGAGCGCAGCGTGGCGCTGCTGGTCTCCGGGGGGCACACCGAGCTCCTCGACGTGCGCAGCCCCGGACGTCAGGGGAGCCAGGGCGTCGGCGCGATGCGGGTGGAGCTGCTCGGGCAGACCCTCGACGACGCCGCCGGTGAGGCGTTCGACAAGGTCGCGCGCCTGCTCGGGCTGCCCTACCCCGGCGGCCCGCACGTGCAGCGCGCCGCCGAGTCCGGCGATCCCGCGGCGTTCCCCTTCCCCCGCGGCCTGACGGCCGCGCACGACCTGCGCCGCCACCCGTACGACTTCTCCTTCTCCGGGCTCAAGACGGCCGTCGCCCGCCAGGTCGACGCGCACCGCCGCGCCGGAGGCGAGCTGGACGAGCGCTTCGTCGCCGACGTCGCCGCGTCCTTCTCCGAGGCCGTGGCTGACGTCCTCGCGCGCAAGACGGTGACCGCGGCCCTGGACCGCGGCGTGCAGACGGTGCTGCTGGGCGGCGGGGTGGCCGCGAACGCGCGCGTGCGCGGGCTCCTGGCCGAGCGGTGCGAGGCCGCCGGGCTGGACCTGCGGGTGCCACCGCTGCGGCTGTGCACCGACAACGGCGCCATGGTCGCCGCGCTGGGTGCGCTCGCGCTGGCCGACGGGCTCGGGCCCTCCCCGCTGGAGCTGGCCACCGACCCCGGGCTGCCGGTCTCCACCATCGTCGTCTGACCCGTCGATCGAACCAGAGAGCAGGTCCCGCGGTGCACGGCGAGTACAAGGTCCCCGGCGGCAAGCTCGTGGTGGTCGACCTCGACGTCGACGACGCAGCCCCCGGCGGGGTGCTGCGCGGCGTCCGCGTCTCCGGGGACTTCTTCCTCGAGCCCGACGACGCCCTCGAGGCCATCGACGCCGCGCTGGAGGGCGCCCCCGCTGACGCCGACGCCGCCGACCTGGCGGGCCGGGTGCGCGCCGCCCTGCCGGCCGGTGCCGTGCTCCTGGGGATCACGCCGGAGGCCGTCGCCGTCGTCGTCCGACGCGCCCTGGCGCGGGCGACCGGCTTCGCCGACCACACCTGGTCGCTCGTGCACCGGGGACCGGAGAGCCCCGAGCTGCTCATGGCCCTCGACGAGGTGCTGCTCGCCTCGGTGGCGTCGGGAGAGCGGGGGCCCACGCTGCGCGTGTGGGAGTGGGACCGCCCGACGGTGATCATCGGGAGCTTCCAGTCGCTGCGCAACGAGGTCGACGGCGAGGCGGCCGCGGCGCTGGGGGTCGACGTCGTGCGGCGGATCAGCGGCGGCGGGGCGATGTTCGCCGAGCCCGGCAACACCATCACGTGGTCCCTGACGGTGCCCGACTCCCTCGTGGCGGGGCTCAGCTTCGTGGACTCCTACGCCTACCTGGACGCCTGGGTGCTGGAGGCCCTCGGCGACCTCGGCGTCAAGGCCGAGTACCGGCCCATCAACGACATCGTCTCCGCGGCCGGCAAGATCGCCGGGGCGGCGCAGAAGCGCGTGCCCGGCGCCGTGCTGCACCACGTGACGATGTCCTACGACATCGACGCCGCCAAGATGCTGCAGGTGCTGCGCATCGGGCGCGAGAAGCTCTCCGACAAGGGCACCACCAGCGCCGCCAAGCGCGTGGACCCGCTGCGCTCGCAGACCGGGATGGCCCGCGACGACGTCATCGCCGCGATGGCCGCCTCGTTCCGCGGGCGGTACGGGCTCGTGGACGGCGACGTCACCGCCGCGGAGCTGGCGGCGGCCCGCGAGCTGGCGCAGAGCAAGTACCTCGACCCGGCCTGGACCGCCAGGGTGCCCTGACGCTACGGTGCCGCCCAGGTCATGAGCGCCAGCGCCAAGCCCCGGCTCGCTGGCCAGCAACCCCCGCGTCGTGGGGTGCTCCGGGTGATGACCGGACCAGGCGTCCGCGCCCGGTAACGACGCGCTCCTCCTCGTCGGTCCCGGGCACCGCCGCCTGGTGACGACCACCGATCGCCGAGGAGAGCGCTGTCGATGAGCACCACCACCCAGCCCACCAGCACGCCCACCAGCACGCCCACCAGCACGCCCACCAGCCAGGCCGAGCGGCTCGCCGCGGCGCGCGCCCGCCTGCAGCCCGTCTTCGACGACGTGGCGCAGGGCGTGGTGCAGCGCGAGGTCGACCACCAGCTGCCGCGCGAGCAGGTGCGCGCCCTCGTCGAGGCGGGCTTCACGCGCCTGCGCGTGCCGGTGGAGCACGGCGGCGACGGCCTCGACCTCGTGGGCTTCACGGAGCTCCTCATCGACCTGGCCGCCGCCGACTCCAACCTCCCGCAGATCTTCCGCGGGCAGGTCGCGTGGGTCGAGCACCTGCTCTCCCTGCCCGAGGGGCCCTACCGCGACGCGTGGCTCGCACGGGTGGCCGCGGGGGAGTGGACCGGCAACGCCTGGAGCGAGACCGGCGGTACCACCCTCGGGGGGCAGGCGACCAAGGTCCGCCGCGACGCCGACGGCCGCTGGCGCATCAGCGGCCGCAAGTACTACACGACCGGCACGATCTACGCCGGCTGGAGCGACGTCGTCGCCCAGCTCACCGACGAGGCCACCCTCGCCGCGCAGGAGGCCGGAGACGCCGCCGCCGGGACCGTGACGGCGCTCGTGCGGCTGGACCAGCCCGGCGTGACCGTCAGCGACGACTGGGACGGCTTCGGCCAGCAGCTCACCGGCACCGGCACGCTGGTGCTCGAGGACGCCCTCGTCGAGGACGACGACCTCGCGGCCTTCGACGACAGGTTCCGCTACCAGACCGCGCTGTACCAGCTGGTGCTGCTGGCCGTGCACGCCGGCATCGCCGCCGCGGTGGAGCGCGACACCGCCCACGAGGTGCGCTCCCGCACCCGCTCCTACAGCCACGGCCTGGCGCCGGTGGTCCGCGAGGACCCGCAGGTGCTCGCGGTGGCCGGGGAGATCTCCTCGACCGCGTTCGCCGCCCGCGCGATCGCCCTGGCCGCCGCGGCCGCCGTCCAGGGGGCCGCGGACACCGCGCACGACCGCGACAGCGAGGCCGACCTGGCCGCGAACGTCCGCGCCGAGATCGCCACCGCGCAGGCGCAGGTGGTGCTGTCCGAGAGCGTGCCGCGCGCGGCGACGCTGCTGTTCAACACCCTCGGCGCCTCGGGGACGTCGCGCGCGAAGGACCTCGACCGGCACTGGCGCAACGCCCGCACGGTCGCGTCGCACAACCCGGTGATCTACAAGACCCGCATCGTGGGCGACTGGTCCGTCAACGGCACCACCCCGCCGTTCGTCTGGGCCATCGGCACGCACACCGAGGCCACGCCCGCGCCCCAGGGCTGACCGACCGTCCGTTCCTCTCCGCACCCTCCGCGGCAGGTGCGCCGAGCGCGCCGCCACAACCGCACGTGCCGCGGAGGGTGCGTCGAGGAGGGCCCGGGCACGGCACTCGCCGCGGAGAGTGCGCGAGGAGGAGCGGGCGGAGCGGGCGGTCAGACGGTGAGGGCCAGGCCGGCGGCGAAGGCCGCGTAGGCGGAGGACGCCACCGCCAGGCGCACCGCGGTCACCCTGCGGGTGGCGAAGAGCACCAGCAGGTAGCCCACGCACAGCAGGGTGGCGACCGCCGCCAGCAGCAGCGGTCCCTGCACGTGCCAGCTGGTGAAGGCCAGGCCCAGGCCCGTGGGGATGGTCGCCTGGATGACCATCGAGCCCGCCAGGTTGCCCAGCGCGAGCGACACCTTGCCCTTGCGGACCCAGATCAGCGCGTTGAGCATCTCCGGCAGCTCCGTCGCGACGGGCGCGAGCAGCAGCGCCACCAGCGACGCCGACAGGCCCAGCTGCGGGGCCAGCGCCTCCAGCTGGCCCACGAACACCTGCGACGCGGCGAAGATGACGGCCAGCGACACGACCACCTGCACGACGACGGCGGTGGTGCTCGGGCGCTCGCGGCGCGGCTGCGCCTTCAGCGGCTCGAGGTCCTCGGCGCTGTGCGCCTCGCCGCCGGCGCGCACCTGCCGCCAGCAGTAGACGGCGTACACGCCGAAGAACACCCACCCCAGCCACGGCTTCACCGTGAAGGCCACCAGACCGAGCCCGGCGGCCAGCGCGAAGCTCACGAGGAACCAGGTCTGGTCGCGCGCCAGCGAGCGCGTGTCGAGCTCGGCCAGCTGGGCGGTCTCGGCGTCGGTCGGTCCACCGGCGGCCGCCGCGCCGCCGCCCCGGGAGGAGCCCGTGGGCGCTCCGGCGGCGCCGACCCGCTCCGCGGCGACCACGCGGTTGCCGGCGCTGCGGTGCACCGCGCGTCGGTTGGTCAGCAGCACCACGCCGACCACGGCGTAGGCCAGGCTGCCGACGACGAGCGGTCCGCCCAGCGCCGCACCGACCCCGACGTCGGCGCCGGTCTCCTGCGAGCCGAACAGCACTGCGACGAGCGTGACGACGCTCTCGGGCAGCGCGGTGCCGGCGGCGGCCAGCACGGTGCCCACGGCGGCCGAGCCGACGGCCATGCGCACGCCCAGCCACTCGACGGCGTTCACGAACCACTCGCACGCGAGGTAGATGAGGACGGCGCAGCCGAGCAGCAGGACGAGGGTGAGGAGCACGCGGTGCCTCCGCAGCAGGTCGCCGAACCCGTGCGGGCACAGCGAGAAGGCGGCGAGCCGGGGACCCGCCAGGGCCCGCGACCAGCTCACCGCCATCGGTCAGGACGAGTCGTGGTGGCCCGCGCAGCGGGCCGCCACCGACGTTATCGGCTGCTGCGGCGGGGGACCAGCACTTCGGTCACCCGAAAAAACCACGTCTGACCTGCGCGGACGCATCCGCTGAGTTCGGCTGCCCGAAACCCCGGTCGGCGGCCGGGCTCAGGAGCGCAGTGCAGCGGCCCACTCCGGGGCCCGGTGCTCGACCTCGGCGCTCGCGCCTGACAGGTCGGCAGGTTCGCGCAGCGCCTGTGGTGGGCGGGCGTGGAGGTGCGGCCGGTGGGCGGGCAGCGCAGCGGAGACGGCGAGCGCCAGCCCGAGCAGGAGCGCCGGGGCGGCGAGCGCCAGGAACAGCACGGCGACGGCGGTGGACACCGGCGGCCCTCCTCCCACGACGAGTCCGGGCGGCGTCTGCGACCCCCGGTTTCGGTGGACCGAAACTACCACCCCTCCGGGCGGTCGTGCAGGTCCGAGCGCCCGGCGTCGTCAGGTCGTGGCCGGCGTCACGTCGCCAGCCAGGCCTCCACGCGCTCCAGCGCCTCGCTGACCAGTGCTGCCGGTGCGTGCGAGGCGGCCTCGATCCCGCTGCGCGCCACGGTGGCGAGCTGGGCGTCGTCCAGGCCGAGCGCCGTGCGCGCCGTCTCGTACTCCTCCAGCAGCCCGGGGCCGAAGAGCAGGGAGTCGTCGGTGTTGACCGAGCAGGGCACCCCCGCCTCAAGGAGCTGTCGCAGCGGGTGCTCTGCCAGGGACGGCACCACGCCCAGCAGCACGTTGGACGTCGGGCACACGTCCAGGCAGACGCGCTCGGCGGCGAGCCGCTCCACGAGCGCCGGGTCCTCCACGGCGCGCACGCCGTGGGCGATGCGCCCGGCCCCGAGGTCGTCGAGGGCGGACCTCACGCTGTCAGGGCCCAGCAGCTCGCCCGCGTGCGGCGCGGACACCAGGCCGCCGGCCCGGGCCACGGCGAAGGCGCGGGCGAACGGCGCCGGCGGGCCGAGCACCTCGTCGTGCGCGAGGCCGAACGAGACCACGCCGGCCTCGGCGCGGGTCACGGCGAGCTCGGCGAGCGCCTCGGCGTCCTCCGGGGGCAGCACGCGGATGGCCGTCACCATCAGCCCGAAGCCCACGCCGAGGCGCGCCGCGGTCGTGCGGCCCTCGTCGAGGGCCACGTCGAGGATCCGCCCGGCGTCGGCCAGCTGCGGGCTCTCGTAGTGCGGCCACAGCTGCGGCTCCACCCACACCGCGCCGTCGGCGGCGGCGTCCTCGACCACCTCGCGGACCACGCGGCGCAGGTCGTCCTCGGTCTTGATGCACTGCGCCGCGGCGTCGTACAGGCCGGCGAACGCCCCGAAGTTCCCGTAACCGCGGGTCTCCGGCACGGGGATGCCGTACCCGGCCGCCAGCTCCGCCAGCGTGGACGGGCGCATGCAGCCCTCGAGGTGGGTGTGCAGGGAGGCCTTGGGCAGCAGGCGCAGGTCGCGGGCGGTCATGCGCGCAGGCTAGGCGCGCACCGGGCGTCGTGGACGGTCAGCCTCCGTGATGGCCCGAGGGCCCGTCGGAGCGGACCCGGCAGCCGGCCAGCACCCGTCGCACCACGGCCGAGGCGGCGCGCTCGGCGTCGACGCCCACGGCCACGCGGACGGTCCCGCTGGGGTCGGGCACGTGCACCACGGCGCCCCGCTCGTCCACGGACACCCGCCCGGGCGGACCGAGCTGCAGCACCTCGGGCTCGTCGACCAGCAGCAGCGCGGTGACCGGGTCGTGCGGGACGCCCCACGGCTCGTCCCAGAACTCCCACCACTGCCGCACCTGCGCCGCGAGGGCGGCGCCCAGCGGTCCCGCGGCGGCGATGCGCTCGACGTCGGCAGCCTCCAGGCGCACCTGCTGGGTGGTCTCCAGGCCGACGACGAGCGTCGGCGCGCCGCAGGTGAGGACCTCGGCCGCGGCGACGGCGTCGCTGCGCAGGTTGTGCTCGTCCTCCACCAGCCCCTCCGCGGTGAGGGCGCCGTCCCACCGACCTCCCATGACCACCAGCGAGCGCAGGTGGCCGGCCAGCTCGGGGTGGCGCCTCAGCGCCGTCGCCACACCGGTGAGCGGGCCGATGGCCAGCAGGTCCACCGAGCCCGGCGCCGCGGCGGCGGTGGCCGCGAGCCAGTCCGCAGCGTCGTCGGCCGCAGCGGCTCCGGGCGCCGGGGGCGTCGTCGTCGCCGTCGTGAGGTCCCCCAGCAGGGTGCCCTCGTGGCCGGCCCACCAGACCTCCGCGCCGGACAGCGGCGCGGAGGCACCGGCGCGCACGGGCAGGCCGCGCCCCGTCTGCAGGAGCGCTCCCGGACCGGGGACGCCCGCGAGCTCCAGCAGGCGCGACGTGGCACGGGCGCGCAGGTCGGTGTCTCCGTAGACGGTGGTGACGCCGACCAGCTCCACCTCGGGGGAGCCGAGCAGCAGGGCGAGGGCGAGGGCGTCGTCGACGTCGGTGCCCAGGTCGGTGTCGAGCACCACGCGCCGCCGCGGGGCCCGTCCGTCGGTGGAGTCGCGCGAAGGGGCGTCCGGGGTCACGGTCCCCAGCCTGTCAGCACGGCCGACGGGCGGCGCGGGCTCACCGGGTGAGGCGGTGCGGGGCGTACCGGGCCAGGACGAGCCCCTCCAGCAGGCCGACCAGCGTGTAGAGCACCACGGACGCGGCAGTGACGGCCACGATCAGCGCCCACACCTCGTCGTAGCGGAACCCGCCGATGGCCTTGAGGATCTGCGAGCCGATCCCGTTGCCGGTGGCCAGCCACTCCACCACCAGCGCGCCGGTCAGCGCACCGGGCACGGAGATGCGGGCGGCGGCGAAGATCGCCGGCATGGCCGTGGGGATGCCCACCCTGCGCATGACGGCGAGGTCCGAGCCGCCGTAGGCGTGCACGAGGTCGCGCGAGGTCGGCGGCACCGACCGCAGGCCCTGGACGACGTTCACCAGCGCGGGGAAGAAGACGACGATGCCGCCCATCACCGCGATGGAGCCGAGGCCGCGGCCGAAGACCAGCACGATGATCGGCGTCATCGCCACCAGCGGCACCGAGCGCAGCAGCATGGCGATGGGCATGAGCGACTGCTCGAGCGAGCGGGCGGCCACGAAGGCCGCGCCGACCACCAGCGCAGCGGCCATGCCGGCGACGAACCCGACGAGGGCGTGCTGCAGGGTCACGCCCAGCGGCGCCGCGATGGTGGCGCGGTTGGTCGCGGCGTCGGGGTCGGTGAGGAGGTAGGCCCACACGTCCTGCGGCGTCTTGCCGATGAAGGGGCTGATCTCGAAGGCGGCCAGGGCCCCCCACCACACCACGAGGGCGACGACCGCGGACACGAGCAGCGGTCGGAACGCGCGCCAGAGCGCCGTCCTGACGACGTGGCCGGCGGGGCGCACCGACTCTCCCGCGGCGCCGGCGGACGGCGTCGGCACGGGGCTGCCCGCGGGAGGCGGCGTGGTGAGGTCGTCGGTGCCGCGGGCCCGAGCGGGGTCGGACGTTCCGGTGGGTGCGCTCACGAGGTGCCCTCCTGTCCGGCCGACCACGGCGTGACGACCCGGGAGACGAGGCTGAAGACGAGGTAGCCCGCTCCGGCGATGGCGCCGGTGGCGATGGCGAGGCCCCAGGTGCGGGGCACGTCGAACTGCTGCTGGGCGTTGGTGAGAGCCACGCCGAGGCCGCTGTCGACCCCGCCGAGGTACTCGCCGATGATCGCGCCGAGCATGGCCGCGGGAGCGGCGATCATCAGCGCGGCGAGCAGGCTCGGCAGCGCGGAGACGAGTCGCACCTTCAGCAGCTGCTGCAGGCGGCTGCCCCCGTAGGCGGCCACGAGGTCGATGCTCGTGCGGTCAGCGGCCCGCAGACCGAGCAGGGAGCCGATGAGCGTGGTGAAGAAGACGGCCACCGCCGCCAGGAAGATCGACGTGGACCGGCCGCCGAAGACGATCTGGATGATCGGCCCGATGGCGGTCAGCGGGATGCAGTAGCTGATGACGCCCAGCTGCGTGACCAGTCCGTCGAGCTGGGGGACCACGAGGACGGCGCCGGCCAGCAGGAGCGCCAGGGCGTTGCCCCACAGGAAGCCCTGGGCGGCGCTGCTGATGGTGACGGTCGCGTTGGGGCCGTACAGGGCCCAGCCGTCCGCGCCCATCTTCGCGACGACGGCCCACGGGGTGGGCACGCCGCCGCCGTCAGCGAAGACCGTGACCGCCAGCAGGGACCACAGCGCGAGGATGCCGACGACGCCGGTGGCGCCGGCCAGCCAGCGCGGGCGTTCGAAGGAGCGCCTGGCGCGCGCCTCGAGCTCCTGGTCGGTCGAGGCGAGGACCGGCCCCTCACCCATCAGTGCCCGCCCATCGCGGCGCCACCGCGGCCGAACAACAGCCCCGACAGGTGGTCGTGCAGGGCGTGGAACTCCGGCGTCCGCATCATCTCGGGCGTCCGCGGGCGGGGCAGGTCGATCGGGACCACCTCGAGCACGCGGCCCGGTCGCGGACTCATCACGGCGACGACGTCGGAGAGGAACACCGCCTCGGCGATCCCGTGGGTGACCATGAGCGTGGTGGCGGGCTTCTCGGTCCAGATGCGCAGCAGCTCGAGGTTGAGGCGCTGGCGGGTCATGTCGTCCAGGGCGCCGAACGGCTCGTCGAGCAGCAGCACCTCCGGGCGCACCACGAGGGCCCGCGCGATGGAGACGCGCTGGCGCATGCCGCCGGACAGCTGCCCGGGCTTGGCCTTCTCGAAGCCCTTGAGGCCGACCAGCTCCACCAGCTCGTCCACGAAGGACTGGTCCGGCTTCACACCGGCCACCTCGAGCGGCAGCTTGATGTTGGAGACCACGCTGCGCCACGGCAGCAGCGCGGAGTCCTGGAAGGCGATCCCCAGCTCGTGCTGGCGGCGCACCTCCAGCGGGGTGAGGCCGTTGACCAGCGCCTGCCCCGACGTCGCCTCCTCCAGCCCGGCGAGGATCCGCAGCACCGTCGACTTGCCGCACCCGGAGGGTCCCAGCAGGGACAGGAACGAGCCCTGCGGGGTGGACAGGTTCGCGTCCTGGAGCGCGGTGACGGTGCGCCGGCCCGAGGTGAAGGTCTTGGTGAGGCCCTTGATGTCGAGGCCGGTGCTCCCGGGGGTGCGGGCGGGGCCCTGCGCCGGGGCGGTCTGGGCGGACTGCGTGCTCACGGTGCTCCTCAGCTGTCAGCTGGCGGTCTGGGGGGCCAGGGGTGCGGACGCGGCCGCGCGCACCTCGGCGCGCCAGGCGTCCTTGGCGGCGGGCTCGGCGAAGCTGGCGTCGAAGGAGGCCAGCGCCAGGGCGG
Organism: Quadrisphaera setariae; assembly: GCF_008041935.1. Taxonomy (NCBI): domain Bacteria; kingdom Bacillati; phylum Actinomycetota; class Actinomycetes; order Kineosporiales; family Kineosporiaceae; genus Quadrisphaera; species Quadrisphaera setariae. The sequence goes on from NZ_VKAC01000001.1 coordinate 148,694, forward strand.
TGAGCTGGCCGTCGGTGAGGCCGACGGCGTCGCGCAGCGCGCGGTAGTTGTCGTCGACGTACCCGCCGAAGTAGGCGGGGTCGTCGCTGTTGACGGTCACCACCAGGCCGGCCTCGAGCATCGCCGGCAGGGGGTGCTGCTCGAGCGCGTCGACCACCCGGAGCGCCACGTTGCTCAGCGGGCAGACGGTCAGGGGCGTGCCGGTGTCACGCAGCCGGGCGACCACCTCGGCGTCGTCGAGGGAGTGGTTGCCGTGGTCGAGCCGCTCGATCCCGAGGGTGTCGAGGGCCTCCGCGACGTCGGCGGCGGTGCCCTCCTCACCGACGTGGGCGGTGCGGTGCAGCCCCTCGGCGGCGGCCAGGGCGTAGGCGGGGCCGTAGGCGGCGGGCGGGTTGCCGACCTCGGTGGAGTCCAGGCCCACGCCGACGAAGTGCTCGCGGTGCGGCAGCCACGTCCTCAGCGCCTCGAGGGCGGCGTCGGGCCCGAGGTGGCGCAGGAAGCAGGGGACGAGGTCCACCGACACCGGGCTCGCAGCGGCGGCGGCGCTGAGCCCCCCGAAGACGGCCTCCAGCGGCACGCCGCGCTCGGTGTGGTGCTGGGGGTCGAGGAACACCTCGGCGCGGCGGACCCCGGCCCGCTCGGCGCGGACGAGGTAGGCGGCCATGAGGTCGTGGAAGTCCTGCTCGGTGCGCAGGAGCTCCGCCGCTTCGTAGTACTGGTCGAGGAACGACTGCAGGTCGGTGAAGCGACGGGCCGCCCGCAGCGCCGCGGGGTCGGTGGTGGGCAGCACCACGCCGTGGCGCCGGGCCAGGTCGACGACGAGCTCCGGCTCGAGCGTGCCCTCGACGTGCACGTGGAGCTCGGCCTTGGGCAGCAGGGCTGCGTCCATGCGGGTCCCTCCTGGGACGGGCCCCGCCCTCGGCGGCCGGTGCACGGGCGCACCGGCCGCCGAGGAGGGGGCTGGCTGTCAGGCGGGAGCGGCCGAGGCGGCGGCCTCGGGCGTCAGGGTCGGTCCGGTGACGAGGGACGGGTCCTCGGAGTAGACCTCCTCCAGGAGCGAGAGGTCGAACAATTTCTCCGCGGTGATCGTGGTGCCGGCCGTGGCGAGCGACTCGATGTTGGTGGCGATGAGCTCGTCGGTCATGGTGAACAGGCCGTTCTTCACGGTGTCGTCCGTGACGATCAGCGTGGCCTGGGCGTTGATCTCCTCGATCTGCTCCTCGAGGTTGAGCTTCAGCTCCTTGCCGTACTGCTCCACCGCCAGCTTCGCGCCCTCCTCGGGGTTGTCGAGGGCGTCGGTCCAACCGAGGACCTCGGCCTTGAGGAAGGCCTTGAGCTTGTCGCGGTCCTCCTCGATCGACTGCTGCGCCACGGTGAAGGTCTCCGTGACCAGCGGCAGGCCGTGGTCGGCGAAGGCGAACTGGACGGTCTTGAAGCCCTTGCCCTTCAGCAGGATCGGCTCGTTGGTGAGGTAGGCCATGAAGCCGTCGACCTCGCCGGTGGTCACCACGGTGGGGTCGTACTGGACCGGCACGATGGTCAGCGAGCTCGCGTCGATGCCGTTGGCCTTGAGCAGGCCCGCGAAGATCTGCTCGTTGCCGCCGGACTGCACGCCGATCTTCTTGCCCTTCATCGCCGCCGCGTCGGGGATGGGGTTGGAGTCGAGCGAGACGATGCAGAACGCGTTCTTCTGGAACGTCGCCCCGATGATCTTCAGGGGGGCGCCCTCGTTGATGGCCGGGGCGGTGATGGTGGGGGCGGACAGGCCCACGAGCGCCTTGCCGGAGGTGACGGCGGCCTCCGCGCTGGTGCCCGCGGCACCACCGGCGATGAGGTTGACGCTCGAGAAGCCGGCGTCCTGGTAGTAGCCCTTCGAGTCGGCGAAGTACTCACCGGCGAACTCGATGTTCTTGATCCACGAGAGCTGGATCGCCAGGTCGCCGTGGTCGGCGGAGCCGCCGCTGCTCGACCCGCCGCCGGAGGCCCCGGTGGAGGAGCCGCCGCAGGCGGCCAGCGCACCGGCGCCGGCCGCGCCCAGCCCCGCGAGCCCCGCCATCCGCAGGAACGAGCGGCGCCCCAGGGCGCTGCGGACCAGGTGCTGGTGGTGGGGGTCGATCGACGGCACGGGGCCTCCCGGGGTCGTGGCGCTCGCGGAACCTCCGCGGTGCGTGAGGGACCGCGAGCTGCCATCTCCTGCCAGCTCGCGGTCGACGAGCGGGGACGCTAGGAGCGCTGTGCGTCAGCAAGAGGACGCCGGCGTTACGGCGCCGTTTCCAGGCCGGCGGTCGTGTCACGGCCGCCGGACGCGGCTCCCTCCCGGCTCCCTGCCGGGTCCCGGGACGGACCTCAGGCGCGGGTGGCTGCCGCGGGGCGGCACAGCAGCACGTGCTGGCGGCCCGCCACCCGGGTGAGCACCAGGGTCGCCTGGCGCGGGCCCTCGAGGCGCAGGGAGCGGCGCAGCTGCTCCACGTCGACCGCGCTGCCCCGCTTGAGCACCTCCACGGCGCCGACGCCGCGGTCGCGCAGGCGGGTGCGCAGCGCCTTCAGCCCGAACGGCCAGACCTCCTCCACCGCGAAGGCGCGGGCCAGCGGGGTCGCCACGAGCCGCTCGGAGGTCACGTAGGCGATGGTCGGGTCCAGCAGCGACCCGCCCACCAGCGCCGCCACCTGCCCGACGAGCCCGGAGCGCACCACGGCGCCGTCCGGGTCGTACAGGTAGGTGCCGACACCCTCCGGCGAGGCCACCGCGGGCGGGACGGGCAGGTCGTCGTCGTCGACGAGGGTCGCGGTGCCGCCGCGCTCGGCGGAGCGCAGCACCAGCGCGCTCGCCGCCCGCCCCGGCCGGGCGAGCGGCCCGAACCAGCACGCCGCCTCCACCACGTCGCCGTCGACCGAGACCCACTGCACCTCGGCTGGCAGCCCGGAGCCTGCGGCGATGTCGCGGGGGACGCCGGGGGCGAGCTTGACGCCCGTGGCGGGCACGCGCCGGGCGACGTCGAGCACGGCGCTCCACGGCGGCGACGCGTGGTGGGGGTCGAGCACCCGCCTGCCGGAGGCGGTGCGGCGGGCCGGGTCGAGCCACGCCCCGTCGACGCGGTCGACGCGGCCGGGACCGCCAGCACCACCCAGCTCCGGCAGCTGGGAGATGACGTCGAGCACGTCCGCCCGCTGCACCTGCGCGTCCGGCCAGTGCCGCAGGTTCACGGTGGCGACGGCGGCGGTGGCCTCGTCCCTGTCGACGGCGAGCACGCCCAGCCCCAGGGACGCCAGGGCCATCGCGTCACCGCCGATGCCGCAGCCGAGGTCGGCCACGCGGGAGCACCCGGCGTCGCGGAAGCGCTGCGCGTGGTGGGCGGCCACCTGGAGGCGCGTCGCCTGCTCCAGGCCCTCAGCGGTGAAGAGCATGCCGTCGGCGAAGGGCCCGAACTTCGCGGCGCCCTTCGCCCTCAGCCGCGACTGCGTCATCGCGGCGGCCACCAGCTGCGCCTCGGCGCCCTCGGCGCGCAGCCGCTCGCCCAGGGCCATCGCGGTGTCGGGGCCGGCGTAGGGCGGCAGCGCCTCCAGCAGCGCCCACCCCTCGGGGCGCAGGAGCGGGGCCACGCTCGCCGCCGCTGGGGAGGAGGACGACGACTCGTCAGCGGGTCCCAGCGGCACGTCCCGATCCTCGCAGCCGCGGCGGTGGCGGGACGCCACCGGTCCGGGTGCGCCCTCCGCCGTCCGTAACACGCCCGCAACCCACGGCCGCCCCGGTGCGGGCACCATCGGCGGCGCGCAGCTCCCCTGCGCCGCCCCGGCCGCACCCGCGGCCGACGGGCGCTGTTCCGCCACCGGGTGCGAGGGCCGGTGGTCGGACGACGTGCAGCCCCCGACCGGGGCGGGCCGCGCGGACGGGAGCGAGCAGCGGTGGCACGGCCCTTCCACCTCGGGTGGTTCACGCACTTCGGCCCCGACGAGTGGGACGCCCCCTTCGCGTCCGCCGGCGGGAGCCCGTGGGACGGCGCGTTCCACACCGACCTCGCCCGGGCCCTGGAGCGGGCCTGCTTCGACCTCGTGCTGCTGGAGGACTCCCTCGCTGTCTCCGCGGAGGCCGGTGGCACCCGAGAGCTGCTGCTGCGCACCGGCGTGCGGGCCCCGCGGCACGACCCCGCCCCCCTGTCGGCCCTCCTGGCGGCCGCGACGCAGCACCTGGGCGTGGTGACGACCCTGTCGACGCTGCTCTACCCGCCGTTCCTGCTGGCGCGGCTGGTCTCGACGCTCGACTCCCTCTCCGGCGGGCGCACCGGGTGGAACATCGTCACGAGCACCGACGACGCCGAGGCGCGCAACGCCGGCCTGCCCGCCCTCCCCGACCGCGACGAGCGGTACGCCGCAGCCCAGGAGCACGTGGACGTGGTCACGGCGCTCCTGGACAGCTGGGACCCCGACGCCGTCGTCATGGACCGCGCCACCCACACCTACGCCGACCACACCCGCGTCCGGGCCGTCGACGCGCCCGGCCCGCGCCACCCGGTGGCGGGACCGCTCACCACGGTCCGGTCCCCGCAGGGGCGTCCCGTCTACTGCCAGGCCGGCGGCTCGCCCACCGGGCGGGCCTTCGCCGCCCGCAACGCCGACCTGGTGCTCGCGGTGGCCAACGGGCCGGCGGCCATGAAGGCCGCGCGCGACGACGTGCGCCGCCTCGCCGCTGAGGCCGGTCGCGACCCCGACGCGCTGCGAGTGCTCTTCCTCGTGGCGCCGGTGCTCGGCGAGACCGAGGGGGAGGCCCGGGCGGCCCTGGCGCGCTCGGCCGCCCACCCGACAGCGCTCGCGACGACGCTGGCCAAGTTCAGCGCCTACACCGGTGTGGACCTCACCGCGCTCGACCTCGACGCGCCCCTGCCCCCTCCTGCGCAGCTGCTCGCGGGCTCGGCCCGCGGCTCGCTGGGCACCCTGGCCAAGTTCGCCCAGGTCGACGACGAGGGCCGGCCCAGCACCAAGCCGCTGCGCGAGCTCGCGGCTGACGCTGGCACCAACTCCTCCCTCGACCTCGTGGGCACCCCCGAGCAGGTGGCCGACCAGCTGGAGGCGGCGGCCGAGGAGGTCGGCGGGGACGGCTTCCTCGTGACCACGCCGTTCCACCGGCTCTCGCGGCACTACGTCGTCCAGGTCACCGAGGGCCTGGTCCCGGTGCTGCAGCGGCGCGGGCTGGTGCGAAGCCGCTACACCGCCGCCACCCTGCGCGGCCACCTCACCGAGTTCTGACCAGCCCGACCAGCCCGACCAGCACCCGAGGAGACCGATGACCCCGACCGCCGTGCAGGCGGTGATCGCCGGGCTGGAGCGCGCCGGCGTCACCATCGCCAGCTACCTGCCCGACTCGCTGCTCAAGCCGCTGTACCCGGCGCTGGACGCCCACCCGGGCATCCGCACGATCCCCTGCACCAACGAGGGGGAGGGCGTGGCCGTGTGCGGCGGGGTCTTCCTGTCGGGGAAGCGCGCCGTGCTGTGCATGGAGAACTCCGGGCTGCGCGCGGCCGCCGAGCCGCTGGCGCGCATGGGCCTGGGCTCCGGCATCCCCGTGGTCATGGTCATGAGCTACCGCGGGGAGCTGGGCGAGAACAACTGGTGGGCGGTCCCGCACGGGATCACGATGGAGCCGATGCTCGCGGCGCTGCGCATCCCCTACCGCGTGGTGCGCGAGGAGGCCGGCATCGAGCAGGCCGTCGTGGACGCCTACGAGTGGTCGTACTCGGCCTACCAGCACTCGGCGGTCGTGCTCGGCGGGAGCACGGTCCGATGACCGGCCCGGTGAGCGGCCCGGTCGTGCGGGAGCCGGCGTCGGCGATGACGCGCTTCTCCGCCATGGAGGCCCTCGCGGCGCAGCTGTCCGACGAGCTGGTGGTGCTCTCCCTCGGCGGCGCCGTCGACGAGTGGTACACCGCCGCCCCGCACCTGCGCGAGGCCAGCCTGTTCCAGCAGCAGCTCGGCTGCGTGACGCCCCAGGCGCTCGGCCTGGCGGCCGGTCTGCCGCACCGGCGGGTGGTCTCCCTCGACACCGACGGCGGTCTCCTGTTCAACCTGGGCGTGCTGGCCACCCTCGGCAACGAGCGGCCGGGCAACCTGCTGGTGGTCGTGTGGGACAACGAGCGCTACCAGTCCATCGGCGGGCCGCGGACCCACACCTCCTCCGGCACCGTCGACCTCGCGGCCATCGCCCGCGGCGCGGGCGTGGTGCACGCGAGCACGGTCCGCGACGTCGGGTCGTTCGCCGCGGCGTGCGCGGCCGGCCTCGCCGACACCGCCGCCCCGCACGTCGTCGTCGCCAAGGTCGACACCTCCCCGGAGGGCCACGCGGCGGCGGGGCACCCCGTGGTGCGCCGCAAGCACAGCGACGGCCGGGAGGACACCTACCGGTTCGTGCGGCACGTCGAGGCGACCGAGGGTGTGACGATCATGGGCCCGAGCGAGCACAACTGATGCCCGGTGCCCCTGCGGTCCTCGCGCCGGCCTACGACCACGTGGTCGTCGGAGGCGGGGGAGCGGGCTGCGTGGTGGCCCGCCGCCTGGCCGAGCGCGGCGCGACCGTCCTGCTCCTCGAGGCGGGCCCAGACGACGCCGGCCGCGAGGACGTCGCCGACGCCGGCGCGTGGCCGGCGATGCTCGGGGGCGAGCTCGACTGGGGGCTCGCCTACGCGCCGTCGCCGCAGGTGGCGGGACGGCGCATCCCCCTGCCGCGCGGGCGCGTGCTCGGCGGGTCGAGCAGCACCAACGCGATGCTCTGGTACCGCGGCCACCCCGGCGACTACGACGGCTGGGGCGTGCCGGGGTGGACCTGGGCGGACCTCGCGCCGTGCCTGGCGCGCGCCGAGGGCGTGCTGCGGGTGGAGCGCCCGCACGACCCGCACCCCGTGGCCACCGCGCTGGTGGAGGCGGTGGAGGCAGCGGGCCGACAGGGCGCGGGCGGGCTCGCCGAGCTGGCCGAGCTGACGGCCGCCTCGGAGGACGACGGCGCGGGCGGGCGGGCCTCGCGGCGGTGGAGCACCTCACGCGCCTACCTGCGCGAGCTGCCGCCGCTCGCGCCGGTGCCGGTCAGCGGGTCGCTCACGGTCCTCACGGGCAGCCCGGTGCTGCGGGTCGACGTGCAGCGCGGCCGGGCCGTCGCTGTCGTCCACCTCGTCGGCGGGCGGGCGGCGCGGACGGCGGTGGCCGGCGACGGCGAGGTGGTGCTGTGCGGCGGAGCGGTCGAGACCCCGCGCCTGCTCCTGGCGTCCGGGGTCGGCGACCCCGCGGACCTCGAACGGCTCGGCGTGCCCGTGGCCAGCGCCGTGCCCGGCGTCGGCCGGAACCTCCAGGACCACCCGCTGCTGGAGGGCGTGACGCTGCGGCTGCGCGAGCCCCGCGGGCCCGTGCGCGACAACGGCGGCGGCGCGGTGTGGAACTGGCGCAGCAGCTCCCCGCGCGGCGACGCCCCCGACCTGCACTGCTTCGTCACCCAGGCGGCGTGCGCCACACCCGCCGTGGCCGCCGCCCACCACCTCGACCGGTCCGACCCCCACCTCGTGGGGCTGGGGGTCGGGCTGATGGGCTCCCGCAGCCGCGGGCACCTCGTGGTCCGCGACCTGGCCCCGGGCGGCGCCGTCGACCTGCACCCGGGCCTCCTCGCGGACCCGGCGGACCGCGCGGCCCTGCGGCAGGGCCTGCGCGACGTGCTGGAGCTGGCCGACGGGCCGGTCTTCGCGGCGCTGGGCGCACAGCGCCTGGCACCGCTGCCCCCTGCCGGCCCCACCACCAGCGACACCGACCTGGAGGAGTTCATGAGCCTGGCCTGCACCACCTTCTTCCACGCCTGCGGCACCGCTGCGATGGGCCGTGAGGACGACGAGCGCGCCGTGCTCGACCCCGAGCTCCGCGTCCGCGGTGTGGACGGCCTGCGGGTGGCCGACGCGTCCGCGTTCCCCACCGTGCCGACGTGCAACACCCTCGCACCCGTCGTCGCGCTGGCGGAGCGCCTGGCCGACCTGCTCGCACCCTGGGCGGTGCGACCGTGAGCGCGCAGGTGCGCGTGCTCGCCGCGGGCGTCGTCGTCGTGGGGGACGCCGCGCACACCGTGCTCGCCGACGGCGCCGTGGCGCTGGTCGGCGACCGCATCACCGCCGTCGGCCCGCGCGAGGAGGTGCTGGCCGCCGTCCTCGCGGAGCACCCCGGAGCTGCCGTGGAGGACCTGCCCGACCACGTGCTCCTGCCTGGTCTGGTCAACGCCCACCACCACTCGGGCCTGCTGCGCGGCACCGCCGAGGAGCTGCCCGTGTGGGAGTGGCTGAGGGTCCACATCGACCCCATGCACCGCGTGCTCACCGCCCACGAGGCCGAGGTGGCCGCCCGCCTCTGCTACGCCGAGGGCCTGCTGGCGGGCACCACCACCGTCGTCGACATGTGGCGGTTCCTGCACGGCGGCGCGCGCGCCGCGGAGCTGCTCGGCAACCGGCTGGTGGCGGTCCCGTACGCCGCGGAGCACCCGCGGCACGACTTCTTCGACACCCTCGACGACGTCGAGCGGCTCGCCGCCGACCACCACGGCGGCGCCGGCGGTCGCATCGAGGTGTGGGTGGGGCTGGAGCACCCCTTCTACGCCGTCGAGGCCGCGCAGCGGCGCGCCGTGGCCATGGCGGAGGACCTCGGCACGGGCCTCTACACGCACTGCAGCGAGTCCCGCGACGAGGTCGCGGAGTTCGAGCGCCGCTACGGCGCCCGCCCCGTGCGCGCGCTGGAGCGTCTGGGGATGCTCGACGCCCCGCGCACCGTGCTGGCCCACGCGGTCTGGCTCGACGACGACGAGATCGCCCTGCTGGCCGACCGCGGCGTCGGCGTGGTGCACAACCCGGTCAGCAACATGAAGCTGGCCAGCGGCACCGCGCGCGTGCGCGAGCTGCTCGCGGCCGGCGTCGCCGTCGGGCTCGGCACGGACGGCGAGAAGGAGAACAACAACCTCGACCTCTTCGAGGAGATGAAGACGGCGTCGCTCCTCGCCAAGCTGCGCGACCTCGACGCCGCCGCCCTGCCCAGCTGGGACGCCTTCGCGCTCGGCACCACCGGCGGCGCCCGAGCGCTGGGGCGCGAGGCGGACCTGGGCTCCCTGGAGGTCGGCAAGAAGGCGGACGTCGTGGCCGTGCGCTCCCGCACCCCGCGCATGACGCCGCTGGTCACCTCCGGACCGCTGCTCAACGTCCACCACAACCTCGTCCACGCCGTGCGCGGCTCCGACGTCGACCACGTCTGGGTGGACGGCGCCCCGGTCGTCCGCGACGGGGCGCTCGTGCACGCCGACCTCGGCGAGCTGGTCGACGAGGCCCGCACCACCGCGCCGGGCCTCTTCGCGCGCCGCGACGCCTGGGTCGCCGAGCACGGCCTCCCGGAGGTGGCGTGGTGAGCGCAGCACCCACCGCCCTGGTCGACGGCGGCCGCGCGCCGGCGGGCGCGGTGTCCGCCCCCGTGCGGGCCGTGCTCGACGCGTGGCGCTCCGAGCCCGCGGGGCTGTTCACCGCGGGGGAGTGGCACCCCGCCGCGACCGGGGAGCGCCGGACCACCCGCGACCCGGCCACCGGCGCGGTGCTCGCCGAGGTGGCCGAGGCCTCCGCCGCGGACGTGGGCCCCGCCGTCGAGGCGGCCCGCGCCGTCCTCGACGACCGGGGCGCCGGCTCCTGGTGGGCGGCCGCGCCCTCGGCGCGCGGGCGGCTGCTGTGGCGCGTGGCCGACCTCCTGGCCGAGCACGCCGAGGAGCTCGCGCAGCTGGAGGTGCTCGACCAGGGCAAGACCCTCGCCACGGCCCGCGGGGAGGTCGCCGGCGCCGCCGAGCAGTTCCGCTACTTCGCGGGAGCCGCCACCAAGGTCACCGGGACGACGTTCCGGCCCTCGGCGCCGCTGCCCCCGTACGCGACGCCGGGGACGCGCCTCGTCGCGAGCACCGTGCAGGAGCCGGTGGGCGTGGTCGCCGCGATCACGCCGTGGAACTCGCCCCTGCTCATGGCGGCCATGAAGGTCGCCCCGGCGCTCGCCGCGGGGTGCGTCGTCCTCCTCAAGCCCGCGGAGGACACCCCCCTCACGTCCGTGCGGCTCGTCCAGCTGGTGGCCCGGGCCCTCGGCGAGGCCGGGCTGCCGCGCGGGGCCGTGTCGCTGCTGACCGGCGGCGGCGCGGTCGGGGCGGCGCTCGCGGAGCACGCGGGCGTCGACAAGGTGGCCTTCACCGGCTCCACCGCCACGGGGCGCGCCCTCGTGAGGTCCGCCGGACGTCCCGGCGGCCACCTGCCCCGGCTGACCCTGGAGCTGGGTGGCAAGTCGCCCACCGTCGTCATGGCCGACGCCGACACGGCCTCCGCGGTGCCCGGCGTCGCCCGCGGGGTCTTCGCCAACTCCGGCCAGGTGTGCGTCGCCGGGTCGCGCGTCTACGTCGAGCGGGGCGCGCACGACGCCTTCGTCGAGGCGCTCGCCGAGCACGCCGCCGCGCAGGCGCTCGGGCACGGGCTGCACCCCTCCTCCCAGCTCGGCCCGCTCGCGAGCCCGGCGCACGCGGCGCGGGTGGCGCAGCGCCTGGCCGACGGCGTGGCGGCCGGAGCGCAGGTGGTGGGTGCCGGAGGTCCGGTGGAGGACGCCTCCGGCGGCGGCTGCTTCTTCGCGCCCGCTGTCGTCGTCGGCGCCGACCCCTCCTCACCGCTGGTGCGGGAGGAGGTCTTCGGCCCCGTGGTGGTCGTAGCGCCGTTCGACGACCTCGAGGAGGTCGTCGCCATGGCCGACGACACCGACTACGGCCTGGCCGCCAGCGTGTGGACGCGCGACCTGCGCACCGCGCAGCGGGTGGTCGACGGCGTGCGCGCGGGGACGGTGTGGGTGAACTGCCACGCGGTCTTCTCCCCGGAGCTCGTCACGGGCGGCCGGCGGGCGTCCGGGTGGGGCGTGGAGAACGGGATGGAGGGACTGGCGGGCTACCTCGAGGGCAAGACCGTCTGCTCGCTGGTCTGAGCGGGCGTCCTCAGCGGGGTGGGCTGGCACTCGGGTTGACCGAGTGCTGACGGCCTCACTACTGTCCTTCTTGGCACTCTCCCCGCGAGAGTGCCAGCGCCCGAGGTCGGAGCGGCACCCGCGACGACGCACCGGCCCCCCGGCGCGCGCATCCGTCCGTTCCGCACCACCAGCGAAGGGGAGGTCCGCCCGTGTCGGTCTCCATCAAGCCGCTCGAGGACCGCATCGTCGTCAAGCCCCTCGACGCCGAGCAGACCACCGCATCCGGCCTCGTCATCCCGGACACCGCCAAGGAGAAGCCCCAGGAGGGCGAGGTCCTGAGCGTGGGCCCGGGCCGCATCGACGACAACGGCAACCGCGTGCCGCTCGACGTCAAGGTCGGCGACAAGGTCATCTACTCCAAGTACGGCGGCACCGAGGTGAAGTACGGCGGCCAGGAGCTGCTCGTGCTCTCGGCGCGCGACGTGCTCGCCGTCGTCGCCTGAGCGACACCGCAGATCTGATCGACCTCTGATCACGGCTCGCCCCGGCGGCCCCACCGCCGTCCGGCGGGGGCCCCGGGGCGTTCGCCGTCCCGCACCCCGCTGACGCGCCGCCAGCCGGTCGGCGCGCCGTCAGCCACCAGCACGCCATCAGGAAGAAGGACATGGCCAAGCAGCTGCAGTTCGACGAGAACGCCCGCCGCGCCCTGGAGCGCGGTGTCGACGCCCTCGCGAACGCCGTGAAGGTGACCCTCGGCCCCAAGGGCCGCAACGTGGTCATCGACAAGAAGTGGGGCGCCCCCACCATCACCAACGACGGCGTCACCATCGCCCGCGAGGTGGAGCTGGACGACCCGTACGAGAACCTCGGCGCCCAGCTCGCCAAGGAGGTCGCCACCAAGACCAACGACGTCGCCGGTGACGGCACCACCACCGCGACCGTGCTGGCCCAGGCCATGGTCAAGGAGGGCCTGCGCAACGTGGCCGCCGGCGCCAGCCCGTCCGGGCTGAAGCGCGGCATCGACAAGGCCGTCGAGGCCGTGTCGACCCAGCTGCTCGCCACCGCCCGCGAGATCGACGACAAGAGCGAGATCGCCCAGGTCGCCACGATCTCCGCGCAGGACTCCACCGTGGGCGACCTGCTCGCCGAGGCCTTCGACAAGGTCGGCAAGGACGGCGTCATCACCGTCGAGGAGTCCAGCTCGATGAACCTCGAGCTCGACTTCACCGAGGGCATGCAGTTCGACAAGGGCTACATCTCGCCCTACTTCGTCACCGACTCCGAGCGCATGGAGGCCGTCCTGGAGGACGCGCACGTGCTGCTCTCGCAGGGCAAGATCAGCTCCGTCCAGGAGCTCCTGCCGCTGCTGGAGAAGGTCCTGCAGACCTCCAAGCCGCTGTTCATCATCGCCGAGGACGTCGACGGCGAGGCGCTGTCCACGCTCGTCGTCAACAAGATCCGCGGCACCTTCACCGCAGCCGCCGTGAAGGCCCCCGCCTTCGGCGACCGCCGCAAGGCGATCCTGCAGGACATCGCCATCCTCACCGGCGCGCAGGTGGTCAGCCCCGAGGTCGGCCTCAAGCTCGACCAGGTGGGCCTGGAGGTCCTCGGCTCCGCGCGTCGCGTGGTCATCACCAAGGACGACACCACGATCATCGACGGCGGCGGCGACCAGGCCGCCGTGGCCGACCGCGTCCGCCAGGTCAAGGCCGAGATCGAGAACACCGACTCCGACTGGGACCGCGAGAAGCTGCAGGAGCGCCTGGCCAAGCTGGCCGGCGGCGTCTGCGTCATCAAGGTCGGCGCCGCCACCGAGGTGGAGCTCAAGGAGAAGAAGCACCGCATCGAGGACGCCGTCTCGGCGACCCGCGCGGCCATCGAGGAGGGCATCGTCGCCGGCGGCGGCTCGGCCCTCATCCAGGCCGTCTCCGCCATCGACGCCCTCGAGCTGACCGGTGACGAGGCCACCGGCGCGCAGATCGTGCGCCGCTCCGCCTCCGAGCCGCTGCGCTGGATCGCCGAGAACGCGGGCCTCGAGGGCTACGTGGCCGTCGAGAAGGTGCGCGGCCTCGACGCCGGGCACGGCCTCAACGCCGCCACCGGTGAGTACGTCGACCTCGTGGCCGCGGGCGTCATCGACCCCGTCAAGGTGACGCGCTCCGCGCTGCGCAACGCCGCCTCGATCGCGTCGATGGTCCTCACCACCGACACGCTCGTCGTGGACAAGCCCGAGGAGGAGGCCCCCGCGGCCGGCGGCCACGGGCACAGCCACTGATCTGATCCCCAGCCCGGGCGACCGGGCGCGCGGAGGAGCCCCCCGGACCGCCTGGTCCGGGGGGCTCCTCCTGTTCGCCCGAGGTCGGGCGGGGGCCGGGCGGAGGGGCCGGGCCCACGACGACGAGGGCCCCGGACCAGCTGGTCCGGGGCCCTCGTCGCGGGCGTGCGCTGCCTGCGGCGTCAGCCGACCTCGGCGATGCGGGTCTCGGCCACCACCGGGTTGGGGGTGCGGCGGGAGCGCTGCGCCGCGTAGATGCGCTCGCGGTCGTCCTCGGTCAGGCCGCCCCAGACGCCGTAGGGCTCGCGGACGGTGAGGGCGTGCTGGCGGCAGTCCTCGACCACGGGGCACGCGGAGCAGATGGCGACGGCGGCGGCGTCCCGGTTGCGCCGGGCCGGGCCGCGCTCGCCCTCGGGGTGGAAGAACAGGTTGGTGTCGTGCTCGCGGCACGAGCCCTGCAGCTGCCACTCCCAGATGTCGGCGACGGGGCCGGGGAGGCGGGAGATCTCAGCCATGGGGTCCTCCGTGAGGTCTTCGGGCGGCACGAGCGGTTCGGGGGAGCGCGCAGGTGCACACCTCCCGTCGCGGGTGTGGATCCGCGACGAGGGGGGTACTCCCTGCTCAGAGCCACCGCGAGGTGGCTCCGGGCTCGTCAGGTACGACACTACAACCGCGTCAGGGGTTGTTCAAGGACCTCTGCCTGGGCCGTTGGTGTGAACAACCCGTGCTCCTCGGGCCGCCAGCGGCCCCGCGCGCCGCTCACCCGCTCGTGGCCAGGGCGGGGGGCGAGGTGGCGACGTCATGACCACCCGACCACACTGTGCGGGTGCCCACCCCCAACGCCGCCCCCTCGGGCGTGTCGCTGGGCGTCGCGGCAGCTGCGCGCCGCCTCGGCGTCGCCCCCGCGACCCTGCGGACGTGGGCCCGCCGGTACGGCCTCGGCCCCAGCGAGCACGAGTCGGGCTCGCACCGCCGCTACACCCCCGAGGACCTCGCCCGCCTCGTCGTGATGCGCCGGCTCACGCTGGAGGGCGTCCCGCCCGTCACCGCTGCCGCCACCGCCCTGAGCACCGACCCCACCGAAGCCGCGATGGCACTGGCCTCCAGCGCGGGCGAGGGCTCCGACACCGACCTCGAGGAGCCCGACGACGCGGTCGCGACCGGCGACGTGCCGGCCGTGGTGGCCCTCGCGAGCGACCTCGGTGTCTGGAGCGCGGTCCTCCCCGCCGACCGCACCCCGCTGACGCGCAGGCCTTCGCCCGCGGGCCAGGGCGCCCTCCAGCGCGCGGTGCTCGCCGGTGACTCGCCCGGTGCGGCGGCGGCCGTGCTCGCCGCCTGCTCGGCGAGGGGGCCGCTGCGCGCCTGGGAGGAGGTGGTGCAGCCGGCGCGGGCCGCTCTCGGCCGCCGGTGGGAGGCCACTGGTCCGGGCGTCGACTCCGAGGTCCTCCTGGCGGCCGCCACGCTCGAGGCGCTGCGGGCCCTGCGCCGGCCGCCGGAGCGCACCACCGCCGTCGTCCTGCTCGCCGCGGCGGAGGGCGAGGTCGACTCCCTGCCCCTGCACGTGCTCGCCGCGGCGGTCGCAGCCCACGGCGTGCGCCCCTGGGTGCTCGCGCCCGGGCTGCCCCGGGAGGCCGTGGCGGCCGCCGTGCGCCGCACCGGCCCCGCCGCCGTGCTCGTGCACGCCGAGCAGCCGGTGGCCGACGCGACGGCCCAGCTGGGCCCCCTGCCGCGCCTGCGGCACCCGGTGCGCCTGGTGCTGTCCGGACCGGGGTGGGCGGGGGCTGCGCTGCCCCCGGCGCGGCCCGTGCTGCAGGCCCCCGCGCTGCCCGCGGCGCTCGAGGTGCTGCTCGAGGCCACCGAGCCCTAGCGCTCAGGTCGGCCCGATCCGTGCCGATGACACCTCCAGGACAGCCGGCTGTTCGGGCCGGCGCACACGGAGGTGGCGACGGTGTCTGCGATGGCGACGGTGATGGTCTGCGACGACTCCCCGCTCGTGCGGGAGAACCTGCGGCGAGCGGTCGCGGGTGTGGCCGGGGTGGGGCGCGTGGTCGGCGCCAGCTCCGGCGAGGAGGTGCTCGCCCGCTGGCCGGTCGAGCGCCCCGCGCTCGTGCTGATGGACGTCCGCATGCCGGGCATCGGCGGTGTCGAGGCGGCCCGCCGCCTGCTGGCCCGCCACCCGGGTGCCGGCGTGCTCATGCTGACCGTGGCCGAGGACGTCGAGGGCGTGGCCCGCGCGGTCGCCGCCGGCGCCCGCGGCTACGTGGTCAAGGACGCCACGCGCTCGGAGCTGGTGGCCGCCGTCATCGGCGCCATGAGCGACGCGGGCGTGCGCGGTCGCGGCAGCCGCCGCACCGAGGAGGGCGCCGCTCCTTCGCTCACCGAGCGCGAGCTGCAGGTGCTCACGGGCATGGGCGAGGGCCGCAGCAACGCCGAGATCGGCAAGCAGCTCTTCCTGTCCGAGGACACCGTCAAGACCCACGCGCGGCGCCTGTTCCGCAAGCTGGACGCGGCTGACCGCGCCCAGGCCGTGGCCAAGGGCTTCCGCCTCGGCATGGTGCACTGACCCGCACCCGCCGGACGACGACGAGGCCCGGCCCCCCCGCGGGGGTGCCGGGCCTCGTCGTCCCCCACCGCTCGGGGCGGGTGCCTCAGTGCGAGGGCAGCCCCGGCAGGGCGTCCTCGTCGTCGGCGACCTCGGCGAGCATCTCGCGGATCTCCTCGGCGGGCAGGGCCACCGCCACCGCCCAGTAGTGGATGACGAGGCTGAAGAGCGCGGTCACCGCCAGGCTGCTCCACACCCCGAGCCAGCCCTCGCCGTCGCCGTAGCCCGAGGCGAAGACGACCGCGCCCATGCCGACCAGGTAGACCGGCAGCCACTGCGCCGAGCGCCAGTGCAGGTGCGGCGCGTGGCTCGTCGACCCGGTGACGCGGCTGAGCCCGAGGATCGCGTAGCCGATGAGGATGGCGACGCCCAGCTTCCAGTCGGTGTCCCACCCGGTCCACAGGATGATGAGGTTGGAGATCACGAAGGCCAGCGGCGCGAGCACGCCGGCCACGGGCAGGCGGTAGGGCCGGTCGGCCTCGGGGAGCCGCTTGCGGAAGACCGCCAGCGAGAGCGGCGCGCCCGCGTACATCAGCACGCTGGCCGAGGTGATGAGGCCGACGAGCGACTGCCAGCTGGGGAACGGCAGGAAGCACACGCAGCCGATGACGAACGACGTGAGGACGCCGACCCACGGCACGCCCCTGCTGCTGACCCGTTCGAAGAACGCCGGCACGTAGCCGTTGCGGGCCAGGCCGTAGCTGACGCGGCTGGTGGCAGCGGTGTAGATGAGGCCGGTGCCCCCGGGGGAGACGATCGCGTCGGCGTACAGCACGGCCGCCAGCCACCCCAGCCCCGCCACCGTGGCGAGCGCGGCCCACGGCCCGGACCAGAGGCCGTCTGCCGCGCCGAAGGCACCCCCGGTGGTCTGCGCCCAGGTCGACCCGATGGCGCTGGAGGGCAGCGCGAGCAGGAAGACCACCTGCAGCGCCACGTAGAGGACCACACCGATGACCACCGAGCCGATGATGGCCAGCGGCACGTCGCGCTTGGGGTTGGTGCTCTCGCCGGCCAGCTGGTCCGCCTGCTCGAAGCCCAGGTAGCTGAAGATGATGCCGCTGGTGGAGACGGCGGCGAGGACGCCCTGGACGCCGCCGGGGGCGAACCCGTCGGCGGCGGTGAAGTTGGCGGTGTGCAGCCCGCCGCCGCCCATCGCGATGGCGAAGATGGCCAGCAGGGGGATCGCGATCTTCCACCAGGTGGCGGTGCTGTTGGTCAGCGCCAGCGCCCGCACCCCGAGGAAGTTGACGGCGCTGAGCACCGCCATGAGCAGGACCGCGACGGCGATGCCGCTGGGGGTGAGCAGCCCGGCGGAGTCGAGCCACCCGGAGGCGAACGAGTAGTGCTGGGCGTAGCTGATCATCGCGGAGACCTCGATGGGCGCGACCGTGGCGGCCTGCAGCCACGAGAACCAGCCGAACGAGGCGCCGGCGGCTCCGCCGAAGGCGTAGTGGGGGAAGCGCGCCGAGCCGCCCGAGACCGGGTACATGCCGCCCAGCTCTGCGTGGACGAGCGCGAGCACGAGGACGGCGACGCCGCCGATGGCCCAGGAGATGACGGCCGCCGGCCCGGCGGTCACGAGCCCGTTCTTGGCGCCGAAGAGCCAGCCGGACCCGATGATCGAGCCCACGGAGGCCCAGAGCATCCCGATGACGCCGATCTCGCGCTTGAGCGCGCGACCTCCTCGTGCCGGTGGCGCGGTGGCGGTGGTGGTCGCCATGGTCCCCTCCCAGGGTCTGCGGGGCGTCCCCTCGGGCGTCCGCGGTGGCGCTGATGGTCCGAGCCCGCGCGGCTGTCCACAAGGCTCTGACCTGCGAGTTCGCTGGGTGTCTCCTGTTGCTTTGCCTCCCCTTGACCCGCTGGGACGGTCTCTTGACCAGCTCTTGGGGATCCCTTGGTGCTCCGGCGCTCCGGGGAGGGTCGGTGGCCGTGCGGCGGGCGTGCGCGCGGGCGCCGTCCGCGCGGGGAGGAGCAGGTGCGCAGGGCCTCTACGATCGGGGGGTGACCGATCTCCTCGGTGCTTCCACCCTCCCGCTCGACGGCCTCGGCCTCACCTTCGACGACGTCCTGCTCCTGCCGGGGCAGAGCGACGTCATCCCCAGCGCTGCGAACACCGCCTCGCGCGTGTCCAAGCGCGTCGAGGTGGCCGTCCCGCTGCTCAGCTCCGCCATGGACACCGTCACCGAGTCGCGCATGGCCATCGCCATGGCGCGCCAGGGCGGCCTCGGCGTGCTGCACCGCAACCTGTCCCCCGAGGAGCAGGCCAACCAGGTCGACCTGGTGAAGCGCTCCGAGTCGGGCATGGTCACCGATCCCGTGGTCTGCACTCCGGAGACCACCCTCGACGAGGTCGACGCGCTGTGCGCCCGCTACCGGATCTCCGGGGTGCCCGTGGTCGACGAGGGCTCCCACCTGGTGGGCATCGTGACCAACCGCGACCTCCGCTTCGAGGTCGACCGCTCGCGCACCGCCGGTGAGGTGATGACCCGCATGCCGCTGGTCACCGCCCCCGTCGGCACCTCCGGCGAGGACGCCATGGCGCTGCTGGCCAAGCACAAGGTCGAGAAGCTGCCCCTGGTCGACCGCGAGGGCCGCCTGCGCGGGCTCATCACCGTCAAGGACTTCACCAAGCGCGAGCAGTACCCGCTGGCCACCAAGGACGACGCCGGCCGCCTGCGCGTCGCCGCCGCCATGGGCGTCTTCGGCGACGCCTGGAAGCGCGCCATGCTGCTGGTCGAGGCGGGCGTCGACGTGCTCGTCGTCGACATGGCCCACGGCCACTCCCGGGCGGTGCTGGAGATGGTCGCCGCCCTCAAGGCCGAGCCGGCCGCCGCCCACGTGGACGTCGTCGGCGGCAACGTGGCGACCCGCGCCGCCGCCGCCGCCCTGGTCGAGGCCGGCGTCGACGGCGTCAAGGTGGGTGTGGGCCCCGGCTCCATCTGCACCACCCGCGTGGTCGCCGGCGTCGGCGTGCCCCAGGTCACCGCCATCGCCGAGGCCGCGGCGGCCTGCCGTCCCGCGGGCGTCCCGGTCATCGGCGACGGCGGCCTGCAGTACTCCGGCGACATCGCCAAGGCCCTCGTGGCCGGTGCCGACACCGTGATGCTCGGGTCCCTGCTCGCCGGCTGCGACGAGAGCCCGGGCGAGCTCGTGTTCATCAACGGCAAGCAGTACAAGTCCTACCGCGGCATGGGCTCCCTCGGCGCCCAGCAGACGCGCGCCGGTGGCCGTGGCTTCTCCAAGGACCGCTACTTCCAGAACGACGTCGCCGCGGCCGAGCAGTACGTGCCCGAGGGCATCGAGGGGCAGGTGCCCTACCGCGGCCCCCTCTCCGCCGTCGCGCACCAGCTGGTGGGTGGTCTGCGGCAGTCGATGTTCTACACCGGCGCGGCCACGGTGCCCGAGCTGAAGGAGCGCGGCCGGTTCGTGCAGATCACCTCCGCGGGCCTCAAGGAGAGCCACCCGCACGACGTCCAGATGGTGCTCGAGGCGCCCAACTACAGCGGCCGCTGAGCAGCCGCGACACCGACAGGAGCACCCATGGCCTACGAGATCGAGATCGGCCGCGGCAAGCGCGGCCGGCGCGCCTACTCGCTGGACGACGTCGCGGTCGTCCCCAGCCGGCGCACCCGGGACCCGGAGCTGGTCAGCGTCTCCTGGCAGATCGACGCCTACCAGTTCGAGATGCCGGTGATCTCGGCGCCGATGGACTCCGTGGTCAGCCCGGAGACCGCCATCGCCATCGGCCGCCTGGGCGGGCTCGGCGTGCTCGACCTCGAGGGCCTGTGGACCCGCTACGAGGACCCCCGCCCGCTGCTGGCCGAGGTCGCCTCGCTCAGCGACGAGGACGGCGCCTCCAGCACGTCGGTCACCCGCCGCATGCAGGAGATCTACGACGCCCCCATCGACCCCGACCTCGTGGCGCAGCGCCTGAGGCAGGTCCGTGACGCCGGCGTGGTGGTGGCCGGCGCGCTGTCGCCGCAGCGGACCGCGCAGCTGTGGAAGACCGTGGTGGACGCGGGCGTGGACCTCTTCGTCATCCGCGGCACCACCGTCTCCGCGGAGCACGTGGCTGCCAGCGAGGCCGAGGTGCCGCCGCTGAACCTCAAGCAGTTCATCTACGAGCTGGAGGTGCCCGTCATCGTCGGCGGCGCCTCCACCTACACCGCCGCGCTCCACCTCATGCGCACCGGCGCGGCCGGCGTGCTCGTGGGCTTCGGCGGGGGAGCGGCCCACACCACGCGCGGCGCCCTCGGGGTCCACGCCCCGATGGCCACCGCCATCGCCGACGTCGCCGCTGCCCGTCGCGACTACCTCGACGAGTCCGGCGGCCGCTACGTGCACGTCATCGCCGACGGTGGCATGGGCCGCTCCGGCGACGTGGTCAAGGCCGTGGCCTGCGGTGCCGACGCCGTCATGCTCGGCGCCGCCCTGGCCCGCGCCACCGAGGCGCCCGGGGGCGGCTGGCACTGGGGCCCGGAGGCCCACCACCCCGACCTGCCGCGCGGGCGCCGCGTGCGCGTCGGCACCGTCGGCTCCCTCGAGGAGATCCTCGTCGGCCCGGGCACCACGCCCGACGGCACCACCAACCTGCTCGGCGCGCTGCGCCGCGCGATGGCCACCACGGGCTACTCCGACCTCAAGGAGTTCCAGCGCGTCGAGGTGGTCGTCAGCCCCTACCAGCCGACCTGACCCGACCCGGCGCGCACACGCCCGCGACCACCGCCACCGCGGTGGTCGCGGGCGGCGGCGTCAGTGGTGGGCGTCCTTCGGCTGGTCGACCCGCAGCCAGTGGCAGAGCACGAACGCCACCGCGTACAGCGCCACGAAGGCCCACACCGTCCCAGCGTCGCCGCCCCACGGCCGGACCAGCGCGACGACGGCGGCCCCCAGGAACGCCGCGCCGCCGGCCGCCGTCGTGTAGACGGCCATCGCGGCGCCCTTGCGCTCGGTGAGCTGCGGCAGGATCGCGCCCAGCGGCACGAACCCCGCGAGCATCACCCCGAACACCACGCCGGCCAGCACGGCCAGCACGTAGCCACCGTCGGAGCCGGGCTCCACCGCGTGCGGCACGTACCACCACAGCAGCAGACCGACCGCCGACCCGAGCACGCCGAACCAGCGCACCGTCCGCACCCAGCCCCAGCGGTCGCCGATGGCGCCGAAGACGGCGTTGAAGGCGATGTTCGACGCGTAGACCACGCTGCTCATGAGCAGCCACTGGGACTGCGACCAGCCCAGCGTCCCGCCGATGACGCCCGGCAGGATGACGAACATGCCGTACTGCGGTGCGGTGTTGATGATGCGGACCAGGAAGCCCACGAGCACCCTCGGCTCCTGCGCGGCCAGCTTCACGCCGCTGCCGAGCACCGAGCCGGCGCTCTCCGACGCGGGGACGAGCCGTCGGCGGCCATGGGGCTCGCGGACGAGGAAGGACAGCGCGTACCCGAGGACGACGAGGGCGATCGAGATCCACATCGCCCCCGTCTCCCCGCCGTAGCCGCCGCCGAAGGCGGGGATCGCCGCGATGGCGACGAGCGCGCCGAGGGTGGGCAGACCGCCCGTGAACATCACGTAGAACCAGCCGACGGCCGTGCCGGCCCGCTCGCGCGGGGCCACGGCGTTGATCCAGACCAGGAACGCGAAGGCGAACAGCGGGTACCCGAAGCCCCGGACGAAGTACGTCGCGGCGATGGCGGGCAGGTTCCCCGTCTCCAGCGACAGCAGGAACAGGACCTCGAAGACCACCCACACGAGGAGGCCGAGCGTCATCACCCGGTGCGGGCCGAGCAGGTCGGACAGCGCGCCCGCCAGGTAGGAGCCGACGAGAACGGCCAGGCCGTACGCGGAGATGATCGTCGCCGCAGCGGCCTCCCGACCCCCGAGGGCCTCGGCGAGGTGGGGGGCGATGAAGTTGGTCTCCACCGCGTTGCCGGTCATGAAGACGATGACCGCGAGGAACCCCCACCGCAGGACGTGCGGGACGCCGATGCGGTCCAGCCGCGTCTCGCTCGGGTCGTTGAGGGGTGGGGCCGTCGGGCCGTCCGCCGTCGTCCGGCTGCTGCCTGCCATCGCTGTGGCCCCCTCGCCGCGCTCGCCCTCGAGGCGCGGCGCTGGCCGCTCCGCGCCCGGCCACCGTCGCACGGCGGGCGGGAGGCGGCGACCCGTGCGGGCCGCCACCTCCCGCCCGCTGGGGCGCGCGTCAGGCGTTGAGCAGCGGGCGCGAGTCGGGTGCCTCCCGGCGCGCGGCGTCGGCCGCCTCGTCGTCGGGCAGCTCCTGGCTGGCCCGCTCCGCCGCGACGCGCTCGGTGTAGCTGCGGACCTCCTCGGCGACCCGCGCGTCGTCCCACCCGAGCACCGGGGCCACGAGCTCGGCCACGGCCTGCGCGGAACCGACGCCGCGGTGGCCGTACTCGATGGACATGCGGGTGCGCCGGGCCAGGAAGTCGTCCAGGTGCAGCGCCCCCTCGTGGGTGGCCGCGTGGACGACCTCCACGCGCAGGTAGTCCTCCGCGCCCTCGAGCGGCTCGAGCAGGTCGGGCCTGTCGCGGCCCAGGTCGAGCAGGTCGAGCGCCTCCGAGCCGTACCTGTTGAGCAGGTGCAGCACCCGGTGCTCGGGGACGCCGTAGCGCGCGGCCAGGGAGGGGACCTGGTTCACCAGCGCGTGGTAGCCGTCAGCGCCCAGCAGGGGCACGTGCTCGGTCACCGAGGGCGGCACCTGCGAGCCGAGGTCGGCCTTGGCGGCGTCGACGGCGTCGGCGGCCATGACGCGGTACGTCGTGTACTTGCCCCCGGCGATGGAGACCAGCCCCGGCTGCGGGCGGGCCACGGCGTGCTCGCGCGACAAGGAGCTCGTGCCCTCGTCCTCACCGGCCAGCAGCGGCCTCAGGCCGGCGTAGACGCCGCGGACGTCGTCCCTGGTCAGCGGCGTGCGCAGCACGGTGTTGGCGTGCTCGAGGATGTAGTCGATGTCCGCGCGGGTGGCCGCCGGGTGCGCCCTGTCGAGGGACCAGTCGGTGTCCGTCGTCCCGATGATCCACCGGGTTCCCCACGGGATGAAGAACAGGACCGACTTCTCCGTGCGCAGGATCAGTCCCGTCTCGGAGGCGAACCGGTCGCGCGGGACGACGATGTGCACGCCCTTGGACGCGCGCACCCGGAACCTGCCGCGCCCTCCGGCGAGGTGCTGCATGTCGTCGGTCCACACGCCGGTGCAGTTGATGACCACCGTCGCGCGCACGTCGGTGGTCTCGCCCGTCTCGACGTCGCGCACGGTGGCACCGACGATGCGGTCGCCCTCGTGGAGCAGGGACACCACCTCGGTGCTGCTGCGCGCCACCGCGCCGTAGTGGGCGGCGGTCCTCAGGACGGCGAGGGTGTGGCGGGCGTCGTCGGCCTGGGCGTCGTAGTAGCGCATCGCCCCGACGAAGGCGTCGGGCTTCAGCCCCGGTGCGAGGCGCAGGGCCCCGCGGCGGGTGAGGCTCTTGAAGCCCGGCACCGAGCGGGCGCCGCCCATGGTGTCGTACATGGTCAGACCGGCGGCCATGTAGGGCCGCTCCCAGATGCGGTGGTTGAGCGGGTAGAGGAACGACACCGGCTTGACCAGGTGCGGGCAGATGCGCGTGAGCATGAGCTCGCGCTCCTTGAGCGCCTCGCGCACCAGCGAGAAGTTCAGCTGCTCCAGGTAGCGCAGCCCGCCGTGGAAGAGCTTGGACGAGCGCGAGGAGGTCCCCGAGGCCCAGTCGCGCTGCTCCACCACCGCGGTGCGCAGACCCCGGGTGGCCGCGTCGAGCGCCACCCCGGCGCCCGTGACGCCACCGCCGATGACGAGCACGTCGAACGGCGCCTCGCCGAGCGCCTTCCAGGCCCGCTCCCGGTACTCCGGGCCCAGCGTGCTGTCCTGCGTCGCAGCCGTCATGACGATCGCTCCCTCGCGCCCTCGGTCACAGGGGGACGGGCGCCGGGGCCCGTTCCGCTGCGGGCAGCGTAGGTCGGGCCCCGCGGGCGTGCCCGTCAGAGCGCTCGCCGGGTCACCGCGCGGGCCGAGAGCAGCTCGCGCGCGGCGCGCTCGTCGAGCACCAGGTCGGTGACCAGGCCCGCGGCCAGCGCCGCCAGCAGGCCGGGCACCTTGGCCTCGTCCGCGACGGCGCAGATGCGGCGCGGGATCCGGCGCAGGACGGGCGGCACCGGGCCGGAGGAGCGGGCGTTGAGCGGCAGCCCCTCCCACGAGCCGTCGGCCCGCAGGAACACGGTGCACACGTCTCCGACGGCCGTGGCGGTGAGGGCGGCGCGGTCGGGACCGGTGAGGTAGCCCTCCGCCCAGACGCGGCTGGGGACCGCCCCGCCGAAGGCGCCGATGCCGAAGAGGGCGACGTCGGCGGCGTGCTGCAGGCGCAGCACCCGCTGCACGCTCCGCTCGCGCCACATCGCCTGCCGGGTCTCCACGTGGTCGAAGAACGCCGGCACCGGGAAGTGGTGCACCTGCGCGTCCCAGGCGGCGGCGAACCTCCCCAGCACGTCGGTGCCGTAGCCGACGCCGCTGCTGAGGGTGTTCATGGCCCCGTTGAGCTGGACCACCTGGACGTCGGCGAGGGGGCGGGCGAGGAGGTGCTCGCTGACCGCGCTCGTGGTGGTGCCCCAGGCGACCCCCACGATCATCCCCGCGGCCACCGCGCTGTCGAGCACGCGTCCGGCCGTGCGGGCCACCAGGTGCAGCCGCTCGACGGCGCCGACCCCGTCGGGGAGGGGCACGACGCGGGTCGAGACGCCGTGGCGGTGGGCGATCTCCTGCTCCACCACCGATGCACGTCCGTGCACGGGCACCACCTGGATGGAGACGATCCCGGCCGCCCGGGCCGTCTCCAGGAGACGGGAGACGGTGGAGCGGGAGACCCCCTCCTCCGAGGCGATGGCCTCCATGGTCTCCCTGCTCAGGTAGTACTTCCGCGCCACGCGCTCGAGGCGCTCGTCGTCTCGACCCACCGCCACGCCCCCTCGTCGCCGCACAGCCGCACCCAGGGCGGGCGACGTGCACGTCTGTGCACCAGATTGCCGCAACCCTCGGCGGCGGGCCAGGGTCGACCCCGAACGGAGCCGGCCGCCGACGTCGGCGGCCCCGACGGAGAGGCCCACGATGACGTCCTCCACCACCTCGACCGGCACCCCCCGCGGCACGGGCAGCACCGGCAGCACGGCGCTCTCACCGGCGGCGCGCGACCGCGCACTGGAGCGCCTCGCCGCCGAG
Source organism: Quadrisphaera setariae (assembly GCF_008041935.1). Classification (NCBI taxonomy): domain Bacteria; kingdom Bacillati; phylum Actinomycetota; class Actinomycetes; order Kineosporiales; family Kineosporiaceae; genus Quadrisphaera; species Quadrisphaera setariae. The sequence continues at coordinate 173,789 of NZ_VKAC01000001.1, forward strand.
CAGCTCGACGTCCTCGTCATCGGCGGTGGCGTCACCGGTGCCGGCGCCGCGCTCGACGCGGCCAGCCGGGGCCTCACCGTCGGCCTGCTCGAGCAGCGCGACTGGGCCTCCGGCACGTCCAGCCGCGCGAGCAAGCTCGTGCACGGCGGCCTGCGCTACCTCGAGATGCTCGACTTCGCCCTGGTGCACGAGGCCCTGCAGGAGCGGGGGCTGCTCGTCGGGCGCCTCGCGCCGCACCTCGTGCACCCCGTGCCGTTCCTCTACCCGCTGCAGCACCGGCTGTGGGAGCGGGCCTACGTGGGCGCCGGCATCGCCCTGTACGACGCGCTCGCCGGGGTCTTCGGCCGCATCGGGGGGCGCGGCGTGCCGCTGCACCGCCACCTGTCGCACCGCGCCCTGGCGCGCGTGGCGCCCTCGCTGCGGCCGGACGCCGCGGTGGGCGCGATCCGCTACTACGACGCCAAGGTCGACGACGCGCGCTTCGTCGAGGTGCTCGTCCGCACCGCGGTGGGCCACGGGGTGGCCGCCGCCAGCAGGGTCACCGTCACCGGGTACCTGGAGGAGGGCGGCCGCGTCGCGGGGGTCACCGCCGTCGACCTGGAGACCGGCCGGGAGCTGCAGGTCCGCGCCCGGCACGTCATCGGAGCCACCGGGGTGTGGACCGAGCAGACCCAGGAGCTGTTCCGCGCCCAGGGCCTGCAGGTGCGGGCGTCCAAGGGCGTGCACATCGTCGTCCCCCGGGACGCCGTGGCCGGTGAGGACGGCTTCATCCTCAAGACCGAGAAGAGCGTGCTCTTCATCATCCCGTGGACCACGCACTGGGTGATCGGGACCACGGACACCCCCTGGGACCTCGCCAAGGACCACCCGGTGGCCAGCGCCGCCGACGTCGACTACCTGCTCGCCCAGGCCAACGCCGTGCTGCGGCGCCCCCTCACCCGTGACGACGTCCTGGGCGTCTGGACCGGGCTGCGCCCGCTCATCCAGCCGGTCTCCTCCGACGGCTCGGCCACCACCAAGGTCTCCCGCGAGCACACCACCGCCACGGTGCGCCCCGGCCTGACCGTCATCGCGGGCGGCAAGTACACGACGTACCGGGTGATGGCCCGCGACGTCGTCGACGTCGCCCTGGCCGACCGCGCCCCCGGCGACCCGGTGGCCCCGGCCGGGGAGGTCCCGGCCTCGCTCACCGACCAGCTGCCCCTGGCCGGTGCGGACGGCTACGCCGTCCGCTGGAACCAGCGCCACCGCCTGGCCGCCTCCCGCGGCTGGAGCGAGGAGCGCGTCGTCCACCTGCTGCACCGCTACGGCTCCCTGGTCGACGAGGTGATCGCCCTCGTGGACGACGACCCGTCCCTCGGCGAGCCGCTGGAGGGCGCACCCCACCACCTGCGGGCCGAGGTGGTCTACGCGGCCACCCACGAGGGCGCTCTGCACCTGGAGGACGTGCTCACCCGCCGGACGCGCCTGTCCTACGAGCAGGCCGACCGGGGCACCGCGTCCGCGCGCTCCGCCGCCGAGCTCATGGCCGGCCCCCTGGGGTGGAGCGCCGAGCAGGTCGAGCAGGAGGTGGCCACCTACCTCGAGCGGGTCGCCGCGGAGCGGGCCGCCGAGGTCGAGCCCGACGACGCCTCCGCCGAGCGCGCCCGCCTGCGCGCGCCGGAGATCCGGCCGCTTCCGGTGGCCGCCGGCGCCTGATGGCAGGAGGGTGCCAGCGGACACCCGCCGCCCACCCACGAGAGAACACCCCCCGCGCCGCGGACGCGGCGCGGGGGCCGACCGGGACAGAGAGGTCCGACCGTGTCACTCACCAGCGTCTTCTTCTCCGAGGTCTTCGGCACCGCCCTGCTCGTCCTCTTCGGCGTCGGCGTCGTCGCCAACGTCCTGCTGGCCCGCACCAAGGGACGCGGCGCCGACTGGCTGCTCATCAGCTTCGGCTGGGGCCTGGCGGTCTTCGTCGGCGTCTTCGTCGCCTGGCGCTCCGGAGCGCACCTCAACCCCGCCGTCACCCTCGGCCTGCTGGCCTCCGGCACCGACAACTACAGCACCGAGGCCAACCCGGTGGCGGTGACCTTCGCCAGCACGGTGGTGTACCTCGCCGCCGAGATGGTCGGGGCCTTCATCGGCGCCGTGCTGGCCTGGCTGGTCTACCGCAAGCACTACGACGCCGAGGAGGACGCCGGCACCGTGCTGGGCACCTTCTCCACCGGGCCGGAGATCCGCAGCTACGGCTGGAACCTCGTCACCGAGGTGATCGCCACCTTCACGCTCGTCTACGTGATCCTGCAGTTCGGCAACACCCCGACCCAGGTCGGGCCGCTCAACGTCGCCCTGCTCGTGGTGGCCATCGGCGCCTCCCTCGGAGGACCCACGGGGTACGCCATCAACCCCGCCCGCGACCTCGGCCCGCGCCTGGCGCACGCCGTCCTGCCGATCCGGCACAAGGGCGGGAACGACTGGGGCTACGCCTGGGTCCCCGTGGTGGGCCCGATCATCGGTGGCGTCCTCGCGGGCCTGGTCTCGCGGGTCTTCTGAGCCGCCCGCTCCACCTTCAGCACCAGCACCTGCAACGACGCACAGGAGGAACCGACGTGGCCAGTGTCATCGCCGCCATCGACCAGGGCACCACGAGCACCCGCTGCATGCTGTTCGACCACGACGGCAAGGTCGTGGCCGTCGGCCAGAAGGAGCACCAGCAGATCTTCCCCAGGGCCGGCTGGGTGGAGCACGACGCCGAGGAGATCTGGTCCAACACCCGCGAGGTGGTCGGGCAGGCCCTCGGCAAGGGCAACGTCAGCTCCGGCGACATCGCCGCCGTCGGCATCACCAACCAGCGCGAGACCGCGGTGGTCTGGGACCGCACCACCGGCAAGCCCGTGTACAACGCCATCGTCTGGCAGGACACCCGCACCGACAGGATCGTCCGCGAGCTGGGCGATCTGGGCGGCGGCGCGGAGCGGTACAAGGACAAGGTGGGCCTTCCGCTGGCCACGTACTTCGCCGGCCCGAAGGTGAAGTGGATCCTCGACAACGTCGACGGCGCCCGGGCGAAGGCCGAGTCCGGTGACCTGCTCATGGGCACCATCGAGACCTGGCTGATCTGGAACATGACCGGCGGGACCGACGGCGGCCTGCACATCACCGACGTGTCCAACGCCTCGCGAACCATGCTCATGGACTACCGGTCCCTGAGCTGGGACGAGGACATCGCCGCGGAGATGGGCATCCCCACCTCGATGCTCCCGCGCATCGTGTCCAACTCCGAGGAGTACGGCAAGGCCCGCGCGCAGGGGCTGCTGGCCGGGGTGCCGATCGCCGGCTCGCTGGGGGACCAGCAGGCCGCGACCTTCGGGCAGGTCTGCTTCACCAAGGGCATGGCCAAGAACACCTACGGCACCGGCAACTTCATGCTCCTGAACACCGGCGAGGAGGCGGTTCCCTCCAAGAACGGCCTGCTGACCACGCTGTGCTACCAGATCGGCGACAAGAAGCCGGTGTACGCGCTGGAGGGCTCCATCGCCGTCACCGGCTCGCTGGTGCAGTGGGTGCGCGACAACCTCCGCCTCATCGGCGGGGCCGCGGAGATCGAGGCGGTGGCGAAGTCGGTCGACGACAACGGCGGCGCCTACTTCGTGCCGGCGTTCTCGGGCCTGTTCGCCCCGCACTGGCGCTCCGACGCCCGCGGCGCGATCGTCGGCCTGACCCGCTACGTCAACCGCGGCCACCTGGCCCGCGCGGTGCTGGAGGCCACGGCGTACCAGACCCGCGAGGTGCTCGAGGCGATGAACGCCGACTCCGGCGTCGACCTCACCGAGCTCCGCGTGGACGGCGGCATGATCGCCAACGAGCTGCTCATGCAGTTCCAGGCGGACGTGCTGGGCGTGCCGGTGGTGCGCCCGAAGATCGCCGAGACGACGGCGCTGGGGGCGGCGTACGCCGCCGGCCTCGCCGTGGGCTTCTGGGCCGACGAGGACGAGCTGACCGCGCAGTGGGCCGAGGACAAGCGCTGGGAGCCGGCCATGGACCGCGCCCAGGCCGACAGGTACTACCGCAAGTGGGGCAAGGCCGTGCAGCGCACCCTCGACTGGGTGGACGACGACGACGACTGACGAGCCACACCCCGCGTGATCACGGGCGATCGGCCGCCCCCCCGCCGGGGTGGCCGATCGCCCGTGGTCACGGACGGGGCTGGTCAGGAGCCGGGGAGCAGGGAGACCTTGACGGACGTCGAGCCGGAGCCGACGAGGTCGAGGCCCTCCTGGAACTGCGACAGCGGCAGCTGGTGGCTGCAGATGTCGTCCATGGGCAGCACGCCGGACTCCAGGATCGAGATGGCCTTCGGCCAGGTGTGCGGGCCCAGGTGGGCGCCGCGCACGTCCAGCTCCTTGTCGTCGCTGATGATCGACCAGTCGGCGCTGGCCTCGGACCCGAAGACGCCGTACTCGACGTAGGTGCCGAGCTTGCGCAGCAGGTTCAGGCCCTGCTTGACCGCCGCGGGGTGGCCGGTCCCCTCGATGTACACGTCGGCGCCGAAGCCGCCGGTGAGGCCGCGGACCACCTCGTAGATGTCGTCGGTGGTGATGTCGAGCGCGGTGTCGGCGCCGGAGCGCTTCGCCAGGTCGAGCTTGGAGGCCACGGCGTCCAGGGCCACGACGTGCGCGGCGCCCTTGGCCTTCGCCCCGGCGATCATGCCTAGCCCGATGGGGCCGCACCCGGCGACCACCACGACGTCCTCGAACTGGATGTCGGCGCGCTCCACGGCGTGCAGGGAGCACGACAGCGGCTCCACGAACGCCGCGTGCGCCGGGGGGAGGTCCTTGGAGATCCGGTGGACGATCGCCTCGGGCGGGAACGTCATGAACTCCGCCATCGCGCCGGGCGTGCGGCGCTTGAAGCCGTAGAGGTCGTGCACGGCGCACATGTGGTACGCCCCGCGCAGGCAGTAGCGGCACCTCCAGCACGGCACGATCTGCTCGGACGTGACGCGGTCGCCCACCGCCACGCCCCACCGCTGCGCCGCCTCCGAGCCGATCTCCTCGACCACCCCGACGAACTCGTGGCCGGGGACGACCTCCGTCTCGGCCCAGGCGGGGCGGTTCTCGTCGCCCCAGAACTTCGCGGCGCCGTGGTAGCACTTGAGGTCGGAGGCGCAGATGCCCACGGCCTCGACGCGCACCAGCGCGCCGCCGTCGGGGAGCGACGGCTTCGCGACCTCCTCGAGCCGGTAGTCCTCCGGTCCGTGGCACACCACGGCCTGCATCGTCTCGGCCACTCGGAGACCTCCTCGTCGACTGTCCGCGCCGCTGGCCGCAGACCGGCCGGGCGCCCTCCGCGGTCGACCCTAGGCGGCCCGCCCCCATCCAGCACTCTCCCGATCCAGCGCCGGTCCGACAGGTCTCCCACCGGCACTCGGGCGGGAGAGTGCCGGTGGGAGGGGCCCCGGACCGGCACTCGGGCGGGAGAGTGCCGGTCCGGGGCGGGAGGGGACGAGGGCAGGGTCAGGCGACGTCGGAGCCGGCGGCCTCCCGCTCGGCGTCCTCGAGGGAGCGCTGGCCGTCGGCGCCGTCGCTCTCGTAGGCGGTGATCGCGTCGACCTTCGCCGCCGACGCGCTCGAGGTGTCGAAGGTGTAACCCAGCCACTCGCGGGCCAGGCGGCGGGCCAGCTCGACGCCGACCACGCGCTGCCCGAAGCAGAGCACCTGGGCGTCGTTGCTCAGCACCGCGCGCTCCACCGAGAAGCTGTCGTGAGCGGTCACCGCGCGGATGCCGGGGACCTTGTTGGCGCTGATGGCCACGCCCAGGCCCGTGCCGCACACGAGCAGCGCCCGGTCGGCCTTCCCGTCCCTGATGAGGCGCGCCGCGGCGACGGCGATGTGCGGGTAGGCGGTGTCACCGTCGGCGTCCACGCCGACGTCGGTGACCTCGGAGACGCGGTCGTCGCCCTGCAGGTCCCTCTTGAGGACCTCCTTGTAGTCGAACCCGGCGTCGTCGCTGCCGACGACGATCCTCAGCTTGTCGGTCTGCTGGTCAGCCACGTCGTGCTCCTCGTCCTTCTCGTCCCTGCGGGTCCTGTGCTCGTCCCGTACCCGGAGCGGGCCGGCTCACCGCTCCGTCAGCGGCCCGCCAGCACGCCGGCCACCACCCGGGCCACCATCCCCAGACTGGTTGCGCCGGCGTCCGGGGTGCCCTTGCTGCGCTCGGCCAGCGGCCGGGCGCGCCCGACCTTCGGCGTCAGGTCCTTCGTGGCGTCCGCCGCCTGGACCGCCCTCTCCGCTGCCGCCGCCCACGCGTCGCGCAGGCGCTCTCCGCTGCCCACGCCCGCGTCGAGGGTGTCGCAGAAGGGGCCGAGCGCGTCCAGCATCGTCTTGTCGCCGGGCTTCGCGCCGCCCAGCTCCCCGAGCCTGTCGTACCCGGCGCGGACCCCCGCGGCCACGGTCGCCCCGTCCGGGGCGGCCTCGTCGCCGACGCGCTTCGCCATCGCGCCCAGCAGCTCGCCCCACAGCACCCCCGACGTCCCGCCCGCGCGCGCCGCCCACTCGTCGCCCGCGGCCTGGAGCACCGTGCCGGCGCCGGCGCCGCCGTCCGCGGCGGTGCGGGCGGCGTCGCGGGCGGCCGCCGAGCCGCGGACCATGCCGCGCCCGTGGTCGCCGTCGCCGGCCACGGCGTCGATGCGCCCGAGCTCGTCCTCGGCGGTCGCCATCGCGTCCGCGACGGCGGCCAGGGCGTCCACCACCGCCGCGGCCGCGGCGCGCGAGCCCTCGTCAGCCGGGCCGGTCGACAGGGGAGGCGCCTCGGCGTCTGCCGCGGCCTCGTCGTCGCTCCGGACAGCACCCTCAGCAGCAGCGTCGTCCTGACCGCCAGCAGCTGCCTCGACGAGCCGCCCCTTCCGGTAGGCGGGGGTGTCGGCGGGCGCGCCCCACAGGCGCTCCAGCTCCTCGTCGAGCCAGGTGAGGGTCAGGGAGCACCCGGCCATGTCCAGGCTCGTCACGAGCTCGCCGACCTCGGGCTCGACCACCTCCAGCCCCCGCTCTCGCAGGAGGCGGGCGACGTCGTTCCAGACGACGAACAGCTCCTCGTACTTGGTGTTCCCCAGGCCGTTGAGCAGCGCCGTGACGCGGGCCCCCCGCACGTCCAGGCCCTCCGGGACGTCCCCGAGCACGCCGTCGACGAGGGTCCGCGCCAGCTCCGCGGCGGTGGGCATGTCCACCTCGTCGATGCCCGCCTCGCCGTGGATGCCCAGGCCCACGCTCATGCGACCCTCGGGGACGGTGAACAACGGGCCGTCGGCCCCGGGCAGCGTGCAGCCGCTGAAGGCCACGCCGAGGGTGCGGGTGCGCTCGTTGGTCTTGAGGGCCACGCGCTCGACGTCGTCGAGGGACATGCCCTCCTCGGCGGCGGCGCTGGCGCACTTGAACACGGGCACGTCACCGGCGATGCCGCGCCGCCTCCCGTCGGCCCCCTGGCCCTTGCTGGCGACGTCGTCGGTGACGGCCACGTACCGGGCGGGGATGCCCTCGGCCTCCAGCCGCTCCACCGCCAGGCCGAAGTTCAGCACGTCACCGGCGTAGTTGCCGGTGGTCAGCAGCACGCCGGCGCCGCCGGAGGCGGCGCGTCCCACGGCGGCGGCCTCGGCGGCCGAGGGGGAGGTGAAGACGTTGCCCATGACCGCGCCGTCGGCGTAGCCGGGACCGACGATCCCCGCGAAGGCCGGGTAGTGCCCCGAGCCTCCGCCGACGACGACGGCGACCTTGCCCTCCCGGGTGCGGCGCCGGCGGACCACCCCGCCGGGCACGTCCACCACGTAGGAGGAGAACGCGTCGCAGAATCCTGCCTTCGCGTCCTCGGCGAAGGCTGACGGGTCGTTGAACAGGCGGGTCATCGTCGTCTCCACGCGTCCGGTGCGGTCCCGGGCGAGCAGTGCCGTCGGCTGCTCCCTGCGGCTGCTGGTTGCGCCGCTGGTGCCGCACCTGCGCGCTCCGGGTGTGCTGCTGTGCACCGTGCCACTCCCCGCGCCGCAGCACGACCGGGGGGTCCCGCCGCGGTCGTAGCCTGGAGGGGTGCTGCGCACGGCCCTGAGACCCGCCAACCTCGGGCTGCTCCTGCTCATGGTGGCCGCCGCCGTCGTCTTCTCCCTGCTGGGGGAGTGGCAGCTGGGGCGCTCCCAGCAGCACGCGCGCGTCTCGCCCACCGAGACCGTGGTGCCGATCGGCGAGGTGATCCAGCCCGCGGCCGACTTCACCGGCCACGCCGACCACCAGCGCGTGTCGGTGAGCGGCACCTGGGCCGACCTCCCCGTGGAGGAGGTGCCGGACCGCCCCCTCGACGGGCGCGGCGGCACCTGGGTGGTCGCGGCGCTGCAGGAGAGCACCACGGGCGGCCTGCTGCCGGTGCTCCTGGGCTGGCAGCCCGCGGGCCAGGCCCCGCCGGAGGCGCCCACCGGCGCCGCGCAGCTGACGGGCCGCCTCATGGCCTCCGAGCAGCCCACGGGGGTGGCTGCGGACGGGCAGCTGCGCGCGCTGAGCTCGGGTGACCTCGTCAACGTCTGGCCGGGGCGCCTCTACACCGGCTACCTCGTGGCCGACGCGGGCTCCGCCGGCCAGCCGCGGGGCCTCGTCGCCGTTCCCAGTGAGGCCCCGGTGCCCCGCCTGGACCCGCAGAACCTCTCCTACGCGTTCCAGTGGTGGCTGTTCGCGGCGTTCGCCCTGGTCATGTGGGTCAAGATCGTCAAAGACCGCCACGGTGACGAGCTGGAGGACCGCCGCCTCGCCGAGCTCGAGGCCGCCGGCGAGGGGTACGACGACGACGGCGGGGGTGCCGCCGGCGACCCGCCGGACCCGGCGCCCCGGCCCGTCAGAGCAGGTCTGCGGGCCTGGGAGGATGTCGCCGTGCCCGAAGCCCGTCCGCTGACGCAGCCCGACGCCCCGCAGGTGCCCCGGTGAGCGCCACCGCCCCGCGCTCCGGCGCCAGCGCTTCCCCTCCCCGGCTCCGCCGCGACCCCGGGGCCTCCCTGACCCGCTACCGGGTCATGGCGATCGCCACCGGCGTCATGCTGCTGGTGCTGTGCGTGGAGATGGTCCTCAAGTACGGCTTCGGCATCGCGGGTTCCGTCGGCACGTTCCTGGCCACCGCCCACGGCTGGGTCTACTTCGTCTACCTCTTCACCGTGGCCGACCTGTGGAGCAAGCTGCGCTGGCCGCTGGGGCGCCTCGTCGTCCTGCTCCTGTGCGGCGTGGTGCCGTTCCTGTCGTTCTGGGCCGAGCGCCGGGTGGTCGCCGACGTGCGCGCCGGCCGCTCCGGCCCCTCCGTGCCCTCGACCCCTGGAGCTCGTGCGTGACCGACCAGACCGCTGCCACCCCGCCCGCCGAGGTGGCCGCCGAGGCCAAGCACCGCCCCGTGCTGGTGGTCGACTACGGCGCCCAGTACGCCCAGCTCATCGCGCGCCGCGTGCGTGAGGCCGACGCCTACTCGGAGGTCGTGCCCAGCACCGCCTCCGTGACCGACATCCTCGCCAAGGACCCGGCCGCCGTGATCCTGTCCGGCGGGCCGAGCTCGGTGTACGCCGACGGCGCCCCCCAGGTCGACCCGGCGCTGTTCGAGGCCGGCGTGCCTGTGCTGGGCATCTGCTACGGCTTCCAGGCCATGGCCTCCGCCCTCGGCGGCACCGTCGCCCAGACCGGCCTGCGCGAGTACGGCGGCACGCAGCTGCGCGCCTCCACCGACGGCTCCACCCTGCTCGACGGCCAGCCCGCCGAGCAGAGCGTCTGGATGTCGCACGGCGATGCGGTGACCGCCGCGCCCGAGGGCTTCTCCGTGGTCGCGCAGAGCGCCGGGGCCGAGGTCGCCGCGTTCGAGGACGACGAGCGCCGCCTCTACGGCGTGCAGTGGCACCCCGAGGTCGCCCACTCCAGCTTCGGGCAGCAGGTGCTGGAGAACTTCCTGCGCCGCGGAGCGGGTGTCCCGGCTGACTGGACCGCCGGCAGCATCATCGACGAGCAGGTCGAGCTCATCCGCGCCCAGGTGGGCAGCGGACGCGTCATCTGCGGCCTCTCCGGCGGGGTCGACTCCGCCGTCGCCGCCGCGCTCGTCCAGAAGGCCGTCGGCGACCAGCTGACGTGCGTCTTCGTCGACCACGGCCTGCTGCGCGCCGGCGAGGCCGAGCAGGTCGAGCGGGACTACGTGGCCGCCACCGGCGTCAACCTCAAGGTCTGGGACGCCTCCGAGGCCTTCCTCGCGGCGCTCGCCGGCGTCACCGATCCGGAGACCAAGCGCAAGGCGATCGGCCGGGAGTTCATCCGCGCCTTCGAGGCCGCGGCCCGCGAGGTCATCGAGGACGCAGCGGAGGCGTCGACAGCCGCTGGTTCCGGTGCTGACGGCGACGGCGAGGTGCGCTTCCTCGTCCAGGGCACCCTGTACCCCGACGTCGTGGAGTCCGGTGGCGGTGAGGGCGCCGCGAACATCAAGAGCCACCACAACGTGGGCGGCCTCCCCGACGACCTGCAGTTCGAGCTGGTCGAGCCGCTGCGCGCGCTCTTCAAGGACGAGGTCCGCGCGGTGGGCGCGGAGCTCGGCCTGCCCGCCGAGATCGTCGGGCGCCAGCCCTTCCCCGGCCCCGGCCTGGGCATCCGGATCATCGGCGAGGTGACGCGAGAGCGCCTGGAGGTCCTCCGCGCCGCCGACGCGATCGCCCGCGAGGAGCTCACCGCCGCCGGCCTCGACTCGACCATCTGGCAGTGCCCCGTGGTGCTCCTCGCCGACGTCCGGTCCGTGGGCGTGCAGGGCGACGGGCGCACCTACGGGCACCCGATCGTCCTGCGCCCGGTGAGCAGCGAGGACGCCATGACGGCTGACTGGACGCGCATGCCGTACGACGTGCTGGCCCGGATCTCCACGCGCATCACCAACGAGGTGGCCGAGGTCAACCGCGTGGTGCTCGACGTGACGAGCAAGCCGCCGGGCACCATCGAGTGGGAGTGAGGCGCAGATGAGCGACACGCGTTCCGGCCTGGGCGGGCTGCTGCTGCGCCCCTCCGTCGTGGCCGCGGCTGGACTGGTGGGCGGCTTCGCCGCCGCCCGCGCCACGAAGCGCGAGGTCGGCGGCACGCTGTTCGGCCTGGCCGGCACCTGGTGCGGGAAGCAGTGGGCCAAGAGCACGGGCCCGCTGGGCGCCGCCGTGCTCGGGGCGCTGTACACGGCGGCGATGGGCGGCTCGCACCCGCTGGCGAAGCGCATCGGCGCCTGGCCCTCGGTGCTGCTCGTGGCCACCGGCGTCGCCGTGGCCAGCGAGGCCGCCGAGGCGTGGGGCCGCAGCCGGGGCCTGCCGAAGGGCGACTGACCTCCCGGTGCTCTGCAGGCGGTCCGGCGGTCCAGGTGCTGGCTCTGGACGGCGGGACCGGCTGCCGGGCAGCATCCGGTGCGTGAGGTACCGCACCGCTGTGCTCAACCCGCGCGGGAACGCCACCGGGCTCGAGGTCCCCGCCGACGTCGTCGAGGCGCTCGGAGCGGGGAAGCGGCCGCTGCTGCGCGTCACTGTGGTGCGCGTCGACGGGTCGTCGGAGCCGTACTCGTGGACGACGACGCCCGGCACGATGGGCGGCGTCGTCATGGTGCCGCTGTCCTCGGAGCACCGCACCGCCGCTGGCCTCGCCGCGGGTGACGAGGTGGACGTCGACGTGGAGGTGGCGTCCGCGCCCGCTCCGCTCGCCGTCCCGGACGACCTGGCCGCGGCCGTGGAGGGCGCCGGGGCCACGGCCTTCTTCGACCAGCTGGCGCCCAGCCACCGCAAGGAGTGGGTGCGCTGGGTGGAGGAGGCCAAGAAGGCCGAGACGCGGGCGTCCCGCGTCGCGCAGGCCGCTGAGGCGCTGGCCGCGGGCAGGTCCCGCCGCTGACCCGGGCGCCGTCCCTGCTTGACGGTGGAGGACGGCGCCGCCCCCGGGCCCTGACGCCGTCCACCCGGCGTGCCCCGGACGAGGTGCCGCCCCAGCGGTCGAACTTCCGCCCCATGACGCGAAAGAGCGCCCCATGACGCGCTCTGATGGGGCGGGAGCCCGGCTGATGGGGCGAGAGCCCGGATGTCAGCGGGTGAAGCGGTCGGCCGCGGAGCGCAGGCGCCGGGCGAGGGACGCGCGGCGGCCCGTGCCGTCCTCGGGGTCCGCCTGCTGCCCGGCCGGCCATCCCTGCTCTGTGGGGACCCCGGTCCACTCCTCGGCGGCCGACGTCGGCCGGAGCTGCTCGACCGGCTCGGAACCCTCGGCGTCCCCGGTCGAGGCGGTCTGGCCGGGGTGCGCGCCCGGGCCGCTGGACGGGGTGGGCGCAGGAGCAGCCAGGGCGGGTGCTGCGGCGTCCGTCGTCGTCGGGGAAGTGCCGGAAGGGGTGCTCGTGGGCGGCGGGGACCCGTGACGGAGGGGCAGGTGCGGCAGGTGCACGTGGGGGAGGTGCGGCAGCGACGGCTTCCGCACCGGGACACCCCGAGTGCTACCGGCGACCAGCGGCAGCAACCAGCGGGCGCGGGGGTCGGCGTCGATGAGCACCGCGCGCGCCAGCAGGCTCAGCGGCACCGCCAGCAGCGCTCCGAGCCCGCCCAGCACGAAGCCCCAGAACACCACCGACAGGAACGTCAGCGTGGCCGACAGACCCACGGCGTTCCCGACGATCTTCGGCTGGATGAGCCCCTGGATCACCACGTTGATGACCGTGTAGATGACCACCACGAGCAGGGCGTTCTCCGGGCCGTTGGCCAGCAGCGCGAGCAGCGCCGGCGGGGCCACGCCCAGCAGGAAGCCGATGTTGGCGACGTAGTTGGTGACGAACGAGACCAGTCCCCACAGCAGCGCCAGCGGCACGCCGAGCCACACCAGGGCCACCACGTCGAGCACCGCCACGATCGCACCGAAGACGGTGGAGACCACGAGGTAGCGCCGGGTGCCCGAGGCGAAGGTGCGCATCGCCTCCACGGCGTCGCGGTGCTGGTGGGAGGCCTGGTCGAGCAGCTTGGGGAACGGGGCGGCGTCGAGCGCGAGGAAGAACAGCAGGAGCAGCACGAAGGCGAAGTCCGTCAGGCCGGAGGCCAGCCCTGACACGAGCGTCTGGGCGTACCCCAGCAGCTCGTACGGGTTCGCGCTGTTGACCATCCGGATGAGCTCGGCCTGGTTGAACCCCAGGCCCGTGATGAGGTCGAGCAGCTGGTCGCGCAGGACGGTGAGCTGCCCCACGTACTCCGGCAGCGTGGTGGCCAGCTCCACCGCTGCCCACGCCAGTGACGCCGCCAGCGCCGCGACGATGAGGTAGACGACCACCATGTTGGCCGCCACACCGGTCCAGGTGGCCGCCCACTGCGGCACCCACGGCGAGGAGCCGAGCCGCTGGATCCGCGCACCCAGCGGGTGCACGACGATCACGAGCACCAGCGCCAGGAACGCGGGCCCGATGCTGCCGGAGAAGGCCTTCAGCCCCGCGATGACGACGACGACCGCTGCGAACGCCACGAGCAGCCGCAGGCTGCGCGAGCCGGCGGTGGGGTCGGGCGCCGGTGCCACGGCGACGTCGGGCGGCTCGGAGGAGCCCGGGACGCCGGGGGCGCCGTGAGCCGGCAGCTGGCTCACGGACGGCTCACAGGCCGAGCGCCCGGGCGGCGGCGCGGGCGCAGTCCTGCGGGGACTGGTCCACGGAGACGACCACGCCGTCCTCGTCGGTCCCCAGCGGCTCGAGGGTGTCGAGCTGGGAGCCGAGGAGCGAGCTGGGCATGAAGTGGCCGGTGCGCCCACCGATGCGCTGCGCGAGCAGCTCCGGCGGCCCGTCGAGGTGGACGAAGCGCACCCGGGCGCGCGAGCCGCGCAGCAGGTCGCGGTAGGAGCGCTTCAGCGCCGAGCAGGTGACCACGGCGTCCTCGCCGGCGTCGGAGCGCTCGCTCGCCCAGTCGCGGATGGCCCCCAGCCAGGGCCAGCGGTCGTCGTCGGTGAGCGGGTGGCCGTTCTCCATCTTGGCGATGTTGGCCCGCGGGTGGAACTCGTCGGCCTCGGCGAAGACCCACCCGAGGTCCTTCGCGAGCAGCTGGGCGACGGTGGTCTTGCCGCTGCCGGACACCCCCATCACCACGAGGAGCTGGCTCACGAGCCGCCCCCGGCGTCCGACGCGGCAGGGGTGCGCAGCGGCTCGATGCGCCACCACGAGCGGGTGCTCTGGCCGCGCTCGAGCACGCGCAGGTCGGTGCCGGTGCGCAGCGCGTCGGGCGGGCACGTCATGGGCTCCACGGCCAGGCCCACGCGGTCGTCCTCGGGCTCCGGGCGGTCAGCGGTGTGCACCTGGACCCAGGGGCAGTCCTGCGGGTCCCAGTGCATCGCGACGCCGGTGCCGTCGGCCGCGAGCACCCGCGCGCTGCCGGCGGTGGGCCCGCTGAGCCGGGCGTAGGCGTCGTCGACGGAGCGGCCGCGCAGCGGGGCGCCGCCGCGGAAGTCGAGGTCGCTGCCGTCGACAGGACGCAGCTGCTCGCGGCCCTCGGCGTCGAGCACGGGCAGGAGGCGCTCGGGGTCCACCACGAGCGTGGCGCCCGCGGACAGCTCGAAGGTCCAGTCGTCCACGCGACCCGGGCCCGCCACGAGGTAGGGATGGATGGAGGTGCCGTAGGGCGCGGGGACCCCACCGACGCCGGTGGCCTCCAGCTCCCAGGTCAGGCCCGCGTCAGGGCCCTCCTCGACGAGGCGGTAGCTGACGCGCAGGTCCACGTGGCCGGGGTAGCCGGCCTGCGGCCACACGGTGGTGCCGAGCACGACGGAGTCGGACGAGCGCTCCACGAGGTCCCACGGCTGCCAGCACACGAGGCCGTGCAGCGCGCACGCGCGGTCAGGCTCGGTGAGCGCCAGCCGCTGCTCGACGCCCTGCCAGCTCCAGCGGCCGTCACCGGTGCGGTTGGGCCACGGCGCGAGCACCGACCCGCGGTAGTGCTTGCGGGGGACCGCCGCGTCGAAGGGCACCACGAGGTCGCGGCCGTCGTCGGTGAAGGACCGCAGCGCACCACCGACCTCGGTGACCACCGCCTTCAGCGCGCCGGCGCTGATCTCGTGCTGCTCGCCGGACGCGGGGACCGTCATGGGGCGAGGTTAGAGGCAGGTCAGGACACCGGGCCGACCGAGGGCCCTCCACCCCTCACGGTGACCGGCCGAGCGGCCGTGCCCGCTCGCACGGCGTCCACCAGGTGCTCGTCGGCCTCCACGACGGCGCCCGGCCACACGACGGCGCGCTCGAGGGCGCCGCGGACGACCGCGCCCGGGCTGACGGCGCTGCCGCCGCCGGTGGCCAGGAGGTTGGCGCGCAGGTAGTCGGCCGGGGTGCCGCAGTCCAGGGCGCTGCCGGCGGGCACCACCGCGAGGTCCAGGCCGCCGTCGTCCGCAGGGCGCGCGGCCAGGTCCCGCCAGAGCACCTCGTACAGGCCCGACGGCTCCGGTCGCAGGCGCTCCAGCAGGTGGGCGGGCAGCACGCAGGAGCCGACGTAGCGCACCCCGGTGCCGTCGGGGGCGCGGAAGTCGGCGCGAGCGCCGGGGGCCGCGGGCTCGCACAGGAGGCGGCAGCGCTGGCCGTCCCAGCCGCGGACCAGGTCGGCGAGCAGGGCGGGGCCCCGGGGCATCCACGCGTCGGCGTTGGTGACCAGCGCTGAGCGGCCGTCGAGCCAGGGCAGCAGCGCTCCCAGCGCCCCCGCCGTGCCCAGCGCCGGAGGCGGTTTCGACGGGCCCGTCGCCGGAGGCGCAGCGGGGCGGACGCCGGCGCGCTCGTCGTCGTCCTCTCCTGCGGCCGGGAGGAGGTCCTCGCGGCTCACGTGGGCCCTGCCGGACGCGGCCCGCGCCACCAGCTCCGCGAGCGCGTGCGCGTTGACGGCCACGCGGGCCGGGGTGGGGTGGTCGTCGCCGAGGGCCGCGGCCAGGCGGTCCAGGGCGCTGTCCAGCAGCGGCACGCAGCCGACCGGCACCAGGGCCTTGGGCAGCTGGTCGGTGAGGGGGCGCAACCGGGTGCCGGCCCCGGCGGCGAGCACCACGCCCGCCAGGCCGTCCGCGGAGGTGGGACGGCTCAGGGCAGGAGCCGTCCGCCGCGGGCGCCCTCGGCCAGGGCCTCGGCCATCCCCTCCAGGATCGACCGGGTGGCGGAGTCGGCGTCGCGGGAGGCCTCTCCTGGGGTGAGCCACGCGAAGCCGCGGGCCTCGCCGCCGGGCTCCACGTCGGGGCGCTGGTCGACCACCACCCGGTAGACGACGTCCACCCGGCGCACCCGCGGCTCCACCAGCGCCGTCACCGGGACGCCCACCCGCACGCGCAGCCCGGTCTCCTCGCGGACCTCGCGCTCCACCCCGGGCGCCGGTGCCTCGCCGCGGTCGAGCAGGCCGCCGGGCAGCGACCACCCGCCGCGGTGGGGCTGGCGCAGGAACAGCACGGAGCCCTCGTGCTCCACGGCGCACACCGCGCCCACGGTGTAGCTGGGGGTCCCGGCACGCACGAGCGCGCGGCGCACGGGAGCGGGCGTGACGCGGAACGCGCGCAGCAGCGCGGTCTGCGCGCTGCCACGCAGCCCCGGGGGCACGCGCTCCAGCAGCGCGCCCAGCGGACCGGACCGGTGCCCCTGATCGCCCATCCCCGGAGCCTAGGCGCAGGGCGGGCAGCGGCTCGGGGGGCTGCTCCTGCCGGGTGGTGACCACCCCGGGGAGCGCGGTGGGAGGCCCGAGACGCTCGCCGTCGCGTCACGGGCGCCGATGGAGCAGACGGAATCCGCCACATCTGCACCTCCTGTTCATCCGTTAGCCCGCGGGCATCCAGGTCCGAGGAGGAGAGTTGACTCCCGTGAGCAGTGCTGCACCGCTCGTCGGCGGGGTCCCGTCTGTCATCGGACACCGCGGCGCCAGCGGGTACCGGCCCGAGAACACCCTGGCCTCCTACGAGCTGGCGGCCCGCCTGGGGGCGGACCGCATCGAGCCGGACATCGTGCCGACGCTCGACGGAGTGCTGGTGCTGCGGCACGAGAGCGAGGTCACGCACTCCACCGACGTGGCCGGCCGCCCCGACCTCGCCGCGCGCCGCACGACCCGCGTCGTGGACGGCGTCGAGGTCACCGGGTGGTTCACCGAGGACCTCACCTTCGACGAGCTGCGCTCGCTGCGCGCCGTGGAGCCGCGTCCGCACCTGCGGCCCACCACCACCGTCTACGACGGCCTCTACGAGGTGCCGACCTTCGCCGAGCTGCTCGAGCTGGCCGCGCAGCTGCGGCTGGAGCTCGGGCGCAACGTCGTGGTGACCGCCGAGGTGAAGGACCCCTCCCGCTACGCGGCCGACGGGTTCGACATCGCCGCGCTGGTGATCGCCGAGCTGCGCCGGCTGGGCCTGGACGAGCCGGACGCGCCCGTGGCCGTCCAGTGCTTCGAGGCGGCGTTCCTGCGCCGCCTGCGGGCCGAGGGCCTGCGGGTGCCGCTGGTGCAGCTGGTCGAGGACGACGACGCCGGCCGCGCCGCGTGCACCCCGTGGGGCCTGCGCGAGGTGTCCACGTACGCCGAGGTGCTCGCCCCCTGCAAGGACATGGTGCTGCCGGTGGGCGAGGACGGGACGCTCGGCCCGGTCACCCCGCTGGTCGCCGACGCGCACCGCGCGGGGCTGGCCGTGCACGTGTGGACCCTGCGCAACGAGAACGCCTTCCTGCCCGCGTCGCTGAAGGTGGGGCTCTCCGAGGCCGCTCCCGGGCGCGCGCTGGTCGAGCACCTGGCGTTCCTGGACGCCGGGGTGGACGGGATCTTCACCGACCACCCCGACACCGCGTTCGAGGCCCGTCGCCTGTGGGCCGCCGGCAAGGCCGTGCCGGGCGCGCGCCGCGGCGGCTCCGCCGGTCCGCGTGCGGCGTCGGCGCCGTCCACGCCCTCGGGGCAGCGCCTCGCCGGCTGACGCTCCGCTCCACCTCCTCGCAGCCGAGCGTCCGGCTGGGGCTCCGGGGGCTCCCTGGGCCGCGACCGGGTGACCGGCTGCGGTCCCAGGGGCCTCCGGATGGTCAAGGGTGGTCAAGCCAGGTCAAGGGATCGTCATGGCGTGGTGGCCGAGATGTCCGTAACCTCCCGGTCTGTGACGATCTCGCGACGCGCCTCCGCCGCACTCGCCGCCACAGCCCTCGTGCTCGGGACGCCCGCCGCCTCGTGGGCGTCCGACCCCGCGGCCCCCGTGGTGCCCGTCGCTCCCCAGCAACCGGCGCCCGTGCCGGTCGAGGGCGGCGTGCGGCTGACGCTGCTGCACGCCAACGACCTCGAGTCCTCGCTCCTGCCCGAGACCGACGAGGCCGGCGCGGAGCAGGCCGGCGCCGCCCGCTTCGCCGCCCTCGTCGAGCGCCAGCGCGCCGCGGCCGAGGCGCGCGGACCCGTGCTGACCCTCGCCGGGGGAGACCTGTTCCTGCCCGGCCCGCAGCTCGACGCGAGCCGCCTGGACGGCACCGGCGAGGTCTACGACGCCCTCGCCTTCGACGCCGCCGGCTTCGACGCCAGCGCCATCGGCAACCACGACTTCGACCTCACGCCCGACTTCCTGGCCGACTACCTCGACGCCGTCGGCGACGACGCGCCGTTCGTGGCCGCCAACCTCGACCTGTCCGGCGAACCCCGCCTCCAGGCCGAGGTGGACGACGGCACCGTGGTCGCCTCGACCGTGGTCGAGTCCGCCGGGGAGCGCTTCGGCGTCATCGGGCTCACCACGCCCGAGCTGCCCGAGCTGACCAGCCTCGGCGAGGTGCGGGTGGACCCCGACCTCGCGGGGGTCGCCAACGCGCAGGCAGCCGCGCTGGAGGCGGCCGGGGTGACCAAGGTCGTGCTGGTGTCGCACCTGCAGGACGTCGACAACGAGGTCGCGCTCGTGCCGCAGCTGCGCGGGGTCGACGTCGTCGTCGCCGCGGGTGGGGGCGAGGTGATGGCCTCGCCCGGCGACGCGCTGCTGCCCGGTGACGCGGTGAGCACCGACGCCGCGGGCGCGCCGCTGCCGTACCCCGCGGTGGTGGGCGCGGCCGACGGCGCGCGGGTGCCCGTGGTCACCACGAGCGGGCTCTACCGCTACGTCGGCCAGCTCGTGGTCGACTTCGACGCCGAGGGGCGCCTCGTGGCCGTCGACGACGTCGCCAGCCGCCCGGTGCCCGTGACCTCGAACGGGCCGGACGCGGTGGCGCCGGACCCCGACGTCGTCGCCGAGGTGGAGGAGCCCGTGGCGGCCTACGTCGACGGGCTCGCCTCCCAGGTGGTCGCCCGCACCGAGGTGCCGCTGGACGGCCGGCGCGACGCGGTGCGCTCGCGTGAGACCGGGCTCGGCTCGCTCGTGGCCGACTCGCTGCTGGCGGCCGGGCGCGCCGGGGCCGAGGCCGCGGGCGTGGCGCCGCCCGTGGTGGCGCTGCAGAACGGCGGCGGCATCCGCAACGACTCGGTGCTGGCGGCCGGTGACGTGTCCGCGCTGGACACCTACGACGTCACGCCCTTCGCCAACTTCGTGGCGGTGGCGCCGGAACTGCCGGTGGAGGCGCTCGTGGCCGCCGTCGACCACGGCGCGGGGGCCGGTGCGGGCTCGTTCGCCCAGGTGGCGGGCTTCTCGTACACGGCCGACCCGGACGCGCCGCCCGGCGCCCGCGTGCAGACCCTGACCCTGGCCGACGGGACGCCCGTGGTGGTCGGCGGGCAGCGGGTGCTCGACGGGACGATCTCCGTGGCCTCGATCGACTTCCTCCTGCGCGGCAGCGACGGCTACGACGCCCTCGACGGCGCGGCGTTCGAGGTGCTGCCCACCACCCAGCAGCAGGCGCTGCAGAGCTACCTGCGCGACGACCTCGGCGGGACGGTGACGGCGGCGCGGTACCCGGAGGCGGGCACCGGCCGCATCACGCAGGTCTGACGGTCCCGGCTCCCTCCGAGCGCGTCCACGGGTCGCCGCCGGAGGGAGCCGGGTGTCGGTGGTCGGACGTAGGCTCGTCGGACGATGAGCACGCTCTTCGACGACCTTCCCCTCCCGGTCCCGCAGACCCCCGCCGGGTCGCCCTCGGACGACGGGCGCCCGGGCGTGCTCGCCGACAGGCCGGTGGTCCGGATCGACCCCGCGGCGCTGCTGGAGGGCCTCAACCCCGCCCAGCGCGAGGGCGTGCTCCACGAGGGTTCGCCGCTGCTGCTGGTCGCCGGCGCCGGCTCGGGCAAGACGCGCGTGCTCACCCACCGCATCGCCCACCTCGTGGCCGCCCGCGGCGCCCGGCCGGGCCAGGTGCTGGCCATCACCTTCACCAACAAGGCCGCCGGCGAGATGAAGGAGCGGCTCGAGGGGCTGGTCGGCCCCGCCGTCCGCTCGATGTGGGTCTCCACCTTCCACTCCGCGTGCGTGCGGATCCTGCGCCGCGAGGCGGAGGCGGCCGGGCTGCGCTCGTCCTTCTCGATCTACGACGCCGACGACTCCCGCCGGCTGCTCGCGCTCGTCGTCCGCGAGCTCGACCTCGACCCCAAGCGCTACGCCCCGCGGGCGCTGTCCACGCAGATCAGCAACCTCAAGAACGAGCTGGTCACGCCGGAGGCGCACGCCGCGAAGGCCGCCGACGGCACGCACGCCGAGCGGATCCTCGCCGAGGTCTACGCGCTCTACCAGGCACGGTTGCGGCAGGCCAACGCCCTCGACTTCGACGACCTCATCATGACCACCGTGCGCGTGCTCCAGGGCGTGCCCGCGGTCGCGGAGCACTACCGCCGCCGCTTCCGCCACGTGCTGGTCGACGAGTACCAGGACACCAACCACGCCCAGTACACCCTGGTGCGCGAGCTGGTCGGCGGCCCGGGCGCGACGTGGGGACCCGAGGGGCAGCCCGACGGCGTGCCGCAGGCCGAGCTGACCGTCGTCGGCGACGCCGACCAGTCCATCTACGCCTTCCGCGGCGCGACGATCCGCAACATCGTCGAGTTCGAGGAGGACTACCCAGACGCCAAGACCGTCCTGCTGGAGCAGAACTACCGCTCCACCCAGACGATCCTGTCCGCCGCCAACGCCGTCATCGCCAAGAACGCCGACCGCCGCCCCAAGAACCTGTGGACGGCCGAGGGCGCCGGCGAGCAGATCGTCGGGTACGTCGCCGACGCCGAGCACGACGAGGCCGCCTTCGTCGCCTCCGAGATCGACAGGCTCGTCGACGACGAGGGCGTGCGCTACGGCGACGTCGCGGTCTTCTACCGGACCAACGCGCAGTCGCGGGCGCTCGAGGAGGTGTTCGTGCGCGTCGGGCTGCCCTACAAGGTGGTGGGCGGCACGCGCTTCTACGAGCGCCGCGAGGTGCGCGACGCGCTCGCCTACCTGCGGGCGCTGGCGAACCCGGACGACGTCGTCAGCCTGCGGCGCATCCTCAACGTGCCCAAGCGGGGCATCGGCGAGCGCGCCGAGGCGTGCGTGGCGGCCCTGGCCGAGCGGGAGCGGATCGGCTTCCCGGCGGCGCTGGAGCGGGCGGTGGAGGCACCGGGCCTGGCCGCGCGCTCGCTGACGTGCATCCGCGGCTTCACCGACCTCATGGACGAGCTGCGCACCGTCGTCGAGGGCGGCGCCGGGCCGTCCACGGTGCTCGAGGCCGTGCTCGACAGGTCCGGGCTGCTGGCCGAGCTGCGCGCCAGCCTCGACCCGCAGGACGAGTCCCGCGTGGAGAACCTCGCTGAGCTGTCGGCCGTGGCGGCCGAGTACGAGCAGGCCAACCCCGGGGGGACCCTGGCCGACTTCCTCGAGACGGTCTCGCTGGTGGCCGACGCCGACCAGATCCCCGGCTCCGCCGTGGCCGACGGCGCGGACGAGGAGGCCGGTGAAGACTCCGGAGTGGTCACGCTGATGACCCTCCACACCGCCAAGGGCCTCGAGTTCCCCGTCGTCTTCCTCACCGGCCTGGAGGACGGCACCTTCCCCCACCAGCGGTCGCTCGCCGACGACGACGAGCTCGCCGAGGAGCGGCGCCTGGCGTACGTGGGCATCACCCGCGCTCGGCGCTACCTGCGGATCTCGCGCGCCGCGTCGCGCAGCGCCTGGGGGCAGCCGCAGTACTTCCCGCCGTCGCGCTTCCTCGACGAGATCCCGCACGAGCTGGTGCGCTGGGAGCGCGCCGAGGCCTCGGGTTCCTCCGGCTGGGGCGGTAGCGGCGGTGGAGGCCGCGGCGGCTCGAGCTACAGCGCCGGCGGCTACGGCAGCAGCCACTCCTCTGCGCAGGCCAAGCTCGCGGGCACGCCGGGCGTGCGCACCGCGGGGACGCGCCCCGTCATCTCCCTGTCCGTGGGGGACCGGGTCACCCACGACTCCTTCGGCATGGGCACGGTCGTGGCCGTCGAGGGCAGCGGCGACAAGACCGTGGCCCACGTCGACTTCCGCAGCGAGGGCACCAAGCGCCTGCTGCTGCGCTACGCCCCCGTCCAGAAGCTCTGACCCTCCTCCGTGATCATGGGCGTTGTGCGCAGTCCGTCGCGCACCACGCCCGTGATCACGGTTGGGTCTGAGGGGGTCCTCAGCACTGACGCACCTCTAGGACCGCATCAGCGCGGCAGGATGACGGGGTGACCGTGCTGCGCCTGGCGCTCCTGCAGTCGGCCGGCGTCCTGGGGGACGTCGCCGCCAACCTCGCCGAGCTCGACGAGCGCGCGGCGGAGGCCGCCGACGCTGGAGCCGGTCTGCTGCTGACGCCGGAGATGTTCCTCACCGGCTACGAGCTGGGCGCGCAGCGGACGGCGGAGATGGCCGACCGCGCAGCCGGCGGGCTGGTGCCGGCCGTCGCCGAGGTGGCCCGCCGGCACGGGATCGCGCTGCTGGTCGGCATGCCCGAGCGCGTCGACGGGCAGGTGGTCAACAGCGCCGTCCTCGTCAGCGCCGACGGCGAGGTGCTCGGCCACCACGTCAAGACGCACCTGTTCGGCCCGGACGAGCGCGACGCCTTCGTGCCGGGCGACCGGCCGGTGTCGCTCTTCGACGTCGGCGGGGTGAGGGTCGCCGTCCTCATCTGCTACGACGTGGAGTTCCCCGAGGCGGTGCGCGCCGCCGCCGCGGCCGGGGCGCACCTCGTGGCGGTGCCGACCGCCCAGATGGAGCCGTTCTCCTTCATCGCCGACGTGATCATCCGGGCGCGGGCCTGGGAGAACCAGGTCTACGTGGCGTACGCCAACCACTGCGGGCGCGAGGTCGACCTCGCCTTCGTGGGGCTGAGCAGCATCGTCGCGCCGAGTGGGCGCGTGCTGGCGGCGGCGCCGCCCGGTGACGTCACGTCGAGCTCGCTGCTGCTGGCCGACGTCGACACCGCCGTCGTCGAGGCGGGTCGCCGCGACAACCCCTACCTGGTCGACCGCCGGCTCGACATCCACCCCGGCCCCGCCACCACCTGAGCCCACCCCCTTCGGGCGCGTGCCGCGGAGGACGCGGGAGGGGTGGCTCCAGTGGCGCATTTGCCGCGGAAAGTGCGGTTCCCGCGGCCAGAGGTGTCGCACTTGCCGCGGAAAGTGCGAGAGGGGGCGGGGAGCGCCAGGGTCAGCGGTAGGGCGGCACCCAGCCGGCGAGGCGGTGCGCGCCGGAGGTCACGCTCGGCGGGACCTCGACACCAGCCGGGACGTCGTCACCGGTGCGGGGAGCGCCCACGGCGGTGTGCAGGGGGAGCACGCCGGCCCACACGGCGTCGTCCTCCGCCTCGTCCTCGCTGGCCCCGGCGGCGCGGACCTTGACGCTGGCCTCCTCCAGCGGCAGGCGCAGGACCAGCGTCGCCGCGAGCTCGCGCCGCGTGGGAGGGCGCACCTCGTCCCAGCGCCCGGGCATGAGGTGCTCGGACAGGACGCGCAGCGCCTCCTCCTTCTCCTCGTCCGGCACCACGGTCGGCACGCCGTAGACGACGGCGCAGCGGTAGTTCATCGAGCTGTCGAACACCGTGCGGGCGTAGACCACGCCGTCGAGCACGGTCACCGTGGCGGTCACGGTCTGCCCGGCCGCTGCGGCGCGCAGCAGGCCGCCGCCGGTGGAGCCGTGCAGCAGCAGCGACTCGCCGTCGCGAGCCGACGCGATCGGCAGGACGACGGCCGCCGGCGTCGGCGCCTCGCGCACCACGGCGACGTGGGCGACGAGCGCGCTGTCGAGCACGTCGTGCAGCGCCGCCCGGTCGGTGACCTGGCGGTGGCCGTAGCGGGTGAAGCGGGTGCGGTCGGTGACCTGCAGCGGCTCCCCGGGCGACGGTGCGGGCGTGGCGCTGGCGGTGGAGGTGCTCACGGGAGCAGACTGGCTGACCAGTGGCCTGCGCGAGCAGGCCACTGCCGGTGGCCACCAGCAGTCCACTCCGCGGCTGGTCGCCGGCGACGAGCAGCAGCCCGAGGAGGCCGGAGTGCGCACCCCCGTCGAGCTCGACCTCCCGCTCGCCCTCCACCGGGGCGGTGCCGCGCGACTGCACGGCCAGCTCGCCGACGCGCTGCGGACCGCCGTCCGCGAGCACCGGCTCCCTCCGGGTGCCCAGGTGCCGGCCACCCGCCGCCTGGCCGAGCAGCTGGGCGTCTCGCGCGCCACCGTCACCGCCGCCTACGAGCAGCTGGTGGGGGAGGGCTTCCTCGAGGCCCGCCACGGCAGCGGCACGCGCGTCAGCCAGCACGTCGGAGCCCTGCCGGCGCCCCGCGCCGCTGACCTCGGTCCGCGGCGGCGCGCAGCGCAGCGCCCCGGGGCGGTGGACCTGCGGCCCGGTCGCCCCGACACCTCCCGGCTCGCCGACGCCGCGTGGCGCAGCGCCTGGAGGGAGGCCGCACTGGCCGACGTCCCCGACGACGAACCGCCTCCCGCTGGTCTGCCCGCGCTGCGCGAGCAGGTCGCCGCGCACCTGCGCGCGGCGCGGGGCGTGGACGCCGACCCCGCCGACGTCGTCGTCACCGCCGGCACCGGCGACGGTCTCGCCCTCGTCGTCCACGCCCTGCGCGGCCGGCGCGCACCGCGCTCCCCGCAGCGCCGCCGCGACCTGCGCGTCGTCGTCGAAGACCCGGGGTACCCCTCCTCAGCGCGCTGCCTGCTCCGCCTGGACGCAGAGCTCCTCCCCGTGGACGTCGACGACGACGGCCTGCGCGTGGACCGCCTGCCCCCCCGCGGTCCCGAGCCCTTCGACGCCGTGCTCTTAACGCCGAGCCACCAGTACCCCTGGGGCGGCGTGCTGCCTCTGGAGCGCCGCGTCGCCCTGCTGGCGCGGGCCCGGGAGGCGGGCGCCGTCGTCGTCGAGGACGACTACGACGGCGAGTTCCGCTACGGCGCGGCGCCGCTGCCCGCCCTCGCGTCGCTGGCCCCCGACCTGGTGGTGCACCTCGGGACGTTCTCCAAGGTGCTCTCGCCGTGGCTGCGCGCGGGCTACCTCCTGGCGCCGCCGGCGCTGCGCGAGGCGCTCGCCGAGGTGCGCGAGGACCTCGGCGCCCCCGTGAGCGGCGTCCTCCAGCGCGCGCTGGCTGGCCACCTGGCCGGGGGCGGGCTGCGGCGCCACGTCGCGAGGGTGCGCCGCGACCACGCCCACCGCCGCGACCTCCTGCGGCAGATGCTGGCCGAGCACCCCCACCTGCGGGCCCGCGGGGCGGCGGCGGGCCTGCACGTGGTGGTCGAGCTGCCCGCGGGGACGGACTCCGCCGCCGTCGTCGCGGCCGTGGAGGCCCAGGGGCACCTGCTGGCGGACCTCGCCGCGTACGCGGTGGCCCGCACCGACCTGCCGCCCGCCGTCGTCCTCGGCTACGGCGCCGCGACCGTCGCCGAGCTGCGGGGGGCCGTCACCGCGCTGGCCCGCGCCGTGCCGGCGGACGGTGGGTGTGACGCCCACCTCCTCGATCGACGTGCGGAGGAGGGGTAGGGGTGTGCCATGAGCACCCCTGAGGGGCGGCGGCCGGTGGTGGTCGGGCACCGCGGCGCGAGCGCGCGACGCCCCGAGCACACCCGCGCCGCCTACGAGCTGGCCGTCGCCGAGGGGGCCGACGGGGTGGACGTCGACCTCGTGGTCACCGCCGACGGCGAGCTGGTGGTCCGGCACGAGGCCGAGCTGAGCGACACCACCGACATCGCGGACCGCCCCGAGCTGGCCCACCTGCGCACCACGCGCGTGGTGGACGGGGTGTCCCTGACGGGCTGGTTCTCCCAGGACCTCACGCTCGCGCAGGTCCGCCTCCTGAGGACCCGCGAGCGGCTGCCGGAGCTGCGACCCGCCAGCGCCGCCCACGACGGCGAGCAGCCGGTGATGACGTTCGCGGAGGTGCTGGCCCTGCGCGAGGAGCTCTCGGTGCGCGCGGGCCGCGAGGTGGCGGTGTGGCCGGAGCTCAAGCACCCCGGGCACTTCGCGGCCGCGGGGCTGGCGCTGGAGCCGCGGCTGCTCGCGGCGCTGGGGTCGTCCGGGCTGCTGGACGACGGGAGGGACGACGACGAGCCGCGCAGCGGCAGCAGGGCCGCTGCCGCTGCTGCCGTCGTCGTCCAGTGCTTCGAGGTGGCGCCGCTGCAGCGGCTGCGGGCGGCCGCTCCGCGGCTGCACCTGGCCCAGCTGACGCAGCCCACGGGCGCCCCGCCGGACCTGCGGCTGGCGGGCGACCACCGCGACTACGCCGACCTGTGCACCCCCGACGGGCTGCGCGAGCTGCGCGGGTGGGCCGACGTGCTGGCCCCGCACCTCGTGCAGGTGGAGCCGCGCGACGCCCGCGGCCGGTCCGGTGCTCGCAGGGGCAGCCGGCTGGTGGACGACGCGCACGCCGCCGGGCTGGCCGTGGTGCCGTACACGGTGCGGCCGGAGAACACCTTCCTGCCCGCCGAGCTGCGCAGCGGTGACGGACGCGACCTCGCCGCGCGCGGCGACGTGGCGGCGCTGCTGCGCCAGCTGCGCGACGACGGGGTCGACGGCCTGTTCACCGACGACCCCGCCGCCGCGCTCGCGGCCTTCGGGTGACCCTCAGCCGGCCTTGACGGCCAGCACCTGGCAGGGCGCCTGCAGCAGCACGGTCTGGGCGTCGCTGCCGAACAGCAGCTTGCCGGTGGGGGTGCGCCTGCGGATGCCGATGACCACCAGCGACGCGCTCAGCCGCTCCACCGCCTCGAGGATGTCGGCCGCGCCGCCGGCCTGGTCGCCCAGGCGGTGCTCCAGCTCGTACGGCACGCCGGACTCCTCCAGGAGCGCCTTCACCTCGGCGAGGTCGTCCTCGGTGGCGTAGCCGGGGTCGGAGTAGGCGTCGCCCTTGGAGGTGTTGAGCACGTGGAGGGACTCCCCGCGCAGGTCGGCCTCCTCCAGCGCCGCCACGAGCGCGGCGCGCCCCTCGGGCTTGGGCACGTAGCCCACGACGATCGTCACCAGGTACCTCCGCTGTCGGGGTCGTTGCGGTGCGGGCGGTCGAGCTGCTCCGGCGCGTGCGGCTTCGTGGCCGCGGCCACGAGGTCGTCCTCGCGCTGCGCCTCGGCGTAGACGGCGGCGTCGAGCCGCGCCTGGCGGCGCTTGAGCCACTGCGACCCGACCAGCGCCAGCACCACGAGCACGTACACCACGGCGGCGAACGGGCTGGTGACCAGCGCCGTCGCGTCGCCCTGGCTGATGGCGAGGGTGCGGCGCAGCTGCTCCTCGGCGATCGGGCCGAGGATGAGGCCCACGATCGCCGGGGCGATCGGGAAGCCGTAGGAGCGCATCGCCCAGCCGATGCCGCCGAGCACGAACAGCAGCACGAGGTCCTCGATCGACGCGCCCACCGCGTACGTGCCGAGCGCGGCGAAGGTGAGGATGCCCGCGTACAGGTACGGGCGGGGCAGGCGCAGCACCTTCACCCACAGGCCCACCAGCGGCAGGTTCAGCACGAGCAGCAGCACGTTGCCGATGTAGAGGCTGGCGATGAGCGCCCAGACGAGCTGCCCCTCCTCCTGGAACAGCTGAGGGCCGGGCTGGATGCCGTAGCTCTGGAACGCCGCCAGGATGATCGCGGCGGTCGCGGAGGTGGGCAGGCCCAGGGTCAGCAGCGGCACGAGCACGCCCGCGGCGGAGGCGTTGTTGGCGGCCTCCGGACCGGCGACGCCCTCGATGGCGCCGTGCCCGAACTCCTCCTTGTGCTTGGACAGCTTCCGCTCCGTGGCGTAGGAGAGGAACGTGCCGAGGTCGGCTCCACCGGCGGGGATGGTGCCGATGGGGAAGCCGATGGCTGTGCCGCGCAGCCACGGCTTCCAGGAGCGCATCCAGTCGCTGCGCGTCATGCCCCTGCCGGCGATCGGCACCAGCGGGATGGGCCCGCGCCGCAGCCGCGAGGCCACGTGGAGCGCCTCGCCGACGGCGAAGAACCCCACCGCGACGACGACGACGTCGATGCCGTCCGCCAGTGTCGGCAGCCCGAGCGTGAAGCGCTGCTGTCCGGTGAGGCTGTCGGTGCCGATGACGGCGATGAACAGGCCGAGGGCCAGCGAGGCGAAGCCGCGCGCGGGGGAGGCCCCCAGCATCGCGGCCACCGTGAAGAAGGCGAGCACCGCGAGGGCCACGTAGTCCGCCGGCCCGAGCTTCACCGCGATCCGCGCCACGGTGGGCGCCACCAGCGACAGCGCGACGGTGGCGATGGTGCCCGCCACGAACGAGCCGATCGCGGCGGTGGCCAGCGCGGCGGCGCCGCGCCCGGTCTTGGCCATCTTGTTGCCCTCGAGCGCGGTGACGATCGAGGCGGACTCGCCGGGGGTGTTGAGCAGGATCGACGTGGTCGACCCGCCGTACATCCCGCCGTAGTAGATGCCGGCGAACATGATGAACGCCGCGGTGGGCTCCAGCGTGTACGTCAGCGGCAGCAGCAGCGCCACGGTCATGGCCGGCCCGATGCCGGGCAGCACGCCGACGGCGGTGCCGAGCATCACGCCGATGAGCGCGTAGAGCAGGTACATCGGCTGCAGGGCGGTGGAGAAGCCCTCGAGCAGCCCGGCGACGTCACCCAAAGCCGACGACCCCCTCGAGCGGGCCCGCGGGCAGGTAGACCCCGAGCACCTGCGTGAAGACGATGTGGACCACCGTGTTGAGCACGGCGGCGACGAGCAGGGCGCGCCACCACGGGCGCGCACCGAGGGCCCACGCGGTGCCGCCGAACATCAGCGACGCGGCGATCGGCCAGCCCAGCGGCTCGACGAGGACGACGAGCGCGGCGAACGCACCGGTCAGCTTCGCGACGGCCACCCAGTCGGCGCCGCCGGAGGTGTCGACGTCCTCGCCGCCCTCCACCTCGCCGCGGTCCCCCCGCAGCTGCGCCACGAGCAGGGCGACCGCCGAGAGCACGAGGATCGCGCCCACGGCGTAGGGGAAGGCCCGCGGACCCACGGCGTTGGACGACGCGGGGACGGCGATGGTGTGGGCCTCGACGAGCGCGAACACGCCGAGGCCGCCCAGCACGGTGGTGACGACCAGCTCGCCGACGGGCAGCCGGCGCCCCCGGCGCGCGGGGGCCGCACCCGCCCCGGCCGCGGCCGGGGTCTCGGGGGGTGTGTCCAACGTGCTCACGAGGTCAGCCCGATCTCCTTGAGGACCCCGGCGATGCGCGTCTGCTCCTCGCCGAGGAAGGTCTCGAACTCCTCGCCGGACAGGTAGTCGTCGGTCCAGCCGTTGGTGGCCACGAGGTCGGTCCACGCCTTCGAGCCGTGCATGTCGTCGACGAGCGCCTCGAGCTTCTCCTCGGCCTCCTCGGAGATGCCGGGGGGCGCCACCACGCCGCGCCAGTTGGTGAACTCGATGTCGTAGCCGGCCTCCTTGAGCGTCGGCGCGTCGACGCCGTCCACCCGCTCGGCCCCGGAGACCGCCAGCGCTCGCAGCTCGCCGGCCTCCACCTGCTTCGCGTACTCCCCGACACCGGAGATGCCCGCGCTGACCTGGTTGCCCAGCAGCGCCGCGAGCGACTCGCCACCGCCGGAGTAGGCGATGTAGTTGAGGTCGCTGGCCGGCACACCGGCCTCCTGGGCGAGCATCCCGGCGAGGATGTTGTCGGTGCCGCCGGCAGAGCCGCCCGCGATGGAGACCCCGCGGCCCTCGCTCTTCATGGCCGCCACGAGGTCCGCGATGGTCTGGTAGGGGCTGTTCGCCGGGACGACGATGATCTCGTCCTCGCTGGTCAGGCGCGCCAGCGGCGTGGTGTCCTCCAGCGTCGCCTGGCTCTTGTTGGTCTCGACGGCGCCGACCATCACCAGGCCCATGACCATGAGGAAGTCCTCGCTGCGCTCGTTCTTGAGCTCGGCCAGGCCCACCGTCCCGCCGGCGCCGCCGACGTTGGAGACCTGCACGCTCTTCGCGAGGTCGTCGGCCTCGATGGCGCTGCCCATGGCGCGGGCGGTCTGGTCCCAGCCGCCGCCCGGGTCAGCCGGGGCCATGATCTCGAGCCGGTTGACCGACTTGGCCGCGCCGTCACCGCCGGAGCCGGCGCTCGCGGTGCCCGAGGCGCAGGCCGCGGTGGCGAGCAGGGCCGCGGCGCCGACGCCGGCGAGCGCGGCGCGCAGGGCGCGGGAGCGGGGGCTGCGGGTGGGGGTGGTGCTGGGCACGTGGCGACCTCCTCGTCGTCCGCCCCGTCCTCGGGGCGGAGAGCCGTGCGGCTCGATGACGACGAGGGTGTTCCCGCGTCCAGCGGATGCCCAGCATGCGGCCGTAGTGGTGGTACCGGCCGTTGCGGTGGTTCTGGTCGTATCGGTCACGCGGATCCGGGGCTCCGCTCGTTCCCCGGGCGCCCGCGGTCGGTGATGATGGCCGCATGCGCCGGCCGATGCCGCTCGGCCCGCAGCTCCTCGCGCTGCAGGCCCTCATCGTGCTGTCCTGCGTGGTGCTGGCCGGCTTCGCCGCGGTCTCGCTGCAGCAGCGCCAGATCCGCGACGCGTACGGCGACCAGATGATGGCGGTCGCCCGCAACGCGGCGACCCTGCCGGACGTCATCGAGGCCTACGAGCAGCCCGGCGGTCCGGGGGACGACCTCCAGGACCTCGCGGACCTCCTGCAGCAGGCCTCGAAGGTGTCGTTCGTGGTGTTCCTCGACCGCGACGGGATCCGCCTGAGCCACCCCGACCCGTCGCTCATCGGATCGCCCAGCACGACGAGCGCCGCGGAGGTCCTGGAGGGGAAGCCGTTCCTCGGCACCCAGACCGGGACCCTCGGGCCGTCGCTGCGCGCCAAGGTGCCCGTCGAGGACGCGTCCGGCCGGATCCTCGGCGCGGTGTCGGTGGGGATCGTCGAGTCCGAGCTCGACGACGACTTCACCGAGGACGTCCCGTGGCTGGCCGCGTGGCTCGGCGGCGCCGCCGTGCTCGGGTCGGTCGGCTCCTACCTGCTCACGCGCCTGGTGCGCCGCCGGATCTCCGGTCTGGAGCCCGACGAGATCGCTCGCCTGCTGCAGGCCCGGGAGGCGATGCTCCACGGCATCCGCGAGGGCGTGCTCGCCGTGGACGAGCGCGGCAGGGTGGTGCTCGTCAACGACGAGGCCTGCCGCCTCCTCGACCTCGACGGTCGGCAGGCGGGCGGCGGCGTGGTCGGCTCGCGCGCCACCGACGTGCTCGACCCCGCCGCCCTGGAGCTCCTCGAGGCCGACGCCGACGCCGTGGACGCCCCCCTGCTCGTGGGGGAGCGCGTGCTGCTGGCCAGCCGCACCCCGGCCCTGGTGCAGGGCCGGCGCGTGGGCCGGGTGCTGACCGTGCGCGACCGCACCGAGCTGTCGGGCGCCGTGCGCGAGCTCGACGGGCAGCGCAGCCTCACCACCACCCTGCGCGCTCAGGCCCACGAGTTCAGCAACCACCTGCACGTCCTCCGCGGCCTGCTGGAGCTCGGCCGCACGGCCGACGCCGCGGCCCTCATCGACAGGCTCGGCGGCGGTGGCCGCCTGATGTCGGGCGCGGGCCTCGGCGGCGTCGAGGACGGCGCCGTGTCGGCCCTCCTCATGGCCAAGGCCGCGCTCGCCCGCGAGCGGGGTGCCGAGGTGGTCGTCGCGCCGGCCACGCGGGTGCCCGAGGGCGCTGGCGACGACGTCGTCACGGTGCTCGGCAACCTGGTCGACAACGCCCTCGACGCCGCCGGGCAGGCCGGTCGGGTGGTCGTGGAGGTGCGCAGCACCGTCGCCGGCGGTTGGGTGCTCACCGTCGACGACGACGGCCCGGGCGTGCCCGAGGCGCAGCGCGAGGAGGTGTTCCGGGTGGGGGTGACCACCAAGGCCGGCGGTGACGGCCGCCACGGCCAGGGCATCGGCCTCGCGCTGGTCGCGCGCATCGCGGCGCGCCGCGGCGGCTCCGCGGCGGTGACCCGCTCCGAGCTGGGCGGCGCGCGCTTCGAGGTGGTGCTCGGTGCGGCGGCGCGCTCGTCGTCGTCCTCCTCCGAGCTGGCGGGGGCCGGGGCGTGAGCGGGGACCTCGACCCGCCCGCGACGGTCAGGGTGCTGGTGGTCGACGACGACGTCGCCGTCGCGTCGCTGCACCAGGCGTACGTGGGCACGGTGCCCGGGTTCGCCTGCGTGGGCGTGGTGCACCGCGGCGCCGACGCGCTGCGGGCCGTGGAGTCCCTCGCGCCCGACCTCGTGCTGCTCGACGTGCACCTGCCCGACGTCCCCGGCACGGAGGTGCTGCGCGCGCTGCGGGCGGGCGGCTCCGACGTCGACGTGGTGGTGGTCACCGCTGCGCGCGAGCTGGAGGTGGTGCGCACGTCGATGGCCGGCGGGGTCGTCGACTACCTCGTCAAGCCGTTCTCGCTGGCGCTGTTCACCGAGCGCATGCAGGCGTACGCGGCCCACCGGAGGGCCCTCGCGCGCACCGGCGCCACCGGCGGTCTGGGACAGGACGACGTCGACCGGCTGCTCCACCCCGCAGGTGCGGCGGTCTCGGCGCCGCGCACCCCCGAGCAGCTGCCCAAGGGGCTCTCCCACCGCAGCCTGGAGCTGGTGGTGCAGGTGCTGCGCTCGGCCACCGAGCCCGACCTGTCGGCGGGGGAGGTGGCGGCGCGCTGCGGCATGGCCCGCGTCAGCGCCCGCCGCTACCTGGAGCACCTGGAGCAGACCGGGCGCGCGGTGGTGCGGCCGCGGTACGGCGTGGCTGGTCGCCCCGAGAACGGCTACGCCTGGGTGCCGCGCTGAGCGGGCGCCCGCAGAGGCGGGCCCCGGGGGTGTGACCTGGGCCGCTCTCGCGGGCTCGTTAGGCTCGCGGGTGCACCCCGCGTGCAGGTCGAGCGGCTCACCAGCAGGTTCCGCCGGCCCGCGGGGCACCCGCAGCGGCCGACGATGGAGGCGCAGCCCCAGTGGACCTGTACGAGTACCAAGCGCGCGACCTGTTCGAGTCCCACGGCGTCCCGGTGCTGCCGGGCCTCGTGGCCACCACCCCCGAGGAGGCCCGCGCGGCCGCCGAGCAGCTGGGGGCGGGCGTCGACGGCAAGGTCGTCGTCGTCAAGGCCCAGGTGAAGGTCGGTGGCCGCGGCAAGGCCGGCGGCGTCAAGGTCGCGAAGTCCGCCGACGAGGCCGAGGCCCGCGCCCGCGACATCCTGGGCATGGACATCAAGGGCCACACGGTCCACAAGGTGATGATCGCCGCCGGGGCGGACATCGCCACCGAGTACTACGTCTCCCTGCTGCTCGACCGCGCCGAGCGGCGCTACCTGGCCATGGCCAGCGTCGAGGGCGGCATGGAGATCGAGCAGCTCGCGGTGGAGCGCCCCGAGGCGCTCGCCCGCGTGGCCGTCGACCCCGCCGTCGGCATCGACGCCGCCAAGGCGACCGAGATCACCACCGCCGCGGGCTTCGGCGACGACGTCGCGGCCCAGGTGGCCGACGTCCTCGAGAAGCTCTGGACCGTGTACCGCGAGGCCGACGCCACGCTGGTCGAGGTCAACCCGCTGGTGCTCACCGGTGACGGCCGCGTGGTGGCCCTGGACGGCAAGGTGTCGCTGGACGACAACGCCTCCTTCCGCCACCCGGAGACCGCCGCCCTCGCCGAGGAGGAGGCCGCCGCCGGCGACCCGCTCGAGGCCAAGGCGCGCGCCAGCCACCTCAACTACGTCAAGCTCGACGGCGAGGTCGGCATCATCGGCAACGGCGCGGGACTCGTCATGAGCACCCTCGACGTGGTCGCCCAGGCCGGGGAGGAGTTCGGCGGCGTCAAGCCCGCCAACTTCCTCGACATCGGCGGCGGCGCCTCGGCGCAGGTCATGGCCAACGGCCTCGACGTGATCCTGGGCGACCCGCAGGTCAAGAGCGTCTTCGTCAACGTCTTCGGCGGCATCACCGCCTGCGACGCGGTGGCCGACGGCATCGTGCAGGCGCTGGGGATCCTCGGCGACGAGGCCACCAAGCCGCTCGTCGTGCGCCTCGACGGCAACAACGTGGTGGAGGGCCGGCGCATCCTCGCCGAGGCCGCGCACCCGCTGGTGACCGTGGTGGACACGATGGACGGCGCGGCCCGCAAGGCCGCCGAGCTGGCCTCCCGCTGACGGCCCGGCTGAGCAGCTGAGAGAGGAACAGACATGGCGATCTTCCTGACCAAGGACTCCAAGGTCATCGTGCAGGGCATGACCGGCTCCGAGGGCCGCAAGCACACCCAGCGCATGCTGACCTCCGGCACCACCATCGTCGGTGGCGTCAACCCCAAGAAGGCCGGCGAGACCGTGGACTTCACGGCCCCCGACGGGTCCACCGTCGCGGTCCCGGTGTTCGGGTCCGTCGCGGACGCCGTGGCGCAGACCGGCGCTGACGTGACGGTGATCTTCGTGCCGGCCGCCGGCACCAAGGCCGCAGCCGTCGAGGCGATCGACGCCGAGGTCCCCCTCGTCGTGGTCATCACCGAGGGCGTGCCGGTCAAGGACACCGCGGAGCTGTTCGCGCACGCCCAGGCCAAGGGCACCAGCCGGGTCATCGGCCCGAACTGCCCCGGCCTCATCACCCCGGGCGCGTCCAACGCGGGCATCATCCCCGCCGACATCACCCCCGCCGGGCGCATCGGCCTGGTCAGCAAGTCCGGCACGCTGACCTACCAGATGATGTACGAGCTGGCCGACTTCGGCTTCTCCACGGCCGTGGGCATCGGCGGTGACCCGATCATCGGGACGACCCACATCGACGCCCTCGCCGCCTTCCAGGCCGACCCCGACACCGACGCCATCGTCATGATCGGCGAGATCGGCGGCGACGCCGAGGAGCGCGCGGCGGCCTTCATCAAGGAGAACGTCACCAAGCCGGTCATCGGCTACGTGGCGGGCTTCACCGCCCCCGAGGGCAAGACCATGGGCCACGCCGGCGCCATCGTGTCGGGCTCCTCGGGCACCGCGCAGGCCAAGAAGGAGGCCCTCGAGGCCGCCGGCGTGAAGGTCGGCCGCACGCCGTCCGAGACCGCCGCCCTGGCCCGCGAGGTCATGCAGTCGCTGGCCTGAGCCCGCGCTGACGGCGGCGCCGGCCGCCGACGCGCACGACGGGCGCTCAGCCCCTCCTCGGAGGGGGCTGAGCGCCCGTCGTCGTCCTGGGGGTACCGGCGGTCAGCCGCCCTGGGTGGGCGCCGGCATCCCCGGCAGGAAGCTCTGCACGCTCTGCTCGTACTGGGCGCGGCACTCCTGCTGCCCGGCGCGCGTCACCGCGGTGTCGCGGCACTCCTGCCACTGCGAGCTCGCCTGCCAGAACACCAGCGTGGCCGCCTGCACGAGCAGCAGCACCCCCGCCAGCGCCATGCCCGCGCCGAGGGTCACGTACGACGGCCACGGCAGCCGGGCCCGCGCCGCCGACACCAGCGCCAGCACCCCGAAGGTCACGCCCGCCAGCACGAACACCGGCCCGGCCGCGCTCCACGGCAGCGGCAGGTACACCGTGGCCACCAGACCCGCCAGCACGCTCAGCGAGAACCGCATCCCCAGCCTCGCGGTGCGGACCTGGCCCTCCGGGTCCGGCGGGCGCCGCTCGGAGGGGCGGTGGGGGACCGACGGCGGCAGCTGGCGCCGCCGTTCCCGCGGGTCCGGAACGCCGTCGCCGCCGGGGCCGCCGGGCACCCGGCCGGTGCCGCGCTGCGAGCCCGGGGGCGCGTACGGGTCGCTCATCCCTGAGTGCTCCTGCTCTCATCGACCTGCCGTCGCCTGGGCGGAGTGCCCGCGACGAGCATCGATATCGTCTCCGACCGTGACCCCGTCCAGCACACCCCCCTCGCGCTCGCGGCTGGTGGTGCTCGCCTCCGGGTCCGGGACCCTGCTCCAGGCCCTGCTCGACGCCGCCGCCGCACCCGGCGCTCCGTTCGAGGTGGTGGCGGTCGGCGCCGACTCCGCCCGCCGTGCCGCCCCCGCCCTGGCCCGCGCCGAGCTCGCCGGCGCGGCGACGTTCGCGGTGGAGGTGCGCGACCACCCCGACCGCGCCTCCTGGGACGCCGCGCTGACCGCCGAGGTGTCCCGGCACCGCCCTGACCTGGTGGTCAGCGCCGGGTTCATGCGCGTCCTCGGCGCCTCGGCGCTGGGGGCCTTCGGCGGCCGCATCGTCAACACCCACCCCGCCCTGCTGCCCTCCTTCCCCGGGGCGCACGGCGTCCGGGACGCCCTCGCCCACGGGGTGAAGGTCACCGGCTGCACCGTCCACCTCGTCGACGACGGCGTCGACACCGGCCCGGTGCTGGCCCAGCGCGCCGTCGACGTGCTCGACGACGACGACGAGACCGCGCTCCACGAGCGCATCAAGACCGTCGAGCGGGCGCTGCTCGTCGACGTCGTGACCCGCATGACCACCGGCGGCTGGACCGTCGAGGGAAGGAAGGCCCGGTTCTCGTGACCCAGCAGAAGACCCCGGCGGACGGCCGCAAGCCCGTCCGCCGCGCCCTCGTCAGCGTCTCCGACAAGTCCGGGCTGGTGGAGCTCGCTCGCGGGCTGCACGAGGCCGGCGTCGACATCGTCTCCACCGGTTCCACCGCCCACAGGGTGGCCGCGGCCGGCATCCCCGTGACGCCCGTGGAGCGCATCACGGGCTTCCCCGAGAGCCTCGGCGGCCGCGTCAAGACGCTGCACCCCAGCGTCCACGCCGGCCTGCTCGCCGACGTGCGCGACCCCGACCACCGCCGCCAGCTCGAGGAGCTGGGCATCGAGGCGTTCGAGCTGGTGGTGGTCAACCTCTACCCCTTCGAGCAGACCGTCGCCTCCGGCGCCGGTCCCGAGGACTGCGTGGAGCAGATCGACATCGGCGGCCCGGCGATGGTGCGCGCGAGCGCCAAGAACTCCGCGTCGGTGGCCGTCGTCGTCGACCCCGCCGACTACGAGGCCGTGCTGGAGGAGGTGCGCGTCGGCGGCACGACGCTCGCGCAGCGGCGCCGCCTGGCCGGCAAGGCGTTCGCCGCGACCGCCGCCTACGACGTCGCCGTCGCCTCGTGGTGGGCCGCCACGCTGGTCACCGAGGAGTCCGACGACACGACCCGCCCGGTGTTCCCGGGCTTCGTCGGCGCCACCTGGACCCGCTCGCAGGTGCTGCGCTACGGCGAGAACCCCCACCAGGGCGCCGCGGTCTACACCGCTCGCACCGGCGGGCTCGCGGGTGACGACCTGGGCCTGGCCCGCGCCGAGCAGCTGCACGGCAAGGCGATGAGCTACAACAACTACGTCGACGCGGACGCCGCCCGTCGCGCCGCCGCCGACTTCGCCGAGCCGGCCGTGGCGATCATCAAGCACGCCAACCCGTGCGGCATCGCCGTCGGTGCGGACGTCGCGGCCGCCCACGCCGCCGCCCACGCCTGCGACCCCGTCTCCGCCTTCGGCGGCGTCATCGCCACCAACCGTCCCGTGACGCTGGCGATGGCGCAGCAGGTGGCCGAGGTGTTCACCGAGGTGGTCGTCGCCCCCGACTTCGACGACGACGCGCTCGAGGTGCTGCGCGGCCGGAAGAACGTGCGCCTGCTGCGCGCGCCGCTGCCGGCGGCGGGGGTCGCGCGGCCGGAGTTCCGCGCCGTGTCCGGCGGGCTGCTGCTGCAGCAGGCCGACGTGCTCGACGCCGCCGGCGACGACCCGTCGGGCTGGACGCTGGCCACCGGTGAGGCGGCCTCGCCGGAGGTCCTGGCCGACCTCGCGTTCGCCTGGCGGGCCCTGCGCTCGGTGAAGTCCAACGCGATCCTCCTGGCGCGCGGTGGTGCGTCGGTGGGCGTGGGCATGGGCCAGGTCAACCGCGTCGACTCCTGCCGCCTCGCGGTGGAGCGGGCCAACAGCCACGGGGAGGAGCGCGCCCGCGGCGCCGTCGCCGCCTCCGACGCGTTCTTCCCCTTCGCCGACGGCCTGCAGGTGCTGCTCGACGCCGGCGTGAGCGCCGTCGTCCAGCCCGGCGGGTCGGTGCGCGACGACGAGGTCGTCGCCGCGGCGCGGGCCGCCGGCGTGACGATGTACCTCACGGGAGCGCGCCACTTCACCCACTGACGCCAGCTCCTCGGACCGCAGCCGGACGCTCGGCTGCGGTCCGAGGGGGCTCCGGAACCGCGAGCGGACACCCGGCTGCGGTCGAGGGGGGGGTCAGCGGGCCCCGGGGAGGACGCGCGGCTCCAGGCGCTCCTCGACCGCACGGGCGCTGCCGTCGTCGTCCTGGTCCGGACCACCGGTGGCTCGGGTGACGGTGTAGGCGCCCTTGCCGCGGACCTCGCTCACCGCCTCCACCAGCTCGGTGCCGCGGTAGACCAGGCCGACGCCGTCGTCGGTGCAGTGCGTGGTGGGCAGCACCCCCTCGGCGACGAGCCGCTGGACGAGGGGACGGCGCTCGGCCTCGGAGTCGTAGTGGACGCCGTTGCCGTAGGGCAGCAGCGCGAGGCCGTCCGTCACCGCCCGCAGGGACGGGCCGAAGGAGTCGGTGGTGCCGCCGACGTGCCAGCAGATGGAGCCCGCGCTCACCCCGCCGAGCACCACGCCCGCCCGCCAGACGCGGCGGAACACCTCGTCGAGGCCGTGGGCGCGCCACACCGCGAGCAGGTTGACCACCGAGCCGCCGCCCACCCAGACGACGTCGGCCTCGAGGAGCAGCGCCTCGGGGTCGTCGACGCTGGGCATGCTGAAGAGGTTGACGTGGCGCAGGTCCCAGCCGGCGACGGCGGCGGCCTCGTCGAGCTCGGCGTTCCACCAGCGCTGGTCTCCCGAGGCGGTGCCGAGGTGCACGAGCTTGGGGCGTCCGGTGGTGCCGGACAGCTCGACGGCGTGCTCGACGAGCGGTGCGAAGGCCACCCGGCTGCGGCGTCCGGCCTTCATGCCGCCGGACGTGGCGACGATCGTGGGTGCGTCAGCAGGCATGTCGCGCACGGTAGCCGCCGGTGACGCGGTGGACGCAGCGCCCACGATCACGGCGGGGAGGTGTTCCGGACTCCCCTGATCACCGTGATCACGGGAGTCCGGAACACCTCCCAGGCGGGTCGCCGCACCCGTCGTGGTCAGCCGAAGACGCCCGCCGGGTCGAACCGGCGGCGCGCCTCCCCGAGGCGCGTGCGCTGCTCGGGGGTGCGCAGGTCGGCGCGGGACAGGTGGGTCACGGGGGTCCTCCAGGGGTGGCGGCCGGACGTCGGTCCGGGCCGTGCGGGCTGGTGGTCCGCTCCGCTGCGAGTGCTGGGGTGCGTCTCGTGGAGGACGTTCTCAGGGAGCCCTTGCTGACCGCTCGGAGCGCGCTCGTCGCCGCTGACCCGACCCCGATCGCGCTGGTCAGGGGCGCGGCAGCTCTGGGGTCAGGAGGCGCGGGTCAGCAGGTGGGCCTTCTCGACGGCGGCGAGGGCGAGGGTCTTGTAGCCCTCCCGTTCGAAGAGCACGGTGATCCGGTCCCCGTCGGCGCTCATGACGACGCCAGGGCCCCAGGTGGCGTGCTCGACGGCGTCGTCCACCGCGTAGGAGCCGGCCCCGGAGGCGCCGCCTTCCGCAGCGCTGGCCCGCTCGGCGTGCACGGCGGCCGCCGAGCCGGAGCTGCAGGTGTCGCAGCTCCCGCACGGCTCGGCCAGGCGCTCGCCGAAGTACGCGAGCAGGAACTGCCGGCGGCACCCGGTGGTCTCGGCGTACCCGCGCAGCATCTCCAGGCGCGACCTGTCGGTGCGCCGGCGCTCCTGCGCCGTCTCGACGGCGCCGCGCACCGCCGCCCCGACGGCCGTGCCCCCATCAGCCCAGGCGGCGCCCTCTCGGCTGACGCGCACCGCTCCCGCCTGCTCCAGCAGGTTGAGCACCCCCGTCGTGCGGGTGGCGGTCAGCCCGGCCGCGGCGCGCACCTCCGCCGCCGGCACGGGCTCGCCGCCGCCGTCGTGGACCGCGCCGGCCACGTCGGCCAGCGCCTGCTCGTCAGGCCCGCCACCGGCGTGGAAGCGCTGCAGGCCCAGGTCCTCGGGGCGGTAGCACAGCGTCGCCAGCGACGGCTCGCCGTCGCGGCCCGCCCGGCCCACCTCCTGGTAGTAGCTGTCCAGGGAGTCCGTGACCGACGCGTGCAGCACGAAGCGCACGTCCGGCTTGTCGATCCCCATGCCGAACGCCGACGTCGCCACCACCACGTCGAGGTCGCCCTGGGTGAACGCCTCGTGCACCCAGTGCCGGTCCTCCGCGGACAGCCCCGCGTGGTAGGCCTCCACGTCCAGGCCCAGGTGCGAGAGGTCGTCGGCGTAGGCCTCCGCATCGCGCCGGGTGGCCACGTAGACGATGCCGGGCTTGGCGGCCGTCGCGGCGCGCTCGACCACCACGGCGCGCTTGGCGTCGGCGCCGTCGGTCTCGCGCACCACCTCCAGGTAGATGTTCGGCCTGTCGAAGCCCTGCACCACCACGGCCGGGTCGCGCATGCCGAGGCGGGCCACCACCTCGCGGCGCACCGGCGGGGCCGCGGTGGCGGTGAGCGCGCAGACCACCGGACGGCGCTGGCCGCCATCGTCGTCGTCCTCCTCTGAAGGGGCGGCGAGCTCGGCGACCACGTCGCCCAGGCGCAGGTACTCCGGCCGGAAGTCGTGGCCCCACGAGGAGACGCAGTGCGCCTCGTCCACCACGAACAGGCTCGGCCGCAGCGCCCGCAGGCGCTCGCGCACGTCGTCGCGGGCCAGCTGCTCCGGCGCCAGGAAGACGAACTCGGCGTCACCGGTGCTCAGGGCGTCCCACGCGGCGCCGTTCTCGCGCGCCGACTGCGAGGAGTTCACGGCGACGGCGTCGTGCACGCCCGTGCGGGCCAGCGCCTGCACCTGGTCGCGCTGGAGCGCGATGAGCGGGGAGACGACCACCGTCGGCCCCGGCAGCCACAGCGCCGCCAGCTGGTAGACGGCCGACTTCCCGCGGCCCGTGGGCATCACGGCCAGCACGTCCTGGCCGGCGAGCAGCGCCTCCACCGCCTCGCCCTGCCCGGGACGCAGCGCCGAGAAGCCGAAGCGCTCGCGGGCGGTGCGCTCGACGTCGGCGAGGGTGGGCCGCTGCTCGCGGACCCGGGAGGTGCTGGCGCTCACCAGCCAGTGCTACCCCGTGCGGTGATCGACACGCCCCGCCCGGGCGCGAGCCGCGCCTGCACCGCCCGATGGGCCCACGCGCGGCTAGCCTGGGCGGGTGGAGCCAGCACGGACGGACAGCGGTCCGCCCGATCCGCACCCCGGTCCGGCCTCGGACCCCGCCCCGGCGGCGGACCAGCGGCCAGCACGGCGCGAGAAGACGCCGTGGCCTCCGCCGGCCGCCCTCGTCTGGGGCTTCGGCGCGGGGCTGCTGGCCGTCCTCCTCGCCGCCGCCCTGGTCTCGTTCTGGCTGGCGGGCCTGCTCCTGTCGGGTCTGCTGCTGGTGCTCGCCGTGCTGCACCTCGTGATGCCCATCGCGTCGCTGGGGCCCCTCGCCGTGCGGACGCCCTGGGTCGACGCGGCCACCTGCCTGGTGCTGGCCGTCGGCGTCGCGGTGCTGGCCGTGGTCGCTCCGCGCGGCCCGGTCGGCTGAGCCGCGACGCGCCGGGCCGTCAGATTTGACGGAACCCGGTCGCGCGAGACACGCTGCGCCCGCCCATCCAGAGCGGCTGAGAGACCTGGCTCGTCGACGCCGCAGCAACCGACCGACCGTGCGCCGTGAGGCAGCTCGGGGAGCGGTGCTCCCGCCAGGACCGATGAGGAGTCGAGGAGACACCTGATGAGCACCTCTCTGCCACGCCCCGCCTCCGAGCTCGCGCCCGTGGAGTTCGCCTACTGGGTGCCCAACGTCTCGGGCGGCCTCGTGGTCTCGAACCTGCCGCAGCGCACCTCCCACGAGCCGGCCTACAACATCGAGACCGCGAAGGCCGCCGAGAAGGCGGGTTTCACCTACGCCCTCTCCCAGGTGCGCTACGCCGCCTCGTACGGCGCGGACGCCCAGCACGAGTCGACGTCCTTCTCCCTCGCGCTGCTGCTGGCCACGGAGAAGCTCAAGGTCATCGCCGCCGTGCACCCCTACTTCTGGCCGCCGGCGGTGCTGGCCAAGTGGGCCGCCACCGCGCAGGCGCTGACCGGAGACCGCCTCTGCCTCAACGTGGTGTCGGGGTGGTTCAAGAAGGAGGCGCTCGACCTGGGCGCCCAGTGGCTCGAGCACGACGAGCGCTACGAGCAGTCCGAGGAGTTCATCCAGATCCTCCGCGGCGCCTGGACCACCGACCACTTCGCCTTCCAGGGCAAGCACTTCCAGGTCGGCGACCTCAACTTCCGCCCCCAGCCCGACGTGCTCCCCGAGATCTTCCAGGGCGGCAACTCCACCGCGGCCCGCCAGATGGCCGGCCGCGTCTCCGACTGGTACTTCATGAACGGCAACACCCCCGAGGGCGTCGCCGAGCAGGTCGCCCAGGTGGGCGGGTACGCCGCCGAGAACGGCCG
This sequence comes from Quadrisphaera setariae, assembly GCF_008041935.1. Taxonomy (NCBI): domain Bacteria; kingdom Bacillati; phylum Actinomycetota; class Actinomycetes; order Kineosporiales; family Kineosporiaceae; genus Quadrisphaera; species Quadrisphaera setariae. The sequence continues at coordinate 216,498 of NZ_VKAC01000001.1, forward strand.
CGCGATCAAGTTCGGTCTGAACGCCTTCGCCGTGGTCCGCGAGACCGAGGCCGAGGCCGTCGAGGTGCTCGACGCGATCATCGCCAACGCCGACGCCGACAAGGTCAACGACTTCGGGAACGCCGTCAAGGAGGCCGGCCAGGCCGCCAAGGACGGCAAGGGCATGTGGGCCGACAGCGAGTTCAAGGACCTCGTCCAGTACAACGACGGGTTCCGCACCGGCCTCATCGGCACCCCTGAGCAGGTCGCGCGCCGCGTGCTGGCGTACCGGCTCATCGGCGTGGACCTCGTGCTGCTGGGCTTCCTCCACGTCAAGGAGGAGGTCGAGGCGTTCGGCGAGAGCGTCATCCCGCGGGTGCGCGAGCTCGAGGCCGAGCTGGCGGCGCTGCCCGAGGGCACCGACCCGGTCGCCCACCTGGGCCTGACCGAGGAGCTCGCCGCCGCGCTGGAGACGCTGTCGCGCCCGGGGGCCGTCGTCCCCGTCTGACGCCTGGCCCGCGCGGCCTGACCGTCCGCCCCTCCAGCGGGGGGCGGGTCCCCGGCATCATGGAGCCCGACCGGTGCGCCCGCACCGGTCGGGCTCCGCTGCGTCCGCAGGCTCCGGCGCCAGGCAGCCAGGGGTCGGAGGGCTGAGCGATCGGCGGCGTGCTCGAGGGGTTCGCCGTGGTCGGCGCGGTCGTGCTGGTGGGCTGGTTCCTGGGGCGGCGCGGCACCCTCGGCGCCGACGCGCAGCGGGTGCTGGCGCGGCTCGTCTACGCGGTGGGCACCCCGGCGCTGCTCGTGCGGACCCTGTCGACCACAGACGTCACCGCCGTGCTCGGTCAGCCGCTCGTGGTGTCGGCCGCGGCCGCGCTGACCGCGGCGGCGGTGTCGCTGCTGCTCTCCCGGCTGCGCCGGCGCAGCGTGGAGGAGGGCGTGGTCGCGGCCTTCTCGTCCAGCTACGTCAACGCCGTCAACCTCGGCCTGCCGATCGCCGTCTTCGTGCTCGGGAACGGCGCGGTGGTCGCACCGGCGCTGCTCTTCCAGATCGTCGTCCTCGCCCCGCTGGGGGTGGGCGTGCTCGACGCCCGGCGCCACCGCGCCGAGCGCCGCACCTCCGCTGGACCTCAGGACGACGACGGCGGGGGCGTCTGGGCGCGCACCCTGCTGCGCCTGGCGCGCAACCCCCTCGTGGTGGGCGCGGCCGTCGGGCTGGTGCTCGGTCTGCTGCGGCTGCCACCCCCGGAGCCGCTGTCCTCGGTGCTCGACCTGCTGGCCGGCACGGCGGTCCCCTGCGCGCTGCTGGCGTTCGGCCTGTCCCTGTCCACGGGCCCCGGGCCGCAGTGGGCCGACCCGGACGCCTGGCTCGCGGTGGCCCTCAAGCTGGTCCTGTCCCCGCTGGTCGCATGGGTGGTGGGCGGCCCGCTGCTGGGTCTGAGCGGTGACGCGCTGCTCGCGGTGGTGCTGGTGGCGGCGCTGCCGACGGCGCAGAACGTCTTCGTCTACGCCACGCGCTTCGGCGCCGCGGAGCGGCTGGCCCGCGACAGCGTGCTCCTCAGCACGCTGATGAGCGCACCCGTGCTCGCCGCCGTGGTGCTGCTGCTCGGCTGAGGCGGCAGCTGTCCGTCGGCCGCCGTCAGCGGCCGACCCGGTCGGCGCGCTCGCGCAGCACCTCGCGCGCCAGCGGCAGGGCCTGGTCGGTCCACAGCCGCCGGTGGAGCGCCACCGCGGACCGGGTGCGCCGCAGCGCGGCGGCGAGCAGGCGCAGGTCCTCCGCGGTCGCGAGGCCCTCGGTGAGCAGCGAGGCGCCGCGCTCCACGGCCTCCAGCTCCAGCACCACCGCCTCGCAGGACGCCCGGACGACGGCGGTGCGCAGGCCCAGGGGAGCGGTGCGCAGCACCGGCAGCACCACGAGCTGCTGCACGGTGAGGTCGGTGCGGAGGCCGGCGCAGGTCTCCGCCAGGTGCTCTGCCAGGGCGCGGGCCCGTCGGGCGGAGGACCCACCCGCCGCGGGGGTGGTGCTCGCGGCCGAGCCCGGCAGTGAGGCGTCCGACCGCTCCGCCAGGGCCGAGGCGGCCAGCGCCGCTACCGCCAGATCCACGAGCAGGCCGCGGGCCGCTGCCGGCCACGCCGCGGCGGCGGAGGTGGCGGCGTCCTGCGCTGCGCCGCCGACTACCGGCGTGCGTCGCGGGGCCGGCGCGGGGACGGCCGCCGCGACCGGCGCGACCGGAGCCGCGGCGGGGGCTGAGCAGCCAGTGGCGTGCTGCGGCACAGAGCGTCGGGCGGGCCGATGCGGCAGCAGCCGCAGGAGCGGGGCGGGGGTGGTGAGGGCCATGCGGCAGACACTGTCCGCGGGCGCTTGCGGTGCGCTTGCAGCTCGCCCGCCGACCAGGGGGCGGCTGTCAGGTCAGCCGCAGGTGGAGCGCTGCGCGCGCTCGGTGAGCAGCCGCCGCGCCAGCGGCGCCGCTCCCGCCGCCCACAGGCGCTCGTGGTCGACCATGGCGCTCCACAGCGCCCGCGTGCTGATCCCGAGCTGCTGCAGCGCCCCGACGCCCGCGGTCTGCGCGAGCAGGGCGCTGGCCCCGGGGTCGATGCCGCCCACGACCTCGAGCACGCGGTCCGCCGAGGTCAGGGACGCGGCGAGCAGCTCGGCGCCCGCCCCGCCGTCCGCGGCGACCAGGACGGGGGCGATGACGTCGCGCTGGCGGGCGACCTGCTCGCGCACCGCTGCGGCGGCGGCGGCCAGGTGGAGCCCGAGCGCCCGGGTGCGCACACCCGTGGCGAGCTCACCGGAGACGGCGACCCGCACGGCGAGCACGTCGACGGCCTGCGCGAGCAGCGCCAGCTCGTCGAGGAGCGGCCGGGCCTGCGGCCGCGGTCGCCGCGGCGCTGGCACGGGGGCCGGTCCGGACGTCGTCATGGGACGAGCATGCACGCTGGCACTGACAGCGCGCTGGGTTCGCGTCCAGATCGTGATCGAGGGTCTGCCGCAGGGGGAGGTGTCGATCTCCTGACCAGCGCAGACGCCCGTCAAGGGTCGACGGTCCTGATCGTGTCAGACCTTCGCCACCGCGCGCGGCGGTCGCCGGACGCCCTCGCGGCGAGCGGTGTCACACCGGCAGGTGCCGGTCCCACCAGCGCTGCAGGTGCTCGAACCTGGCGGTCCGGTGGCTCGGGCGCCCCGAGCGGGTGAGCTCGTGGCCCTCGCCGGGGAAGAGCAGCAGCTCGGTCTCCACGCCCTGCCGGCGCAGCGCCGTCCACCACCGCTGGCCCTGCTCGACCGGACAGCGCCAGTCCTGCTCGGAGTGGATGACCAGGGTGGGAGTGCGCACCGACGCCACGTGCGCCATCGGCGACTGCTCCCGCATGGCCTCCTCGGACCCGTGCAGCTGGTCGGGGAAGTACCAGCCGATGTCGGCCGACCCCACGAAGCTGGTCGCGTCGAGGTACCCGCGCTCCACCACGGCCGCCGCGAACCGCCGCGTGCGCGTGGTGAGCAGCGCCGTCATGTACCCGCCGTAGCTGCCGCCCGCGACGCCCACCCGCTCAGCGTCGAGGGGGAGCGAGGGGTCGGCCAGCACGCCGTCGAGGAGGGCCTCCACGTCGTCGGCGTCGACGGTGCCCAGCGCCCCCAGGACGGCCTCTCCGTGCGCCAGGCCGTAGCCCGCCGAGCCGCGGGGGTTGCCCATCACCACGGCGTACCCGGCGCCCGCGGCCACCTGCGCCTCGTCGAACAGGCCCCACCCGTACTGGGCGTGCGGTCCGCCGTGGACCATGAGCAGCACCGGGTGCGGTCCCGCGCCGAAGCGCGCCTCGTCCGGCAGGACCACCCAGCCGTGCACCGGGTACCCGTCCCGGCTGGGGTGCTCCACCTCCCGGAGGGGGCGCAGGCGCCCCGTCGCGCGCAGCGGACCGCCGGCGTCCGTCAGCCGCAGCGGGCCGCCGTCGTCGTGGGGGGTGACGCGGACCAGCTCGCCGCGGCTCGCGGGGTCGGCCACGACCGCCACCAGCGTCGAGCCGTCGGGCGCGGCCGCCGCGCCGGTCACCTGCAGCTGCCCGTCGAGCAGCACCTCGCGGGAGCCGTCGGGGCGCACCCGCAGCAGCCGCAGCGCGCCGCGGTGGCGCTCGGCCACGAGGGCGCCGGCGGCGTCCACGAGCAGGAAGCCGGCCGGGTCGCCGAGGTCGACGTCCGGCGGTGTCAGCCGGAGCGGCGCGCCCGCGCCCGGCGGCACCGCGCTGCCGGGGCCGCCGGGGTCCGGGTCGGCGGTCAGGACAGCGGTGTGCAGCGACTCCGGCTGCGCGACCGCGCCCAGGCCGCGCTCGTCCAGCACCGTCGCGAGCAGCCACAGCCGCCGGCCGTCGGGGTCCGCGGCCACGCGGCTGACCGCGAGGTCACCGCCGACCACCGCGTCGAGCTGGTGCTGCCGGTGCGCCGTGGCCTCCACGCGGTGCACGCCTCGGCGCAGGTCGTGGCCGGCGCCCTCGTGGCGCGCGGACACCACGAGCAGCGCCAGGCCGTCCGCGGTCCACGTCACGCAGGTGTCGTCGGCGTCGCCGTCGGTCACCTGCCGCGGGGTGGGCCGCTGCGGTGCGGGCACGCGCTCACTGGCGTCCAGCGCCGTGCGGTCGACGTCCAGGACGAACGCGTGCTGGCGGCGGTCGAGGGTGAAGCCCACCCCGTCGACGCGGTGCGCGGGGGTGGTGACGAGGCGCGGCGGCTCGGCGTCCGGGCCGCGCAGGTGCTCCGGGCCGGTGGCGGTGCCGTAGCGGCCCGGCTCCGGCACGCGGGCGGTGAAGGCCAGCGCCGCCCCGTCGGGGGACCACGCGGGAGCACCCGCGCCCAGGGGCAGCTGCTGGGAGGTGGTCAGCGCCAGCGGCTCGCCGCCGTCGAGCTCGACGAGGTGGAGCTGGGGACGCCCCCCGGGCCCGGCGCGCAGGAACGCCACCCAGCGCCCGTCGGGGCTCACCGCGGGCGCGGTGTCCCGGTGCCCGCGGGTCAGCCGGTGCAGGGGAGAGCTGCCGTCGGTGGCGACCCTCCACAGGTCACCGGCCTCCTCGTCGGTGGCCGGGTCCGGAGCGGTGACCGACACCACGGCGGTGCGGCCGTCGGGGGTGAGCGAGGGGCTGGAGCAGCCGGCGAGCAGGGGCAGGTCTGAGGGCAGCATCGCCCTCGACGCTACGCCCGTCTCCCCCGCGGGGGTCAGGCGCCGCCCGCGAAGCCGTGCTGGCGCCACGCCTCGTGGACGACGACGGCGACGGCGTTCGAGGCGTTCAGCGAGCGCCGCTGCGCGAGCATCGGGATGCGCAGCCGGTCGGTGACGCGGCCGTCGGCCAGGACGTGGTCGGGCAGGCCCACCGACTCCCGGCCGAACAGCAGCGCGTCGCCCTCCTCGTAGGTGACGTCGGTGTACCAGCGGGTGGCCGAGGACGTCAGCGCGTACGCCCGGCGCGAGCCCAGGTCGGCCAGGGCCGCCCACAGCGCCTCGACGTCGTCGTGCACCGTCGTGCGGGCGAGGTCGTGGTAGTCCAGCCCGGCGCGCCGCAGCTTGGAGTCCTCCAGGTCGAAGCCCAGCGGGCGCACGAGGTGCAGGTGCGCGCCGGTGGTGGCGGACAGCCTGATGGCGGCGCCGGCGTTGCCGGGGATCTCGGGCTCGACGAGGACGACGTGGAACACCCCCGCAGCCTCTCGCACCGCGCCGACCGGTGGGAGACCGCAGCCGGGCGCCCGCGCGCGGTCCCCACCCCCTCCGAGACCGCAGCCGGGCGTCCGGCTGCGGTCCGCGGTCCCGTCCGGGCGCACCTGGGGGGTGCTCCCGGCTGAGACCTCGGTAGGTTCGGGGGGAAGACTTCTGGTACCGGCTGCTCCGACGGAGGACAGGGACGCGCATGGCGAAGATCAAGGTCGAGGGCAAGGTCGTCGAGCTCGACGGCGACGAGATGACCCGGATCATCTGGCAGTTCATCAAGGACCGCCTGATCCACCCCTACCTCGACGTCGACCTCGAGTACTACGACCTCGGCATCGAGCACCGCGACGCCACCGACGACCAGGTGACGATCGACTCCGCCAACGCCATCAAGAAGCACGGCGTCGGCGTGAAGTGCGCCACCATCACCCCCGACGAGGCGCGGGTGGAGGAGTTCGGCCTCAAGAAGATGTGGCGCTCCCCGAACGGGACCATCCGCAACATCCTCGGCGGCGTGATCTTCCGCGAGCCGATCATCATCAGCAACATCCCGCGGCTCGTCCCGGGCTGGACCAAGCCGATCATCGTCGGCCGCCACGCCTTCGGCGACCAGTACCGCGCCACCGACTTCACGTTCCCCTCCGCGGGCACGCTGACGGTGACCTTCACCCCGTCCGACGGCTCCCAGCCGATCGAGCACGAGGTCTTCCAGGCCCCCGGCGCCGGCGTGAGCCTGTCGATGTACAACCTCGACAGCTCCATCCGCGACTTCGCGCGAGCCTCCATGAACTACGGCCTGGCCCGGAACTACCCGGTCTACCTGTCGACGAAGAACACGATCCTCAAGGCCTACGACGGCCGCTTCAAGGACATCTTCGCCGAGGTCTTCGAGACCGAGTTCAAGGACCAGTTCGCCGCGGCGGGCATCACCTACGAGCACCGCCTCATCGACGACATGGTCGCCTCCGCCCTGAAGTGGGAGGGCGGGTACGTCTGGGCCACCAAGAACTACGACGGCGACGTCCAGTCCGACACCGTCGCGCAGGGCTTCGGCTCCCTCGGCCTCATGACCTCCGTCCTGGCCACGCCGGACGGGCGCACGGTGGAGGCCGAGGCCGCGCACGGCACGGTCACCCGCCACTACCGCCAGCACCAGGCGGGCAAGCCGACGTCCACCAACCCGATCGCCTCGATCTACGCGTGGACGCGCGGTCTCGACCACCGCGGCAAGCTCGACGGCACCCCCGCGGTGCGCGAGTTCGCCGAGAAGCTCGAGCAGGTCGTCATCTCCACCGTCGAGAGCGGCAAGATGACCAAGGACCTCGCCCTGCTCGTGGGCCCGGAGCAGCCGTTCCAGAGCACCGAGGAGTTCCTCGCGACGCTGGACGAGAACCTCGCGAAGGCCCTCGCCTGACCTTGGGCCAGTGCGCTCGTCGAGCGCGGTGATCACCGGCGGTGCCCCGTAGGGTGCCGCCGGTGATCGCTGTCCGGGGCTCCTCGCCGGGCCGCCGCCCCTCCGTCCGGGGCGGCCGCGCCTCTCGCCCCTCGGTCGCCCCCTCGCTCGCACGGGTGTGGGCGCGGTGGGCGTGGCTGCGCGGGAGCGCCGTCGTCGTCGTCGCCGTGGTGGCGGCGGGGGCCGCGATGGCCACCGCGGGCGCCACCACGGCCAGCGTCGGCCCCGTCGACGCGCGGCTGGTGCTGCAGCCCTCGCTGACCGGCGGCACGCAGGTGCAGGTGCCGCCGCTGGGGGAGCTGGCCCTGGCCACCCACGACGGCCCGCTGCGGCTGCGCGTGGAGGTGGAGGGCCTGCGGCTGCCCGAGGCCCGCTCGCTGCTGGCCCGCGGCACCACCGCGGCGTCGGTGGGCGACGAGCTCACGCGGGACGTCCGTGCGGCGCTGGTGGCGCTGGTGGTGAGGTCCGTGCTCGTGGCGCTGGCCGCGGCGGCGCTCGCGAGCCTGCTGGTCTTCCGCCGTGCCCGGGCGGTGCTCGTGGGGACGGGCGCGGTCCTCGTCGTCCTGCTGGCCAGCGGGGGAGCGGCGGCCGCGACGGCCAACAGCCGGGCGCTGGCCGAGCCCCGGTACTCCGGGCTTCTCACGCGGGCGCCGGCGCTCGTCGGGGACCTCACCAGCGTCGGCAGCCGCTTCACGGCGTACCAGACGCGCGTGGCCGCGCTGACCGGCAGCGTCTCCCGGCTGTACTCGGCGCTGTCGGGCCTGCCGGCCGGCGCCGCTGCGGGCGACGACGACGTGCGCGTGCTGTGGGTCTCCGACGTGCACAACAACCCCGAGGCGTACCGGCTCATGGCCACGCTGGTGCAGGAGTTCGACGTGGCCGGTGTGGTCGACACCGGCGACTCCAGCGACTTCGGCAGCGCCGCCGAGACGCCGCTGCTGGCGCCGGTGGCGTCGCTGGGGGTGCCGTACCTGTGGGTCCGCGGCAACCACGACTCAGCCACCACGCAGGCAGCGGTCGCGGCGCTGGAGGAGGGCACCGACGGACGGGTGAGGGTGCTGGACGACGGCGCGACCGCCGAGATCGCCGGCGTGCGGTTCGCCGGCACCGGCGACCCGCGCTTCAACCCCTCCAGCCTCGTGGTCAACGAGGCGGCCCGCGAGCAGCTGACGGTGGCCGGGGAGGCGCTCGGGCGGTCGCTGGACGCGTCGGCGGCGGCGGGGGAGCGCGTCGACGTGGCGCTCGTCCACGAGCCGCCGATGGCGCTGCCGCTGGTGGGGAAGGTCCCGCTGGTGCTGGACGGACACACCCACCGCCGGGCCGCCGCCGTCGACGGCGACACGCTGCTGCTCACCCAGGGCTCCTCCGGCGGGGCGGGGCTGCGCAGCCTCGTGGGCGGCGAGCCGACGCCGCTGCAGATGTCGGTGCTGCACTTCTCCGCGGTCGACGGGTCGCTGCTCGCCGTCGACGACGTCACGGTCGGAGGGGTGGGGCTGGACAGCGCCACCGTTGAGCGGCGCACGGCGGAGAGCTACCGGGAGGAGTCGAAGGCCCCCGAGGAGGAGCCGGCGCTGGAGGAGCCGGCCGAGCCGACCGGCGGCGTCACCGGCCCCGACGGCACCCCGACCTTCACCCCCGGCGGCACCGACGTGCCGCCGCTGCCCACCGACCCCGGCGGGCTCGTCCTCACCCCCGCCGCGACGCCCTCGCCGTGATCGTGGACGCCGCCGACGCCACCGGCCGTGATCATGGACGCCCCCGTGGGCAGCGCCCATGATCACGGGGCGTCCCGTCGGTGACGTCCATGATCACGGTCGGGGAGGCGGGTCAGGCGAGGGCGGGCTCCGGGGAGCCCAGCGCGCCGGCGGCGCGCAGCGCGGCGAGGGTCCCCAGGACGGCCTCCGCGGCCTCCGCGCCCTTGTCCTCCCTGCTGCCCGGCAGGCCGGCCCGGTCCAGGGCCTGGGCGTCGGTGTCGCAGGTCAGCACGCCGAACCCGACCGGCACGCCGGTGCGCACCGCCACCTCGGTCAGGCCCGTGGTCGCTGCCGAGCACACGTACTCGAAGTGCGGGGTCCCGCCGCGCACCACCACGCCGAGGGCGACCACGGCGTCGTAACCGGCCGCGGCCAAGCGCGCCGCCGCCACCGGCAGCTCGAAGGTGCCGGGGACGCGCACCACGGTCGGCTCGGGTGCGCCGGCTGCCTCGAGGGCGCGCAGCGCACCGGCCAGCAGGCCCTCCACCACCTCGGTGTGCCACAGCCCGGCGACCACCGCGACGCGCACGCCGCTCCCGTCGACCTGCAGCGCCGGTGCTCCGTGTCCGCTCATGCCTGCTCCTCCTGCGTCGTCGTCTTCTGCGCACCCGCCGCGGAGAGCGCGGACGGGGCGGTGGGGGGCGTGTGGCCCATCCGGGCGCGCTTGGTGGCGAGGTAGGCCTCGCGCAGCGGGGCTGACGGCGCTGGCTGTGCTGACGGTGCAGCCGCGTCGTCGTCGCCCACGTGCAGCCCGACCTGCTCCACCACGTCCACGCCGTGCTCCGCCAGGCCCGAGGTCTTCCCCGGGTTGTTGGTCAGCAGCCGCACCCGCTCCACGCCGAGCGCGCGCAGCACCGCGGCCGCGCCGCCGTACTCGCGGGCGTCGACGGGCAGCCCCAGCTCGAGGTTCGCGTCCACGGTGTCGGCGCCGCCGTCCTGCAGGGCGTACGCCGCGATCTTGGCGGACAGGCCGATGGCCCGCCCCTCGTGGCCGCCGAGGTGCACCAGCACCCCGCCCTCGGCGCCGATCCGGTCCAGGGCTGCGCGCAGCTGCGGACCGCAGTCGCAGCGCAGCGACCCGAACGCGTCGCCGGTGAGGCACTCCGAGTGCACGCGCACCAGCGGCACCGCCGCCTCGGTGGAAGGGGGTGAGGACGACGACGAGCGCGGCGGTCCCCCACGAGCGGGAGGTGCCCCCAGCCCGACCACCGCCAGGTGCTCCGCGCCCGTGGCGAGGTCGCGGAAGGCGACGGCGGTGAACTCGCCGTGCTCCGTCGGCAGCGCGGCGCGAGCCACCTCGACCACGCGCTGGCGCTCGCGGGCCGGACGGGAGGTGGCCGAGGGCCCGTGGTCGCGGTCGGTGGACGCGGTGGCCTCGGCGCGCAGGTGCGCGGCGAGCTGCTCGATGGTGATGACGGGCAGCCCGTGCTCCGCGCCCAGGGCCACCACGCCGGGGCCGCGGAGCATGTCGCCGTCGGGGTCGTCGAGGTCCACGAGCTCGGTGATGATCGCCACGGGCGGCAGCCCGGCCAGGCGGCACAGGTCGACGGCGGCCTCGGTGTGACCGCGGCGCTCCAGCACCCCGCCCGGGCGGGCTCGCAGCGGCAGCACGTGCCCGGGGCGGATGAGGTCGGCCGGCCCGGAGGCCGGGTCGGCGAGCACCCGAGCGGTGCGGGCGCGGTCGGCGGCGCTGATGCCCGTGGTGACTCCGGAAGCGGCGTCGACCGTGACCGTGTACGCCGTCCGCAGCGAGTCCTCGTTGCGCTCGACCATGTCGGGCAGGCCGAGGGAGTCGGCCAGCACCGCGGGCAGGGGGGCGCACAGCAGGCCGGAGCCGTGCTTGACGGTCCACGCGACCCACTGCGGCGTCGCCAGGGACGCGGCGAGGACGACGTCGCCCTCGTCCTCGCGGTCGTCGTCGTCGAGCACGAGGACCGGACGGCCGCAGCGCAGCGCGGCGAGCGCTTCCTCGACGGTGCTCAGGCCCTCGAGCCCCCGACTCGCGCTCGTGGTGGTGGCGCTCATCGCACGGCCTCCTCGAGCTCGGCAGCGCCCAGACCGGAGCCCAGACCGGCGACCGCGCGGTCGGCGAGCAGCCGCTCCACGTGCTTGGCCAGCACGTCCACCTCGAGGTTCACCGGGTCGCCGACGCCCTTGCGGCCCAGCGTGGTGGCGCGCAGCGTCTCGGGGATGAGCGAGACGGAGAACCACGCCCGCTCGGCGCCCGCCGCGCTGACCGCGGTCACCGTGAGGGACACGCCGTCGACGGCGACGGAGCCCTTCTCCACCACGTACTTCGCCAGCTCGGCGGGGACGGAGACCGTGACGACCTCCCACCGGTCGCCCGGCACGCGCGCCGCGACCTCGCCGACGCCGTCGACGTGGCCCTGCACGACGTGCCCGCCGAGGCGACCGCCCGCGGCGACGGGCCGCTCCAGGTCCACCCGGTCGCCGGGGCGGAGCCGGCCGAGGGTGGTGCGCTCGAGGGTCTCGAGCATCGCGTCGGCGGTGAAGCCGGTGGGCGCGCCGTCGTCGTCGCGGGCGATGTCGACCACGGTGAGGCAGCAGCCGTCCACGGCGATGGACGCGCCGTGGACGGCGTCGCCGGTGACGAGCGGGCCGCGGACGGTGAGGCGGGCGGAGGTCTCGCCGCGCTCCAGCGCCACGACCTCTCCGAGCTCCTCGACGATGCCGGTGAACATCAGGCCTCCTGCTGCTGGTCGGACGGGGTCTGGTCCGGGACGGGTCCCGGGGTCGGGTCGGTGGGTCTGGCGAGCACGACGACGTCGCCGCCGAGCACGTGGGCGCCGGTGAGCTGCAGGCGCAGCGCGTCGCCGATCGAGGTGGCGCCGAGGTCCCCCAGGGCGCTGCGACCGCTGCCGAGCAGGGCGGGCGCGAGGTGCGCGACGACGTCGTCGACGAGCCCGGCCCGCCAGAACGCCGCCGCCAGGCGCGGGCCGCCCTCCAGCCACACCGAGCGCACGCCGCGCTCCCACAGCGCGGCCAGCGCCTCGCGGGGGTCGCGGGTGCGCAGGTGCACCGTCTCGGCGCTGCCGTCGAGCAGCCGCGCACCGGCGGGCAGGTCGCGCAGGCCCACCACCACGCGCAGCGGCTGCTGGGGCAGCGGCGCGCCGGAGGCGTCGCGGACGGTGAGGGCCGGGTCGTCGGCCAGGGCCGTGCCGGTGCCGACCAGCACGGCGTCGTGCTGGGCGCGGCGGGCGTGCACGTCGGCGCGGGCCACCGGCCCGGTGATCCAGCGGCTGGAGCCGTCCGTCGCGGCGCTGTACCCGTCGAGCGTGGCGGCGTACTTCCACGTCACGGCGGGGCGGCGGTGGCGGTGCGCGCGGGCCCACGGCCGCACCAGCTCGTGCGCCCGCGGGTCGTCGAGGACGACGACGTCGACCCCGGCCGCGCGCAGCTCGGCGGCTCCGCCGCCCGCGGTGGGCGTCGGGTCGGGCGCGCCGACCACCACGCGGGCCACGCCGGCGTCGAGCAGGGCGCGCGTGCAGGGGCCCGTGCGGCCCGTGTGCCGGCACGGCTCGAGCGTCACGACAGCGCTCCAGCCGGTGGTGCGCGCGAGGTCGTGGCCCCGCGCGGCGGCGTCGGCGAGGGCGGCGACCTCGGCGTGCGCGGTGCCGGCGCCGCGGTGCCAGCCCTGGCCGAGGACCTCCCCGCCGGGGCCGAGCACGACGCACCCGACCTGGGGGTTCTCCGTCAGCGGGCCGCGGCGCGCCAGGTCGAGGGCGAGGTCGAGCGCGCGGCTGTCCACAGGGTTGTCCACAGAGCTGTGGACACCGCCGTGGCGCTCGCTGCTGGCCAACCCCGTCCCCTTCCGCGTCGGTGCGGTTCCGGGGTGCTGCGGGGGAGGGCGACGACGGCGGGTGGTCCCTGCGGTGACCGATCACCCGCCTCGGGAGGCGGACGACGCGGCGGGCCGCTGAGCCCTGCCGACGGCGCTGCGGGCGAGAACCCCTACGGGGCCTCGCCGCGTGCTCCTCCCCTCCGGACTCTCACCGTCGGTCCTGGAGTTCCACCAGGTCCACCGGCCGCTGGCTGCGGTCGGGTCGCGGACTGTCACCGCCGGTTCGGAATTGCACCGACCCCGGAGCGCGCGTCGTTCAGCCGTCGATGCTGCCACGACCGCGGCGGTGAGTGCCAGTCCTGGTGCCTGGGAGCACCCCGGGAGGGCACCTCGCCGGGGTCGGGCAGAAGGGGTGGAAGAGGCTCTTCTCCGCGAAACGCCTGCGGGTCGCCGCCGCTGTACCTAGCGTCGTCAGCCAGCGATCTCCCGCTCGGCAGCTCGCCCGCCGGGGGGCGACCGAGGAGGAGCTGTGCGCCGACCGACCACCACCCGGAGCCGCCGAGGGGCCGTCCTGGCCCTCGCGCTCGCGCTGACCGCTGCCGCTGGAGCCGGCGTCACCGCAGCCCCGCCGGCACAGGCGGCCGTCGACCGGCAGGTGGTCGACGGCCTGCAGCAGGGCCACGACGCCGAGCGCGCCAGCCGCGGCCTGGACCCCCTGCACCGCGACTCGCGCATGGACGCCGTGGCGCAGGCGTGGGCCGACAGGCTCGCCGCCGACAACGGCTCCCTGCGCCACTCCGACGCCGACCCTGCCTACGACTACCGCACCCACATCCCCGGGGGCTGGCGCGGGGCCGCGGAGAACGCGGCCCAGCACTGGGCCGGCGCCGGTGACCTCATGTGGATGTGGATGGGCTCGTCGGGGCACCGGGACAACATCCTCAACCCGTCGTTCGACGCCGCCGGGTACGGCGCGGCGCGCAGCGCCGACGGGCGGCTGTGGGCCATCACCGTCTTCGCCGACTACTACGCCGGGCCCTGGCCGGGATCGACGACCCCCACCGCGAACCCGTCGTCCAGCCCCAGCCCCTCGGCCAGCCCCTCCGCCCGGCCGACCTCGACACCGACACCGACCTCGACACCGACCTCGGTGCCGACGTCCGCACCGACCGCCACGAGCACCGCCTCGCCCGCCGTGGCTGCCCGGTCGGTCTCCGGCGAGGACCGCTGCGCCACCGGCGTCGCGCTGGCGAAGGCGCTGGCGCCCTCGCCCACCGCCGCGGTGGTCGCCTCGGGGGAGTCCCTCGTCGACAGCGTCCCCGCCGCGCCCCTGGCCCGGAAGCTCGCGGCGCCCCTGCTGCTCACCCGCTCCGCGGGCCTGTCGCCCGCCGTGGCCGCCTACCTGCGGGCGACGCCGTCGGTGAGCCGCGTCGTCGTCGTCGGGGGAGACCGGAGCGTCTCCCCGCAGGTGGTGAGCGACCTGCAGGCGCTCGGGCTGGGCGTCGACCGGGTCTCCGGTGCGGACCGGTACGCCACCGCGGCGGCCGTCGCCGCGCGCCCGGAGCTGTCCGGCAGCACCACCGCCTACGTGGCCCGCGGCAGCGGGTCCCTCGCCGACGCCGTGGCGGTGGGCGGCACCGCCGCGGCCCTCGGCGCGCCCGTGCTGCTGGCCCCGCCGACCGCGGCCGCCGTCCCCAGCAGCCTCACCGCCGCGCTCGGCGACCGCCGCGTGGTGGTGGTCGGCGGGACGACCTCGGTCCCCGAGGTGGTGGCCAGCGCCCTCGGCGCCGACGACCGCCTCGCCGGCGCCGACAGGTACGCCACCGCCGCGGCCGTCGCCGACCACGCCGTGGCCCGCGGCGTCTCCGCCGACCGCGTGCTCGTGGCCAGCGGTGACGAGGCGCGGCTGGCTGACGCCCTCGTCTCCGGTGCGGCCGGGTCGGTCACGCTGCTCGTGCGACCCTCGGGGTGGGGCACGGCGACGACGGGGTGGATGAGCGGCCACGGCGTCGACGAGGTGCTCGCGGTGGGTGGAGGCACCCCTCTGCGCTGAGGCGTCCGGCAGCGGCGGCCGCGACCAGGTCCCCGTCGCAGCCGGGCGTGCGTGTCACATCCTGGACGCCGGCGGTGCTGGAGGGGTGTGGAGCTTGTCGAGACGAGAGCGGTGCCGCTCGCCGCTGACGCCTCCGCCGGTCGGTCCTCTCCGGCCGGTGCGCGGGCAGCGGTGAGGCCCGACCTGGAGGCGGTCTTCCGCCGCGACTACGCGCTCGTCGCCGGGGTCGCCTCCCGCGTGCTGGGCTCACCGGCGCAGGCTGATGACGTCGCGCAGGAGGTCTTCCTCTCCTTCGCCCGGTCCTCGCCCGCTGGGGTGCCCTCCGAGCAGGCGCGCGGCTGGCTGTGCGTGGCCGCCACGCACACCGCCCTCAACCTGCTGCGCGCCGGCCGCCGGCGCACCGCCCGGGAGGACTCCGCGGCGGCTCGCGACGCCGCGCTCGTCGGCGACGCCGTCGCCGACGTCGCCGACGAGGTCGTCGTCTCCGAGGAGCGCCGCCGCGTCCGCACCGCGCTGTCGCGCCTGCCCCGCAAGCAGGCCACGGCCCTGGTCCTGCGCCACAGCGGCCTCTCCTACGCCGAGGTCGCGGCCGCCCTGCACCTGTCACCCACCAGCGTCGGCACCACCGTCCGACGCGCCGAGAGCGCACTGCGCGAGGAGCTGACCCGCTGATGGCACTCACCAGGCACCCCCACGACGGCGTCCTGCGCCGGCTCCTCGACGAGCCGGCCGGCGTCTCCGACCCCGACCGCGACCACATCGCCTCCTGCGCCCGCTGCCAGCAGGGCCTCGCCGCCGCTCGCGACGACGCAGCCACCACGGCTGCGCTGCTCGACGCCGCACCGGCCGGCACGCACCCGGACGACGTCGACGGCGCCTGGCGCCGGCTCAGCGCCTCCGCAGCAGCGTCTCCCCCGGCCGGGCGGGAGGGGAGCGTCGTGGACCTGGACGCCCGCCGCACGGGCACCGGCCGGCCGGGCCGTCGACCGGGCCGCCGCAGCGCGTGGCGCCGTCCCGGCGTCGTGGCGCTCGGCGTCGCCGTCGTCGTCGCCGGTGCGGGCACGGCCGCGGCGTCGGACTGGCTGCGGATCTTCCAGGTGCAGCAGGTGGCGCCGGTGAGCATCAGCTCCGCCGACCTCGCCGGCCTCGGGCAGCTGCCCGACCCGAGCGCCTTCGGCGACGCGGTGGCCACGGAGCCCGTCGAGGTGCGCGAGGTCGCTGACGCGGCCGCAGCGGCGCAGGCCACGGGCCTGCAGGTGCCGCGGGTGGCCGAGCTGCCCCGCGGCGTCAGCGGTCAGCCCAGCTACCAGGTGGGTGACGCCGGCCAGGTGAGCTTCACGTTCTCCGCCGCGAAGGCCGCAGCGTCGGCCCAGCAGGCCGGGGGCCAGCTGCCGCCGGTGCCCGCGGGCCTGGACGGCAGCGTCGTGAGGCTCACCGCGGGGCCCGGCGTCGCGGCCACCTGGTCGTCCTCGGCCGGGGCCCCCGCGCTGGTGGTGGGCCGGGCCGTGGCCCCCACCGCCGAGTCGACGGGGGTGCCGTTCACGCAGGTGCGCGACTACCTGCTCTCCCTGCCGGGGATCCCCGCCGACCTCGCCTCCCAGCTCGCGACCTTCACCGGAGACGGGTCCACGCTGCCGCTGCCCGTCCCCGCCGACCGGGCGACCACGTCCACCGCGGACGTCGACGGCGCCCAGGCGACCGTGGTCCGCACGAACGACGGCACGATGGCCGCCGTGGTCTGGGTGAGCGACGGCGTGGTGACGGCCGTGGCGGGCACCTCGAGCACCGACGAGCTGCTCGACGTCGCCCGGGGCCTGAGCTGATGAGGGGACTGAGCTGATGAGGGGACTGCGCTGAGCGTCGCGCCGGCCGTGGGCACCGCGGGCGGGTCCCTGCCGGACTCGCCCGCGGTGTGGTGCTCCCACCTGCGCAAGCGGTTCCGGCGCCACCAGGCCGTGCACGACGTCTCCCTGCAGGTGGGGCGCGGTGAGGTGGTCGGGCTGCTGGGGCCCAACGGCGCCGGCAAGACCACCGTCATCAAGATGCTGCTCGGCCTGGTCACTCCCGACGACGGCGAGGTGCTGCTGCTGGGCCGCCCCGCCGGCGACCCGGCAGCCCGCGCCGGCGTCGGCTACCTGCCCGAGCTGTTCCGCTACCAGCCGTGGCTGTCCGCCGCCGAGGTGCTCGCGCTGCACGTGCGCCTGTCCGGCGCCGACGTCAGCGCCGCCGAGCAGCGCGACCGGCTCGACCTCGTGGGCCTCGGCGCCCGCGCCGCGGACCGGGTCGGCGGGTTCTCCAAGGGCATGCAGCAGCGCCTCGGCCTGGCCGTGGCCCTGGTGGCGCGCCCGCGCTTCGTCGTCCTCGACGAGCCCACCAGCGCCCTCGACCCGCTGGGCCGCGCGGACGTCCGCGACGTGGTGCTGGGCCTGCGCGAGCAGGGGGTGGCGGTGATGCTCAACTCCCACCTCATCGGCGAGGTGGAGCGCGTCTGCGACCGGGTGGTCATCCTCGACCGCGGCCGCGTGGCGGCGGCCGGGTCGATGACCGAGCTGCTCGGCCAGCAGCAGGTGCGCCTGCGGCTCACCGGGCTCACCCCCGCCGCCGAGCAGCGGCTCGCGCGGGCCGGCGCCGTGCACCGCGGGGGAGACGGCCCCGACGTCCTCACGCTCTCGGTGCGCGACGACCGGCCCGGGCAGGACGACGGCGAGCGCGTCGGGCGCGTGGTCCCCGAGCTGGTGCGCGACCTGGCGGCGCTCGGCGTGGACGTGCACGCCGTCGAGCCGGTGCGCGTCAGCCTGGAGGACCGGCTGCTCGGCATCCTGCGCGGTGCCGCTGACGAGCGGGCGGCTGCCGAGCGCGCGGCCGGCGAGGGGGTGGCGCGGTGAGCCACCAGCTGCGCGTCGTGGTGGTCGTGGCGCTGCTGACCCTGCGCGAGGCGTCCCGGCGGCGCGTGGTGCTGGCCCTCGCCGCGCTCACCGCGCTGCTGCTGGCGCTGTCGGGCTGGGGCTTCTGGCGCCTCGCGCAGGAGCTCACCAGCGGCGAGGCGCTCGTGGCGTCCTCGCAGGTGCTCAACCTCGTGATGTTCGGGCTCTCGCTCATCGCGGCCCTGGGCACGGCGTTCCTGTCCGGGCCGACGCTGGCGGGCGAGACCGAGTCGGGCGCGGCCCTGTCGGTGCTGGCCCGGCCGGTGCGGCGCTGGGCGTTCCTCGCCGGCAAGTGGCTGGGCCTGGTGGTGTTCGGCGGTGCGTACGTGGTGCTCGCGGGGCTGGCGCTGTGCCTGGTGGTGCTCGCCACCGTCGGGTACTGGCCGCCCGACCCGGTCGCCGGGCTGGCGCTGCTGGCCGGGCAGACCGCCGTGCTGCTGACGCTGTCGGTGCTGCTGGCCACCGTCGTCTCGCCGATGGCCTCCGGCGTGGTGTCGGTGGGCCTGTTCGGTGCGGCGTGGATCGCCGGCGTGGTCGGCGGGGTCGGGTCGGCGCTCGGCAACGAGGGCGTGGCGCGCGTCGGCACCGTCTCGCGCGTGGTGCTGCCCACCGACGGGCTGTGGCGCGGCGCGATGCACGCCTTCCAGGACCCCTCGGCCCTGCTGGCGATGGGCCAGGGCGCCGAGGCGTTCCCGTTCCTGTCCGTCAGCTCCCCGACGCCCGCCTACCTGGTGTGGGCGGTGCTGTGGACGGCGATGGTCTTCGGGCTGGCGGCCGTGGTCTTCGCCCGCAAGGACCTCTGAGCAGCACCGCGGCGCTGCCGGTGCGGCCGTCGTCGCCGGAGTCCGCTCCTGCCGGGCCGTCCTCCCGCGGCGGGAGGTGGGCCACCCCGGCGCTCACCCGCTCGCCGCGCAGCCGCGCCACGCGGTGCAGGGCCTCGAAGCGCTGCTCGATGCCCCGCCGGTCGAGCAGGCCCGTCAGCAGGTCGGTGACAGCGGCCTCGGCCGGGGCGCGCACGCCGGCGCGGCGGGACCGCTCGAGCCGGACGATGACCGCGCTGGTCGCAGCCGTCGCCGCCACCACGGTGACGGTGTCGGCGACGTACCGCGCGGTGTCGGCGGCGGTGTCCGCGGCGCGCACCAGCACCGCCTGTCCCACCAGCGCGGGCAGCAGCACGAAGGGCACGTGGCGCGGTCTGGTCAGCAGGGCGGACGCCGCGCACAGGGCGATCATCCCGACCCCCGCGGCCAGGAGGTTCCCCGGGCGCGGTGGTGACAGCCCCGACAGCCCCAGGACGACGACGTCGAGCGCCAGTGCCACCGCGAGCAGCCCGCTGGGCACGCCGCCGTCGTGGTGCCGGAGGTGCCGCCGGCGCAGCCCGCGCAGCGCGAGCAGTGCCAGCGCCGTCCACAGGACGGCGCTGGCCAGCACCGACCCCAGCGACGCCCACGCGGGGTGCGCGGCGGCCACCGCCAGGCCCGGCAGGTGCAGCACGGCGACGGTCGCGAAGACGGCGAGCTCGGTGCGCGCGGGGCGCAGCGCGCCCTCCTCGCTACCCCTCCCACCGGCAGGGGCGCCGCCCGCCTTGCACCCGCCCCCGCGGCTGGGCCCCGGCCCACGGGTGGCTCACGGGTGCGAGGGACCGGCGCCGGCGCGCTGCCAGGACCCCTGGGAGACCAGCGCCACCAGCACGGCGAGGCCCAGCGCCCCGGCGGCGCTGCCGAACGCGGCGGCCACGCCGGCCGCCTCGATGACCGCCCCGCCGGCGGCCGTGCCCAGCGCCCCGCCGGTGGTCACCGCGGTCGACAGCCACGCCTGAGCCTCGGTGGTGCGGCCCAGTGGTGCCTGGGCGTCGACCAGGGCCTGCTGGATGATGAGGCTCGGGGCGATCACCAGCCCCACCACGAAGAGCACCGCCAGCAGCAGCGGCGTCGATGGCCCGCCGGGGGCGGCCAGCACGAGGGACACCACCCCCAGACCCGCCCCGAAGACGCCCAGGGTCAGCGGCAGCAGCCGCGCACCCGTGTGGTGCCCGGCCACGGCCCCGTAGGTGAGCCCGCCCAGGGTGCTGCCCCCGGCGATCGCCGCGAAGAGCAGACCCAGCGCGGCGTCGTCGCCCAGCACCGTGCGGGCGGTGGCGGCCAGGGACGTGTCGGTCGCGCCGAAGGCCAGCGCCATGGCGAGACCCGTCGCCAGCACGGCCAGGAGGGGCGCGGAGGTCAGGAGCGCGGTGGGACCGGGTCCTGCGGGGGCCGACGCGTCCTGGGCCGACGCGTCCTGGGCCGGGGCGGTGGCCGTGGGTGCGGTCGCTGAGGGGGCCGGCTCGGCGGTCGCGGCGTCCGCTGTGCTCGTCGTGGTGCTGGCGCCGGCCGTGGCGGTGCGCTCGCGAGGCCCCAGCCGCGCCGGCCCGGTGGCGGCGTACGCCAGCCCGCCGACCAGCAGCACCGCCGCCGTCACCAGCAGGGGGCCGGTGGTGGGCAGCGCCACCAGCAGCCCGGACAGCAGCAGCGGACCGAGCACGAACAGCGCCTCCACCGCGGCGGCGTCCAGCGCGAACCCCGCCCGGCGGTGGACCGGGTCCCCCAGGAGCACCCGCCACGAGGCGCGCATGGCGGCGCTGAACGGGGGGAACGCCATCCCCGCCCCCAGCGCCACACCGCAGAGCACAGCGGCGTGCGCGCCCGCCTGAGCAGCCAGCGCCAGCACGACGAGCAGCCCGGCGCTCGCGGTGACGGTGGGCGCCAGCACGCGGGCCTGGGCGCGCACGTCCATGGCGCGCCCCCAGACCGGAGCTCCCGCGGCCGTGCCCACGGCGAAGGCCGCAGTCACCGCCCCCGCCGTGGCGTACGAGCCGGAGGTGCGCTCCACGAGGAGCACCATCCCCAGCGGCGCCATGGCGATGGGGAGCCGCGCCAGCACGGAGGCGGCGAACGTCACGAGGGCACCGGGGCGGCGCAGGACCGCGCCGTAGACGGCGACCCCGCGCGCCGGAGACCCGGCGTGCGACGTCACCCCAGCAGGTTACGTCCCGCTCGTTCGCACGCCCGTCCGAGGCCCCGGGGGCGGGCCGCCACCTGGCACTGCGGTGGCGCGGGGGGAGCCCTCAGACGCCCTCGGCCGTGGTGGAGCGGGTCAGGCGCGGCGGGCCGGCGAGCACCTCGCCGAGCCGCGAGGCGCCCTCCGGGGTGCGCCGCCACGCCCGGTAGGCGTCGTCGTGCTCGAGCGACTCCCAGCGCTCGAGCACCACGAGGTGCGCCGGGTCGTCGACGTCCACCAGGACGTCGCAGCCCAGGCAGCCGTCGAAGGCGCGGGTGGCCTCGAGGACCTGGGAGACCACCGCGTGGGCGGACGCCGGGTCGGCGGCGGCCTCGGGGGTCAGGGTGAGCTCGAGCAGGGACGTCACGGTGGAGGGCACGCCCCATCCTGCCCACAGGTCGCCTGCCGCCGCCTGCCACCGGCGAGCGGCGGCAGGCGGGCGGCGCTGTCAGCGGAAGACGACCGTGCGGTGCCCGTCCAGCAGCACCCGGTGCTCGGCGTGCCAGCGGACCGCCCTGGCGAGCACCTGCGCCTCGACGTCCTGCCCGATGGACTGCAGCTCGGCCACGGTCATGCCGTGGTCGACGCGGTGCACGTCCTGCTCGATGATCGGCCCCTCGTCGAGGTCCGGCGTCACGTAGTGCGCCGTCGCACCGATGATCTTCACGCCCCGGACGTGCGCCTGGGCGTACGGGCGCGCGCCCTTGAAGCTGGGCAGGAACGAGTGGTGGATGTTGATGGCCCGTCCGCTCAGCGCCCGGCACAGCTCCGGCGACAGGATCTGCATGTACCGCGCCAGCACCACCAGCTCCACGTCCAGGGAGTCGACCAGGCCCAGCAGCGCCGCCTCGGCGGCCTCCAGCGACCCGGGCTCGCCCGCGGCCACGGACCTGTCCACCGGCAGGTGGTGGAACGGCACCCCGTAGAAGCCCGCCAGCGGCTCGAGGTCGCGGTGGTTGCCGGCCACGGCGACGACGTCGACCGGCAGCTGCCCGGCGCGCGTGCGGAACAGCAGGTCGTTCAGGCAGTGGCCCGCCTTGGAGACCATCACCAGCGTCCTCAGCGGGCGGCCCAGCTCGTCCAGGGTCCACTCCATGCCGAAGCGCTGCGCCACGGGCGCGAACGCCCCCCGCAGCGCCGGCGCGTCGAGGTCCGCGCTGACCTGCACGCGCATGTGGAAGCGGCCGGTGTCCGGGTCGCCGAACTGCTGGCTGTCGGTGATGTTGCCGCCCAGGTGCGCCAGCACCCCGGTGACCGCGTGCACGATGCCCGGGCCGTCGGGGCAGGCGAGCGCGATCACGTAGTGCTTCGTCACGGCTGCTGGCGGGGCTGCTGACGAGGTCGGGACCGGGGGCTGCGGCGAGGCGGACACGACCGACCAGGGTAGCCAGCGCGCCGCGCGCCGGGGCCGCCTAGCGTCGGGGAGTGCCAGAGCCCCTCCGGACGACCCGCGCCTCGCCCCTGCCGGTGCTCGCGCTGGCCGCCGTCGTCCTCGTGGGGCTCAACGTCCGCGGCCCTCTGGCCGCGCTGCCGCCCGTGGCCGCCGAGCTGCGCGCCGACCTCGCCGTCAGCGCCGGCGCCGTCGGGCTGCTCACCACGCTCCCGGTGCTCTGCTTCGGCGCCGCGGCGCCGCTGGGGTCGTGGGTGGTGGCGCGCTGGGGCCTGCGCGCCGCCGTGATGGCCTGCCTGGGCGGGGTGCTCCTCGGCACGCTCGTGCGCTCCGCCGGCGGCTACCCCGCCGCGCTGGCGGGCACCGTGGTGGTGGGCCTGGCCATCACCGTGGGCAACATCGCCCTCCCCGTGCTCATCGCCGAGGACTTCCCCGCGGCGGTGGGCCTGGTCACGGCCCTGTACGCCGCGGCGTTCAACGTGGGCAGCGCGCTGACGACGGCGCTGACGCCCGTGCTGGCCCAGCCGCTCGGCTGGCGCGCCGCCACCGCGGCGTGGTCGGTGCTGGCCGTGGTCGCCGCCGTCGTCGTGGTGGTGGCCCACCGCCGCACGCGCGGCGGCGCGGGCAGCCGCTCCGCCGTCGGCGCCACCGCCCGTGCCACCGGCGGAGGCGGCCCGGAGCCGAGGCACCCCGTCCCCGTGCACCGCCGGGGCAGCACCTGGCTGCTGGTGGCCGCCTTCGGCGGCCAGTCGTTCTCCTACTACGGCACCACCGCGTGGCTGCCCGAGCTGCTGGCCGACAGGCTCGGCGCCGACCCGGGCGCCGCCGGAGCCAGCGCCGCCGTCTTCCAGGTCGGGGCGATCGCCGGGGCGTTCGGGGTGCCTGCGGTGCTGCGCGCCACCGGCCGCCCGCGGGTGGCGCTGTGGCTCGTGTGCGCCGGGTGGGCCACCCTGCCCCTCGGGCTGCTGCTGGCGCCGCAGCTGTGGTGGCTCTGGGCGGCCGTCGCGGGCGCCGCGCAGGGCGGCGGCATCACCGTGGTGCTGGTGGCCGCCGTCGCGCGCGGGCGCGAGGTCCGCGCGGGCCGGACCGGGGGAGCCGCCGAGGTCCGCGCGGCCACCACGCTGGTCCAGGGCGGCGGCTACCTCCTGGGGGCGCTCGGCCCGGTGCTCGTGGGGTCCGCCCACGACGCGACCGGGGGGTGGACGGCGCCGCTGCTCGTGCTGCTCGGGTCGGTGGCCGTGCTCCTGGTGGCGGGGACGGCGGGGGTGCCGCGCCGCGAGCCCGGGAGGGTGTAGGCCGTCGTCGTCCCCCGGGATCTCGGGAGGTGACGACTTGGTCACAGAACGCGTGATCGACCTCCTTCCGAGGTGCCGAGCGGCCGGCTCGCTGCGACGGTCGTGCAGCCGCGCCGGCCGACCGCGCCGTCCGGCACGGGGGAGGGCGCACGTGGCGCTGCTGGAGGCACGGGGCGTGCGCAAGTCCTACGGGCACGTGCAGGTGCTGCACGGGGTCGACTTCGAGGCCGAGGCCGGCCAGGTCACCGCGCTCATCGGTGACAACGGCGCGGGCAAGAGCACGCTGGTCAAGATCCTCTCCGGGGCCGTCGCCCTCGACGCGGGCCAGCTGCGCCTGCGGGGGGAGGCCGTCCGGCTGACCTCGCCCGAGCACGCCAGGACCCTCGGGATCGAGACCGTCTACCAGGACCTCGCCCTGGCCCCCGAGCTCGGGCCGGCCGAGAACGTCTTCGCCGGCCGGGAGCTGCTGCGGCCCGGCCTGCTGGGGCGCCTCGGCGTGCTCGACAAGAAGACCATGCGCGCTCGCGCGCAGGAGGCGTTCACCTCCATGGGCACCGACGTCAAGGACCTCGACGCCGCCGTCGCGGCCCTGTCGGGCGGCCAGCGCCAGTCCGTGGCCATCTGCCGCGCCGTGATGTGGGCGAAGGACCTCGTCTTCCTCGACGAGCCCACGGCGGCGCTCGGCGTGCGCCAGACCGGGAAGGTGCTCGAGCTGGTGCGCCGCGTCGCCGACTCCGGGGTCGGCGTGGTGCTGATCTCCCACAACATGACGGAGGTGCTCGAGGTGGCCGACAGCGTGCAGGTGCTCCGGCTGGGGCGGCGGGTGGCGTCGCTGCCCGCCCGCGGCACCACCGTCGCCGACCTCGTCGGCGCCATGACCGGGGCGCTCGACACCCCCGTCGCCGACGCCCGCGCCGACGAGCGGACCCAGCGGTGAGCGCCACCGAGGCCGGCGCACCGCCGCCTCCTCCTCAGACCCCTGCCCGGCCCGCGGCGCCCGGTCCGACCTCGCTGCCGCCCTGGCGCCGGGCGCTCTCGTCCTCGCCCGCCTACATGTTCGTGGTCCTGCTGGTGCTCGTCGGCGTCTTCTCGCTGCTGGCGCCGGAGACCTTCCCCACGGCCGCCAACGGCCGCAACGTCCTCACCGACGTCGCGGTGCTGCTCGTCATGGCGGTGGGCACCACCTACGTGCTCGTGGCCGGCGGCTTCGACCTGTCCCAGGGGTCGGTGCTGGTCTTCGCCGGCGTCGCCGCCGCGAAGACCATGGAGGCCCTCGGCGGCCAGGGCGCGGGCACCGTGCTCGTCGGGGTGGCCGTCGGCCTGGCCGCCGGCACCGCGTGGGGGCTCGTCAACGGCCTGGTCATCACCAGGCTCGGCGTGCCGGCGCTCATCACCACCCTGGGCTCCACCGGTGCGGCGCTCGGTGCCGCCCAGCTGCTCTCCAACGGCACCGACGTGCGCACCGTCCCCGACGCGCTGATCTCCGTGGCCGTGCAGCGGCCCCTCACCCTCAGCTGGCTGGTGTGGGTGGCCGCCCTCGTCGCGCTCGTCGGCGCCCTGGTGCTCGCCACCACCCGCTACGGGCGCCACACGCAGCTCATCGGCTCCAACGCCGAGTCCGCGCGCCGCGCGGGCATCGCCGTCGACCGGCACACCGCCTCCCTGTACGTGCTCAACGGCGCCCTGGCGGGGCTGGCGGGGCTGATGTCGCTGACGCGCTTCGCCACCACCACCATCAGCGGCCACACCACCGACGGCCTCCAGGTCATCACCGGCGTGGTGCTGGGCGGCACCAGCCTGTTCGGCGGCGTGGGCACGGTCCTGGGCACGGTCATCGGGATGTTCATCCCGGGCGTGCTCAACAACGGCTTCGTCGTGCTCAACGTGCAGGCCTTCTGGCAGCAGGTGGCCGTCGGCGTCGTCCTCGTGGTCGCCGTGTACGTCGACCAGCTCAAGCGCCGTCGCCGCAACGCCGCCTGACGCGCGCACCAGACCCAGCCCCACCCGTGCGGCTCACCCCGCCCAGCAGACCGGAGACCCCCGTGAAGACCCCTCGCGCCACCCGCGCCGCCGCTCTGGCCGCAGCCTCCCTGCTCGCCCTCACCGCCTGCGGCGGCTCCTCCGACGACGGTGCCGGGTCCGGCGGGTCCGGCGACGGGAAGCTGTCCGTCGTCTACGTGCCGGGCCTGACCGGCAACCCCTTCTACAACACCGTCGGCTGCGGCGCGGCGGCCAAGGCGACCGAGCTGGGCGTCGACTTCAAGGTCCAGGGCAGCCCCGAGTTCGACGTCGCCCGGCAGACCGCCATCGTCAACGCCGTCGTCGCCGACGCCCCCGACGCGCTGATGATCTCCGTCACCGACTCCACCGCGATGAAGCTGCCGCTGGCCGAGGCCAAGGCCGCCGGCATCGACGTCATCACCATCGACGGAGACCTCGAGGACAAGAGCATCGCGCTCACCAACATCCAGTCCGACAACGAGGAGGGCGGCGCGCTCGCCGCCGAGAACCTCGCGAAGCTGGTCGGTGGGAAGGGCGCCGTGCTCGGCATCAACCAGAGCCCCGGCAACCCGATCGGCGAGGCCCGCGAGAAGGGCTTCAAGGACAAGCTCGCCGAGTACCCGGGCATGACCTACCTCGAGACGCAGTACTCGGAGAACTCCACCGCCACCGCGGCGCAGATCGCCTCGGCCGCGGCGACCTCCAACGCCGACCTCGTGGGCGTCTACACGATGTCGACCAACAACACCGAGGGCGCCATCACCGGCGTGCGCGAGGCGGGCAAGACCGGCGTCGTGCGCGTGGTCGGCTACGACACCTCCGAGCCGATCCTCCAGGCCCTCCAGGACGGCACCGTGGACGGCGTCGTCGTCCAGTACCCCTACGGCGAGGGGCAGACCGGCGTGCAGAGCGCCGTCGACGCCAGCCAGGGGAAGGACGTGCCGCGCGAGCAGACCGCGCCGTTCGTCTTCGCGACGCCGGAGAACCAGGCCTCCGAGGAGGTCCAGCGGTACGTCTACAAGACCGACTGCGCCTGAGCGGCCGTGGCCCGGGGCGTCGTCCCCGGGCCCGGTCCGTCGCGGCCGGTCCGCTGCGAGGGGGTCTCGCCGTGCCGAGATCCGGGCGGGAGCGGGCGCGGGGACCCCGGGCCGCATACGGTGTCTGACCGTGACCGACGCCTCGTCCGAGACCCCCGCCGACGACCACGGGGCGGCCACGCCCACCGCGGTCTCCACCCCCACCGTCTTCGTCCTCTTCGGCGCGACCGGTGACCTCGCCGCGCGCATGGTGCTGCCGGCGTTCGGCGCCCTCGCCAAGCACGGCCTGCTGCCGGACAACTGGCGCCTCATCGGCAACGGCCGCGGGCACCAGAGCGACGACGAGTTCCGCGAGCACGTCAAGACCGTCCTCGACAAGGCCAAGACCGGCCTGTCCGGGCGCCAGTGGCGCGGGTTCGCCTCCTCGCTGCGCTTCGCCGGCGGGGGCTTCTCCGAGTCCGACCCGGGCGAGCTGGCCGACGTGGTGGCCGAGGCCAAGGACGACCTGGGCGGCGGCGACGACGTGCAGCTCGTGCACTACATCGCGCTGCCGCCGTCGACCTTCGAGTCCTACACCAGGGCCCTCGACGCCCACGGCCTGGCCGAGGGTGCGCGCGTCGTCTACGAGAAGCCGTTCGGCACCGACTCCGAGAGCTTCGAGCGCCTCGACGAGCTGGTGCTGTCGATCTTCCCGGAGGAGCGGGTCTTCAGGATCGACCACTTCCTCGGCAAGGAGGCCACGCAGCAGCTGCACGTGCTGCGGTTCAACAACCGCCTGCTTGAGCAGGTCTGGAACCGCTACCACGTGGCCGCCGTGCAGATCGACATCCCCGAGACGCTCGGGGTGAGCAACCGCGCCGGCTTCTACGACGAGACCGGCGCCACCCTGGACATGCTCGTCACCCACCAGCTGCAGGTGATGGCGGAGGTGGCCCTGGAGCCGCCGGTGGACGCCTCGCCCGAGGCGCTGCTGGAGGCCCGCGAGGCGGTGCTGAAGGACTTCCGCCCCATGAGCCCGGACGAGGCCGTGCTCGGCCAGGTCGAGGGCTACCGCGACATCGACGGCGTCGCCGACGACTCCCAGACCGACACGTTCGTGGCCGCGAAGGTGTGGATCGACAACGACCGGTGGGAGGGCGTGCCCTTCCTGCTGCGCACCGGCAAGCAGCTCAAGGAGAGCCACCAGCACGTGACGCTGGTGCTGCGCCGCCCGCAGACCCGCGGCTTCGGCGAGCGCCCGCCGCGCCCCGAGACGATCGCGTTCTCCCTGGCCGGCAACGGCACCGTGGCCGCCACGGTGACCGCCCAGCGCCCCGGCGCCCCCGGCGACCTGGTGGCGGGCTCGCTGCTGCTCGACCTCGAGGACCTGCCCCGCGCCGAGCCGCTGCCCGCCTACGCCTCGCTCCTGCGCGACGTGCTGGCGGGGGACCGTGCGCTGTTCACCACCGCGACCGGTCTGCGCGAGGCCTGGCGCGTGGCGGCGCCGCTGCTCGACAACCGCCCGCAGGTGCAGCCGTACGCGCCGGGCTCGTGGGGCCCCGAGGCCGCGCGGGAGATCGCCGCGCCCCACGGCTGGCTGTCGCAGGACTCCCTCGACGACTGAGGCGCACCACTGATATACCAGTGATCGGGTCACAGGGCCCCGTCGTCTGCGCGGTCGCGGACGGCGGGGCCCTCCGTCACGACGCGGTGAGGAGGGAGTCGACCCGAGAGGTGCTCGACGTCTACCCTGGCGGCGTCGCGACTGGCGCAGGTGGGCCACCACCGGGGAGCGGCGGGAGAGCAGTCGATCGGGTCGTCCGCCTGGGCCCGACCGCCACCTGAGCCGACCGCAGACCGCCACCCCCGATCCCTGCCGCACCGCGAGGAGCACCCCGTGACGCAGACCGCTCTGCCCGCCCAGTCCCTCACCGACGCCCCCCTGGCCGAGGTCGACCCGGAGATCGCCGCCGTGCTCGACGGTGAGCTGCGCCGCCAGCAGGACACCCTCGAGATGATCGCCAGCGAGAACTTCGCCCCCCGCGCGGTCATGGCCGCCCAGGGGTCGGTGCTCACCAACAAGTACGCCGAGGGCTACCCCGGCCGCCGCTACTACGGCGGCTGCGAGCAGGTCGACGTCGCCGAGGAGCTCGCCCGCGAGCGCGCCAAGGCCCTCTTCGGCGCCGAGCACGCCAACGTGCAGCCCCACTCCGGCGCCCAGGCCAACGCCGCCGTCATGCACGCGCTGATCCGTCCGGGTGACACCATCCTGGGCCTCGAGCTGGCCCACGGCGGCCACCTCACCCACGGCATGAAGGCCAACTTCTCCGGCCGCCTGTTCGACGTGGCCAGCTACGGCGTGGACCCCGAGACGTTCCTCGTCGACATGGACGTGGTGCGGAAGGTCGCCTTGGAGCGCCGCCCCAAGCTCATCATCGCCGGCTGGTCGGCCTACCCCCGCCAGCTCGACTTCGCGGCGTTCCGCGAGATCGCCGACGAGGTCGGCGCGCTGCTCATGGTCGACATGGCGCACTTCGCGGGCCTGGTGGCCGCCGGGCTGCACCCCAGCCCGGTGCCCCACGCCGACGTCGTGACCTCCACCGTGCACAAGACGCTGGCCGGTCCCCGCTCCGGCGTCATCCTGTGCCGGGCCGAGCACGCCAAGAAGATCGACTCCGCGGTCTTCCCGGGCCAGCAGGGCGGCCCCCTGATGCACGTCATCGCCGGCAAGGCCGTCGCCTTCAAGATCGCCGCGAGCGAGGCGTTCAAGGAGCGCCAGCAGCGCACCCTCGAGGGCGCGAAGCTCATCGCCGACCGGCTCATGCAGCCCGACGTCGACGCCGTGGGCGCCTCCGTGCTGACCGGCGGCACCGACGTGCACCTGGCCCTGGTGGACCTGCGCCGCTCCGAGCTCGACGGCCAGCAGGCCGAGGACCGCCTCCACGCGGCCGGCATCACCGTGAACCGCAACGCGGTGCCGTTCGACCCGCGGCCGCCGATGGTCACCTCCGGCCTGCGGATCGGCACCCCCGCCCTGGCCACCCGCGGCTTCGGCGCCACCGAGTTCACCGAGGTCGCCGACATCATCGCCGGCGCCCTCGACCCGGCCGCCGACGTCGCGCCGCTGCGCGAGCGCGTGCGCACCCTCACCGAGGCGTTCCCGCTGTACCCGGGCCTGCCCTCGGCCAGCGCCGCGCAGGCCGACGCCTGATGGTCGCGCAGCTCCTGGACGGCAGGGCCGCCGCGGCGAGCACCAAGGAGGACCTGCGCCAGCGGGTCGCCCGCCTCGCCGAGGCGGGCGTGCGCCCCGGTCTCGGCACGGTGCTCGTCGGGGACGACCCGGGCAGCCAGGTCTACGTGGCGGGCAAGCACCGCGACTGCCAGGAGGTGGGCATCGCCTCGATCCGCGAGGACCTGCCCGCCGACGCCACCCAGGCCGACGTCGAGGCCGCCGTCGCGCGGCTCAACGCGAACCCGGACTGCACCGGCTTCATCGTGCAGCTGCCGCTGCCGAAGGGGCTCGACGAGCAGCGGGTGCTCGAGCTCATCGACCCCGACAAGGACGCCGACGGGCTGCACCCCACCAACCTGGGGCGGCTCGTGCTGCGCCTGTCGGGACCGATCGACTCCCCCCTGCCGTGCACCCCGCGCGGCTGCCTCGACCTGCTGGAGCGGGCCGGCGTGCCGCTGCGCGGCGCCCACGTCGTCGTCATCGGCCGGGGGACCACGGTGGGCCGCTCGATCGGGCTGATGCTCACCCGCCGGGGTGTGGACGCCACCGTCACGCTGACCCACACCGGCACCAAGGACCTCGGCGAGCACGTCCGCCGCGCCGACGTCGTGGTGGCCGCCGCCGGGTCGGCGCACCTGGTGACGGCCGACATGGTCAAGCCGGGCGCCGCCGTGCTCGACGTGGGGGTCACCCGCGCCCTCGACGAGGAGACCGGCAAGAGCCGCCTCCTCGGCGACGTCCACCCCGACGTCGCGCAGGTCGCGGGGCACCTCTCGCCCAACCCCGGTGGTGTGGGCCCGATGACGCGGGCGCTGCTGCTGGCCAACGTCGTGGAGTCGGCCGAGAGGGCGCTCGCCGCCCGCTCCTGACCCCACCCCCGTCCGTGATCATGGGCGTCCGCCACCTCCTGGGGTGGCGGACGCCCATGATCACGAGGGAAGGTGGACGAGGCGCCACCAGGCGGTCGTGTCAGGGGGCAGGACGCCGGCGCCCGTGAGCTCCGGCCGGGACGCCAGCAGCACCTCCGCGCCGTCGGGGAGCCGGGCCGGCTCCTCGAAGGTCGTCCACGAGTGGAGCAGCCCCCCGTCCTGTGGGGCGCGGTGGAACGCCAGCACGCCGGCCGGGGCGTCGTCGTCCCACACCAGCGGCCCCGCACCCGCCCACAGGCGCCGGCGCAGCCCCAGCGACGCCCGGTACAGCGACAGCACCGAGGACGGGTCGCCCTCCTGGACGGCGGCGGCCAGGGCGCCCCACCCGGGGGGCTGCGGCAGCCACGTGCCCGCCACCGGCTCCTCACCGGTCCACGGCAGGGGCACGCGGGAGCCGTCGCGGCCGGGGTCGGTGCCGCCGGAGCGGTGGAAGATCGGGTCGACGCGGGCGGCGGCGGGCAGGTCCTCCACCTCGGGCAGGCCGAGCTCCTCGCCCAGGTACACGTAGAGCACGCCCGGCAGCGCCGCCACCAGCAGGTGCGCCGCCCGCGCCCTCCGCCGGCCCAGCTCGAGGTCGGGCGCGGAGAGCGGCCAGCGGGCCCGCTCCCACTCGTTGCCGCCCTTCTCCTCCGGCTGCTGCCGGGCGTACCGGGTGACCTGGCGCACCACGTCGTGGTTGGTGAGCACCCACGAGCTCGGCGCGCCGGAGGCGGCCGAGAACGCCAGCTCGCGCTCCACCACGCGCCGCCACGGCCCCTCGCGCCACGCCACGTGCAGCGGCTCGAAGGCGAAGGCGGCGTGCAGCTCGTCGGGGCGCACGTACAGCGGCAGCCGCTCCCGGCGCGCCACCCACGCCTCGGCCACGAAGACCCGCGGCGGGTCGTAGGAGTCGGCGAGGGCCCGCCAGGCCCGGTAGACGTCGTGGACCTCGTCCTGGTCCCACCCGGGGTGGGCCTGCGTGCGCCGGTCGGCGCCCTCGGCGTCGGGCAGCCCCGCCGCCTTGGCCAGCCCGTGCGCGACGTCCACCCGGAACCCGTCCACCCCGAGGTCGAACCAGAACCGCAGCACGTCGAGCAGCTCCGCGTGCACCTGCGGGTTCGACCAGTCGAGGTCGGGCTGCTCGGGGGCGAACAGGTGCAGGTACCACTCGCCGGGCTCCCCGGTGGCGGGGTCGGTCGACCGGGTCCACGCCGGGCCCCGGAAGGAGGAGTCCCAGTCGTTCGGGGGCTCTGCGCCCGGCCCGTCGTCACCGTCGCGCCCCGGGCGGAACAGGTACCGCGCCCGCGCCGACTCGTCACCGTCCAGCGCCGCGCGGAACCACGGGTGGGCGTCGGAGGTGTGGTTGGGGACGACGTCGAGCAGCACGCGCATCCCCAGCGCGTGCGCCTCGTCGACGAAGGCCCGCGCCTCCTCCAGCGTCCCGTAGGCCGGGTCGACGTCGCGGTAGTCGGCCACGTCGTAGCCGGCGTCGACCATCGGTGAGGGGTACCAGGGGTTCACCCACACCGCGTCCACGCCGAGCGCGGCCAGGTGCGGCAGGCGCGCGCGCAGCCCCGCGAGGTCGCCGACGCCGTCGCCGTCGCCGTCCGCGAAGCTGCGCAGCAGCACCTGGTAGACGACCGCCGTCCGCCACCAGTCGCTCGCCGTGCCGGTCTCCGCGCTGCTCACGAGGCGGGGCCGAAGAAGGCGTCCAGCACCCGGTCGGTGGCCCGGCCGTCCTCCAGGGAGCACCACCGCTCGCGGAACGCCGCGTACTGCCCCTGGAACGCCGAGGCGACGCCCGGCAGGTCGCCGAGGGCCTCGGCCAGCTCGTGCGGTCGCGTCAGCAGCGGCCCGGGGCCCTCGCCGCGCAGGTCGAAGGTGAAGCCGCGCAGCACGTCGCGGTACCTGTCCAGGTCGTAGGCGTAGAGCACCACCGGGCGCCCGGTGACCGCGAAGTCGAACATCGAGGAGGAGTAGTCGGTGACCAGCGCGTCGGCCGCCAGGTACAGCTCGGCGACGTCGGGGTGGTTCGAGGCGTCGACCACCCGCGGGTCGCGGGACAGCGTGAGCCGGTCGGCCACGTAGTAGTGCAGCCGCAGCACGAGCACCACGTCGTCGCCGAGGGCGTCGAGCAGCTCGGGCACGTCGAAGCCCAGCGGCAGGTCGCCGGAGCCGTTCGCCTCGTCGTCGCGGTAGGTCGGGGCCAGCAGCACCGCCGTCGCCCCCTCGGGGATGCCGAGCTGGGAGCGCACGGCCGCCCGGCGCTCGCCGGCGTCGGGCGCGGAGAGCACGTCGTTGCGGGGGTAGCCGGTCTCGAGCACCTCGCCGTCGTAGGCGAACGCCTCCCGCAGCAGCCGCGTCGCCTCCGGGCTGGGTGTGACGAGGGCGTCCCAGCGGGCGATGTCGGCGTCGAGCTCGGCGAGCACGGCCTCGGAGGGCAGCGAGGCGGCGCTGCGGTGGATGCGCTTGAGCGGTGTGCCGTGCCAGGTCTGCAGGAAGCGCGGCTCGCCCTCCGGGCGCCCCGCGGGCCAGGGGTCCAGCGTCACGTGGCAGTTGGCGACGACGACGTCGGCCGCGGCCAGCGCCTCCGCGCACGCCGCGCTGCGGACCGGCACGGTCCGCACCCCTTCGGGGAAGGCGCTGGTGTGGCGGGGGTCGGCCATCCAGACGTGGTGCCACCCGGCGCCCTCGTCGAGGCCGCGGGCGAGCAGGCCCTCGTGCAGGGCGCGCGGGTTGTCGGCGTAGCGACCGTTGAAGGCGTTCCACACGACGGTGGTGGGGCGTGGGGCTGAGGACACCACCCCGATGCTGCAGCGCCGGAGCCGATCGCGCCGGTCGAAGGTGGCGCCGGGCGCGCCGGGGCCGCCAGGATCGGCCGCGTGCTGCTCCTCGTGCCCTGCGACCCCGTCGACCCCCGCCGACCCGACGAGCACTTCGCCGCCGAGGCCCGCGCCGCCCGCGAGGCGGGCGCGGCCGTGGCCCTGGTCGACCACGACGCGCTGGCCCGCGGTGACGCCGCCGAGGGCGTGCGCCGCGTCCGGCGCGCGGCCCTCGAGGACGACGACGCCGCGGACGCCGTCTACCGCGGCTGGATGCTGCGCACCGAGCACTACGACGGCCTGGCGGAGGCCCTCACCGCACGCGGCGTGCGGCTGCGGACGTCGGCCGAGCAGTACCGCCGCGCCCACGAGCTGCCCGGGTGGCTCGACGCGCTGGCGCCGGTGACGCCCCTGACGCGCTGGACCACCGGCTCCGACCTCGACGACGTCGTCGCGGCCGGCGCCGCGCTGGGGGCGGGACCCGCGGTGCTGCGCGACTGGACCAAGTCCCTCAAGCACTCCTGGGACGAGGCCGCCTTCGTGCCCGACGCCGCCGACGCCGCTGCCGTCCGGAAGGTCGCGTCGCGCTTCCTGCAGCTGCGCGGCGACGACCTCGCCGGCGGGCTGGTGCTGCGCCGCTTCGAGCGATTCACGGGTCCGGAGACCCGCACGTGGTGGACCACCGGCCCCGGCGGCACGCGCTGCGCGCTGCTCACGCCCCACCCCGACGACGACGGCGAGGTGCACGGCGAGGTGGACCCCGACCTGTCCGCGGTGGAGCCGCTGGTGCGTGGCCTCGCGCTGCCGTTCGTGAGCGTCGACGTCGTCCTGCGGGACGACGGCGCCTGGCGCGTGGTGGAGCTGGGCGACGGCCAGGTCAGCGACCGCCCCCGCTCCACCGACGCGGTGGCCCTGGTGGCCGCCCTGCTCGCCGCCGCCCCCCGTCCATGATCACGGTTGGGAGGGTCAGGTGGCGGCGCCTCCGGTGATGTTCCAGCGCGCCAGCCGCAGCGCGGGGACGACGACGCGCGCCGTGCCCGCGGCCCCGAACGTCAGCGCGCGCGGCAGCGCCTCGGCGCCCGACCCGACCGCCACGGCCCCCGGGGCGAGCGCCTCCAGGTAGGACTGGGTGAACCGCAGCACGCCCACCGGTCCGACCACCTCGCCGTCGCGCACGAGGAACGTCCCGTTGCGCGTCAGCCCGGTCCACACCGAGCGCCTGGCCTCCGCGAGCCGCGTGTACCAGAGGTCGCACACGAGCAGCCCGTGCTCCAGACCGGCGACCAGGTCGTCGACCGAGCCACCGCCGCCGGGGGAGAGCACCGGCGCCTGCGCGACCGGCCCCCAGGTGTCGCTGGCGTCGTGGGCGCCCGCGGTCGTCGGCAGGGCGGGGAGGCCGCTGCGCGTCGCGGCCAGGGCCGCGACGGTGCGCCGGTCGGTGGTGACGGCGCGGGGCACGCCGTCGCGCACCAGCTCGGTGAGGCGTCCGGGGGTGCCCTCGGTGTCGAAGGGGAGCGCGGTCGAGCTCGGGTGGAGCGGGTCGTCCACGAGCGTGAGCGCCGGGTCGAGCTGCTGCTCGCCGAGCCGGACCCCGCTCGTCCCCTCGACGAGCCCCCGCCCGCTGAAGGTGGAGCTGAGCAGCCCGGCGACGACGTCGAGCACCGCTGACGGCTCCAGCACCACGGGCAGCTCACCGCGCCGCAGCGGCTGGGCGGGCGCGGCCTGCGCCCGGGCGCGGCGGGCGGCTCGCGCCCCCAGCGCGGCGGCGTCGAGGTCGGCCAGTGACCGGGAGACGGCCCGGCCCACGCCGTCGGCGCGGAAGGAGGCGTCTCCCGACGGCCCGGGTGAGCCGTCGAGGCCGGACGCGGGCAGGGCGCGCGCGATGCCGTCGACCACGGCCCCCGTGGACGCGGCGCGGGCGTGCAGCCCGGCGGTGTCGGCCACCGCGCTGGTCAGCAGGGTGGTCTGCGCGTAGCCGGCGGTCTCCAGGCCACCCGCCGCTTCGACGAACGCCGCCACGAGCGCGGCGCGCTCGGCAGGGCCCGCCGCGGCGGTGGCGTCGTCGGGCCCGGCGCCGCTGGCCGCGGGGCCGGGCCCGGTCAGCCCGGGCCAGGCCGCGTCGCGCGGGCTCAGCCGCGCGGCGGCCAGCGCGGTGGAGACCAGGTCGGCGAGCGCCGTCGTCGTCGTCCTCGTGGTGGAGACGGACGCGCTGCGGCCGCCGTCGAGCGCGACGCGCAGGTGCACCGTGGTCCTGTCGTCCTCGGTGTTCTGGTGGATCCCCGAGCCGGCGAAGCGCGTGAGCGCCAGGCGGTGGTGGTCGGCGCGGGCGGTTGCCTCGACCGCCCCGCCGCCCTGGCGGCGGACCTCGTCGAGCACCCGCTCGACGACCGCGTCGAGCTGCTCGTCCGTCCCCGGGGCGCTCATCCGCGCACCCCCACCCGCACCCCGGTGAACCGGGCGGGCGCGGCCCCGTGGCCGGTGTGCCCGACCTGGCCCGGCTGCCCCTTGCCGCAGTTGGGCGTGCCCCAGGCCCGCCACTCGCCGGGCTCGCGGCCGGCCAGCATGTCGAGGCTGTTCCAGAACACCGGGCCGGTGCCCGTGTAGGAGGGGTTGCGCAGCATCCGGCCGCGCTTGCCGGCCCTCACCTCCCAGCCGATCTCGCAGCCGAACTGGAAGTCGAGCCGCTTGTCGTCGATCGACCAGGACCGGTTGTGCTCCATGAGCACGCCGTCGTCGGTGGCGGCCACGAGCTCCTCCAGCGAGTGCGGGCCGGGCTCGAGGCCCACGTTGGTCATGCGGACCATCGGCAGGCGGCCGTAGCCGTCGGCGCGCACGGAGCCGGCGTGGTCGTACCCGGCCAGCGCGGCGGAGTCCCGTCCGGCCAGCACGCCCGTCCAGGTCCCGTTCCGCACGGCGTCGCGCGGGGCGGCGGGCGTGCCCTCGTCGTCGTAGCCGAACGAGCCGAGCGCGCCCGGGATGGTCGGGTCGATGGTGATGTTCATGAGCTCCGAGCCGAAGCGCAGGTCGCCCAGGCGCGACAGGTCCAGCCAGGAGGTGCCGGCGTAGGCCGCCTCCCACCCGAGGATGCGGTCCAGCTCGATGGCGTGGCCGACCGACTCGTGGATCTGCAGGCTCATCTGCTCCCCGCCGAGCAGGAGGGTGGTCTCCGTGCTCGGGCACAGCGGCGCGCTGAGCAGGGCGGCGGCCTCCTCCGCGATCCGGTCGGCGTGGGCGGGCAGGTCGAGCTCGTCGACCAGCTCCCAGCCGCGGGTGCCGTACTGGCCGCGGAAGGCCGGGTAGGAGCGGCGCTGCACCTCGTGCTCGCCCAGGGCCAGGCAGTGCATGCCGGCGCCGGTCTCGCGCACGTGCTGCCCGACGCGCGCACCCTCGCTGGAGACGTAGGCGGTGCGGGTGTCCCACGCCGCGGACAGCGCCTCGGCGACGCCGATGACGGAGCCGCCGGCCGCGCGCATCGCCTGCGTCACGCCCACGAGGAGGTCGGCCTTCTCGGCCAGCGGGACGTCGAACGGGTCGCGCGCGCAGCCGCTGGCCCAGCCGCCGCGCTGCGGCGGCACGGGCAGCAGCTCGACGCGTCGCTGACCGTGAGCTCCGGGGGAGCGGACCGCGGCGCTCGCCCGGGCGACGGCGACGGCGCGCTCACCGGTGGCCCGCGCGTCGCGCTCGCCGGTCGGGTCGGCCAGCGCGGCGAAGCCCCAGCCGTCACCGACCAGCGCGCGCACGCCGATGCCCGCCTCGGTGGTCTGGGACAGCTGGCGCAGGTCGCCGTCGCGGGCGGTCAGCGCCTCGTGGCGCCGGTCGACCACGCGCGCGTCGGCGAAGCGGGCGCCCGCGGCGAGCGCGGCCTCGACGGCCGCAGCCGCGAGGTCGAACGCCGCGGACGGGACGGCCGCGGGCGGGTCGGGGGTGGCGGTGGGCGGTGGTGTCGCCGTCGACGCGCCGGCTGTGCTGGCAGGGCTGGCTGTGCTGAGCATCGCCTCCCACCCTGCCCCCGACGTGTCCGGGCGGCACCCCCACCCCTCCGGCCGTGATCACGGCGGGAGGGTGGTGCAGGGGGCGGCCAGGCGGTAGGGCTGGTGCGCGAGCAG
Source organism: Quadrisphaera setariae (assembly GCF_008041935.1). Taxonomy (NCBI): domain Bacteria; kingdom Bacillati; phylum Actinomycetota; class Actinomycetes; order Kineosporiales; family Kineosporiaceae; genus Quadrisphaera; species Quadrisphaera setariae. The sequence continues at coordinate 253,956 of NZ_VKAC01000001.1, forward strand.
CGGGCCGAGGGCCCGGCGCAGCCGCGACAGCTCCGCCCGCACCGTGACCGTCCGGCCGGCGTCGCCGAAGACCTCCGCCGCCAGCTGCGCGGCGCTCAGCCCCTCCGGGTGCGCCGCCAGCGCCGCCACCAGCTCCGTGTGCCGCGGGGTGAGCCGGTGCTCCCACGCGCGGTCGTCGCCGGCCACCCGCAGCCGCGCCGGGCTCGAGCGCAGGTCCAGCACCACGCCGGTGGCGCTCACGCCGTCGTCATCAGTCCCCGGGGCCGCAGCGCTCGAGCGCGGGCGCAGCAGCCAGCCGCCCGGCAGCGGCTCCGCGGTCCACGCCCCCAGCGACGGCAGCCACAGCGCACCGGGCTGCAGCCCCGCCGGCAGCCACACCCGGCCGGGCACCTCCACGCCGCGCGCCGCCGCGGTGGCGCCGTCAGGCGCGACGACGACGGCGGGCCCGCCCACCCGCGCCAGCACCGGCTCCGCCACCTCGCGCAGCACCGCCAGGCGCGCGTCGGACTCCGCGCGCAGCTCGAGCTCCACCAGCCGGGCCACGGCGTCGACCAGCGAGACGGTGCTCTGGTGCACGGTGTGCGCGGGGCCCGACAGGTCCACCACGCCCAGCGGGGCGCGGGTCACCGGGTCGTGCAGGGGAGCAGCGGCGCACGTCCACGGCGTGTGCGACTCCGCGTAGTGCTCCGCGCCGAAGACGTGCACCGCCTCGCCCGTGACGATCGAGGTGCCGATGGCGTTGGTGCCCACGCTGGACTCGTCCCACGCGGACCCCTCCACGAAGCCGAGCCGGTCGGCGCGGTGGCGCACGTCCGGGCCGCCCTCGCGCCACAGGACCCGGCCCTCGTCGTCGGCGACCACCATGATCTGCCCGGCGGCCTCCGCCGCAGGCAGCAGCCGCGTGCGCAGCAGCGGCATGAGCGGCTCCAGGCCGCTGGCGGCGCGGCGCTGCGCGAGGTCACCGCCGTCCAGCGGCGGCACCTCAGCCGCCCGCCCGGGGTCGAGGCCGTTCCGCCGCGCGCGCCGCCACGAGGCGCCGATGACCGTGCGCACCGCCTGCGGCGGCCCCTCGCCCGCCAGGGCCCGCAGCCTCACGCGGTGCAGCGCCCGGGCGTGCTCGCGCGGGTCGCTGCCCGCAGGCAGGGCGCTCTGACCAGCGGCGTGCGTCACGTGACCTCCGGTGCGGCCCGCCGGCTCCTCCTCGGACCGGTCGCGCGGCAGGTCCAGCGTGCGGCCGGTCGCGGTCCGCCGTCCAGGGGCTGCAGCCCCGGCTGCAACCCCCGCTGCAACCCCTGCGCGCAGCCGGCCGGCCGGAGCAGCCTCGTGGCGTCGCCGCCGGCAGCGGAGCCGGTGGCAGTCCACCAGCGGGAGGCGCTCACCGATGAGCCAGACCCTCGACCGACCCGAGCTCGACCTGCGCGTGCAGACCGCACCCACCGCGCCCACCGCCCAGCAGCGCGCCGAGGCGTGGCTCGCGGCCTTCGAGGCCGCCCTCGGCACGGCGGACGCCGACGCCGTCGCCGGCCTGTTCGCCACCGACTCCTACTGGCGCGACCTCGTCGCGTTCACCTGGAACATCACCACCGCTGAGGGGCGCGGGCAGGTCGCCGAGCGCGTGCGGGCCACGGCGGCCCGCACCGGTGCGCGCACCTTCGCCACCAGCGAGCCGGCCACCGACGCCGCCGCACCCGACGGTCGCCCCACCGTGGAGGCGTGGATCACCTTCGAGACCGAGGTCGGACGGGGCAGGGGCCTGCTGCGGCTCGTGGAGGAGGACGACGACGGCGGCCGGCGCGACGTCGCGTGGACGCTCCTCACCACCCTCCACGAGCTCAAGGGCTTCGAGGAGCCGCTGGACGCGCGGCGCCCGCGCGGCGCCGAGCACGGCGTGCGCCGCGACCGCAGCTCGTGGAGCGAGCGCCGCCGCGACAGCCTCGAGGGCTGGGGGAAGGACCGGCAGCCGCACGTGCTGGTCATCGGCGGCGGTCAGGGCGGCATCGCGCTGGGGGCGCGGCTGCGCCAGCTGGACGTGCCCGCGCTCGTCGTCGACGCCCACGACCGCCCCGGCGACCAGTGGCGCGGGCGCTACAAGAGCCTGTGCCTGCACGACCCGGTCTGGTACGACCACCTGCCCTACCTGCCGTTCCCGCGGAACTGGCCCGTCTTCGCGCCGAAGGACAAGATCGGCGACTGGCTCGAGATGTACGTGCGCGTCATGGAGGTCGACTACTGGGGCTCCACCCGCGTCACCTCGGCCTCCCGCGACGAGGAGACCGGCACCTGGGAGGTGCGGCTCGAGCGCCGGCACCCCGGCGCTGACGGGTCTGCCGGCGAGGTCGAGCACGTCGTCCTGCACCCCACCGAGCTCGTGCTGGCCACCGGCATGTCCGGCAAGCCGAACGTGCCGGTCTTCCCCGGCGCCGAGACCTTCCGCGGCGACCAGCACCACTCCAGCGCCCACCCCGGCCCCGACGCCTACCGCGGGAAGAAGGCCGTGATCATCGGGGCGAACAACTCCGCGCACGACATCGCCGCCGCTCTGTGGGAGCACGGCGCCGAGGTCACGGTGGTCCAGCGGTCCTCCACGCACATCGTGAGGTCCGACTCGCTCATGGAGGTCGGGCTGGGCGCGCTGTACTCCGAGGAGGCGCTCGCGAACGGCGTCACCACCGAGAAGGCCGACCTCGTGTTCGCCTCGCTGCCCTACAAGATCATGCACGAGTTCCAGATCCCGCTGTACCAGGAGATCGAGCGGCGCGACCGGGACTTCTACGACCGCCTCGAGGCCGCCGGCTTCTGGCTCGACTTCGGTGACGACGGCTCCGGCCTGTTCCTGAAGTACCTGCGCCGCGGCTCGGGCTACTACATCGACGTGGGCGCCAGCGAGCTCGTCGCCGACGGCAGCGTCACCGTGGTGCACGAGCCGGTGCGCGAGCTCGTGGAGGACGCCGTGGTGCTCGACGACGGCACGCCGTCCGGGAAGCGCCTGCCGGCCGACCTCGTGGTCTACGCCACCGGCTACGGCTCGATGAACGGCTGGGCCGCCGACCTCATCTCCCCGGAGGTCGCCGACAGGGTCGGCAAGGTGTGGGGCCTCGGCTCGGACACCACCAAGGACCCCGGCCCGTGGGAGGGGGAGCAGCGCAACATGTGGAAGCCCACCCAGCAGGAGGGCCTGTGGTTCCACGGCGGCAACCTCCACCAGTCGCGGCACTACTCGCTGTACCTGTCGCTGCAGCTGAAGGCCCGCTACGAGGGGCTGGACACCCCCGTGCACGAGCTCGCGCCCGTGCACCACACCCGCTGATGCGCGCCGCGAGGTGGCACGCCCGGGGTGACGTGCGCGTCGAAGAGGTGCCCGAGCCGGAGCTCGTGCCCGGCTCGGTGGCCATCGACGTCGCCTGGTGCGGCATCTGCGGCACCGACCTGCACGAGTACACCGAGGGGCCGATCTTCATCCCGGCGCCGGGGCACCCGCACCCGGTCTCGGGGGAGAGCGCCCCGCTGGTCATCGGGCACGAGTTCTCCGGCACCGTGAGCGCGCTGGGCGAGGGCGTCGACGACCTGCGCGTGGGCGAGTCGGTGGTGGTGGAGCCGTACATCCTGCGCCCGGGCACCCCCACCGGGGACGACGACAGCTACCAGCTCAGTCCCGACATGAACTTCATCGGGCTCGGTGGGCGCGGAGGCGGGCTCGCCGAGCGCATCGTGGTGGAGCGGCGCTGGGTGCACCCCGTCGGCGACGTCCCCCTCGACCAGGCCGCGCTCGTCGAGCCGCTCGCGGTGGGCCACCACGCCTACCGGCGCAGCGGCGCGGGGGCCGGGGACGTGGCGCTGGTCGGGGGCGCAGGGCCGATCGGCCTGCTGCTCGCGGCGCTGCTCAAGGCCGAGGGGCTGCGGGTGCTGCTCACGGAGGTGAGCGAGGCCCGCAAGGCCAAGGCGCGCGACACCGGCGTGGCGGAGGAGGTGCTCGACCCGCGCGACGGGTCCGTGGCCGACCGGGTGCGCGAGCTCACCGGCGGGCGCGGTGCCGACGTGTGCTTCGAGTGCTCCAGCGTGCAGCCGGTGCTCGACACCCTCCTCGACGCGGTCAGGCCCGGCGGGGTGGTGGTCAACGTGTCGATCTGGGGACACCGTGCCGAGCTCGACATCCAGTCGCTCGTGCTCAAGGAGGTCGACCTGCGCGGCACCATCGGCTACGCGGGCGACCACCCGGCCACCATCCGGCTCGTGCAGGAGGGGAAGGTCGACCTGGAGCCGTTCATCACCCACCGCATCGGCCTGGACGAGCTGGTGGAGGTCGGCTACGACACCCTGCTCCACCGCACCGAGACGGCGGTGAAGATCCTGGTCAGCCCGACCTCCCGACCGTGATCACAGGCGCTCGGCCACCTGAGCGGTGGCCGAGCGCCCTGCTCGCGCGGCGGGAGGGAGTCAGGCGGCGGGAGCGGGCGTCAGGGACCGGGTGACGGCGGCGTCGACGGGCTCGTCGCCCGCCATGAGCTCCAGCACCGGGTCCTCCTCGGGCGGCAGCAGCGCCGGTGCGCGCAGCAGCGCCGCGACCACCGCGGCGACGTCGTCGCGGGAGACCTGACCGCGCGGCAGCGAGCGCTCCAGCGACACCGTCCCGGTGCCGGGGGAGTCCGTCAGACCGCCGGGCCGCAGCACCGCCAGCTCGAACGCACCCGACGCCGCCCGCCGCAGGAGCTCGGCCTCGGCGGCGAGCTTGGCGCGCAGGTAGGCCACGAACACCGGGTCGACGCCGTCCGGTGTCGCGCCGTCGCGCACCGCGTCGACCCCGTAGGAGCTGACCAGCACGTACCGTCGCACGCCCTCTGCCTGCGCGGCGTCGGCCAGGAGCACCGCCGCGGCCCTGTCGACGGTGTCCTTGCGGGCCTCACCGCTGCCCGCGCCGGCACCGGCGGCGAACACGACGGCGTCGGCCCCGCGCACCGCGCTGGCCACCTCGTCGGCGCTCGCGGTCTCCAGGTCCACCACCGCGGCGCGGGCGCCGTCGGCCTCGACGTCGGCGACGTGGTCGGGGTTTCGGACCATCCCCACCACCTCGTCACCGCTCGCGGCGAGCAGGCGGACGAGGCGGTGGGCGACCTGCCCGTGGGCTCCGGCGACAGCGACGATCACGCCGTCCACCCTGCCCCGCCCCCGGCGGACCCGCCTCTCGGGGGCGCTCAGGGGGAGGTGCTGCGCTCGCTGTCGAGCAGGGCGGCCCAGTCGCCGAAGCGCGGGACGTCCTCGACCTGCAGACCTGCCGGGTCGTGTCCCACCAGCGTGCTCACCTCGCCGCTGAGCACGTGCACGCGCTCCCCGCTGACCGTGCCGTCGGGCGTGAAGCGGTACGTCTCCGTGGTGGTCGGTGCATGGTCCGGGGGGCGCCGGTCGTCGTCGTAGCCGGTGACCTCCACCTCCCGGAGCAGCAGCCGGTGCTCCGGCCAGCCCGGCTCGGAGGTCGGGACCGCCCACATGTGGCGCAGCGAGGGGCGCTGGTGGCGGTCGAGGCGGGTGACGACCACCTCGCGCCCGCGGTCGCGCACCTCGAGGACGCTCGTGGGCGCGTCTGGCGCGTCCGGCGAGCCCACCAGCACCGTCACCGGCTCGCCGGCGTCGAACCTGCCGCGCGCACCGGCGGTGCTCAACGGCTCGCCGCTGGGCCGGCCGCGCTCCAGGTCCCAGGCGCGGTGCTGCACGGCCAGCGTCGGAGGCCCCGAAGGGGCTGCGGGGGTCGCCGGGGCCGCAGCCGCCAGGGGGGCTGCGACCTGCGGCACCGTCGCTGCTGGCCCGGACTCGGACCGGGCCAGCTCCTGCCTCACCCGCGCCCGGACCTCGGCCTCCGCCGCGGCGCGCCCCCGCGCCCGCGCCGCCGCCGCTCGGCGCCGAGGCCGCGCCACGGCCGCGCTCGTGCGCACGGCCACCAGGCACAGGACCCCCGCCGCGGCCACGGCGTCGAGCGGCCGTCCCCGCACCAGCTCGGCGGCTCCCAGCGCCAGCAGCACCGCCCCCACCACCCAGGCCGTCCGCCCGGTCGCGGACACGAGGGAGCACCACCGGCTCCAGGTGGAGGCGAGCGCTGCGCCCAGCGGGTGGGCGGGGGTGCTGGCCGGGCTGGTCATGGGTCCTCGTGGGCGGCGTGCGACGGAGGCGCGACCCGGCGGGCAGCGCTCCCACGAACCTGCCACCCGAGATCACCGAGAACAACCAAGCGCAGGTCAAGGGCGGGTCAAGCGGTGGTCAAGAAGGGTGAAGAGGTGGTGTGGTGGAGGGCGTCGAGGTCGTCGGCGGACCCGGTGCCGCCCTCAGGCCAGGGCCCGCAGGAAGGCCTCCGCCACCGGCACCGCGGTGGTGCCGCCGCTGGTGCCGTTCTCCACGAGCACCGCGAAGGCCAGGTCGCCCTGGAAGCCGATCACCCACGCGTGCGTGGGCGGTGCATCCCCGGAGCCGTACTCAGCGGTGCCGGTCTTGGCGTGCACGGGGGCGCCGGGCACGTCGGCCAGGGCGCTGGCCGTGCCGGACGTCGCGACCCGCCGCATGAGGTCGCTGACGACGGCGAGGCGTGCGGCGTCCGGCTGCGGCTGCGCCGCGGAGGTGCTGGCCGAGGCGCTGGTCGATCCACTGGCCGACGCGCTGGCCGACGGATCGGCTGACGGACCGGCCGAGGCGGGGGCGGGGTCGAGCACGAGGCGGGGCGCCGTCCAGCTGCCGCGCGCGATCGTGGAGGCGGCCACGGCCATCGCCGCCGGACTGGCCAGCACCGTGCCCTGGCCGATGGTGGCCGCGGCGCGGGCCACGGGGTCGTCGTCGGCGGGCACGTCGCCGGTGAAGGCGTCCACGCCGAGCCCGGCGTCCCAGCCGCCCCCGATCCCCACCGCGGCGGCGGCGTCGGGCAGGTCGCTCGCGCCCAACCGGTCCGACAGCCCCACGAAGGCCGTGTTGCACGACTGCGCGAAGTCGACGGCGAACGGCACGTCTCCCAGGGCCTCGCCCTCGAAGTTGCGGAAGCTGCGCCCGTCCACGGTCGCGGTCGCCGGGCAGGGCACGGCCTGGTCGGGCGTCAGCCCCGTGGTCAGCAGCGCGGTCGTGCTGACCGCCTTGAAGGTGGACCCGGGCGGGTACCGCCCGTCCAGGGCGCGGTCGGCCCCCGTCGTGGGGGTGTTCGCCACGGCGAGGAGGTCACCGCTGGGCACGTCCACCGCGACCAGCGCCGCGGCCGGCTGGGCGTCCTTGCTCGTCGCGGTGGCCAGCGCCGCGTCGGCGGCCTGCTGCACGCGGGCGTCCAGCGACAGCTGCACCGGCTGCCCCGCCACCGGGTCGGAGGTGAACAGCGACCTCGGCCCACCCTGCTCCGCGTCCTGCGCTGCACCCTTGACGGCGACCGCCTGCACCGCGGTCCCGGCGGTGCCGGCGAGGCGCTCGTCGTAGGTGCGCTGCAGCCCCGACAGGCCGGTGGTGTCACCGTCGGCGATGCGCCCGCTGCTGGCGTCGACCAGCTCCTGCGTGGCCTGCCCGACCCTGCCCAGCAGCGCGCGGGCGAACGCCGGGGTGGGCGCCAGCGGCAGCGACGCCTCCCGGAAGACCGTGCCCGGCAGCGGCTTGAGCTGCGCGCTGATCGCGTCGTAGTCGGCGCGCCGCAGCGTGATGACCTGGACGAAGGCATCGGGGGAGGCGCTGGTGACCCGCTGGGCGAGATCGTCGCCGTTGACGTCGAGCAGCCCGGCCAGCTGAGCGGCCAGGCCCGCGGGGTCGGTCGTGCGGCTCGGCTGCACCCCGACGTCCACGACGGGGGAGTCGGCGACGATCGCGGCGCCGTCGCGGCCCAGCACCTGGCCGCGCTGCGCCGGCGTGCGCTGCACCGCGAGCCGCTCGCCGGCCGTCAGGCTCGGCTCCACCACCGCCGGCGCGAAGACCGCGCCCCACGTCCCCGCGCCGGAGGCGACGGGTCGCAGCGGCACCTCGGTCGCGTAGGCCCACCCCTGGCCCACCGGCCAGCTGACCGCCAGCCTCGCGGTGGCCGCCTCGCCGTCGCGCTGGACCGAGCTCACCGACACCCGCGGGCGCAGGCCGTCCATCCCCTCCAGGGTGGTGGTGAGCACCTCCGGTGCGGCGGCGTCGGGCGCGCCGGCGTCGTCCACCAGCCGCGCACCGCCGAGGTCGCCCGCGGTGATCCCCGCTGCCAGCGCCGCCGCGGCCGCCCGGGCGGCGTCGTCGCGGTCCCGCTCGCGGCCCTGCCAGACCACCGCCGTGACCGCGCCACCGGCCGCGAGGGCCACGGCCACCCCGGACGCGACCAGCACGGTGGTCCGTCGCGGGCTCCGAGGACCCCGGCGGCCTCGCTCAGGGCGGGCGGCGGGGGCTGCGGCTCGTCGTCCGGGCACCCTGCGCAGTCAACCGGACCGGGCCGTCCCGCACGCCGGTAACGGCAGGACCCGCACGTGTGGGCCGGCACCGACGGGGTAGAGATCGGCATGACCACCGTGACCAAGAGCATCGACGTCGACGTCCCCGTGCGCCGGGCCTACGACCAGTGGACGCAGTTCGAGTCCTTCCCCGCCTTCATGGGCGGGGTCGAGTCGATCCGCCAGGTCGACGACACGCACACCCACTGGACCACGAAGGTCGGTGGCGTCGAGCGCGAGTTCGACACCGTCATCACCGAGCAGCACCCCGACGAGCGCGTCGCGTGGAAGTCCACCGACGGCCCGACGCACGCCGGTGTCGTCACCTTCCACCGCCTCGGAGACTCCCAGACCCGCGTCACCGTGCAGATGGACTGGGAGCCCGAGGGCCTCGTGGAGAAGGTCGGCTCGGCGTTCAACGTCGACGACCACCAGGTCCAGGCCGACCTCAAGAAGTTCAAGACCTTCATCGAGGAGCAGGGCGCGCCCACCGGCGCCTGGCGCGGTGACGTCCCCGCGGGCAACGAGAGCTGAGCCGACGACGCACGTCCGGAGGGCCGGTCCCGCTGCGGGGACCGGCCCTCCGCCCATGATCACCGCGTGAGGCAGGATCGGCGGGTGCCCCTCAGCCTCGCCACCGTGAACGTCAACGGCATCCGGGCCGCGGTCCGCCGCGGCATGCCCGCCTGGCTCGAGCAGCGCCGGCCCGACGTGCTGGCCCTGCAGGAGGTCCGCGCCGACGACGCCACCCTCACCGGTCTCCTGGAGGACTCCCTCGGTGGGGGCTGGCACGTGGCGCACGTCGAGCCGACCGACGCCGGCAGCAAGGGGCGCGCGGGCGTCGCCGTGGCGACCCGCCTGCCCGTCCGCGGGTCGCGCACCACCCTCGACGCGCGGTTCGACGGCACCGGCCGCTGGGTGGAGCTGGACGTCGAGACCCCCGCCAGCCCCACCGGCCTCCTCACCGTCGTGTCCGTCTACGTCCACTCCGGCGAGGCGGGCACCCCCAAGCAGGACGACAAGATGGCCTTCCTCGACGCCGCCGGTGCGCGGATGACCGCGCTCCACGCCGCAGCGGCGGCCGGTGGCCCCCAGGCCGTGGTGTGCGGCGACCTCAACATCGCCCACACCGAGCGCGACATCAAGAACTGGAAGGGCAACCTCAAGAAGGCGGGCTTCCTGCCCGAGGAGCGGGCCCACCTCGACGGCTGGTCCGCGCAGGGGTGGGTGGACGTCGCCCGCCAGCTCGCGGGTCCCGTCGACGGCCCCTACTCCTGGTGGAGCTGGCGCGGGCAGGCCTTCGACCGCGACACCGGCTGGCGCATCGACGCCCAGTGGGCCACCCCCGGCCTGGCCGAGCGCGCGACCTCCTGCGAGGTGGACCGGGCCGCCACCTACGCGGAGCGCTTCAGCGACCACGCGCCCGTCGTCGCCGTGTACGGCGGCTGACCCCGCGATGACCCGCAGGGGGGACACCGGGCGCCTCCACCCCGCCGACCTGGTCGGTCGCCGGGCGTGGCGGCCCGTCCGGGGCTACCGTCGTCCGCATGCCTGAGCAGGCAGCGCGGGGTGGGCTGGCGCCGGTCACCCTGCTGGCCGGTGGAGCGCCGGTCGCCGAGCTGACCATGGCGCGCGTGCCGGCGTCCGTCGGCCACGTGCGCCTCCTCGTGGACGACGCCCTGTCCGACCACGGCGTCACCGACAGGTCCCTCATCGACGCCGCCGTGCTGCTCGCCTCCGAGCTCGCCACCGACGGCGTCCGCCACGGCGCCGGGGAGGACCTCCGCGTGGAGCTCTCCCTCGGGCCGCGCCGCGTGCAGCTCACCGTCACCACCGCCGCGGAGCGGCGCCCCGGTGAGCCGGTGCCCGCGATCGCCGGGCACAGCGAGCAGCTGCTGGACATGCTCACCAGCGCGTGGGACGTTCGCTGCGGTGCAGGTCAGCGCGTGGCCTGGTACCGCCTCGACCGCTGAGGCACCTCTCCCGCAAGGGACGGATGCCGCCCGACCGGGTGGCGCTCGCAGCACGTGGACGGTTGGGTGACCCGGGTGTGCGGACTCTCCGGTGAGCTCAGGTTCGACGGCGCCGCGGCCGACGCGGGCGCGGTGCGGTGCATGTCGGAGGTGCTGGCGCCCCGCGGTCCCGACGGGCAGGGCGAGTGGGCGCGCGGCCCGGTGGCCCTCGCGCACCGCCGCTTGGCGATCATCGACCTGTCCGAGGCCGGTGCGCAGCCCATGCTCGACGGCGAGGACGGCGACGAGCTCGTCGCCGTCTTCAACGGCTGCATCTACAACTACCCGCAGCTGCGCGAGGAGCTGAGCGGCAAGGGCCACCGCTTCCGCTCCACCTCCGACACCGAGGTGATCCTCAAGGCCTACCGCCAGTGGGGCGACGACTTCGTCGACCACCTGGTGGGGATGTTCGCCGTCGTCCTCCACGAGCCGCGCACCGGACGCGTGGTCATGGCCCGCGACCGGCTGGGCATCAAGCCGCTCTACCTCGCCGAGAGCCGCGGTGCCGTCAGGTTCGCCTCCAGCCTGCCGGCGCTCGTCGAGGCCGGTCGCCGCGACGGCACCCTCGACACCTCCATCGACCCGGTGGCGCTGCACCACTACCTGAGCTGGCACGCCGTCGTCCCCGCCCCGCGCACCGTGCTGCGCGGCGTGCGCAAGCTGCCGCCCGCCACCGTGCGCGTCTACGAGCCCGGGTGCGGCGCCGACGGCTTCCGCGACCGCGTCTACTGGCAGCCCACCTACGAGCGCGACTCCGCTAAGGCGGGCTGGTCCGCGCGCGACTGGGAGGACGCCGTGGAGGAGGCGCTGCGCACCGCCGTCCGCCGCCGCCTCGTCGCCGACGTGCCCGTCGGGGTGCTGCTCTCGGGAGGGCTCGACTCCAGCCTCATCGTCGGCCTGCTCGCCGAGGAGGGGCAGACCGGCCTGGCCACCTTCTCCATCGGCTTCGACGCCGCCGGTGGTCGCGAGGGCGACGAGTTCCAGTACTCGGACGTCATCGCTGCGCACTACGGCACGGACCACCACAAGATCGCCGTCGACAGCCCGTCCCTCGTCGACGCGCTCGGGCACGCCATCGGCGCGATGAGCGAGCCGATGGTCAGCCACGACGTCGTCGCCTTCGACCTGCTCTGCCAGCAGGTGGCGCGGGAGATCCGCGTGGTGCAGTCCGGCCAGGGCGCTGACGAGGTCTTCGCCGGCTACCACTGGTACCCGCCGATGGCGCAGGTGCCGGCCGCGCCGGGGGGTGGGTTCGACGTCGACGCCGCCACGGACAGCTACGCCCGCGCGTTCTTCGACCGGGGACCCGACGGACCCGGAGGGATGTCGTGGCTGGTCGGCGACGGCGTCCTCGAGGGGATGCTCGCCGAGGGCGGGTCCGACGCCTCCCGCGCCTTCGTGGCGGCGCACCTCGGCCGGCCCGGCGCGGCCACCGCCGTCGACGCCGCCCTGCGCCTCGACACCGAGGTCATGCTCGTCGACGACCCGGTCAAGCGGGTCGACAACACCTCCATGGCGTGGGGCCTGGAGGCCCGCGTGCCCTTCCTCGACCAGGACCTCGTCACCCTCGCCGCCCAGGTGCCGCCCGAGCTCAAGCTCGCCGACGGCGGCAAGGGGATCCTCAAGGCCATCGGGCGGCGCACCATCCCGACCGAGGTCATCGACAGGCCCAAGGGCTACTTCCCCGTCCCCGCGCTCACGCACCTGGAGGGCGGCGTGCTCGACCTCGTGCGCGACGCCCTCACGAGCGACGCCGCCCGCGACCGGGGCCTGTTCCGGCCGCAGGCCGTGGAGGAGCTCCTCGCCGCCCCCAACGCGGAGCTGACGCCCCTGAAGGGCAACCGCCTGTGGCAGCTGGGGCTGCTGGAGCTCTGGCTGCAGAAGCACGGGGTGCGCTGATGGGGGTCCCCTCCGTGCGGCGGCACCGCCCCGTGGCCGGCCTGCGCGGGCGCCCGCGCGGCGGCGGCCACCCCCGGCACGGCCTCGACCCCGACGTCGTCCTCGACATGGGGTGGGGCCGGCTGGTGTTCGGCAGCACCTTCGACGACCCGGCCGGCGTGCTCGACGCCCTGCGCGACGAGGCCAGCGGCAAGCGCGACATCGCCTGCTACGTGCCCGACCCGCAGGTGCTCGTGGGCACCTCCCCCCACGAGCTGTTCGTGGACCCCTCCTACACCTACCGGCTCGACCTGCACACCTACCGCCAGCGCCGCGACGCCGTCCGCGACGTCGAGGTGCGCACCGTGCAGGCCCGGGAGGAGCTCGAGCAGGTCAACCGCATCTACGCGCGGGCCCGCATGGTCGAGGCCGACGTCGACACGATGTGGGCCAACCAGCGCACCCGCACCTTCACCCACCTCGTGGCGCTCGACCAGCGCACCCTGGGATCCGGCGCCGACGGAGGAGCCCACGCGGCGCCCAAGGTGGTGGGCACCGTGACCGGCGTCGACCACGTCCTCGCCTTCGGAGACCCCGAGGGCGGGTCCAGCCTGTGGTGCCTCGCGGTCGACCCGGACGCCGCACCGCCGGGGACGGGCGAGGCGCTCGTGCGCCGCCTGGCCGAGCGCTACGCGGCCCGCGGCCGGGCGCACCTCGACCTGTCGGTGCTGCACTCCAACTCCGGCGCCATCGCCCTCTACCGCAAGCTCGGCTTCTCGCCCACCTCCGCGGTGTGCGTCAAGCGCAAGAACCCCATCAACCAGGCGCTGTACTCCCCGGTCCCGGCGGGCCTGGACGACGTCAACCCCTACGCGCGGATCATCGCCGACGAGGCGCTGCGCCGAGGGCTGCGGGTGGAGGTCACCGACGCGCCGTCGGGGGAGCTGCGGATCTCCTCCGGCGCGCGCAGCGTGCTGACCCGGGAGTCGCTGTCCGAGCTCACCAGCGCCGTCGCCATGAGCCGCTGCGACGACAAGCGCGTCACCTCCCGGCTGCTGTCCCGCGCCGGCCTGGCGGTGCCCCGGGCGGTCGAGGTCACCGGAGCCGCCGCCGGACCCGACGACGACCTCGGCGCAGCCCGCGCCCTGCTCGCCGAGGTCGGCGACGTCGTCGTCAAGCCCGCCCGGGGGGAGCAGGGCCGCGGCATCACCGTGGGCGTCGCCGACGACGACGCGCTGGCCGCCGCCGTGCGCCGCGCGCTGACCTTCTGCCCGGACGTCGTGGTGGAGCAGCGCGTGGACGGCGAGGACCTCCGCGTCGTCGTCATCGACCACGAGGTGGTGGCCGCCGCGGTGCGCCGACCGGCGCAGGTGGTGGGCAACGGGCGCGACACCATCACCGACCTCGTGCGCCGCCACTCCAAGCGCCGCGCGCAGGCCACCGGCGGGGAGAGCACCGTGCCGCTCGACGAGACCACCGAGGCCGTGGTCGCCGACGCCGGGTACCGCATGGACGACGTCCTGCCCCGGGGCGAGGTGCTCGCGGTGCGGCGCACCGCCAACCTCCACACCGGAGGCACCATCGAGGACGTCACCGACCGCCTCCACCCCGTCGTCGCCGAGGCGGCGCGCCGCGCGAGCAGGGTCATCGGCATCCCCGTGACCGGCCTGGACTTCCTCGTGCCGGACGTCGAGGGCGACCAGTACGTGATCATCGAGGCGAACGAGCGGCCGGGGCTGGCCAACCACGAGCCCCAGCCCACCGCGGAGCGCTTCGTGGACCTGCTGTTCCCCGAGACCCGCCGCTGACCCCGCCCGCGCCCGGGCAGGACGGCCCCCCGCGTCCGGGTGAGCGTCCGGACGCGCGCTCAGGTGGGTCCCGGAGGTGCCGAAGCCAAGGGTCGACGACCCTCGACGCACCACCGGGAGACCCTCTGATGCGCAGCCGCCTGCACGACACGAGCATCACGACCAGGCTCGTCGCGGCCTTCACCGTGATCACCGTGGTCTTCGTGGCGCTCGGCGCGCTGTGCGCCGTCTCCCTCGACCGCGCGCAGCAGCGGCTCACGGAGGTCGCCGAGGGCAACGTGCGCGCCCTCACCTCCATCGGCCGCGTCTACGCCGACCACGTGGCCCTGGCGCGAGACCTGGAGGCGCTCAACGTGGCCGTGGCGCGCGAGGGCCAGCGCCCCGGTGGCACGTCGCTGGCCCTGGAGTCGGTGCAGAAGAGCGAGACCGCCCTCGCCGACCAGTGGAAGGACTACCTGGCCACCGGGCCCGCGGCCGACCGCGTGACGGTGGCCACCGTCGGGCACACCCTCGACGCCTGGACCGTGACGCGCCCGCCGGTCCTGGAGGCGGCCGCCGCCGGTGACCTGACCACCACCTCCGAGCGCCTGCAGGCCACGCGCGCGCTCATCGGCATGGTCGGCCAGTTCGTGCTGCAGCTGCAGCAGGTCGAGCTGGAGCAGGCGGCCGCGGAGCACGCGGCGGGCGCCTCCGAGACCTCCTGGGCGCGCTGGGCGGTGGTGGTCGTCTCGGCGCTGGCCGTCCTGGCGGCGGTCGGCATGGTCGTGGTGCTCACGCGCAGCATCGGGCGTCCGCTCGCCCGGGTCCTCGAGGTGGTCCAGGGCCTGGCGCAGGGGCGGCTCGACCAGCGCACCGGCATCGCCAGCAAGGACGAGGTGGGTCGCCTGGCCGTGGCCACCGACGCCTCCGTCGACCAGCTGGCCGGCGTGGTGCGCAGCATCACCCAGCGCGCCGACGCCCTCTCGGCGACCTCCGCCGAGCTGGCCGGCGTGGCGGGCCAGCTCTCCGCCGGGGCGCAGGAGTCCTCCGCGCAGGCCCAGGTGGTGGCCGGGGCCTCGGAGGAGATCTCCGCCTCGATGGGGACCATCGCCGCTGCGGGCGAGGAGATGACCTCCGCCATCGGGGAGATCGCCTCCTCGACGGCCACCGCCGCCCAGACCGCCGCCGACGCGGTGGCCACCGCGGAGCAGGCCGACGCGATCCTGCGGCGCCTGGGCACCTCGAGCCGCGAGATCGGTGAGGTGGTCAAGCTCATCACCTCCATCGCGGAGCAGACCAACCTGCTGGCGCTGAACGCGACGATCGAGGCCGCCCGCGCCGGGGAGGCCGGCAAGGGCTTCGCGGTGGTGGCCGGCGAGGTGAAGGACCTCGCCGGGCAGACCGCCCGCGCCACCGAGCAGATCGTGTCCCGGGTGCAGGCGACCCAGGCCGACGCCGTGGACGCGACCGCGGCGATCCAGCAGATCAGCGAGGTCATCGGGCGGATCGACGCCCTGCAGGCCACCGTCGCCTCGGCGGTGGAGGAGCAGTCGGCCACGACGGCCGAGATGGTCCGCTCGGTCAACGAGGTGTCCTCGGGCACGCGCGAGATCAGCGCCGGCATCGGCGGTGTCGCCAGCGGGGCGGCGCGCACCACCAGCAGCGCGGAGGCCGCGACGCGCACCGCTGAGGAGCTGGCCGGCACCGCCGAGGAGATGCGCCGCGCGGTGTCCACGTTCACCCTCTGACGGCTCAGGACGCCTCAGGACGCCTCAGGACGGCTCAGGACGGCTCTGGAGCCGTTCAGCGCGACGCGGGAGGCCTGCGGTCCTAGCGTGATCGGCCGTGACCGCTGCACCTCCGCCGTCCGCCCCGACCGTCGACCAGAACGCCGACCAGCCCCGTGACCTGCCGGTCGACGAGGACTACCTGCGCTCCACGATGGTCGACCTGCTGCTCACCCCGAGCCCGTCAGGTCGCACCGATGCGGTGATGCAGCTCGTGGGAGACCGCATCTCGGCGCTCGGGCTGCCGTTCGACCTGACCCGCCGCGGCCTGCTGCGCGCGCGCCTGGGCACCGGCAGCACGGTGCGGCGCGCCGTCGTCGTCCACGCCGACACCATCGGGTGCATGGTCAAGCGCCTCAAGGAGAACGGGCGCCTGGAGGTGGTGCCGGTCGGCACGCACAGCGCGCGGTTCTCCGAGGGCGCCCACGTCACGGTGATGACCGACGACCCCGACTGCGTCTACACCGGCACCGTGCTGCCGCTGCTGAGCGCCGGGCACGCCTTCGGCGACGACATCGACACCCAGGGCGTCGGCTGGCACCAGGTGGAGGTCCGCATCGACGAGCCCGTCACCGACCTCGCCGGGCTGGCGGCGCTGGGGATCCAGGTCGGCGACTTCGTGGCCCTCGACGCCGACCCGCGCATCACGCCGGGCGGCTTCGTGAAGAGCCGCCACCTCGACGACAAGGCCGGGCTCGCCGCCTGCCTCACCGCGCTCAAGGCGCTGGCCGACGCCGGCGTCCAGCCGCGGGTCACCGCGCAGCTGCTCGTGACCATCGGCGAGGAGGTCGGCTTCGGCGCCACGCACGGCCTCGACCCCGACATCTCCGAGCTGGTCGCCGTCGACAACGCCGTGGTGGCCGCTGGGCAGGCGAGCTCGGAGCGCACGGTCAACGTCGGGATGATGGACATGACCGGCCCGTTCGACTACCACCTGTCGCGCCGGCTGCTGGCCCTCGCCGCCGAGCACGACGTGCCCGCGCACCGCGACGTCTACCGCCACTACCGCTCCGACGCCGCCCCCGCGCTGGAGGCGGGCATCGAGGCGCGGGCCGCGCTCATCGGTGCCGGCGTCGACTCTGGGCACGGTCACGAGCGCACGCACCTGGAGGGGCTGGTGGCGCTGACGCGGCTGCTGGTGCTCTACCTGCAGACCGACCTCGTCTTCGCCGACTGGGACCGGCGTGCCGCCGGCCCGCTGGAGGAGTTTCCCTCGGAGTCGGTGCAGCCGGCGCCGCGCGAGCCCGCCCGCGAGGACGCCACCGGCGCCTGACCCCGGTCCTCCCGCACCGCCCCCTCTGCCCACTTTCCTCAGCAAGTGCGGATCCTGCTCCCTCCCTTTCCGCACTTGCCGCGGCAAGTGCGCTTCTGCCGGACCTGTTGCCGCACTTTCCGGGGCAAGTGCAGAGAGGGTGAGGCGGAGGACGACGACTGCGAGCACGTCGTCCGCCCACAGGGCCGGTCCGCGGCCCTGACGTCCACAGGCGCAGCTGCGAGGGCGCGGTGCTCAGCGCCGGAGCGGACACCGTTCGCGCATGCCGAAGAAGCGCCCCTGGCCCGACGAGCTCCCTGACGTCTTCCGCGTCTCCGACGCGCTCGAACAGGGAGCCCTCACCCCGAGCCAGTTGCGCGACCCCAGGCTGCGCCGCCTCTTCCACGGGGTCTGCGCACCGCGGTCCGTCCCCGTCGACCACGCCCTGCGCTGCCGCGGGGCAGCCCTCGTCGTCCCGCCGTCGGCGCGGCTCACGGGGACCTCGCTCGCGACCGTCGCTGGAGCACCGCTCGCCGAGACCTGGGACGACGTCGAATGGGTCGTCCCGCACAGCGACTGGCGCACCGGCCCCCGCGGAACCGTGCTGCGCGCGGCGTCGCGCGGTCCGCTCGGTGACACGACGTGGCGCGGTGTGCCCACGGCGTCACGTGAACGCATGGGTTTCGACCTCGCGGCGAGGTGCGGCCTCGAGCTGGGGACCGCTCGGCTCGACGTCGTCGTCCGCGCACGTCTGCTGGACCTCGACCTCTTCAAGGCCTGGCTCCTGACGCGGCACGACGACGGCGTCGTCACCGCCCGCGCGGCCGCCGACCTGTGCGACCCCCGAGCGGAGTCGATCCCCGAGTCCCGCTGCCGTGTGCGCCTCACGCGCGCCGGGTTCGCGGTGGAGCCGCAGGTCGACGTCTTCGACAGCAGCGGCGTGTTCGTCGGGCGGGTGGACCTGGCGCTGATCGAGTGGAAGATCGCCGTCGAGTACGAGGGCAAGTGGCGCACGCTCGTGGAGGGACAGCTCACCGCTGACCGGCTGCGCCTCGACGCTCTGCGCCACGCCGGGTGGAAGGTCGTCCACATCACGGCGGAGCGGATGAAGGGGCGCGGCGAGGTCGAGGACGCCGTCCGCCGCGCCGTTGCTGAGCGCATCGCCGGCGTCTGACTCCCGTCCCCCCCGGCGGCGCACTTGCCGAGGAAAGTGCGCCAAAACCTGCCCTCCTTCTCGCACTTGCCGGGGAAAGTGCGAGAAGGAGGGGCTGAAAGGAGCACTCGCCGCGGAAAGTGCGGGAAGAGCTGGGGAGGGTGTCAGCGCAGGCGGGACGCTCCGGGGGAGGCCAGCGCCCGCAGGAACGCCGGCTCGGGGTGGCCCGCCTCCAGCGCCGCCGCCCGCACCGCAGACGCCACGGCCTCCTCGGTGCCGGCGCGCACGAGGGCCACCGCCGACCCGCCGAACCCGCCGCCGGTCATCCGGGCGCCCAGCGCGCCGGCGGCCTCCGCCGCCGAGCAGACCACGTCGAGCTCGGGGCAGGAGATCTCGTAGTCGTCGCGCATCGACGCGTGCGACGCGGACAGCACCGGGCCGACGTCGTCGATGCACGCCACCGCGCCCACGCCGCTGACCCCCACGCAGCTGCCCTGGGCCGCCGACGTGAGGAGCGACACCACCTGGTGCACCCGGGCGGTCTCGCTGATGACGTGGCGGGTGCGGCGCACCAGCTCCTCGACGCGGTCAGCGCCCTCTCCGGCCTCGGCCGCGGCCGTGCGCAGCCGGTCCAGCACCGCCTCGGCGCCCTCCGCGGTGCCCCCGGCCTCCGTCACGGCCTCGGCCAGCAGCCCGTGCCCGAGCAGCTCCGCTGCCCGCTCCGAGGCCGCGCGCCGGGAGCCGTACTCGCCGTCGGCGTGGCGGTGGGGGGCGCGGGTGTCCATGACGAGCAGCGCCCGGCCGTGCTCGGCCAGCGGCAGCGGCACCTGGGTCACCGCCCCGGTGGCGCTGTCGAGCCTCAGCGCGTGCTCAGCGGTGCACCGCAGCGACGCCGCCTGGTCCATGCCACCGGTGGAGGCGCGGGCCACCTCGTTCTCGGCCCGCACGCACGCCGCGGCCAGCTCGGCGCGGAACGCGTCGGCGGAGGTCTCGCCCAGCGAGCCCAGGTCCGCCACGGCCAGGGCGACCACGCACTCCAGCGCCGCCGAGCTCGACAGCCCCGCGCCCAGGGGGACGGTCGAGACGACGGCGGCGTCCACACCGCCGACGGCGTGCCCGGCCTGCGCCAGCGCCCACAGCACCCCGGCCACGTAGGCGGCCCAGCCCTCGGGCGCGCCGGGGCCGACGTCGGACAGGTGCCCCTGCCAGACGCTGGGCTCCCCGCCCAGGTCGGCTGCCGAGACCACCCGCACCACGCCGTCCTGGCGGGCCCGCACCGCGGCGACCGTGCTGTGCGGCAGCGCCAGCGGCAGCACCGGACCGCCGTTGTAGTCGAGGTGCTCGCCGATGAGGTTGACCCGCCCGGGCGCGGACCACACGCCGTCGGCCTGGCCCTCCCAGTGCCCGGCGAACAGCGCCACCGCCGCGTCGGCCGCGGCCGACGCGGGCGCCGCCTCCAGCCAGGTCGGCGCGCCCTGCGCCGTCGTCGGCGTCGTCGTCACGAAGCCACCTCCCGCAGCCGGTCGGCGATCCGCTCCGGCGTCGTGTCGTTGATCCAGGCGCCGGCCCCGGACTCCGAGCCGGCGAGGTACTTCAGCTTGCCGGGCTGGCGCAGCACGGAGAAGGCCTGCAGGTGCAGCCTGCCCAGGTCGCGGTCGGCGCCGAGCGGCGCCTGGTGCCAGCCGGCGATGTACGGCAGCGCGTCCACCCCGTCGAAGTACCGGTCCAGCCGCTTGAGCATCTCCGAGTACACCTGCGCCAGCTCGTCGCGCTCGCCGGCGTCCAGCGCCGCGAGGTCGGGCACGTCGCGGTGCGGCGCCAGGTGGAACTCGACGGGCCAGCGCGCGGCGGCCGGCACGTACGCCGTCCAGTGCTCCCCGCGCAGCACGACCCGGGTGCCCGCGCGCTGCTCGGCGGCCAGCACGTCGGCCAGCAGCGACGTGCCGTGCGCGGCGCGGTGGCGCTGGGCCTGCACGAGCAGCTGGGAGGTGCGCGGGGTGGGCGCGGGGTAGGCGTAGATCTGCCCGTGGGGGTGCTGCAGCGTCACCCCGATCTCCTTGCCGCGGTTCTCGAAGACGAACACCTCGCCGCCCTCGCGCACGCCGGCCAGCGACGACAGCTCCGCCGTCCGGTCGGCCCACGCCTCCACCACGGTCCGCACGCGCGAGACGGGGAGGGAGGCGAAGGTCGCGGAGTGGTCCGCGGTGAAGCAGACCACCTCGCAGCGCCCGACGGCCGGGCGCACCGGCCACAGCGCCTCGCCGTCCACGAGCGACTCCGCCTGCGAGGCCAGGTCCGTGCCCGCCCCGGCGTAGGAGGGGAACCGGTTGGCGAAGACGACCACGTCGTAGTCGGCCTCGGGCACCTCGCCGGGCTCCTTGCCCGGGCGCGCCGGGCACAGGGGGCACAGGTCGGCCGGGGGCATGAAGGTGCGGTCCTGGCGGTGGGCGGCGTGCGCGACCCACTCGCCGGTCAGCACGTCCCACCGCATCGTCGAGGTGGTGGCCACCGCCGGCAGGTCGCGGGTGTCGACGGCGGAGCGCGCATTCGCGCCGGAGACCCACGGCTCGGTGTCGTCGAAGTAGTGGATGGGCCGGCCGTCGGCCATCTGCCGGTCGGTGCGCCGCACGTGCGCCATCGACGTCCTCCTGGTGCTGGGGCCTGTGCTCTCAGCTGTCGCTGCGCAGCGCCGCGGCCGCTGGTGGGCGGCGGCTCCGCCGGCCCGCGGAGCACGCTACTCGCGAGGTGGGGCTGTGCGGAAGTGTTCGCAAGTGTGTTGTTCTGTTGGTTCTTGTGAGGTGTGCCCCGGGCTCCGCTGGCACCTCCGGCAGCGGTCGGGGACGACGACGAGCGCCGCCGTCAGCCCAGCGCCGCAGCCCGCTCCGCGACGACCAGCCGCCCCACCCGCGCCGCCAGCAGGTCGCGGGCCGCCTGCGGCAGGCCGTCGTCCGTGACGAGCACGTCGACGTCCTCCAGCGCCGCGATGCCGGCCAGGCCCACCACGTGCCACTTGGAGGAGTCGGCCACCACCACCACGTGCCGCGCCGCCGCCACGAGGGCCCGGTTGGTCTCGCCCTCGACGAGGTTCGGCGTGGTCAGACCCGCCTGCGCGTCGACCCCGTGCACGCCCAGCAGCAGCGTGTCGACGTGGAGCGACCGCAGCGCGGCCACCGCCACCGGCCCCACCAGCGCGTCCGAGGGGGTGCGCTCCCCGCCGGTGAGCACCACCGACCCGCCCGACAGGCTCGACCCGTCGGGGGCGCACCACGCCTCGTGCAGCACCTGCGCCACCGGCAGGGAGTTCGTCACCACCGTCAGGCCGGGGGTGTCCACGAGGGCGGACGCGACGGCGTGCGTCGTCGTCCCCGCCGAGATGGCCACCGAGGAGCCGGGGGCGACCAGCGCGGCCGCGGCCCGGGCGATGGCCTCCTTCTGGGGCAGCGCCATCTGCGACTTGGCGCTGAAGCCGGGCTCCTCGGCGCGCGCCGACAGCGCCGTGGCACCGCCGTGCACCCGCGCGACCAGGCCCCGCCCGGCGAGGATGGTGATGTCGCGGCGGACGGTCATCTCGGAGACGCCGAGCGCGCTCACGAGGTCGCTGACGCGCGCCCCGCCGTGGGCGCGCACCTCCTCCAGGATCCGCTCCTGGCGCTGCCGGGCGAGCACCCCCGCAGGCTACGGCCGTTCGACGCCCGGTGCCGGACCTGCGCACGGGACCAGCCGCACGACCAGCCGCCCGACCAGCGCTCGGACGCGGCCTGATCCGCGGCGCGGACCGCTGGTGGTTGACTGGGAGCGTGCCAGCCCGCCTGTTCTCCGGCATGCAGCCGACCGCAGACTCCCTCCACCTCGGCAACTACCTGGGGGCGCTGGTCAACTGGGTGTCGATGCAGGAGACCTACGACGCCACCTACTGCGTGGTCGACCTGCACGCCCTGACCGTCTCGCCCGACCCGGAGGCGCTGCGCCAGCGCACCCGCGTCACAGCCGCCCAGTACCTCGCGGCGGGCATCGACCCGGAGCGCTCCACGCTCTTCGTGCAGAGCCACGCCCCGGAGCACGCGCAGCTGGCGTGGCTGCTCAACTGCCTCACGGGCTTCGGCGAGGCCGGCCGCATGACCCAGTTCAAGGACAAGACCGCCCGCTTCGGGGCGGACCAGCAGAACGTGGGCCTGTTCGCCTACCCGGTGCTGCAGGCGGCGGACATCCTCGTCCACGACGCCGACCGCGTGCCCGTCGGAGAGGACCAGCGCCAGCACCTGGAGCTCACCCGCGACCTCGCCCAGAGGTTCAACGCGCGCTACGGCGAGACCTTCGTCGTGCCCGACGTCCACATCGTCGCCGCCACCGCCAAGGTCAACGACCTGCAGAACCCCGGCGCCAAGATGAGCAAGAGCGCGTCCTCGCCCAACGGGATCATCGAGCTCCTCGACGACCCGAAGAAGACCGCCAAGAAGATCCGCTCGGCGGTCACCGACACGGGCACCGAGGTGCGGTTCGACCCGGCCGAGAAGCCCGGCGTGTCCAACCTGCTCACCATCCACTCGGCGCTGTCCGGCGAGAGCATCGCCTCCCTGGAGGACCGGTTCGCCGGCAAGGGCTACGGCCACCTCAAGGTGGAGGTCGCCGACGTGGTGGTCTCCGCCCTGGCCCCGGTGCGCGAGCGCGCGCTGGAGCTCCTGGCCGACCCGGCCGAGCTGGACGCGCTGCTGGCCCGCGGTGCGCAGCGCGCCCGCGAGCGCGCCTCGGCGGTGCTGGCGCGCGCCTTCGACCGGGTGGGCCTGCTGCCCGCCCCCCGCTGAGGGGCCGCGTCCTGGTGACGACGACGAGGTCGGCGGGCGGCGCGGTCGCCCCCGGGGGCGCCGAGGCGCTGACCGGCGTCTTCACCGTCGTCCCGGCCGCGGGTGAGGTCCTCATCGGCGTGGCCATCGCCGTGCCGCAGCCGTGGGCCGCGGAGCTGGAGGCCTGGCGCCGCAGCTTCGGGGACCCCCTGGGCGCCACCGTCCCCGCGCACGTGACGCTCGTCCCGCCGACGGCCGTGCGGCGCGCTGACCTGCCGGCGGTGCGCGAGCACCTGGCGCGGGCCACCGCCGCCGGCGGGCCGTTCCGCGTGGAGCTGGACGGCACCGACAGCTTCCGCCCGGTGACCCCGGTGGTCTACGTGCGCCTGGCCGCGGGCGCGCACGAGTGCACCGCCCTGGAGGACAGGGTGCGCAGCGGGGTGCTGGGCACGCAGCGGCGCTTCCCGTTCCACCCGCACGTGACGGTGGCCCAGCAGCTGGACGACGCGGTGCTCGACGAGGCGAGCGCCCAGCTGTCGGGGTACGACGCGTCCTTCGAGGTCTGCGAGGTCGACCTGTACGAGCTCGGCACCGACGGCCGCTGGCGATCGGTGCAGACCTTCCGCCTGGGCGGCTGACACGGGCGGCTGGCGCTCGGCGGGCGCGCGGCCCGGGGGTGCGCCACGATCGGCGGCGTGATCGACGCGCCCGCCGCTGCCCGCCCCCGCCGCCGGGGCGCCTGATGGGCGCGGTGCTGGGCCTCTGGCAGAAGTACCAGGCCAGCCACCTGGGACGGGCGCTGGCGCACTACGGCCGCGAGCGCGGGCAGATCCTCGCCGGCGGCCTGGCGTACGTGGCGCTGTTCTCGCTCTCGGCGATCCTCGTGCTGCTCTTCACCATCTCGGGGCGGGTGCTGGCGGCCAACCCGGCGCTGCTGGACACCGTCGTCAGCACCATCAACGGCTACGTCCCCAACCTCCTCGGTGACCCGGACAGAGGCGCCGCGCTCGACCCGCAGTCGCTGCTCAACACCAACGCCCTGTCCACCACGGGCGCCATCACCCTCGTCATCGCGCTGCTGGCGGGCACGGGCTGGATCGACGCGCTGCGCGAGGGCGTGCGCGCCATGTTCGGCGTCGCCACCGACCAGCACGCCATCTGGTGGCAGAAGGCGCGCGACCTGGGGATGCTCATCACCCTCGGGCTGGCGGTGCTGAGCTCAGCGGTCGCCTCCATCGCGGTGAACGCCGCAGCGCCGTGGCTGCTGGGCCTGGTCGGCCTCCAGGAGAGCGGTCTGTCCAAGGCCGTCCTCTACGTGCTGGGCATCGGCATCGTCTTCGCCGCGGACTGGGTGATCTTCGTCATCCTCCTGCGCGTGCTGAGCCGCCTGGCCATCCCGTGGCGGCACCTGCGCTCGGCGGCGCTGCTGGGGGCTGCGCTGTTCGGCGTCCTGAAGATCCTCGCCGGACAGGGCCTGAGCTTCCTCACCGGCACGTCGAACCCGCTGCTCACCACGGCCGGCGTCATCGCCGGCCTGCTGGTCTGGCTCAACATCCTCTTCCGCGTGGTGCTCACCACGGCGGCGTGGGCGGCCACCGACCCGGTGGTGGTCGCGCACCTCACCGCAGACCAGGGCGCCCCCGTGCTGGGGCCCCCGGTCGGTCCCGCCGCCGACGCCGCGCTGGCCCGCGCGTCGCTGCCGCACCACATCCCCTCCCACGGCGAGCGCGCCGCTGACCGCGTGCAGGTGGCGGCCGGCGTGGTGCTCGGAGCGTCGGTGGCCACCGGGGCCGCGCTTCTCCTGGGCGGTGCCAGGGGCGTGATCGGCGCGGTGCGACCCCCGAAGCGGAACCCCTGAGGACCACCCGGTCGGGCTAGGGTGCGCCCGTGGCCTCCGCGCTGACGCTCGGTGCCGAGGAGGAGCTGCACCTCATCGACCTCGAGACGCTGCAGCTCTCGGCCCGAGCCCCCCAGGTCCTCTCCCGCCTGCCCCGCGAGGGGTACTCCGCCGAGATCCAGCGCACCACGGTGGAGACGAACACCGAGGTGGTGGACTCCCTCGACGGTCTGCGCGCCGAGCTGCTGCGGCTGCGGGCCCAGCTGGTGGAGGTCGCCGCGCGCGAGGGCCTGGGCGTGGCCGCCGTGGGCACCGCGCCCCGGTCGACGTTCGCCGACTTCGAGCTGACCGCCACCGGCCGGTACGGCCGCATGCAGGAGCAGTACCGGCTCCTCGTGGACGAGCAGCTCATCTGCGGGACGCAGGTGCACGTGGGCGTGGCCGACCGCGACCTCGCCGTCGACATCGCCCAGCGGGTGGCCCCCGACCTGCCCGTGCTGCTGGCCCTGTCGGCGAGCTCCCCGTACTGGAACGGGCAGGACACCGGCTACGCCAGCATCCGCACCACGGTGTGGCAGCGCTGGCCCACCGCCGGCGCCACCGGGCCGCTGGCCTCGGCCGCCGAGTACGACGCGCTCCTGGCCGACCTCATCGGCTCCGGCGTCATGGCCGACGCGAAGATGGCCTACTTCGACGTCAGGCCCTCGGCGCACGCCCCCACCCTGGAGCTGCGCGTCTGCGACGCCTGCCCCCTCGTGGACGACGCCGTGCTCATCGCCGGCCTGTTCCGCGCTCTGGTCCGCGAGGCCGAGACCTCCGTGGAGCAGGGCGTCCCCCGTCGCGACAGGCCCGCCCCGCTGCACCGCGCCGCCATCTGGCAGGCGGCTCGCGGCGGGCTGCGCGGGCGCCTGCTGGACAGGTCCGAGCACCCGCAGCCCGCACCCGCCGCGGACGTCGTGCGGGCGCTCGTGGAACGCCTGGCGCCGGTCCTCGACGAGCTGGGCGACGGTGAGCAGGTCCGGTCCCTGGCTGAGCGGGCCCTGGCCCGCGGCAACTCCGCCGACCGCCAGCGCGCCGCGCTGGCCGAGGACGGCGACCTCGACGACGTCGTCAGGCTCGTCGTGGAGGAGACCCACGGCCCCGCCGGAGGCCGCCCGCCCAGCACCGAGGCGCTCCACCGCTACCGGGTGCGGGCCGGGGACGAGGCGGTGGCCTCCTCCGCGGAGCCCCGGCCCTTGTACGCACCGGTGCTCACCGCGTTGGAGGACCTCGGCCCGGAGGAGCTGCGGCGCCGCGAGCGCGCCCGCGACGCCTGGACCGACGCCGCGGGCCTGCGCTTCCGCGTGGGCGGGCAGGAGCGCCGCTTCGCCGTCGACCTCGTGCCCCGCGTCCTGGGGCGGCACGAGTGGGCGCAGCTGCGCGCCGGCCTGGAGCAGCGCGCCGTGGCCCTCGAGAGGTTCCTGCGCGACGTCTACGGCGCCCAGCGCGTCCTCGCCGACGGCCTGCTGCCCGCCTCCGCCGTGGTCGGCGCCCCCGGCTGGCGCGAGGAGGGCCGCCGCATCCCGTCGACGGCCGTGCGGGCCACCGTCATCGGCTTCGACCTCGTGCGCGGGGAGGACGGCGGCTGGCGCGTCCTGGAGGACAACCTGCGCGACCCCAGCGGCGCCGCCTTCGCGGTGGCCGCCCGCGACCTGCTCGACGCCGTGGTGCCCGAGGTCCCGCGCCCCGAGGGCCTGGCCGCGCCCGCCGCCTACTACGAGCGCCTGCGCGCGACCCTGCTCGCGCACGCCCGCCCCGGCACGCGCGCCGCGCTGCTCTCCAGCGGTCCCGGCTCCGGCGCCTGGTACGAGCACCAGGCCCTGGCCAGCGGCGCGGGCCTGCTGCTGCTCGGGGCGGGAGACCTCGACGTCGTCGGCGGCCGCGTCCTCGCGACCTCGCCCCACCGGCGGCCCGAGCACGTCGGCGCGGTGTACCTGCGCCTCGACGGCGACCTCGCCGACCTCGTCGACGGCGCCGGGCGCCCCGTCGGCGCGATGCTGCTCGACGCGGCCGCCTCCGGCGCCGTCGTCCTGGCCAACGCGCCCGGCAACGGCGTCGCCGACGACAAGGCCGTCTACCGCGCCGTCCCCGAGCTCATCGGCTACTACCTGTCCGAGCGCCAGCTCATCGAGCAGGTGCCCACCTACCTCCTCGCCGACGAGGGCGAGCGCCGCGCCGCGCTGGAGCGCATCGGCGAGCTCGTCACCAAGCCCGTCGACGGGCACGGCGGCTCCGGGGTGATGATCGGCCCCGCCGCCAGCGCCGCCGAGGTGGTCGCGCGGCGCGCCGAGGTGGCCGCCGCCCCGCAGCGGTGGGTGGCGCAGGAGCTCGTGCAGCTCTCCTCCCTGCCCTCGCTCGCCGGCGGCGAGCTCGTGCCCCGCCACGTCGACCTGCGGGTCTTCGCGCACGTGGTCGGCGACGGCCGCGGCGACGCCCGCGTGGCCGACGTCGCGCTGACCCGCGTGGCCCCCGAGGGCAACCTGGTGGTCAACTCCTCCCGCGGGGGCGGCGCCAAGGACACCTGGCTGCTCACGTGACGGGCCAGAGCACCACGACGACGGAGGAGGTGGCGCCGGTGGAGGGCACCGCGGTGGCCAGCAGCGCGGTCGAGCGGGCCGTGGCGCTCGCGGACGACCTCGTCGGCGCCTGGGGCAGCTGGAGCCCGGTGATGACCCCGGACGCGCGCCGGGTGGCGTTCGTCTCGGACAGGTCCGGCACCCCGCAGGTGTGGGTGCAGGAGGTGGTCACCGGCCTGCCCGAGTCCGCCGCGCTGCCGCGCGCCCACCACCTGCCGCTGGGCACCCCCGACCCGGTGGTCGGCCTCAACTGGGCCGCCGACGGCCGCTGGCTCGGTGTGGAGGTCGCCACCGGCGGTGGGGTGCGCACCGAGGTGTGGGTGGTGCGTCCCGACGGCAGCGACGCCCGCCGCATCGCCGGCGGCGCCGAGGCCGAGCACGCCGCGCTCGGCCCGTGGACCCGCAGCGGCCACCGCCTCGTGGTCACCCTGCCGTCCGCCGGGGCGGGTCGGCCCACCCGCTCGTTCCTCGCCGACCCCGCCACCGGTCGCCTGGACCCGCTCGCCGAGGGCGCCAACACCACCGTGCTGGACGTCTCGCTCGAGGAGCGCTTCCTCGTGCTCAAGGACGGCGAGCGCGGGCACCAGTTCTGCGTGGCCGTCGACAGGCTGGAGGACTCCCACTTCCCGCTCCTGCAGCCGGGCGCCACGGGCTCCACGGACCGCGCGGTGCTGCGCCCCGCCCCCGAGGGCGACTCCGGCCCGCTGTGGGTGTACCTGGCCTCCGACGTCGGTCTGGCGCGCCGCCAGCTCATCGGCCTGGCGCTCGGCCCGCACGGCTTCAAGGGCGAGCCGCGGGCGCTGGCGGTCCGCGACGACGCCGAGCTGGAGGGCCTGGACGCCGACGACGCCGGCCGCCTGCTGCTGCTCGTGTGGAACTGCGCCGGGCGCAGCGAGCTGGAGCTGTTCGACACCTCCACGCACGAGCGCACCCCCATCACCGGCATGCCCGGGCAGGTCGCCGCCGACCCGGTGCTCTCCCGCGACGGCTCCTCGGTGGTGCTCGGGGTGGAGGGACCGCGCCGCCCCCGCGAGCTGTGGCACGTCGATGTGGCCACCGGCGCGTGGTCGCGCATCACCCACGCCCCCGAGCTGCCGGAGTCCGCGCTCGTCGAGCCGGAGCTGGTGCGCTTCCCCGGCAGGGACGGGCTGGCGCTGACGGGGTGGCTCTACCGGCCGCACCCCTCGTCGTCGTCCTCCGCGGGCTCGGGGGGCCCGGGGCCGGCGGCCCTGTGGCTGCACGGCGGCCCGGAGGCCCAGGAGCGCCCCACCTTCAACCCCCAGCACCAGGCCCTGGCGGCCGCGGGGATCGCCGTGCTCGCCCCGAACGTCCGCGGCTCGTCGGGGTTCGGGCGGGAGTTCGTCCACGCCGACGACGTCGAGAAGCGCTGGGACGCCTTCGCCGACGTGCTCGCCGCCGCCGACCACCTCGTCGAGACCGGGGTGGCCGACCCGGCGCGCATCGCGGTGACGGGCCGCTCCTACGGCGGCTACCTGGTGCTGGCGTCGCTGGCGTTCACCCCCGGCGTCTTCGCCGCCGGGGTCGACGTGTGCGGCATGAGCGACCTCACCACCTTCTACCGCGACACCGAGCCCTGGATCGGCGCCGTCGCCGTGACCAAGTACGGCCACCCCGAGCGCGACCGGGCCCTGCTGGAGGCGCTGTCCCCGCTGCGCGCCGTGGACGACGTCGACGCTCCGCTGCTCGTCGTCCACGGCGAGCACGACACCAACGTGCCCATCGGCGAGGCCCACCAGGTGGTCGCCGCGCTGCGCGAGAGGGCGGAGGTGGACGAGTCCGCGCCGCCGGTGGAGTACCTGGAGCTGGCGGGTGAGGGTCACGACTACCGCCGCGCCGACTCCCGCCGCGCCCTGCACGCCGCGGTGGTGCGGTTCCTCGCCGAGCACCTCGGCCCCCTCTGACCCGGCGGCCCGCTCTCCCATCCCTTCTTGCACTTGCCGCGGAAAGTGCGACACACGCACCTGCCCTTCTCGCACTTGCTGCGGAAAGTGCGCCATCAAGGGCCAGGGAAGGGCACTTGCCGCGGAAAGTGCGGCCGGGGGAGGGCCGGACGACGACGAAGGGCCGCGCCCCTCCGACGAGCGGAGGGGCGCGGCCCTGACGTGCGTGCCCTGCCGGGCGGGGCGTCAGACCTTGCGGGTCAGCAGCGCCTGCTTCACCTCGGCGATCGCCTTGGTGACCTGGATGCCGCGCGGGCACGCCTCGGAGCAGTTGAAGGTGGTGCGGCAGCGCCACACGCCCTCGCGGTCGTTGAGGACCTCCAGGCGCAGGTCAGCGCCCTCGTCGCGGCTGTCGAAGATGAAGCGGTGCGCGTTGACGATCGCGGCCGGGCCGAAGTACTGCCCGTCGGTCCAGAACACCGGGCAGCTCGACGTGCACGCCGCGCACAGGATGCACTTGGTGGTGTCGTCGAAGCGCTCGCGGTCGTGGGCGGACTGCAGGCGCTCCTTCGTCGGCTCGTGCCCGGAGGTGATGAGGAAGGGCATCACCTCGCGGTAGGACTGGAAGAACGGCTCCATGTCCACCACGAGGTCCTTCTCCACCGGCAGGCCCTTGATGGGCTCCACGGTGATGGGCTTGCTCGGGTCGAGGTCCTTGAGCAGCGACTTGCACGCCAGGCGGTTGACGCCGTTGATGCGCATCGCGTCGGAGCCGCACACGCCGTGCGCGCAGGAGCGGCGGAAGGTCAGCGACCCGTCCTGCTCCCACTTGACCTTGTGGAGGGCGTCGAGGATGCGGTCGGTGCCGTGCACCTGGACCTTGTAGTCCTCCCAGTGCGGGGCCTCGTCGCGCTCGGGGTCGTAGCGGCGGATGCGCACCGTGACCTCGAAGCTCGGGATGGCGCCCACCTTCGCCTCGGGCGCCGCGTCGGTCTCTCGAGCCATGGTGCTCAGTACTTCCGTTCCATCGGCTGGTAGCGGGTGGTGACGACCGGCTTGGTGTCCAGCCGCACGCCCTCGTGGCCGTTCTCGTCGACCGCGCGGTACGCCATCGTGTGGCGCATGTGGTTGGCGTCGTCGCGGTTGGGGTAGTCCTCGCGGAAGTGCCCGCCGCGGCTCTCCGTGCGGTGCAGCGCACCCGCGCAGATGACGTTGGCCAGCTCCAGCAGGAAGCCCAGCTCGACGGCCTCGAGCAGGTCGGTGTTGTACCGCTGGCCCTTGTCCTGGACCCGGACGCGGCCGTAGCGCTCGCGCAGGGCGTCGATGTCAGCCATGGCCTGCTTCAGCGTGGTCTCGGTGCGGAAGACCTGGGCGTTGGCGTCCATGGTCTCCTGCAGCTCGCGGCGCAGGACGGAGACGTTCTCGGTGCCGGTCGAGGAGCGCAGCCCCTCGACCATCGCGACGACGTCGGCCTCGGGGTTCTCCGGGAGGTCGGCGAAGGTCTCGGTGGCCAGCGCGTGCTTGGCCGCTGCGATGCCCGCGCGCTTGCCGAAGACGTTGATGTCGAGCAGCGAGTTGGTGCCCAGGCGGTTGGACCCGTGCACCGACACGCAGGCCACCTCGCCAGCGGCGAACAGGCCCGGCACGGCGGTGTCGTTGTCGGCCAGCACCTGCGACGTGACGTCGGTCGGGACGCCGCCCATGGCGTAGTGGGCGGTCGGGTAGACCGGGACCGGCTCCGTGTAGGGCTCCACGCCCAGGTACGTACGGGCGAACTCGGTGATGTCCGGGAGCTTGGCGTCGATGTGCGCCGGCTCCAGGTGCGTCAGGTCGAGCAGCACGTAGTCCTTGTTGGGGCCTGCGCCGCGGCCCTCGCGCACCTCGTTGGCCATGGACCGGGCCACGATGTCGCGAGGGGCGAGGTCCTTGATGGTGGGGGCGTAGCGCTCCATGAAGCGCTCGCCCTCGCCGTTGCGCAGGATGCCGCCCTCGCCGCGGGCCGCCTCGCTCAGCAGGATGCCGAGGCCGGCCAGGCCCGTCGGGTGGAACTGGAAGAACTCCATGTCCTCCAGGGGCAGGCCGCGCCGGTAGGCGATGCCCATGCCGTCACCGGTGAGGGTGTGGGCGTTGGAGGTGGTCTTGTAGACCTTCCCGGCGCCGCCGGTGGCCAGCACCACGGACTTGGCGCGGAAGACGTGGATGGTGCCGGTGGCCAGCTCGTAGGACACGACGCCCGCGGTGGTGCGCACGCCGTCGACGTCCGTGAGGAGCAGGTCCAGCACGTAGAACTCGTTGAAGAACTCCACCTCGTGCTTGACGCACTGCTGGTAGAGCGTCTGGAGGATCATGTGGCCGGTGCGGTCGGCCGCGTAGCAGGAGCGGCGCACGGCGGCCTCGCCGTGGTTGCGGGTGTGCCCGCCGAAGCGGCGCTGGTCGATGCGGCCCTCGGGGGTGCGGTTGAACGGCAGCCCCATCTTCTCGAGGTCGAGGACGGCGTCGATGGCCTCCTTGCACATCACCTCGGCGGCGTCCTGGTCGACGAGGTAGTCGCCGCCCTTGACCGTGTCGAAGGTGTGCCACTCCCAGTTGTCCTCCTCGACGTTGGCGAGGGCGGCGCACATGCCGCCCTGCGCCGCGCCGGTGTGGGAGCGGGTGGGGTAGAGCTTGGTGAGCACGGCGGTGCGGGCGCGCTGGCCCGACTCGATCGCCGCGCGCATGCCGGCACCGCCGGCACCGACGATGACGACGTCGTAGCTGTGGAACTGCACCTCAGCCATGGGGGGTCCTCCTCGAGCCGGTGGTCAGCGGGCGGGGCAGAAGCTGGGCAGGTCCGCCGGGTCGATCCCCGCCGCGGTCGGGCAGGGGTCGAAGGTGAAGATGACCAGCGTGCCCAGCACCACCGTGAGGGTGAAGGCCAGGTAGAGCGCCATCTTCAGCCAGAAGCGCGTGCCGTTGCGCTCGGCGTAGTCGTTGATGATCGTTCGGACGCCGTTGGTGCCGTGCAGCATCGCCAGCCACAGCATCGCCAGGTCCCAGACCTGCCAGAAGGGCGAGGCCCACTTGCCCGCCACGAAGGCGAAGTCGACCTGGTGGATGCCGTCGCCGAGGACGAGGTTCACCAGCAGGTGGCCGAGGATGAGGACGACGAGCAGGACGCCGCTCATGCGCATGAAGAGCCACGCGTAGAGCTCGAAGTTGGTCTTGGTCGGCTTGCTGCGCCGGTACGGCGAGCGCGGGGCGTCGATCGCCTCGGCGGGGCCGGGGGTGGACTGGACGGCGGTCATCGCGGTGCCCCTCTCTCAGCCGTGGACCGGGGAGAAGATGATCATCATGTGCCGGACCATGAACGGCACGAACAGCAGCACCCACACCGCGATGACGCCCCAGAAGAGCTGGCGGTGGTAGCGGGGGCCCTTCGACCAGAAGTCGATGAGCATCACGCGGATGCCGTTGAAGGCGTGGAACAGGACGGCGGCGACGAGGCCGGCCTCGCCCATGCCCACGACCGGGTTCTTGTAGCTGCCGATCACGGCGTTGTACGCCTCGGGCGAGACGTTCACCAGCGCCGTGTCCAGCACGTGCACCAGCAGGAAGATGAAGATCAGCACACCGGTGATGCGGTGGCCGACCCACGACCACATGCCCTCGCGGCCCCGGTAGAGGGTGCCGGTGGGCCCTGAGACCGTCGGCATCAGCGTGCGTGCCACGGAGTGCGCCTCCCTGTGTCCCTGTGAACGGCAGAGGCCCCCGTCGGGCGAGGGTCTGCGTGAACTGGTGTCGGCGCCCCGCGCGGTCCGTCCTGGGTGGTGGCTGGTGCCCCACCGGGAGCGGGCCGTGACTGCGGCGTCGGTCGCGAGCCTAGCCCTGCGGGGTGGTCGCGCTCCCCGGACGGCGCGCTGAGGTGACCTACGCCTCACGCCGTTGTGCCAGGCTGGCGGCGTGACAGCCAGTGACGCCCCCCTGAGCCCGTCCGAGGCCGGCGCCGGCCGGCCGGTCCGGTCGGGCGGCCGGATCGAGGGCTTCGCCGCCGTCGTGCCCGCCGGCGGCGCCGGCACGCGCCTGTGGCCGCTCTCCCGCGCCGGCGCCCCCAAGTTCCTCCACGACCTGACCGGCTCGGGGCGCTCGCTGCTGCAGGCCACGTGGGACCGCCTCGAGCCGCTGGCCGGCGCCGACCACCTCCTGCTCGTGACGGGGCGCGCCCACGCCGCGGCCGTGCGCGCCGCCCTGCCGGACCTGCGGGACGGCAACCTCCTGCTCGAGCCCTCCGCGCGCGACTCCATGGCCGCGATCGGGCTGGCGGCCGCGGTGCTGGAGCACCGCGAGGGCCCGGGCGCGGTGCTCGGTTCGTTCGCGGCCGACCACGTCATCGACGACGACGAGGCGTTCGGCGACGCCGTCGCCCAGGCCGTCGCCACGGCCCGCGCCGGCGAGGTCGTGACGATCGGCATCTCGCCCACCGGCCCGGCCACCCAGTTCGGCTACATCCGCAGCTCGGCGCCGCTGTCCGTGCCCGGCGCCCCGGACGCGCTGCGCGTGGCGGAGTTCGTGGAGAAGCCCGACGCGGCCACCGCCGCCGGGTACGTCGCCACCGGCGACTACCGGTGGAACGCCGGCATGTTCGTCGTGGGCGCGGGCGTCCTGCTCGGCCATCTGCACGGCCAGCTCCCCGCCCTGGCGGACGGGCTGCGCGAGATCGCCGCCGCCTGGGACTCGCCCTCGCGCGAGCAGGTGCTCGACGCCGTCTGGCCCTCCCTGGTGAAGATCGCCATCGACCACGCCATCGCCGAGCCGGTGGCCGCCGCCGGCGGCGTCGCCGTGGTCCCGGGGTCCTTCGGATGGGACGACGTCGGCGACTGGGACTCCCTGGCCTCGCTCGTCCCCGGGGCCGCCTCGCAGGTCGCGGTCCTCGGCGACGACGCCGCCGTGCTCGGCCTGGCCGCCTCCGGCCTGGTCGTGGCCGGCAGCGGGGTGCCCGGGCGGACCGTGTCCGTGCTGGGCGTGCCCGACGTCGTCGTGGTCGACACTCCCGACGCCCTCCTCGTCACCACGCGTGAGCACGCGCAGTCCGTCAAGGGCCTCGTGGGCGCGTGGCGCGAGCGCGAGCGCGACGACCTCGTCTGATGCGCGCATGATCCTGCGGTGACCTACCACGTCCGCCGGTCCCCGGAGCGCGAGCCGGAACGGCCCCGCTCCCTGACCGAGCTCCTGGCGCCGCGCCTGGAGGCCCTGGTGGCCTTCCGACGGGACGTCCACGCCCACCCCGAGACGGCGCACGCCGAGCACCGGACCACCGCCAAGGTGGCCGAGCGGCTCACCGCCGCGGGACTGGAGCCGCGCCTGCTGCCCGGCACCGGGCTGGTCTGCGACGTGGGGGCCGGCCCGCGCACCGTGGCGCTGCGGGCCGACCTCGACGCGCTGCCGCTGGCCGACGAGACCTCCAGCCCCTGGTGCTCGACGGTGCCCGGGGTGGCGCACGCCTGCGGGCACGACCTCCACACCACCGCGGTGCTCGGCGCCGGGCTCGTGCTGGCCGACCTCGCGCGCGCCGGGCACCTGCCGGGCCGGGTGCGGCTGCTGTTCCAGCCCGCCGAGGAGGTCACGCCCGGCGGTGCGCTGGGCGTCGTGGCAGCCGGGGCGCTGGACGGCGTGGAGCGCATCTTCGCCGTCCACTGCGACCCCCACACCGACGTCGGCAGGGTGGGCCTGCGCGTGGGCGCCATCACCTCCGCGTTCGACCAGGTCAAGGTGGAGCTGCACGGCCCTGGTGGCCACACCTCCCGGCCGCACCTCACCGGTGACCTCGTCTTCGCCCTCGCCAAGGTGGTCACCGAGGTGCCGGCCGTGATGTCCCGCCGGCTCGACCCCCGCGCCGGCGTCTCCCTGGTGTGGGGCCGCGTCAGCGCCGGCGGCGCCGCGAACGCCATCCCGCGGGTGGGCGTGGCGGAGGGCACGCTGCGCTGCGTGCGCCAGGACGCCTGGAAGGACGCCGGGGACCTCCTGCCGGAGGTGGTGCGCGAGGTGGTCGCGCCCTACGGGCTGCGCGCCGACGTCGACCTGCAGCGCGGCGTGCCGCCCGTGGTCAACGAGGCCGTGAGCACCGGCCTGCTGCAGCGGGCCGCCGAGGAGCAGCTGGGGGAGGGCGCCGCCGTCCCCACCGACCAGAGCCTGGGCGGGGAGGACTTCGCCTGGTACCTCCAGCACGTGCCCGGCGCCATGGCCCGGCTGGGCACCCGCACGCCGGGCGGGCCCACGCACGACCTGCACCGGGGCGACTTCGAGGCCGACGAGCGGGCCGTCGCCCACGGCGCGCGCCTGCTCGCAGGGGCGGCGCTCGAGGCGCTCCGCCTTCCGCCGGCGTGACGGCGTGACCGTGTGACCTCCCATCGCGACGGGCCGTCGCCGGTCGATCACCGGCCGTAGCCCGATGGGGCCGGTGATCGACCACGACCGGGGTGCGCGGCCCGCGCGGGTCACGGAACGGCATCGATCGCGACCCGGCCCTCGTCCCCCGGCGGGGACGGCGCCTAGCCTCGCCCCGACGTCGCCCGAGGGCGCGGACAGCACCCCTGCCCGCTCTCAGCGGACGCCGCGACCGCGGCGACCCGGGCCGGACCAGGGCGCTCGGCGCCCTGCGCCTGCTGGAGGAACCCCCACGTGAAGAAGATCCTTGGCACCGTCGCCGCCGTCGGCGCCCTGGCGCTGGTGGCCGCGTGCGGCCAGGCCCCGACGACCTCCGGCGAGGGCTCCTCGAGCACCGCCAGCGCGTCCGGCTCCGGCTCGAGCATCAAGGGCTGCATCGTCTCCGACGGCGGCGGGTTCAAGGACCAGTCCTTCAACCAGTCCGGCCTGGAGGGCCTGGAGAAGGCCCAGTCCGAGGACGGCATCCAGATCGCCCAGGTCGAGTCGAAGTCCGACGCCGACTACGCGCCGAACATCCAGTCGCTGGTCACCCAGAACTGCAACCTCATCATCGCCTCGGGCTTCCTCCTGGCCGACGCGCTCGGCCAGGCCGCGGACGCCAACAAGGACCTGCAGTTCGCCATCGTCGACTCCACCGTCGAGCCGGCCCGCGACAACGTCAAGCCGCTCCTGTTCGACACCGCGCAGGCCGCCTACCTGGCCGGCTACGTGGCGGCGGGCACGTCCAAGACCGGCACCGTGGCCACCTACGGCGGCATCCAGATCCCGTCGGTGACGATCTTCATGGACGGCTTCAGCGACGGCGTCGCGAAGTACAACCAGGACAAGGGCAAGAGCGTCAAGGTGCTCGGCTGGGACAAGGCCGCCCAGACCGGCTCCTTCACCGGCGACTTCACCGACGCCACCAAGGGCCGCAACACCACCCAGAACTTCATCGACCAGGGCGCCGACATCGTCCTGCCGGTGGCGGGCCCGGTGGGCGCCGGCACGCTGGCCGCGGCCAAGGCCGCGAACGACGGCGGCAAGGACGTCAAGGTCATCTGGGTCGACTCCGACGGCTACAACACCCAGCCCGACTACCGGAACATCATCCTCACCACGGTGGTCAAGCAGATCGGCACCGCCGTGCAGGCCGCGGTGAAGTCCGAGGTCGACGGCTCCTTCTCCAGCCAGCCCTACGTGGGGACCCTCGAGAACGGCGGCGTCTCGCTCGCGCCGTTCCACGACCTCGACTCCCAGGTCCCCCAGGAGCTCAAGGACGAGGTGAAGGCCCTGCAGGAGCAGATCACCAGCGGCGCCATCAAGGTGGAGTCCAAGTCCACCCCGTGACGTGCCGCTGACGCCGCCTCGACGGCGTCAGCGCTCGGGCCCCTCGGTAGCGTGCCGGGGGGCCCGAGCACGTCTGAGGTGAGCCGGCGCGTCAGCCGGCGCGTCAGCCGGACCCGCTGCAGCCACGGAAGGAGGTGCGGGCGTGGAGCTCGCGCTCGAGGGGATCACCAAGCGCTTCGGGGCGCTGGTCGCCAACGACGGCATCGACCTGGTGGTGGCCCCCGGTGAGGTGCACTGCCTGCTCGGCGAGAACGGCGCCGGCAAGAGCACCCTCATGAACGTCATCTACGGGCTCTACCGCCCGGACGCCGGCCGGATCCTCGTGGACGGCCGGCCGCTGGAGCTGACCGGCCCCGGCGACGCCATGGCCGCTGGCATCGGCATGGTCCACCAGCACTTCATGCTGGTGCCGGTCTTCACCGTCGCGGAGAACGTGGTGCTCGGCCACGAGCCCACGCGCGGCCCCAGGGGCGTCGGGCTGCTGGACCTGGACAGCGCCCGCCGCCGGGTCCGCGAGCTGTCCGACCGGTACGGCCTCGCGGTCGACCCAGACGCCGTCGTGGAGGACCTCCCCGTGGGCGTCCAGCAGCGCGTGGAGATCCTCAAGGCCCTCGTGCGCGACGCGGAGGTGCTCATCCTCGACGAGCCCACCGCGGTCCTCACCCCGCAGGAGACCGACGAGCTCATCGCGATCATGCGCCAGCTCACGGCCGCGGGGACCTCCATCGTCTTCATCACGCACAAGCTGCGCGAGGTGCGCGCCATCGCCGACCGCATCACGGTCATCCGGCGCGGGAAGGTGGTCGGTTCCGCCGACCCCACGGCCCCCGAGAACGAGCTGGCGGCGCTCATGGTGGGCCGCAGCGTCTCCCTCGGCGTGGCCAAGGCGCCCGCCACCCCGGGAGAGGTGACGGTCAAGGTCCGCGACCTCGTGGTGCGCGACCACGCCGGCGCGCGCGCCGTCGACGGCGTCGACCTCGACATCGCCCGCGGTGAGGTGCTCGCCGTCGCCGGGGTGCAGGGCAACGGCCAGACCGAGCTCACCGAGGCGATCGTCGGGCTGCAGGACGACCTCGCCGGGTCCATCACGCTGGGCGGCACCGAGCTGGTGGGCCTGAACACCCGCCAGGTGCTCGACGCCGGGGTCGGCTTCGTCCCCGA
This sequence comes from Quadrisphaera setariae, assembly GCF_008041935.1. Lineage (NCBI taxonomy): Bacteria > Bacillati > Actinomycetota > Actinomycetes > Kineosporiales > Kineosporiaceae > Quadrisphaera > Quadrisphaera setariae. The sequence goes on from NZ_VKAC01000001.1 coordinate 292,277, forward strand.
GGACCGCACCCACGACGGCCTGGTCGGCTCCTTCTCCATCGAGGAGAACCTCGTGCTCGACCGCCACCGCGGCGCGCCGTTCGCCAAGGGGCCGGCCCTGGACCGCGGCGCGCTGCGCTCCAACGCCGAGCAGCTCATCGGCGCCTTCGACGTGCGCGCCTCGGGCCCCGCCGTGGCGGCGGGCACGCTGTCGGGCGGCAACCAGCAGAAGGTGGTGCTCGCCCGCGAGCTGAGCCGCCCGCTGCAGCTGTTCATCGCCTCCCAGCCCACCCGCGGCCTGGACGTCGGCTCCATCGAGTTCGTCCACCAGCGGATCATCGCCGAGCGCGACTCCGGCACCCCGGTGCTCATCGTCTCCACCGAGCTCGACGAGGTGCTCGCCCTGGCCGACCGCATCGCGGTGATGTACCGCGGTCGGGTGGTGGGCGTGGTGGCAGCCGACGCCCACGAGAACCTCCGCGACGTGCTGGGGCTGATGATGGCCGGGGTCCCCGAGGCGGAGGCCGTGGCGCAGGCCGCGGCGCACCCCAGCGAGGTGGAGGTCGCGGCTGCGGAGGCCGGCGACGACCCGGTGGCCACGACGTGACCGCCACCACCGCCACCACGACGCATCCGTCGACGATCGAGAGGACCGACCGGTGAAGGCCTGGCTGGAAGACGTCAGGCGCAGCAGCTGGCTGGTGTCGCTGCTCGCCATCGTCGTCGCCTTCGTGCTCGGCGGGGTGCTCATCGCCCTGACCGACGCCGACACGCAGAACGCGATGGGCTACTTCTTCGCCCGTCCGACCGACGCCATCACCTCGGGGTGGCGCGCGGCCACCGAGGCTTACGGGGCGATGCTCCGCGGGGCGGTCTACGACCCGCAGGGCAGCACCACCGTGCGCCAGTTCCGGCCCATCACCGAGACGCTGACGGTGGCGACGCCGCTCATCGCCGCGGGCCTCGGGGTGGCCGTGGCCTTCCGCGTGGGCCTGTTCAACATCGGCGCCCAGGGCCAGCTCATCATCGGCGTCGTCCTCGCCGGGCTGGTCGGCTTCCGGCTGCACCTGCCGCCGGGCATCCACCTCGTCGTGGCCGTGCTCGCCGCGCTCGTCGGCGGCGCGCTGTGGGGCGGGCTGGTCGGCCTGCTGCGCGCCCGCACCGGGGCGCCCGAGGTGATCACCACGATCATGCTCAACTACGTCGCCCTGTACCTGCTGGCGTACCTGCTCACCACGAGCACCTTCCAGCGCGCCGGCGCGTCCAACCCCATCAGCCCGCCGGTGGACGACTCCGCGGCCTTCCCGCTGCTGCTGGGCGACAGCTTCCGGCTGCACCTGGGCTTCCTCGTGGTGCTCGTGGCCGCCGCCGTCGTGTGGTGGCTGGTGGAGCGCAGCACGCTCGGCTTCCGCTGGCGCGCCGTGGGGGCCAACCCGGCCGCCGCGCGCACCGCCGGCATGAGCGTGCCCGCCGCCTACGTGGGCGTCATGGTGGCCGCCGGCGCGCTGGCGGGCCTGGCCGGCGCCGCCCAGCTGCTCGGCACGGAGAAGTCCCTCACCGGCGGCATCGCCGGCTCCATCGGCCCGGACGCCATCACCGTGGCGCTGCTCGGGCGATCGCGCCCCTTCGGCGTGGTGCTGGCGGGCCTGCTGTTCGGCGCGCTGCGCGCCGGCGGCGTGCTCATGCAGGCGCAGACCGGCACCCCCATCGACATCGTCCTCGTGGTGCAGTCGGTGATCGTCCTGCTCATCGCGGCCCCGCCGCTGGTGCGGGCGATCTTCCGCCTCGAGACCAAGCGCCGCCGCGGCGCCGGGACCGACGCCGCCGCACCCACCGCCGAGCGCCAGGGAGCCGCCGCGTGAGCACCGCCGCACCCGTCGACCCCACCCCCCGCCCGGCGCAGCAGGCGCCCGCGCCGGCGCCGGAGCGCACCAGCGCCCGGCCCGTGTGGGTCATGGCCGTCTTCGCCGCGCTGGCGCTGCTGCTCTTCGGCGGCTTCGGGCCGGCCGGCAGCTCCTCCTTCGCCCTGTCCGGCGGGGGAGCGGCGGTCGAGCTGCCCGACCTGCCGCTGCCGGGCCGCCCCACCGGCTGGCTCGTGGGCCTGCTATGCGTGGCGCTCGTCGTCGTCGTCGAGCTCGCCCGCAGGGCGGGGCGGCCGGCTCCGCGCTGGACGGTGCCGGCGTTCGCGCTGCTGTGGGTGGTCGGCTTCCTCGTCTGGGTGGTCGCCGGGCAGCGCATCAGCCTGGTCGGCCTGCTCGGCGGAGGTCTCGTGCTGGCCGTGCCGCTGGTGTTCGGGGCGCTGTCCGGCGTCGTGTCCGAGCGCGCCGGCGTGGTCAACATCGCCATCGAGGGACAGCTGCTGGCCGGCGCGTTCCTGTCCGCCGTCGTGGCCAGCGCCACGCAGAACGCGTGGCTGGGGCTCGTCGCCGCTCCGCTGGCCGGCGTGCTCGTCGGGCTGCTCCTGGCGATCTTCGCCATCCGCTACCTCGTCGACCAGATCATCGTGGGCGTCGTGCTGAACGTGCTGGTGCTGGGCCTCACCAACTACCTGTTCAGCACGGTGCTGTCTGCCGACCGCGCCCTCAACACCCCGCCCGGGCTCGGGCCGGTGGCGGTCCCGCTGCTGTCCGACATCCCGGTGCTCGGGCCGGTGCTGTTCAACCAGTCGGTGATCGTCTACCTCATGTACGCCGCCGTGGTGGCGGTGCACGTCGCGCTGTTCCGCACCCGGTGGGGCCTGCGGGTGCGCGCCGTGGGCGAGCACCCGCGCGCAGCGGACACGGTGGGCATCAACGTCAACCGCACCCGGTTCGTCAACGTGCTCATCGCGGGTGCGCTGGCGGGCCTCGGCGGCGCGATGCTCACCCTCGGCGCCAGCCTCGCCTTCGGGCAGAACATGAGTGCGGGGAAGGGCTACATCGCCCTCGCCGCCATGATCTTCGGGCGGTACTCGCCGAAGGGCGCGCTCGCCGCGGCGCTGCTGTTCGGCCTGGCCACCAACCTGCAGGACATCCTCAGCTCCATCTCCACGCCGGTGCCGAGCCAGTTCCTGCTCATGGCCCCCTACCTGGCGACGGTGCTCGCCGTGGCAGGGCTCGTCGGCCGGGTGCGCGCCCCCGCCGCCGACGGCCAGCCCTACGTCAAGCAGTGACCGACAGGTGAGGAGCGCTCTCGTGCAGGCTCAGGACGTCGACTGGGACGGGCTGCTCGCCGCCGCCCGCGAGGTGCAGCAGCGGGCCTACGCGCCCTACTCGCGCTTCCACGTGGGCGCGGCGGCGCTGGTGGACGACGGGCGCGTGGTGACCGGGTGCAACGTCGAGAACGCCGGGTACGGCGTGACGCTGTGCGCCGAGTGCGGGCTGGTGTCGTCGCTGGTGGCCGGCGGCGGTGGCCGCCTGGTCGCGTTCACCTGCGTGGGAGGCGACGACGCGCGGCTGATCATGCCGTGCGGGCGCTGCCGCCAGCTGCTCTACGAGCACGGCGGGCGGTCACTGCTCGTCTCGACGCCGGAGGGCGTGCAGACCATGGCCGAGGTGCTGCCGCAGGGCTTCGGCCCCGAGGAGCTGGAGCGCGGCTGACCGCCGTCGTCGTCCTCCCGGACCGCAGCCGGGCGCCCGGCTGCGGTCCGGGAGGGTGTCGGAACCGCAGCCGGGCGCTCGGTTGCGGGACGCCCGGCCGGCGGTGGCAGGGTGAGCCGCGTGAGCGAGCAGACCGCGCAGAAGACCGAGCCCCACGACGCCGTCGAGGTCATCGCCGCCAAGCGCGACCGCCACGAGCTCACCGACTCGCAGATCGACTGGGTGGTCGACGCCTTCACCCGCGGCGTGGTGGCCGACGAGCAGATGAGCGCGCTGGCCATGGCCGTCCTGCTCAACGGCATGGACCGCCGTGAGATCTCCCGGTGGACCGCCGCGATGATCGCCAGCGGGGAGCGCCTCGACTTCTCCGGCCTGAGCCGGCCGACGGCCGACAAGCACTCCACCGGCGGCGTCGGCGACAAGATCACGCTGCCGCTGGCGCCGCTGGTGGCGGCGTGCGGCGTGGCCGTGCCGCAGCTGTCCGGCCGGGGCCTCGGCCACACCGGCGGCACCCTCGACAAGCTCGAGGCCATCCCCGGCTGGCGCGCGGCGCTGACCAACGACGAGATGCTCGCGCAGCTCGAGGACGTCGGCGCGGTCATCTGCGCCGCCGGCTCCGGCCTGGCCCCCGCTGACAAGAAGCTCTACGCGCTGCGCGACGTCACCGGCACGGTGGAGGCGATCCCGCTCATCGCCAGCTCCATCATGAGCAAGAAGATCGCCGAGGGGACCGGGGCGCTGGTGCTCGACGTGAAGGTCGGCACGGGCGCGTTCATGAAGACCCGTGAGGACGCCGAGGAGCTCGCGCGGACCATGGTCGACCTCGGCACCGACGCCGGGGTGCGCACGGTGGCGCTGCTCACGGAGATGTCCACGCCGCTGGGCCTGACCGCCGGCAACGCCCTGGAGGTCCGCGAGTCCGTGGAGGTGCTCGCCGGCGGCGGCCCGCGCGACGTCGTCGACCTCACCCTGGCCCTGGCCCGCGAGATGCTCGCCGCGGCCGGTCGCGGGGACGTCGACCCGGCCGACGCCCTCGCCGACGGCCGCGCCATGGACGTGTGGCGGCGGATGATCGCCGCGCAGGGCGGAGACCCGTCCGCCGAGCTGCCCGTGGCGCGCCACACCCACGAGGTGCGCGCGGGCGCCGACGGCACCCTGACCCGCCTGGACGCCATGGCCGTGGGACTGGCCGCCTGGCGCCTCGGCGCCGGGCGGGCCCGCGCGGGGGAGTCCGTGCAGGCCGGGGCCGGTGTGGAGCTCCGCGCCAAGCCCGGTGACGCCGTCCGCGCCGGGGACGTGCTGGCCGTGCTGCACACCGACACCCCGGAGCGCTTCGAGCGGGCGCTGGCGGCGCTCGAGGGTGGCTGGGACGTGGGCCCCGCAGGGGCAGCGGCGACCTCGGCCGTCGACGTCGTCCTCGGCCGCACCGGCTGACCCCCGCCGCTTCTCTGGATAGATATTCAGATGGCGCAAGAACTTGTCGAGGCGGTGGTCGCCGCTTAGCCTCGGGTCATCGAGGCGGTCCAGCGAGGGGCCGCCGCGCTCCGAGGAGGCAGAGTGGCCACCGCCCTCGACAGGTACGCCGACGCCGCACCCAGCTGGGACGGCCCGGTGGTCATCGAGTCGCACATCAACGGCGTGCGCAGCAAGGAGATGAACCCGAACACCCCGACCAGCTACGACGAGATCGCCGAGGACGCGATCCGCTGCTGGGAGGCCGGCGCCGGGGCGATCCACGCGCACAACACGAGCTTCGACCTGCTGGGGCGGGACGCCCACAAGGACTACCTGCGCACCTGGCAGAAGGTGCTCGACCGGCACCCGGACATCACCTGGTACCCCACCACCTGCAACAACCTGCGCCTGCTGCCCGGCGAGCACGGCCTGGAGCACGTGGCCCTGCTCAACGACGACGGTGGCGCGAAGGTCGCCTGCCTCGACACCGGCTACACGCTGTTCGCCACCGAGCAGGACGACGAGGGCTACCTGAGCGGCCCCACCTTCGGCTTCGACCTCGCGCAGACCGCGGGGCAGGTGAGGATGCTGCGCGAACGCGGCATCCCCATGGTCTTCGGCGTCTACGAGCCGGGGCACCTGCGGCACGCGATGCACTACGTCAACAGGGGCCTCACCACGCCGGGATCGATGTGGGACTTCTACCTCATCGGCGACTACGGCCTCACCGCCATGGAGCCGATCGCCACAAACGGCGTGCCGCCGACGCTGGAGTCGCTGTACTTCTACCTGCACCTCATCGAGCAGGCGAGGGTCGAGCACCCCTGGTACATCTCCATCTGGGGCCAAGGCGCCCTGGACGACACGAGCGTGCTGCGCCGCGCCATCGAGCTGGGCGGCCACATCAAGACCGGGCTGGAGCTCTTCTACGACCCGGCGCGCAACCCCACCAACCTCGAGCTGCTGCAGCAGGCGCAGGAGATCGCCCGGGAGGTCGGGCGGCCGATCGCCACCCACGAGGAGGCCCGGGCGCTGTACCACCTCACCTGACCGGGCCGGCCCACCTGACTAGCCTGGCGGGCGTGAGCGAGACCGACCCCGCCGACCTGGCCGACCAGCTGCGCCCCGCCGTCCCCGACGAGGACGACGCGGCCGCGGACCTGGACCGCCCCATCGGGGACGTCGAGGCCTCCGAGGCCGACGTCGTCGAGCAGCGCCTCGTGGTCCCGGACCTCGCAGAGGACGACGACGAGGAGACCCGCTGATGAGCGACCTGCACGAGCCGACGACCGACCTGCGGGGGCGGCTCGCCCGGGCGCCGAAGGTGGTGCTGCACGACCACCTCGACGGCGGCCTGCGCGCCTCCACCCTGCTGGAGCTGGCCGACGAGATCGGCCACGAGCTGCCCGAGAGCACCCCCGAGGCCCTGGCCGCGTGGGTGCAGCGCCAGGCCGACTCCGGCTCCCTGGCCGCCTTCCTCGAGCCGTTCTCGCACACCACCGCGGTGCTGCAGACGCCCCACGCCCTTGAGCGGGTGGCGCGCGAGAGCGTGCTCGACCTGGCCGCGGACGGCGTCGTCGTCATGGAGAGCCGGTTCGCGCCGGAGCTGTCCACCGCAGGTGGCCTGAGCATCGAGGAGGTCCTCGACGCCGTGCTCGCCGGCCTGCACGCCGGTGCCGCGGAGGCCGCCGACGCCGGGCGCCCGATCCGCGTCGGCGCGATCGTCTGCGCGATGCGCCAGGCCGACAGGTCGCTGGAGGCGGCCCGGGCCGCGCTGTCGCGGCGCGACGCGGGCGTGGTCGGCTTCGACATCGCCGGTCTGGAGATCGGCTTCCCGGCCACCGACCACGCGGACGCGTTCGCGCTGCTGCGCGAGAACCTCCTGCCCTTCACCGTGCACGCGGGCGAGGCCGTCGGGCCGGAGTCGGTGGCGCAGGCCCTGGCCGTGGGCGCGAGCCGCCTCGGGCACGGCGTGCGGGTGCTCGAGGACGTCACCGTGGGGGGTGACGACGCGTCTGCGCGTCCGCACCTCGGTCGGGTCGCGTCCTACGTGCGCGACCGGCAGGTGCCGCTGGAGGTGTGCCCGCGGTCCAACACGCAGACCGGCACCTCGCCGTCGATCGCCGGCCACCAGGTCACCGCGCTGCGCGACCTCGGCTTCACCATCACCCTGAGCAGCGACGACCGGCTCTGGACCGGCACCACGCTCACCGACGAGATGGTGCTCCTGGCGGAGGAGGCCGGCTGGGGCTGGGACGACTTCCGCCAGGTCACCCTCGACGCCCTCGACGCGGCGTTCATCGGCCAGGACGAGCGGATGGCGCTGCTGGAGCACGTCGTCCTGCCCGGCTGGGCCGACTGACCCCGCACCCCCGTCGGTGATCATGGGCGTCCGCCACCCCTGCGGGTGGCGGACGCCCATGATCACGGTGGGGGAGGGTTCCGGGGTGTCGGTGGCCGGTGCCACCCTGCTGACGCATGAGCGACGACGACGTCCAGACGAACCCCGGCAGCACCCCGAGGTCCACCCTCGCCTCCGGCGACCCGATGGACACCCCGGCCACCAGCACGACGAGCGCCAGGCTCGAGCTCGTCTTCATCGGCGTCTCCGACGTCGACCGCGCCAAGCACTTCTACGCCGAGGTGCTCGGCTGGGGCTGCGACCACGACCAGCGCGTCACCGACGGGCTGCGCTTCCTGCAGGTCACGCCGCCCGGCTCGGCGTGCTCCTTCGCCTTCGGCGAGGGCGTCACGCCCATGCGGCCGGGCGAGCAGAAGGGCCTGCAGGCGGTCGTCGACGACGCCGACGCCGCCCGCGCCGACCTGCTGGCGCGCGGCGTGGAGTGCACCGAGGTCGACGAGATGGCGTGGGGCCGGTTCGTCTTCTTCAACGACCCCGACGGCAACGCCTGGGTGCTGCAGCAGCTCCCCGCCCCCTCCCCGGCGGCGTGAGGCCCGCGCCTCGACCTAGCCTCGTGCGGTGAGCACCACCCTGCCGGACCCGACGCTGCCGCCGAGCGACCGATCCGTGGCCGACGCGCTGAGCAGCGCCGAGACCGGAGCGACCCTCGAGCCGGACCAGGCCGAGGTGCTGCTCGCCGCCCGCGGTCTCGGCCCGGGCGAGCCGCTCGACAGGCTGCTGCGGCTCGCCTCCGCGGTGCGCGACGCCGGGCTCGCCGCGGCCGGGCGCCCCGGCGTCGTCACGTACTCGCGCAAGGTCTTCGTCCCCCTCACCACGCTGTGCCGCGACCGGTGCCACTACTGCACCTTCGTCGACACCCCCCTGCAGCTGGCGCGCGCCGGCCGTGCCCCCTTCATGACCGAGGACGAGGTCCTCGCGCTCACCCGCGACGGTGCCGCGCTGGAGTGCAAGGAGGCGCTCTTCACCCTCGGCGACCGCCCGGAGGCCCGCTGGCCCGAGGCGCAGCAGTGGCTGGACGCGCACGGCTTCGGCTCCACGCTGGCGTACGTGCGCCACCTCGCCGTCCGCGTGCGCGAGGAGACGGGGATGCTGCCCCACCTCAACCCGGGTGTCATGACCGCTGACGAGCTCGCCGACCTGCGCCCGGTCGCGGCGTCGATGGGCATGATGCTCGAGACCACCAGCCGCGACCTCTTCGAGCGTCGCGGCGCCGCCCACTACGGGAGCCCCGACAAGGACCCGGCCGTGCGGCTGCAGGTCCTCGAGGACGCCGGCGCCGCCGCCGTCCCCTTCACCACCGGTGTGCTGCTGGGCATCGGGGAGACCCCCGCCGACCGCGTCGAGTCGCTGCTGGCGGTCGTTGACGTCGCACGGCGGCACGGCCACGTTCGCGAGGCGATCGTGCAGAACTTCCGCGCCAAGCCGCGCACCGCCATGCGCGGCGAACCCGACCTGGCCCTGCAGGAGTACGCGGCCGCGCTCGCCGTCGCCCGGCTCCTGCTCGGCGCGGACGTGCGCGTGCAGGCGCCGCCCAACCTCTCCGACCCGGCCGAGCTGGCGCTGCTGCTGCGCGCCGGCGTGGACGACTGGGGCGGCGTCAGCCCGCTGACGCCCGACCACGTCAACCCCGAGCGGCCCTGGCCGCACCTGGACGACCTCGCCCGCTGGTCCGCCGAGTGCGGCTTCGAGCTGCGCGAGCGCCTCGCGCTGCAGCCCGAGCACGCCCTCGACGCGCAGCGCTGGCTCGACCCGGCCGTGCGCCCGGCCGTCTCGGCGCTCGCAGGCCCCGACGGGCTGGCGGTGCAGGGCCGCCGTCCGGTCGGCCTCGCCCCTCGCCGTCCCGCCGCCTGAGCCCCCTCCCTTCCGCACTTGCTGCGGAAAGTGCTCCATGCGCGCCGCAGGAGCTGCACTTGCCGCGGAAAGCGTGACAAGGCCTTGCGTCGGAAGCGCACTTGCCGCGGAAAGTGCGACAAGGATGGGGGTCAGCTCGCGGCGTCGTGGGCGTCGCGGGCGCCGTAGGCCGCGGGGTCGAAGCGGGCGTTCCTCGCCCGGAACTCCGCCGCCGACGCGGGCCACAGCAGCGCCAGCCGCCCGCTGCGGTCGTCGCGGTACCAGCTCGAGCAGCCGCCGTCGTCCCAGACCGTGCCGGCGGCCATCGCGTCGACGTCGTGCAGGTAGGCGGCCTCGGTCGCCTCGTCGACCTCCAGCGGCGCCGCCCCCGCTCCCAGCCGCCGCAGGTGCTCCAGCGCCCCGAGCACGTGCTCGACCTGCGCCTCCAGCACGTCGATCGCGGAGGAGTGGCCGAGCACCGCGTGCGGCCCGCCCAGCAGGAAGAGGTTGGGGAAGCCGGGAACGGCCGTGGACGCGTACGCCGCCATCCCGCCCGCCCAGCGCTGAGCCAGCGTCCGGCCGCCGCGTCCGTGCAACCGCTCGGCGATCGGCGGCCGCGTGGTGGTGAAGCCCGTGGCCAGGACCAGCGCGTCGAGGTCGTGGCGCGCGCCGGAGCCCGCCACCGCCGTCCGCCCGTCCACGCGCGCCAGCGCGCTGGGCTCCAGGCGCACGTCGGAGCGCAGCAGCGCGGGGTAGAAGTCGTCGGAGAGCAGCACCCGCTTGCACCCCACCTCGTAGGTCGGCGTCAGCACGCGGCGCAGCGGTCCGTCCGGCACCTGGGAGGCCAGGTGCTCCAGGGCCCGTGCGCGCAGCGCGTCGAGCGCGGGGCGCTGGCGGCGGCGGGCGGCGATGCCGGCGTCGAGCTCGGCCAGCAGGCCTGCCCGCAGCACCTGCACCGCAGCGGGGTCGCGCTGCAGCGCGGCCCGCTCCTCCGCCGGGACCTCGGCGTCGCGGCGCGGCACCACCCAGGGCGCGGTCCGCTGGAAGACCACGACCTGCGCGGCGGCCCCCGCCAGCTGCGGCACCACCTGCACCGCCGAGGCTCCCGTGCCCACCACGCCCACGCGGAGCCCGCGCACGTCCACCTCGGAGCCCCAGCGCGCGGTGTGCACCACCGGACCCTCGAAGCGCTCCAGCCCCGGCACATCGGGGGTGCGCGGCTCGGCGAGCCGGCCCACCGCGGTGACGAGCACTCGCGCGCTGACGCGCAGCTCGCCGTCGGGCGTCGCGGCGGTCACGTGCCAGCGGCCACCTCCGTCGACACCGTCGTCGTCGTGCCAGGTGGCGTCACGGACGTCGGCGCGCAGCCGCAGGTGCGGTGCGAGGCCCTCCTCGCGGGCGCTGGTGCGCAGGTACTCCAGCACCTGGTCGCCGCGCGCGTAGCGGTGCGTCCACGCCGGCTGCGGTCGGAACGTGTAGGCGTACAGCGGCGCGGGGACGTCGCACGCGACGCCGGGGTAGGTGTTGTCGCGCCAGGTGCCGCCGACGTCGCGGCCGCGCTCGAGCACCACGAAGCTCTCGCGGCCCCGGCGGCGCAGCTGGATGGCGCTCGCAAGGCCCGCCACCCCGGCGCCGATGACGGCGACGTCGACGGTCAGGTGTTCGCAGCTCCCATGATCACGGTCGGGTCTGTTCGCAACTCCCATGATCACGGAGGGGGGAGGGGGAGGCGGCGGTCCGGGGGGACGTCGGCGTAGGTGGTGGTCCGCTGGCGCGGCGTGCGTCCCAGCTCCTGGGCGACGACGACGACGTCGGCCGCGGTGAGCTGCAGCCCCGCCTCCGCGCCCGCGTCGGGCGCCACCGCGCCGTCGAGCAGCAGGCCGCCGAGGTCGTCGGCGCCGCCGTCGAGCAGCTGCCCCACCAGCGGGGACGCAGCGCCGCCGAGCTTGGTCCACGCCACCTGCAGGTGGTCGATGCCGCCCGGGCCGCCGCTGCCCACCAGGAGCCTCGCCACGGCGTGCAGGGCCCGGGTCTCGCGCGCGGACGGTCCCGGCGTGCGGCGCGGCAGGCCCGCGGGCAGCCGGTCGGGCAGGGGAGCCGTCAGCGCCGGCACCCACGGCATGAGGATGAGCTCGGTGAAGCCGCCGGTGCGCCGCTGCACCTCCTGCAGCCGCCGCAGGTGCGCCACCTGCTGCCGGTGCGTCTCGAGGTGGCCGTAGACGAGCGTGGCGGTGGAGCGCAGGCCCACCTCGTGCGCGGTGGTGATGAGGTCCACCCACTGCTGGGAGGTGAGGTCGGGGCCGCCCGGCGGCGCCAGGGCGGGGCGCAGCGCGTCGTCCAGCACGCGCGCGCCGGTGCCCGGCACGGACCCGAGCCCGGCCTCGCGGGCGGCGGTCAGCCACTCCCGCGGCGTGCGGCCCGAGCGCGTGGCGGCGTCGAGCACCTCGGCCGGGCGGAACGCGTGCAGGTGCAGCTGCGGCGCCCGCTCGTGCAGGGCGCGGACCAGGTCGAGGTAGCCGTCGTCCACCCCGTCCCGGCCGCCCGCCACGGCCACCCCACCTGCCGGGGACGGCGGCAGCGGGCCCTGCACGCACAGCTCCGTGGCGCCCAGCGCCACCGCCTCGTCGACGAGGGCGTCGCGCAGCTCCGCCTGCGGCGAGCCGGGCGGACCGGCCACCGCCGCCGTCGTGAGGTTGCGGTTGACCACGAACGTCAGGTCACCGTCGGCGCCGCCCTCGCCAGGCCCAGCCCGGCCGCCGGCGGCGGCCAGGACGTTCGCGCGCCGCGCCTCGGCCAGGCCGGCGAGCGCGTCGAGGTAGGGGTCGTCCGTGGCGAGGAGCTGCACCCAGTCGTCGTCGTCGAGGGAGCCGGGGTCGACGATGGCGAGGGCCAGCAGCTCCTCGACCGGCCGCGCCCGCTGCTGCCGGTGGGGCCGGCGGCTCACCAGATGCGCACCCGCTGCTCCAGCGGCGTGAACAGGGCGTCGCCCTCGACCACTCCGAACGCCTCGTGGAAGGCGTCGAGGTTGGTCACCACCGCGTTGCAGCGCAGGTCGGCGGGGGAGTGCGGGTCGATCGCCAGGCGGCGGCGGACCTCCGCCTCGCGGGTCCTGGTGCGCCACACCTGCGCCCACCCGATGAGCACCCGCTGGACGGCGGTGAGCCCGTCGAGCTCCGGGCCGTCCTCCAGCCCCGCCGACTCCAGCGCGATCCGGTACGCCTTCAGCGCGATCGTCAGGCCGCCGAGGTCGCCGATGTTCTCGCCGACGGTGAGCTCGCCGTTGACCTTCGCGTCCGGCGCCTCACGGGGCGACAGCGCCGCGTACTGCGCGATGAGCGCGCCGGCACGGCGCTCGAACTCCTCGCGGTCGGACGGCTGCCACCAGTCGACGAGGTTGCCGGAGCCGTCGTACTTGGAGCCCTGGTCGTCGAAGCCGTGGCCGATCTCGTGCCCGATCACCGCGCCGATGCCGCCGTAGTTGGCGGCGTCGTCGGCGTCGGCGTCGAAGAACGGGGGCTGCAGGATCGCCGCGGGGAAGACGATCTCGTTCATCACCGGGTGGTAGTACGCGTTGACGGTCTGCGGCGTCATGAGCCACTCCGACCTGTCGATCGGCTGCCCGATCTTGGCCAGCTCGAAAGCGGTCTCCCACTCCCCGGTGCGCCGCACGGTGCCGACGAGGTCCTCGCCGTCGACGACGAGGGAGGAGTAGTCCTTCCACCGGTCCGGGTAGCCGATCTTGGGGGTGAACGCCTCGAGCTTGGCCAGGGCCTTCTCGCGGGTCTCCGGGCCCATCCAGTCCAGCGTCGAGATCGACCGGCGGTAGGCCTCGACGAGGTTGGCCACCAGCTCGACCATGCGCTCCTTCGAGCGCGGCGGGAAGTGCCGCTCCACGTAGAGCTGGCCCACGGCCTCTCCGAGGGTCCCCTCCACGAACGAGACGCCCCGGCGCCAGCGCTCGCGCAGCTGCGGGGTGCCCGACAGCGTGCGGCCGGAGAAGTCGAACTGCTCCTCCACGAGGTCCGCCGACAGGTACGGCGCCAGGCCGCGCACCAGGCGCACCGACAGCCACGCCTGCCACTGCTCCAGCGGGCGCTCCTCGAACAGGGCCGCCGCGCCGGTGACGAACGACGGCTGGCGCACCACCACCTCGTCGAGCGCGTGGGCGCTCACGCCGGCCAGACGGCTCGTCGGCTCTCCGCCCTCGTCGTCGAGGTCGAGCAGCGCCGCGCGCCACGCCTCCCAGTCGAGGCCGGGGGCGCTGGCCACCAGCGCGTCCCACGTCATGAGCGTGTACGTCTTGTGCGCGTCGCGGCGCGAGACCCGGTCCCAGCTGACCGCGGCCAGCGCGGTCTCCAGGTCGAGCACGGTGGCCCCGAGGGGCTCCAGCCCGGCGAGCGCGCACAGCCTGTCGAGGTGCTCGACGTACTTCCCGCGCACCTCGGCGTGCTCGTCGAGGCGGTAGTACGCCTCGTCCGGCAGCCCGAGGCCCGCCTGCTCGGCGTAGACGACGTAGCGGGAGGAGTCCTTCGCGTCGGGGGAGACGTAGGCGGCCACCAGCGCCACCAGCCCCTCGCGCTGGTAGCGGCCCACGAGGGCGGCCAGCGCCGAGCGGTCGGCGACGGCGGCCACCTCGGCCAGCAGCGGCTCCAGCGGGGACGCGCCGAGGGACTCGACGCGCTCGACGTCCATGAACGCGCGGTAGGCCCGGCCGACCTGCCCCAGCGAGCCTCCCGATTCCAGCCCGGTGGTCGCGGCGGGGGCGCTCGCCGCCGCCTCCTCGACGATCGCGCGGACCTGCTCCTCGGCGGCGTCGAACAGCGCGCGGAACGCGCCGTCGGAGGACCGGTCCGCGGGGATCTCGTGCGCCGCGAGCCAGGCGCCGTTGACGTGGCCGAACAGGTCGTCCTGGGGGCGGACGGACGCGTCGACGTGGGCGAGGTCGAGGCCCGAGCGCACCGGGGCCTGAGCCGCGGGGGGCGTCGTCGGAGAGGTGGCCATGCCCCATCCTCCCTACTCTCACGAGCGTGACGCAGGAGGCCCCGTCCGAGCGCCCGGCCGAGCCCACGGGCCAGGCCCGCGACGGCGCCGACGAGCAGGGCCCCGAGCACCCGGGGCACGAGCCGGAGCACCACCACGCCCAGCACCACGCCCAGCACCGTGCGCCAGGACCCTGGCGGGAGCAGCGCGGCTCCTTCAAGCACGCGGCCGTGATCATCGCCGTGGCCACCGCCATGGTCTCGCTCTTCGCGCTGAGCTACATCGACGCCCTCGGCCGCCCCGTGGCCCGCGCCCTGCCCGTGGCGGTCGTCGGCGACGCCACCGGCTCGCCCTTCCTCGAGGAGCTGGAGCGCGCCACCTCCCACGGCCTCGAGCTGCGCCAGGTGGACAGCGCCGCCCAGGGCGAGCGGCTCGTGCAGCTGCAGGAGGTCTACGCGGTCATCGCCCCCGGCGAGACCTCCGCCCAGGGCCGCGAGCAGGTGAGGATGGAGCTGTCGAGCGCGTCCGGGGCGTCGGCGGCCCGCGTCCTCACCCAGGCCGCGCTGACCGCGGAGAGCTCCTCCGGCGTGGAGCTGTCCACCACCGACCTGCACCCGCTGCCGTCCTCGGACCCCTCCGGGCTCGCCTCGTTCTACCTGACCATCACCGCGACCATCCTCGGCTTCGTCACCACCTTCCAGCTGCGCGCGCACGCCAGCCCGCTGACGCTGCGGGGCTGGGCCGTGGTGGCGGGCTCGCTGGTGGTGCTGGGCTCCCTCGTCCTGGCGACGCTCGCCATCGCCGTGCTCGACGTGCCGCTGCCGTTCTGGGAGACGTGGTGGGCGCTCGCGCTGCAGGTGCTCACGGCGTCCTCGTTCGCGGCGCTGATGAGCGTGCTCGTGGGCCGCTGGGCGATCCTGCCCACCTGGGCGCTGTTCATCCTCCTCGGCAACACCTCCTCCGGGGGCGCCGTCGCCCCGGGGCTGCTGCCGGAGCCGTTCAGCACCCTCTCGCGGGTGCTGCCCTCGGGCGCCCTCGTCTCCGCGCTGAGGGCGGCGGCGTACTTCAACGACACCCAGCGCTGGGAGCCGCGCCTGGTGCTGCTGGCCTGGGCGGTGACGACGACGACGGCCCTCGTGCTCGTCTGCCGCGCCCGCCGCACGAGCCCCGCCCCCTGACCCCGGCCCCCTCACCCGGCCCCCGACCCCTGACCCCTGACCCCTGCGAGGGCCTGCGGGCAGGATGGCCCCATGAGCACGGAGAGCAGCACCGCCGGCACCCCAGAGGGCACGACGACGACGTGGACGGCGGCGCAGGTGGCCCGCCTCGTCGACCACACCCTGCTCAAGCCCGAGGCGACCCCCGCCGACGTCGCGGCCCTGCTCGCCGACGCCCGCCGCCTGGGCGTGCTCGCGGTCTGCGTCTCGCCGTCCTTCCTCCCCCTGGCGCAGACCGCGGGTGAGGGCTCGACGGACGGCCTCGTCGTGGCGACCGTCTGCGGCTTCCCCTCCGGCAAGCACGCCAGCGAGGTCAAGGCGGCCGAGGCCGCCGCCGCGGTGGCCGCCGGCGCGGACGAGGTCGACATGGTCATCGACGTCGGCGCGGCCCTGTCGGGCGACGTCGACGCCGTCCGCGCCGACATCGCCGCGGTGCGCGCCGCCGTCCCCGCACCGGGGGTGCTCAAGGTCATCGTCGAGAGCGCCGCCCTGCCCGACGACGTGCTCGTCGCGGTGTGCCGCGCCGCGGAGGAGGCCGGGGCCGACTTCGTGAAGACCTCCACCGGCTTCCACCCCACGGGCGGCGCCAGCGTGCACGCGGTCGAGGTCATGCGCGCCACCGTCGGCGGGCGCCTGGGCATCAAGGCCTCCGGAGGCATCCGCACCGCCGAGGCCGCGGTCGCCCTGCTCGAGGCGGGCGCCACCCGCCTGGGCCTGTCCGGGACGGCGGCGGTGCTGGACGGCCTCCCGCAGGGCTGAGCCGCGCTGGCCCGCCGGCCCGCGCGGCGGCCGACGCGTCAGCCGACGGCGGCGGGGCGGGCGCCGGAGCGCCCGTCCCCGCGCTGCGCCTTCACCGCGTACATGGCGGCGTCGGCGCGGCGCAGCAGCTCCTCGCCCGGCAGCGGCGCGTCGGTCGCAGCCGTGCCCGTGCTCACCCCGAGCGCCAGGACCAGGCCGTCGACCTCGACGGCCTCGTCCAGGCACGTCCGCACCCGCGCTGCGACCGCCTCGACGGCCCGTGCGTCGGGCGCCCCGCCCAGGACCACCACGAACTCGTCGCCGCCGGTGCGCCCCACCTGAGCGTCCGGACCGGCTGCGTCCTGGAGGCGCCGGGCGACCTCCACGAGCACCCGGTCACCCACGTCGTGCCCGTGCTGGTCGTTCACGGGCTTGAACCCGTCGAGGTCGCAGAAGACCACCGCGGCCAGCGACCCGGTCCCGGCCTCGGCGCACGCAGCGGCCAGGGCGTCGGCCGTGCCGCGGCGTCCCAGGAGGCCCGTGAGCGGGTCGTGCCGGGCCGCGTGCAGCAGCTCGGCGTGGCGGGCGTGCTGCGTGGCCTCCAGCGCCGCGTGGGCGCGCTCGCGCTGGCGGGCGAGGATCGCGATGTTGGCCAGCACCAGGCACGCCAGGCCGAGGGCGGCCAGCTGCTCGGCGGGGCCGTGCACAGCGGGCAGGACCCCGGCGGAGGTCCCGGCCGTCGCGGCCGCTGACAGCACCAGCGCGCCGACCCCTCCGGCCTCGAGGGCGCGGCGCCACCGCCAGTCCACGTGCACGCCGGCCACCAGCAGGCACACCAGCGGCACGAGCGTCGGCAGCGCGCAGGAGGCCAGGGCGGCGCTGCCGAGCAGCTGGCCGAAGACCACCCGGCGCGCCGTCCGCTCGTGGAGGTCCCCACCGGCGAGCCACCGCTGGGCGGCGTCGTGCCGCAGCCCCATGAAGGCCGCCCACAGCGCCACCTGCACCGGCCACGGCCACGCGCCCGAGGACGAGCCCGCCACCGCCAGGGCGACGACCAGCACGAGCAGCCCGGCGCCGGAGACGCTGAGGAGCACGCGAGAGGGCCGCTGCAGCGCGGCCCCGCTGCTCACCGGTCGGCCATCTGGCCGCGTCCTGCACGACCGGACCGCTTCACGGCGTACATCGCCGCGTCGGCCGCGGTCAGGAGCGCGTCGGGGTCGCACGGGGCCTCCGTCGTGACGACGCCGGTGCTGGCACCCACCGACACCCTGGAGCCGTCGGCCAGCTCGACCTCGCGAGCCACCTCGGCGCGCACGCGCCGCGCGACGTCCTCGGCTGCACCGGCGTCGGGCAGACCCGGCAGCACCAGCACGAACTCGTCACCACCGGTGCGGGCCACCGCGTCGCCGTCGCGCGCGCACGCCAGCAGGCGCCGGGCCACGACGGAGAGCAGCTCGTCGCCCGCGGCGTGGCCGTGCACGTCGTTGATCGGCTTGAAGCCGTCCAGGTCCACGAAGACCACGGCCGTCACCGCCACCGGGTCAGCGGACGCGGCCGCTCGCCGCAGCGGTCCCTCCAGGCCGCGGCGACCGAGCAGCCCGGTCAGGGAGTCGTGCAGCGCGGCGTGCTCCAGCACCTCCAGGTGCTCGCGGCGCTCGGCGTCCAGCGACGCGGCCGCCCGAGCCGCGCGGCGGGAGACGTCGAAGGTGTTGGCCACGGTGGGGGTCGTCAGCGCCAGGAGGGCCACGGCGAGGAGCGCTGCAGACGGGGTGGAGACCACGCCGTCCACCCAGCCGAGCGCCTGTGCGCCCAGCGTCGCCGCGGAGGTGACCAGCACCACGGCGCCGCACTCCACGAGCCGGCGTCCCGTCGGGTGCAGCAGCACGGCGTACACGGCCGCCGTCGTGGCGGCCGCCGGCACCAGGGCGCTCAGCCCCAGCACCGCCAGCATCCCGCTGAGGCAGGTGCACGCGGCGATGAGCGAGACCAGTCCGCCGAGGCCCGCGGAGCGCTGCTCGAGCGCCAGCCGCACCGGCGGCGAGGCGGTCAGGCCCAGGCCGGCGCCGAAGGCCGCAGCTGCTGGCAGGGGCACCGAGGCGCCCAGCTGGTCGGCGGCGGCGGCCAGCGCCAGCGCCGCCGCGGCGACGCCCAGCACCGGTCCCAGCAGCGACAGCGGCCAGCGGACGGCGTGCGGCAGCAGCACGGCCACCTCCCGTCGTCGACCTCACCGGCCCGGCGCAGCGCCGAGCTCCGAGAGGACGATCGGCACGTGAGGGCTGCGGCTGGAGCCGCAGCCCTCACGTGGTCACAGGGCCAGCAGGTCCCTCACGGCCGCGCCGAGGTCACCGAGCTGCCCGTCCGCCAGCGCACGCGCCGACCCCAGGTCCGAGCCCGCGACCGGCACGACCACCTCGAGGTAGCACTTGAGCTTCGGCTCGGTGCCGCTCGGGCGGACCACCACGCGGCCCCCGCCGTGCAGGGTCCAGCGCAGGCCGTCGGTGGCGGGCACGCCGGTGGTCTCGGGAGACCCCTCCGACAGGTCGTCGACGCGCTCCACGACCCTTCCCGCCAGCTCGGCCGGGGGCTGCTCGCGCAGCCGCGCCATCGCCGCGTCGATGAGCGAGAGGTCCTCCACCCGGAAGGACACCTGCCCGGTGGCGTGCACGCCGTGCGCGAGCGCCAGGTCGTCGAGGACGTCGAGCAGGGTGCGCCCCTGCGCCTGCAGCTGCGCGGCCAGCGCCGCGACCACCACGGCGGCCGAGACGCCGTCCTTGTCGCGCACCAGCTGCGGCGCCACGCAGTAGCCGATGGCCTCCTCGTACCCGAAGACCAGGCGGGGCGCCCGGGAGATCCACTTGAAGCCCGTCAGCGTCTCCGCGTGCCCCAGGCGGTGGGCCGCGGCGATGCGTCCCAGCAGGCTCGAGGAGACCAGCGAGCACGCCAGCACGGCGTCGCCGTCGTGTCTGCGCAGGTCCCGCCCACCTGCCAGTCCGCCGGAGGCGACGTGCTCGCCGAGCACCGCGCCCAGCTCGTCACCGGTGAGGGCGCGCCAGCCCCCCTCGCGGGAGGCGTCCGGGACGGCGACGGCGCAGCGGTCCGCGTCGGGGTCGACGGCGATGACGAGGTGCGCGTCGCGGCGGCGCGCGAGCGCCAGCGCGAGGTCGAGCACGCCCGGCTCCTCGGGGTTCGGGAACGCCGTGGTCGGGAAGGCCGGGTCCGGGTCGGCCTGCTCGGGGACGACGGCGACGTCGGTCACGCCCGCCCGCCGCAGGGCCTCGATGACGACCGCGCCGCCGACCCCGTGCACGGGGGTCAGCACCACGCGCAGCGCCGAGCGGTGCCCGTCGGAGGGCGGCGGACCGGGCAGCGCCGAAGCGCCGTTGAGGTACGCCTCGAGCACGTCGCCGCCGAGCACCGACCAGCCCTTCTCCGCGCGGGGCACCTCGCGGGCGGGCGGCTGGGCGGCGATGTCGGCGGCGATCTGCGCGTCGGCCGGCGGGACGATCTGCGCGCCGCGCCCGGGGGCGTCGTCGCCGTCCGCGCCGACACCACCACCCGGGGTGCAGCGGCCCCCGAGGTAGACCTTGTAGCCGTTGTCCTGGGGAGGGTTGTGGCTGGCGGTGACCATGACGCCGGCGTCGGCGTCCAGGTGGCGCACCGCGAACGCCAGCACGGGCGTGGGCAGCGGGCGCGGCAGCAGCAGGGCGCGCACCCCGGCGGCGGTCATCACCGCGGCGGTGTCGCGGGCGAACTGCGCCGACCCGTGGCGGGCGTCGTGGCCGATGACGCACATCGGCGGCCCCGCCTCGGGGTCTGCGGGGGCCGCCACCCGGTGCAGGTGCGAGGCCAGGCCGGCGGCGGCGCGGACCACCACCGCCCGGTTCATGCGGTTGCTGCCCGGACCCAGCGCTCCGCGCAGCCCGGCGGTGCCGAACTCCAGGTGGCCGTCGACGGCGGAGGCCACCTCCGCGGCAGCCCGCGCTGCGTCGTCGCCGGTCTCGTGCTCGGCGCGGTCGAGCAGCGCCAGCAGCGCGGCGCGGTCGTCGTCGTCGACGTCCCCCTCGGCCCAGGCGCGGGCGCGGGCCGAGGTGCGGGGGTCGAGGCTGACGCCGGAGGAGGCGGCGCTCACGAGCGCGGCTCGGCGAGCACGCGGCGCACGACGGAGGCCAGCAGCGCACCGATGCGCGGCCCGGCCGCCCTGCCCGCGTCGATGACCTCCTGCGCGTCCAGCGGGGTCGGGCTGACGCCGGCCGCCAGGTTGGTGACCAGCGAGATGCCGAGCACCTCCAGGCCGGCCTGGCGCGCGGCGATGGCCTCCAGCGCGGTGGACATGCCGACCAGGTCGCCGCCCATGCGGCCCGCCATGCGGACCTCGGCGGGCGTCTCGTAGTGGGGCCCGGGGAACTGCACGTACACGCCCTCGGTGAGGTCGGGCTGCACCTGGCGCGCGAGGGCGCGCAGCCGCGAGGAGTACAGGTCCGTGAGGTCGATGAACGTGGCGCCCTCGAGCGGCGACGTCGCCGTGAGGTTGATGTGGTCGCTGATGAGCACCGGCGTACCGGGGCCGCGGTCGACGTCGATGCCGCCGCAGCCGTTGGTCAGGACGACGCTCGCACAGCCCGCCGCGGCGGCCGTCCGCACGGCGTGCACGACGGGACGCACACCGCGGCCCTCGTACAGGTGCGTCCGCGAGAGGAACACCAGCACGTGGCGGTCGGCGCCCGAGTCGTCGGTGACGCTCACCGAGCGCACCGTGCCGACGTGCCCGAGGGCCGCCGCCGGCGCGAACCCGGGCAGGTCGGTGACGGCGATCTCGGCGGTCGTCGCGCCGAGCAGGTCTGCGGTGACCTGCCAGCCGGAGCCGAGCACCAGCGCCGTGTCGTGGCGCGCGACGCCGGTGCGCTCGGCGATGGCCCGCGCGGCGGACCCGGCGATCTGGAAGGGGTCGGTGCTGGGGTCGCCGAGGTCGTGGGCCGGGTTGTTGGAGTGGTCCGGCGCGACGTTGTCGAAGGGGTCCATCACGCGGGGCACCGTACTGGGACCCGAGCGCGGTGCGCCCCGTGCGGGGTCAGCGGGCGGGTCAGCCGACGGAGCGGCAGGGCCGGCTGCGCAGCTCCGCGACGTAGTCGTCGGGGGCACCCGCGGCCTCCGCGGCGTCGGCGAGCATGCCCAGGTAGAAGGCGCTGGGCAGGCCTCCCTCGTAGTCGTCCAGCACGTAGGTCCACGCGAGCCGCTCGCCCTCGAGGGTGTCCACGCGCACCTTGACCTTGGTGTAGAGGCCGATGTCGACGCCCTCCCACTGGTCCAGCTGGTCGGCGTCGGCCTCGGTGAGGTCGTACAGGGCCACGAACACCTGGTGCTCGACCTCGGCGTCGGGGTCCTCCGACGGGGGCACCTCCACGACCGTGGCGAGCGCTCCGTCCCAGCCGCGCTCCTCACCGCCGAACGTCAGGCGCCAGCCGCGCAGCCAGCCCGTCTGCTCCAGGGGTGAGTGCGGCGCCCGCACGGACATCCGCTCGGGGTGCAGGTTGCTCGCGTACGCCGCGTACAGCGCCATGAGCGGGAGGGTAGCGACCACCCGGTCACCCGCGCCCGGAACCGCTGTCGCTCGGCCCGCCGACGTCGTCGGCGGCCAGGTCCTGCAGCACGAGCTCCAGCAGCGGCTGGGCCCGCGGGCGGAGCCCCGGCGGCAGCCTCCAGAAGGCGGAGCTCAGCGCTCCGGCCGTGCCCGGCCCGATCCTGTCAGCGACGTCGATGGCCAGTCCCGCCGAGTAGGCGCGTCGCCGGAACGGGGTGAGGGGCAGCCACGGCCACGCCACCGTGCGCGCCCACAGGTCTGCGTCGGAAGGTCGCAGCGCCCCGTCGGAGCTGGTCAACGGCACCCTGCGGGGTAGGAGGGCCGTGTCCACCGCGAAGCCCTGCCGCGACCACCCCCGCGTCGAGAACGGCGGTGAGACCAGCAGCGGCTGCAGGTCGAGCGGCGGCAGTCCCACGGGGACCCGCAGCCCGGCCGCCGCGACGGCGTGCAGCCCGGCGAGGATCGTGCCGGGTGGGCACACGAGCAAGCCTGCGCGACCGCGCAGCACGGAGTCCCAGCCCAGTGCCACCGGCACCCGCACACCGCGGAAGGGTGCCCAGAGGTCAGCGCTGTCCAGCCTCTTGCGCGTGACCCCGAGCGCCAGCGCCTCGTCCACGCGGAACGGGCGGCCGGCGAGCTCGTCGGGGAGCGGGGTAGCGCGGTGCACGGCCCGAGCCTGGCTGCGACAAGGTCGCGCTCGCTGCGCCGACCGGTCGCCTGTGGACGGTCACCGGGGGGGCGTCCCGGAGCACCCGGTGGTGGCCCTGTCCGGAGGCTGCGGGAAACGCCCCCTTGTGCGTGATCGGATGACTACGCCGAAGGGGGCGCTTCCCGCAGCCTCCAGGAAGCGACCCCTGGCCTCCGGAAGGAGGGGGCGATCAGCCGGGGCCGGGGGCTGAGAGGATGGGGCCGTGCCTGGTCGAGCGCCGCGCGTCGTCGTCATCGGTGGAGGTCCCGGAGGGTACGAGGCGGCGCTGGTCGCCTCGCAGCTCGGGGCCGAGACCACCGTCGTGGAACGCGCCGGGATGGGCGGGTCCACCGTCCTCACCGACGTGGTCCCCTCCAAGACGCTCATCTCCGTCGCCGAGGTGATGAACTCCGCGGCCGAGGCCGAGGAGCTGGGCCTGCGCTTCCCCGGCAGCGACGGCGACCCGGAGACCAAGGAGCCCATCACCGTCGACCTGGGCCGCGTCAACGCCCGGGTGCGCAAGCTCGCCGAGGCGCAGTCCGCTGACATCGAGCGCCGCCTCGCCGCCGAGGGCGTGCGCGTGCTGCGCGGCAGCGGCGCCCTCGACGGCACCGAGCGCGTCGCCGTGGAGCTCTCCGACGGCGGCAGCGAGGTGCTCGACGCCGACATCACCCTGGTCTCCACCGGGTCCTCGCCGCGCGAGATGGACTCCGCCAGGCCCGACGGCGAGCGCATCCTCACCTGGAAGCAGCTCTACCAGCTGGAGAGCATCCCCGAGCGGCTCGTCGTCGTCGGATCCGGTGTGACGGGCGCCGAGTTCGCCAGCGCCTACGACGCGCTCGGCTCCGACGTCGTCCTCGTCTCCAGCCGCGACCGCGTGCTGCCCGGGCAGGACGGAGACGCCGCCGAGGTCATCGAGGAGGTCTTCCGCCGCCGCGGCATGGAGCTTATGGGGCGCTCGCGGGCGAAGGCCGCGCGGCGCGAGGGCGACGGGGTGGTGGTGACCCTCGAGGACGGCCGCGAGGTGCGCGGGTCGCACTGCCTCATGGCCGTGGGGTCGGTGCCCAACACCGTCGGCATCGGCCTGGAGGAGGCCGGCGTGCAGCTCTCCGAGAGCGGGCACGTCGAGGTCGACCGGGTGTCGCGGACCTCCGCGCGCGGCGTCTACGCCGCCGGTGACTGCACCGGGGTGCTCCCGCTGGCGTCCGTGGCGGCCATGCAGGGGCGCACCGCCATGTGGCACGCCCTCGGCGACGCCGTCAGCCCGCTGCGGCTGCGCAAGGTCTCCGCCAACATCTTCACCGCCCCGGAGATCGCCACCGTCGGGTGGACCCAGGAGCAGGTGGAATCTGGCGAGGTGGACGGCGAGGTGCTCATGCTCCCGCTGGCCGGCAACGCCCGCGCCAAGATGCTGGGCATCCGTGACGGCTTCGTGAAGCTCTTCGCCTCCACCGGGTCCGGCCGGGTGCTGGGCGGCGTCGTCTGCGCCCCGCGGGCGTCGGAGCTGATCTTCCCGGTGGCGCTCGCGGTCGAGCACGGCCTGACCGTCGACCAGGTGGCGCACGCCTTCACGGTCTACCCGTCGCTGTCCGGCTCGGTGGCCGAGGCCGCGCGCCGCCTCCACGTCGCCACCTGAGCGGCGGCTCCCACCAGCACTGACGACGGCGGCGACCCCAGGAGGGGCTCGCCGCCGTCGTCGTGAGGTGCGCCTGTCAGCTGGCGGCGGCGTCCTTGATGGTGCAGATGACCGCACCGGTGGTGAGGGTGTCGCCGACCGCGGCCTTGAGGCCCGTGACCACGCCGTCCTTGTGGGCGGTCAGCGGCTGCTCCATCTTCATGGCCTCGAGGACGACCACGAGGTCGCCTGCGACCACGCTCTGCCCCTCCTCGACGGCCACCTTGACGAGCGTGCCCTGCATCGGCGCCACGAGCGCGTCGCCTCCGGCGGCCTTCGCGGCGGCAGCGGCGTTGCGGGGGCGCTTCTGCTGGCGGCGCGCCGACTGCACGGCGCCGCCGACCTGCGCTCCGGCCTCCATGACCCAGCCCGGCAGCGTCACCTCGAGGCGCTTGCCGGCCACCTCCACCACCACCGTGGACCGCTCGGCGTCAGCGGGGTCCGCGGCCTCGGGCGCGGGCCCGGACCACGGGGCCGTCGAGCCGGACCAGGCGGTCTCGATCCAGCGGGTGTGCACGCGGAAGCGGTCCGCCTGACCCACGGCCGCTGCGGCGGACGCGGGCAGGGCGGGGTCGACGGCCGTGAAGGCCGGGTCGTCCACGACGAGGCGGTGGAACGGCAGCACCGTGGGCATGCCGTCGACCGCCATCTCGGCCAGGGCGCGGCGGGCGCGCTGCAGCGCCTGCTCGCGGGTGGCGCCGGTGACCACGAGCTTGGCCAGCAGCGAGTCGAAGGCGCCGGAGATGACGTCACCGCTGCGGATGCCGGCGTCCACCCGGACGCCGGGGCCCGACGGCGCCTCGAAGCGGCTGACGGTGCCCGGCGCCGGCAGGAAGCCGCGGCCCGGGTCCTCGCCGTTGATGCGGAACTCGAAGCTGTGCCCGCGCGCGGGCGGGTCGTCGTAGCCGAGCGGCTCGCCGGTGGCGAGGCGGAACTGCTCGCGCACGAGGTCGAGGCCGGTGACCTCCTCGGTCACCGGGTGCTCCACCTGCAGGCGGGTGTTGACCTCGAGGAAGGACACCGTGCCGTCCTTGGCCACGAGGAACTCGCAGGTGCCGGCGCCGGCGTACCCGGCCTCGCGCAGGATCGCCTTCGACGCGTCGCGCATCGAGCGCTCCTGCTCCGGCGTGAGGAACGGCGCGGGCGCCTCCTCCACGAGCTTCTGGTGGCGGCGCTGCAGCGAGCAGTCGCGGGTGGAGACGACGACGACGCCCCCGTGCTCGTCCGCCAGGCACTGCGTCTCCACGTGCCGGGGCTCGTCCAGGTAGCGCTCCACGAAGCATTCGCCGCGGCCGAACGCGGCCACGGCCTCGCGGACGGCCGACTCGTAGAGCTCGCCGACCTCCTCGCGGGTGCGCGCCACCTTGAGGCCGCGACCGCCGCCGCCGTAGGCGGCCTTGATGGCCACGGGCAGGCCGTGGGCGTCGACGAACGCGAGCACCTCGTCCACGCCGCTGACGGGGCCGGGGGTGCCGGCGACCAGGGGGGCACCGACCCTCTCGGCGATCTCGCGGGCGGAGACCTTGTCGCCGAGGGCCTCGATGGCAGCCGGGGGCGGGCCGATCCAGGTCAGGCCGGCGTCGACGACGGCCCGCGCGAAGCCGGAGTCCTCCGAGAGGAACCCGTAGCCGGGGTGCACGGCGTCCGCGCCGGAGCGGGCGGCCACCTCGAGGAGGAGGTCGGCGCGCAGGTAGGACTCGGCGGAGGTGGTGCCGCCCAGGGCGTGCGCCTCGTCGGCGAGCTCCACGTGCAGGGCGTGCCGGTCGGGCTCGGCGTAGACCGCCACGGAGGCGATCCCGGCGTCCTTGCAGGCCCTGATCACGCGCACCGCGATCTCACCGCGGTTGGCGACGAGGACCTTGGTCACGCTGCGGCTGTGCTCGCGACCCCCGGTGCGTCCCCCGCTGCTGCGACGCTCGGTGACCACGCCTCGCCTCCGCCCTGCTCCCCGGGCGCCCCCGGTGGGCATCCCGGCCGAGCAGCCTAACCGCCGGGCGCCCGACCAGGGGAACCAGCGCCCACCAGCGAGGCCCACCTGCGGCGCCTCGGGGCCGGGCGGGCGCCCCTCGACTCGCAGCGTCCTCCCAGCGGGGGCACAGTGCCTGGCAGGGGCGGGCACCCGCAGCGCCCCGGAGAGCTGTGACGACGCAGCGGCCGCGCGCCCTGCGACGAGGAGGTGGGCGGTGGCAGCGCTGTCGTTCCTGGACCGCGAGCGGACCGTGGCGCCACCCGGCTACAGCCGGTGGCTCATCCCGCCCGCCGCGCTGGCGGTGCACCTGTCGATCGGGCAGGTGTACGCGTTCAGCGTCTTCAAGACGCCCCTGCAGGACCACTTCGGCGTGGAGGGGACGCCCATCGCGGTCATCTTCTCGATCGCGATCGTCATGCTGGGCCTGGCAGCGGCCTTCGGCGGCACCTGGGTGGAGCGCAACGGCCCCCGCAAGACGATGGTGGCCGCGGCGCTGTTCTTCTGCGGCGGCCTCTTCATCGGGGCGGCCGGCGTGGCCGCCGACCAGCTGTGGCTGGTGTACCTGGGCTACGGCTTCGTCGGCGGCATCGGCCTGGGCCTGGGGTACATCTCCCCGGTCTCCACGCTCATCAAGTGGTTCCCCGACCGCCCGGGCCTGGCGACCGGTCTGGCCATCATGGGCTTCGGCGGAGGCGCCCTCATCGCGAGCCCGCTGTCGGACCGCCTGCTCAACACCTACGGCTCGGACCCGTCCGGAGCGATCGCGCCGGCGTTCCTCACCCTGGGCGCGATCTACCTGGTGCTGATGCTGCTCGGTGCGTTCGTGGTGCGGGTGCCCGCCAGGGACTGGCGGCCGGCCGGGTGGACGCCGCCGCAGCAGTCCAGCGGGATGCGCTCCGTGGGCGACGTCACCGCGCGCAACGCGCTCCGCACGCCGCAGTTCTGGCTGCTGTGGGTGGTCCTGTTCACCAACGTCACCGCGGGCATCGGCATCCTCGAGACGGCCTCCCCGATGGTGAGGACGTTCTTCCCCGACATCTCCGTGGCCGCGGCCGCCGGCTACGTGGGCGTGCTGTCGCTGTGCAACATGGCCGGCCGCTTCGTGTGGAGCTCGACCTCCGACGTCATCGGCCGCAAGCGCATCTACATGCTCTACCTGGGCGTGGGCGCCGTCCTCTACCTCGGCGCGGTGCTGCTGGGCACCACGTCCGTCGTCGTCTTCGTGCTCCTCACGGGGATCATCCTCAGCTTCTACGGGGGTGGCTTCGCCACCATCCCGGCCTACCTCAAGGACCTCTTCGGCGGTCTGCAGGTCGGCGCCATCCACGGTCGGCTGCTGACCGCGTGGTCGGCGGCCGGTGTCGCCGGGCCGCTCATCGTCAACAGCCTCGTCGACGCAGCGGGCGGAGAGTCCAGCGGCGCGGGGGCGTACCGCCTGCCGCTGTCGGTCATGGTGGGCGTGCTGGTGGTGGGCTTCATCGCCAACGCCCTCGTCAAGCCCGTCGACCCGGAGTTCCACGAGCCGCGCGACCGGCGCGGTGACGACGGCGCCGCCGCGGGCGCGCGCGAGGAGGCGAAGAGCCGGTGAGCACCACGGGAGCGAGCAGGACGACGGCGGGCTCGGCAGGTGGGCAGGGCTCGGCGAAGGCCGCCGCCGTCGTCCTGTGGGTGCTGGTGTGCGGCGGTCTGCTCTACGGGGTGGTGCAGACCGTGGTGAAGGCCAGCCAGCTCTTCAGCGGCTGAGCCGGCGCCGGAGCGGGCCCGCCGGCCGCCCCGCCCGGCTGGTCGTGGAGTCGATCAGCATGGCGGGGCGTCCGGCGGGTAGGGGGCGCTCGTGACCAGCACCCCTGAGCTCATCGACCCGACCACCCGCTACCCCCAGCCGGAGTTCGACCAGGAGGCGCAGCCCGGCGCGGGCCAGGCCTGGGGCATGGACCCCACCCCCGACCACGGCGAGGAGAGCTACCGCGGCAGCGGCAAGCTCACCGGGCGCCGCGCTCTCGTGACCGGCGGTGACAGCGGCATCGGCCGCGCCGCGGCCATCGCCTTCGCGCGGGAGGGCGCTGACGTCGCCATCTCCTACCTGCCCGAGGAGCAGCAGGACGCCGATTCCGTCATAGCCATCATCCAGAAGGAGGGCGTGAGGGCCCTCGCCCTGCCCGGCGACATCACCGACGAGGCCTTCGCCACGTCGCTCGTGACGAAGACCGTGGAGGCCTTCGGCGGCATCGACGTGCTCGTGAACAACGCCGGCAAGCAGCAGGCCCGCGAGTCGATCCTCGACATCTCGTCGGAGCAGTTCGACGAGACGTTCAAGACCAACGTCTACGCGATGTTCTGGATCACCAAGGAGGCGGTGAAGCACCTCCCGGCGGGCTCCTCCATCATCAACACGACCTCGGTGCAGGCGTACCAGCCCTCGCCGACCCTGGTCGACTACGCCAGCACCAAGGCCACCATCAACGCCTTCACCAAGGCGCTGGCGGCGCAGCTGGCCGAGAAGGGGATCCGCGTCAACGCGGTGGCCCCGGGGCCGGTGTGGACGCCGCTGCAGCCGGCGGGCGGCCAGCCGGAGTCGGCGCTGCCGGAGTTCGGCGCGCAGACGCCGCTCGGCCGCCCGGGCCAGCCCGCGGAGTACGGAGCGGCCTACGTGCACCTGGCGTCGAACGACTCCAGCTACACCACCGGCTCGACCCTGTCGATCACGGGCGGGATGCCCACCCCCTGACCCCCACCTCCCCGTGGTCCTGGTCGATCAGCCGTGCAGGCGGCCGATCGCCCAGGACCACGAGGGGTTCAGGAGGACGACGACGGCGTGAGCGCCCGGAACGCGGGGATGAGCTCGGAGGCGGCGAACTCCAGGAACCCGTCGGGGTCCGGCCCGGCGTTCTGCGCCACGAGGTGGTCGTACCCGGCGTCGACGAACTGCTGACCGTTCGCCACGTGCTTCGCGAGGTCCGGGCCGCACGCGAACTGCCCCGCGACGTCGGCCTTCGTGACGAACGCGGACGCCGCGTCGAAGTTGACGGGGTTGGGCAGCTCGGCCATCACCTTCCAGCCCGTCAGCGCCCAGCGGGTCTTCTCCATGACGGCGTCGACGGCCTCGCCCTCGCTCTTCGCCCACGCCAGCGGCACCTCGCCGTACACGGGACCGGAGCCGCCGTCGCCCTTCCAGTCGCTGATGAACGAGGCGTCCGGCTCGGTGCCGAACAGCCCGTCGCCGAGGTCGGCGGCGAGCTTCGCCGACGCCGGGCCCGAGCCGGCCACGGCGATGAGCGGCAGCTGCTCGGGCAGGTCGAAGACGCGGGCGTCCTCCAGCTGCAGGTGCTTGCCCGAGTAGCTCTGGTACCCGCCCTGCCACAGCAGGCGGATGATCTCGAGGGCCTCGCGGAACCGCTCGTGGCGCTCGTGCACGCCGCGGAAGGCGGGCTCACCGATGACGTGCTCGTTGAGCCGCTCACCAGCGCCGACGCCCAGGGTGAAGCGCCCGTCGGAGAGGATCTGCAGCGTCGCCGCGGCCTGCGCGACGATCGCCGGGTGGTACCGGTAGGACGGGCACGTCACGCCGGTGACCAAGCCGATCCGCTCGGTCTTCGCGGCGATCGTGCCGAGCATCGCGAAGGTGAAGCCCGAGTGCCCCTGGCTCTCCAGCCACGGGTGGTAGTGGTCGCTCATCTCCACGAAGTCGAAGCCCGCCTGCTCGGCGGCCACCGCCTGCCGGACGACCTCCTTCGGGTCGAAGGACTCCGTGGCGAGCTTGTAGCCGACCTGCAGGGCGCTGGTTCCTCCAGCGGTGTCTGTCATGAGCGGGCCCTACCCCGCCGCGGCCGCGGCACTCAGGCGCGGGGCGCCCAGAGGTCGGTCCAGCGGACGCCCACCTCGGCCAGCAGCTCGCGCAGCAGCGGCAGCCCGATGCCGACGACGGTGTGCGGGTCTCCCTCCACGCCGCGCACGAACGCGCCGCCGAGGCCGTCGAGCGTGAACGCGCCCGCCACCGCCAGCGGCTCGCCGGTGGCGACGTAGGCCTCCAGCTCGGCGTCGGAGACGTCGGCGAAGTGCACGGTGGTGGACGCGACGGCCCCGAGCGTGGCGCCGGTGACCGGGCCGTCGTCCTCGCGGGCGTCCACCAGCCAGTGGCCGGTGTGGAGCACGCCGGAGCGGCCGCGCATGCCCTTCCACCGCTCGAGGGCCTGCGCCGCGTCGGCGGGCTTGCCGAACGCCTCGCCGTCGAGCTCCAGCACGGAGTCGCACCCGACGACGAGCACCCCGCCGTCGGGTGCGCCCTCGGCGTCCTCCCAGCGAGCAGCGACGTCCTCGGCCTTCGCCTTGGCCAGCACGAGCGCGACGTCCTGCGGGTCGGTGACGCCGTAGCGCTCGACCACGGCGGGCTCGTCGACGCCCGAGACGAGCACCAGGGGCTCCACGCCGGCGGAGCGCAGCGTCGCGGCGCGGGCGGGGGAGGCGGAGGCCAGCAGGAGGCGCACGGGAGCGGTCACGGGCGGCGACGCTAGCCGAGGGGCTCGGAGAACCAGAGCTGGGCGTCGGTGTTGTCGTTGTAGGGCGCCACCTCGGTCCAGCCGGTGCGCCGGTACAGGCGGGTGGCGGACTCCAGCTCGGAGCGCGTGTCCAGCACGAGGCGCGTGGCGCCGCGGGCGCGGGCCCAGCCCTCCGCAACGTCTAGGAGCCGGGTGCCGAGCCCCAGGCCGCGCGCCGCGGACGAGACCCACAGGCGCTTGACCTCCACGGCCGGCCCGCCGGCCAGCTCGACGGCACGGGCGCCGACGCAGCCCAGCACGCGGCCGCGCTCGTCGTCGTCCTGCGTGCCCTCGACGGACCTGGCCAGCCAGAACGCCCCGCCGGGGGCGGCGAGGTCGCCGTCCGCGGTCACCGGCAGCTGCCAGGTGACGCCCATGGCGGTGGAGACGTCAGCGCAGAACGACGCCCGCGCCGCCACCGCCTCGGGGGCGGACGGCGGCGCGGGCGTGATGACGACCTCGGTGCTCACGAGGCCGCAGTCTGCAGCGTCAGGCGCGGGCGGCGGGGGAGCCGTTCGAGCCGGCGCCGACGAGGGCGTCGTCGGTGCCCTGGGCGGCGCGGGCCTCGGCAGCCCGCTCCTCGCCCTCGGACAGGAACGTCGGCACGGTGCGGCCGTCGTAGCGGTCGCGGTCGAGGATGCCCTCGCGCTTCGCGACGATGGTCGGCACGAGCGCCTGACCGGCGACGTTCACCGCGGTGCGGCCCATGTCGAGGATCGGGTCGATGGCCAGCAGCAGACCCACGCCCGCCAGCGGCAGGCCCAGGGTGGACAGGGTCAGGGTCAGCATGACCGTGGCCCCGGTGAGACCCGCCGTCGCCGCGGAGCCGACCACGGAGACGAACGCGATGAGCAGGTAGTCGGTCCAGCTCAGGTCCACGCCGAAGAACCCGGCCACGAAGATCGCGGCGATGGCCGGGTAGATCGCGGCGCAGCCGTCCATCTTGGTGGTCGCGCCGAGCGGCACGGCGAAGCTCGTGTACGCGCGCGGCACGCCGAGGTTCCGCTCGGTGACGCGCTCGGTCACGGGCATGGTGCCCACCGAGGAGCGCGAGACGAACGCCAGGGAGATCGCCGGCCACGCGCCCGCGAAGAAGCGGCGCACGCCGAGGCCGTGGGCCTTGAGCAGCACCGGGTAGAGCACGAAGAGCACCAGCGCCAGACCGACGTAGACGTCGACGACGAAGACGCCCAGCGGGCTGAGCGCGTCCCAGCCGTACGTGGCCACGGCCGTGCCCAGCAGGCCCACGGTCCCGAGCGGGGCGAGGCGGATGACCCACCACAGCACCGTCTGGACGACGGCGAGGGCGCTGCGCGCGAAGGCGAGGAACGGCTCCGCCTTCTCGCCCGTCTTGAGCGCGGCGACGCCGACGGCGATCGCGATGACGATGAGCTGCAGCACGTTGAACTTCAGCGACGTCGTCGAGGTGACGGCGAGGCTGGTCACGGAGTCGCCGGCGACCTGCGTGGACGTGCTCGCGCCCAGCCCGAGCCAGTTGGACGGGACGACGCCGGTGAGGAAGTCCAGCCACGAGCCGGTGCGGCCGTCGTAGGTGGCGCTCCCGGCCGAGGCACCGGAGCGGGTGCCGGGGTCGGTGAGCAGCCCGATGGTCAGGCCGATCGCCACCGACACGGCGGCGGTGATGGCGAACCACAGCAGCGTCTGGCCCGCCAGGCGCGCGGCGCCCGCCACCTGCCGCAGGTTGGCGATCGAGGTGATGACCGCCAGCAGCACCAGCGGCGGGACGAGCGCCACGAGCAGGGTGACGAAGGTCGACCCGACGGTGTCGAGGGTGGTGACGAGCCAGTTGACCGGGGCGCCGTCGGCGTCGACGCCGCCGAAGGTGCGGGCCACCAGGCCCAGCACGACGCCGAGGACGAGACCGGCGATGACCTGCGCGCCGAACGGGATGCGCGTCAGGCGGGCGAGCGGGGACGACGAGCGCTGGCGCGCGGGGGCGTCAGGAGCAGCAGAGGACACGGGGGAGCCTTCGGGTCGAGCGACGGGGTGGCGCGGTGCGGCCCCGCGGGGCCGTCGGTCACCGACAGCGGTCGCTCGCGGTGCGCAGGAGGTCGACGTGGAGGCGCCGGGTCAGCTCCTCGCCCCGGCGCCCGCAGGTCTCCCAGGCAGCGCGCACCCCTCGCCCAGCAACGCACCGGCCGCATCTGTTCCCTCGGGCCACCACCCCTGCGGGACGGTGCACGGGAGGCCCATGACCACGGTGGGGCGGGGACCTCCACCGTGATCATGGACCTCGCGTGCAGTGTCCGGGGTCAGGCGGCGAGGGCCTGGCGCAGCACGTCGAGCGGCACCGAGCCGACGTCGAGGGCGCGGCGGTGCCACGCCTTGAGGTCGAACTCCCCGCCGGCCGCGGCGGAGCGCTGCTGCGCCTCGGCGCGCAGCTGCAGCCACACGCGCTCGCCGAGCTTGTACGCCGGGGCCTGGCCGGGCCAGCCCAGGTAGCGCAGGTGCTCAAAGCGCAGGAACTCCTCCGCCTGGAAGGTGTGGCTGGACAGGAACCGCCACACCTTCTCGGCGTCCCATGTCCCCCCGCCCAGCTCCGCCGGCGCCTCGAGCCCGCAGTGCAGGCCGATGTCGACGACGACGCGGGCCGCCCGGAACAGGGAGCCGTCGAGCATGCCCAGGTGGTCGGCCGGGTCGTCGAGCCAGCCGAGGTCGGACATGAGGCGCTCGGCGTACAGAGCCCAGCCCTCGGCGTGCCCGGAGGTGAAGCACATCATCCGGCGCCAGCGGTTGAGCGTGGCGCTGCGGTACATGGTCTGCCCGATCTGCAGGTGGTGACCGGGGACGCCCTCGTGGAAGACGGTGGTGCGCTCGCGCCACGTGCCGAAGCGCTCCACGCCCGGCGGCACCGACCACCACATGCGCCCCGGCCGGGAGAAGTCCTCGGTGGGCGGCGTGTAGTAGATGACCCCCGACGAGCTGGGCGCGATGCGGCACTCCAGCCGCCGCACCGGCTCGGGCACGTCGAAGTGGCTGCCGGCCAGCGCCTCGACGGCGCTGTCGGAGAGCTGCTGCATCCACG
This sequence comes from Quadrisphaera setariae, assembly GCF_008041935.1. Lineage (NCBI taxonomy): Bacteria > Bacillati > Actinomycetota > Actinomycetes > Kineosporiales > Kineosporiaceae > Quadrisphaera > Quadrisphaera setariae. The sequence continues at coordinate 325,967 of NZ_VKAC01000001.1, forward strand.
CCTGCAGGGCGTCCTTGCCCACCACCTGGCGGGTCGGGTCGGCCTCGAGCAGGGCGATCGCCTCCCGGGTGGTGGCTCCGGGGGAGATGCGCTGCGCGGTCGCGCTCATCTCGGCCTCCAGGCGCGCGACCTCCTCCAGCCCCCAGGCGTACGCCTCGTCGAGGTCGAGGGTGGCGCCCACGTGGTGGCGGCTGAGCAGGGCGTACTCCTCGCGGCCCACGGCGTCGGTCTCGCGGGAGGCGGGCAGCACGTCCTCGCGCAGGTGGCGGGCCAGGTCGGTGTACGCCTCGCGGGCCGTGCGCACCCCGGAGGCGAGGTCGGCCGCCAGCGCGGCGGACGGCTCGGCCCCGTCGGGGCGGGCGCTCGCACCGAGGCGCGCGAAGGCGCCGTCGTCGGCGACGAACCCGTCGACCTGGCCCAGCACGGCCTCCACCTGCCGGCGCGCGGGCGGGCGCCCGGCGGCCAGCGCTGCCGCCAGGGACGCGCGGTACTGGTCGAGGCGCTGGCCGGTCCGCCCGAGGCGGGAGGCGATCGCGGCCCACTGCTCGGCGGTGTCGGTGGGCATGAGGTCGAAGACCTCCTGGGTGCCCTGCACGGGGGAGTCGATGACGTTGAGGACGCCGACGTCGAGGCCAGCGTCGTGCACGGCCACCTCGAGGCCGAGCCGGTCGCGCATCGCGGCGACGGTGACCTCGTCGGTCGCATCCATCGGCACCGACGGGTCCGCCGCCAGCGCCTCGAGGGCCGCCAGGGTGCGGCGCGCGTGCTCCGCGCGGGCGGCGACGCCCTCGGGGGAGGCGTCGGTGGGCTCGTCGGTGCGCCCCGGCAGGCCGTACCAGACCCGCATGTCCGGGTCGAGGACCACGGACTCCTCGAGGTACCGGTCGGCGAAGGCGTCGACGGCCGAGGGCGTGCGGCGGGGCATCTCGTCGGTGCTGTCAGGGCTCGAGGTCACGCCTCCACGCTAGGCGGACACGGCGGGGGACGGCCGTCGGGTGCCCGGGCCGCAGCGCTCACGCGCCGCGACCGCAGCCGGGCGCCCGGTCGCGGTCCCAGGGGGCCCGGGAACCGCGACCGGGCGCCCGGCTGCGGCGGGGGTGGCGGCGTCAGTCGGTGGAGGTGCCGCCCTTGAGGGCGGCCAGGCGCAGCTCGACCTCGGTCTGGTCGCCGTCGGCCTCGAGCGCCTCGAACTGCCCGTCGAGGCTGGACGCGGCCAGCTCCTCCTGGCCGCGCACGCGCGCCTCCTCGCGGCGCACCTTCTCCTCGAAGCGGGATACCTCGCTGGTGGGGTCGAGCAGGTCCACCGCCTTCACCGCGTCGTGCACCTGGGACTGCGCCGCGGCCATGCGCGAGCGGGCGACCAGCTCGTCGCGCTTGGACCTCAGCTCCTCCAGCTTGCGGCGCATGCCCTCCAGGCCGGTCTTGAGCTTCTCGACCACCTCGGTGCGCGAGGCGATCTGCGGCTCGAAGCCCTTGGCGTGGTCCTCGGCGTCGATCTGGCGCTGCAGCGCCACCCGCGCCAGCTGGTCGAACCTGTCGGCCTCGGTGCCGTTGCCCTCCCCGCGCAGCTGGTCGGCCTTGCGGCTGGCGGCGCCGGCCTTGCCGCCCCACTCCTTCGCCGTGGACACGGCCTCGGCGTGGTCGTCCTCCATGAGCCGGAGGTCACCGATGGTCTGCGCCACGGACTGCTCGGCCTCGCGGATGGCCTGCGTGTAGTCGCGGACCATCTGGTCGAGCATCTTCTGCGGGTCCTCGGCCTGGTCGAGCAGGGCGTTGATGTTCGCCCTGACCAGCTGTCCGACCCGTCCCAGCAGCGACTGCTGCGCCATGCCATCTCCCACGTCGCGCCAGGCCGACCGCGTCTGCGGAGGGCCGCGGGAGCCAGCATGGCCGACCCTCGGGAGGTGCCGCCAGACAGGCCGGCGTCCCCACCCGCTGTCCCTCCTCGGAGGAACGTCATGGGCAGCGCATCGCGCGCTCTTCAGTGGATCTCGTCTCCCTCCGAAGAGACACCATGCCCAGTCCTTCAGGGGTGGAGCGGACGCTGGGGGCGGACGAGCTCATCGTGAGCAAGACCGACCTGCAGGGCCGGATCACCTACGCCAACGAGTCGTTCCTGCGCATCGGTGCGTTCACCGAGGAGCAGGTGATCGGCAAGCCGCACAACATCATCCGGCACCCCGACATGCCCCGAGCGGTGTTCAAGCTGCTCTGGGACACGGTGCAGGCCAAGCAGGAGCTCTTCGCCTACGTGGTGAACCTCGCTGCCGACGGCGCCCACTACTGGGTGCTCGCCCACGTGACGCCCTCCTTCGACGCGTCCGGTGCGGTGGTCGGGTACCACTCCAACCGCCGCAGCCCCCACCCGCAGGCGCTGGCCGCCATCAAGCCCGTCTACCAGCAGGTGCTCGCCGAGGAGGCCCGGCACTCCAGCGGCAAGGCCGCCACGGCCGCCGGCGCCGAGCTCATGGCGCAGCTGGTCGCCCGCTCCCACGGCTCCTACGACGAGTTCGTGTGGTCCCTCGAGCCGCAGCTGGCGGGTGCCCTGTGAGCCCCCTGTTCCGCCGCGGCGGAGCCGCCACCACCGGCGGCGCGGCTGCTGAGCTGGCCGTCCACCGCGCCCTGCTGGCCGAGGTGCGCCGCACCTGCCAGGCGGCCGCCTCCGGTGACCTCGAGGCCCGCGTGCGCTCCGTGCCCGGCATGGCCGACGCGTCCGACGCCGCCGACCTCGCGGCCCTGCGCAACGAGGTCAACGCCGCGCTCGACGTGGCCGACGCCTTCGTCCGCGAGTCCAGCGCGTCGCTGACCGCGGCCGCCGAGGGCCGCTTCCACCGCCGCTTCCTCCTGCGGGGCATGCCCGGGTCGTTCCGCACCGCCGCCGTCACCATCAACGCCGGCGGTGACGCCGTGCGCCGCGGCGCCGAGGACGTCGCCCGCGCCGGGGTGGCCCGCCTGGCCCTCGCCGACGACTTCGAGGCCTCGGCCGTCTCCACCACGCGCGAGGTGGGCGCGGCCACGCAGGTGCTCAGCGCCGCCGCGGCGCAGGCCACCACGTCGGCCCGGCACGCCGCCGACGAGGCCGACGCGGCCCGCCGCACCATGGAGGACCTGTCGGCCTCGTCCGACAAGATCCGCGAGGTGGTGGCCGTCATCGACTCCATCGCCTCCCAGACCCGGCTGCTGGCGCTCAACGCCACCATCGAGGCGGCGCGCGCGGGCGAGGCCGGCAAGGGCTTCTCCGTGGTCGCCTCGGAGGTCAAGGACCTCGCCGACCAGACCGGCCGCGCCACCGAGCAGGTGACGCAGCAGGTCGAGGCGGTGCAGACCGCGAGCGGCTCCGCCGTCGCCGTCATCACGCGGGTGGTCGACACCATCGCGCAGATGAGCGAGGTCATCGCCGACATGGCGACCTCCGTCGACGGCGGCGACAGCGCCGCCCAGGGCCGCGTGCGCGGCCTGGCCGACACGGCCCGCCAGCTGGAGGCGCAGGTGGTGGACCTGCTCAGCGGCATGCGCCGCTGACGCGCCCCGTCCGCGGCCCGTCCGAGCCCCGCTGAGCCGCCCGCTCAGCGGGGCTCGGCGCTGCGCACGGCCGTGGAGATCCGGTACAGCGACGTCGACGCCGTCACGTACAGGTCCTGCCCGCCGGAGGCGTTCTCCGGCCCGAAGCAGACGTTGGACACCACCTCCGGCACCGCGACGCGGCCCAGCAGCTCACCGCTGGGCGCCAGCACGAGCACCGCGTCCTCGCTGGAGCACCACAGCCGCCCCTCGGAGTCCACCCGGAAGCCGTCGACCACACCTCGCTCGCACACGTGCAGCACGGCTCCGCCGGCCAGGCGCCGGCGGTCGTCGTCGCCGACCACGACGTCGAAGGCGCGGACGTGGTGGGCGCTGTCGCCAGCGCGGTCGCTGATCTTCCCGGTGTCCGCGACGTACAGGCGGGTCTCGTCGGGGGAGAAGGCGAGTCCGTTGGGCTGCTCGAGGTCCGTGGCGACGGCCTCCAGCTCGCCGTCGGGGTCGAGGCGGAAGACGTGGCAGCCGCCGTACTCCCGGTCGCCAGGGTGGCCCTCTCTGGGCTGGAAGAGCCCGTAGGTCGGGTCGGTGAACCACACCGACCCGCGGCGGTCGACCACCACGTCGTTGGGGGAGTTCAGCCGCGCCCCGCGCCAGCGGCTGACCAGCTCGGTCACGAGCGGCTCGCCGCCGGGGCCCTCGGGGGACGGCTGCTCCAGCTCCACCCGGCGCCGCCCGTGCGAGCACTGCACCACGCCGCCGCCCGGCCAGCGCGCCCGCCCGTTGGTGTGCTCCACACCGCTGCGGTGCACGCCGCTGGCACCCGTGCCCGGCTCGTAGAAGAGGATCCGGTCCCCGGGGATGTCGCTGAACCTCACCACCCCGCCGTCCGGGCCCTCGTCCGGCAGCCACACCGGCCCCTCGGTCCAGGTCGAGCCGCCCACGAGGTGCTCCAGCCGCGCACCCGGAGCCAGCAGGGGCACCAGGGACGCGTCGACCCCGTCGACACCTCCGGCCCCGGCAGTGGCGTCACCCCCGTCGTCGTGCGTCGACCTGCTCGGCCCGCTGCTCGTCGTCCCCATGTCAGAAGCTCCCCCCGCCGCCGAACGACCCTCCGCCACCACCGCCGAAGCCTCCGCCCCCGCCGAAGCCTCCACCTCCGCCGCCCCAGCTGCCGCTGCCGCCGAAGCCGCCGCTGCGGCCGCCACCGCCCCCGGAGAGGATCCCGCCGAGGATGCCGCCGATGACCGCGCCCTCGAAGGATCCGCTGCTGCCGTACCGACCCCTGGTCGGGGCGGAGCCGTAGCCCCCACCGCCGCCGTTCCAGCCCGACCAGCTGCCGAGGTCGTCGTCGGCCTCGCGCTGGGCCCGCTCGGCCATCGCGTCGGCCTGCTGCGCCGCCGCCAGCGCCCGCACCGGGTCGGAGCCGGCGAGCTGCTCGGCGGTGGAGAGCTGCTCCTCGGCGCCGGCCAGCAGCGCCCGCGCCTGCCCGCCGACCGCACCGCGGCGGGTGCGCACCAGCGACCGGGCCGCGGCCACCTCCGCCCGTGCCGCCGGCAGCGCCTGCTCCAGCTGGGCGCGGGCGCGGGAGGCGCGCTGGCCCTCCTCGCGGGCGCCCGCCAGCGCTGCGTCCAGCGCGCTGTCGGCCTCGTGCACGCGTCGCAGCGCCGTCTGCGGGTCGCGAGGCCCGTCGGTGCGGGCCGTGGACGCCGCCTGCTCGGCGCGCCCCACCGCGCCGGCCAGGTCGCTGCTGGCCGCTCCACCGCCGGCGCCCAGCACCGCGCGGGCCTCGGCCAGGTCGGCGTCCAGCTCGGCCAGGGCGCGGGGCAGCGCGTCCACCGAGGTCTGCAGGTCGCGGGCGAGGGCGTCCACCGCGTCGAGGAGCTCACCGGTCTGCCGCAGCGCGTCCCTCACGGCCTGCACCGCCACGGCCGCCTCGCCGTTCGCGCCCGCCGCCTGGCGCTCCCGGGCGGTGGCCAGGCCCTGGGCGGCCAGGTCGAGCAGGCGCGAGGCGTGCTCGTCGTCCCCGTCGACGCTCGTGACGGCCGCGGGCGCGTAGCGCGCCTGCAGGTCGGTCAGCCGTCGGCGCGCGTCCGGCAGCCGGTCGGCCAGGCGCGAGCGGTCGGACTCCAGGGCGGGCAGCACCTCGGGCAGGCGGCGCTGGAGGTCGCGCAGCGCCTCGAAGGCCTGCGACTGCTCGTCGAGCGCGGCGTCGGCCGCCTGCGCGTGCTGCAGCTGCTGGGTCAGCAGGGCGCGGCGCGCGTCGTCGTCCAGGGGCCTGCTCTCGAGGTGGTCCCCGGGGTCGGCGAGGCGCCGCTGGATCGCGAACGCCTGCGCCAGCTCCGCGCGGGCGCGCTGCACGGCGGCCACGAACGGTGCGGTGGCCGCGTCGCCGAACTCGGCGCGGGCGAAGCCCAGCTCCGCGTCGGAGCCGTCCACGGCGTCGTCGGCGGCCACCAGGGCTGCCGACGCCTGCCGCTCCAGCTCGGGCAGCGGCACCGGGGGGGCTTGCGGCACGCCGCCGGGGCCGCCTGCGCCACCCGGGCCGCCGACGAGGCCCGCGCGCCGGCGCTTGCGGGAGGCGCTGGACAGCAGGCCGAGCACGAGCAGCGCGAGCCCCAGCACCACGACGACCCCGACGATGACGAGACCCGTCGGGAAGCCCGAGCCGCTCGAGCTCCCGCCGTCCGAGGTGCCGGACCCGCTGCCGCTCCCCGAGCCGGCCCCGGTGCCGTCGGCGGCGCGTCCCAGGCCGTTGACCGCCGCCGTGACGGCGCCGTTCCAGTCGCTGCGACCCAGCGCCTGCTTGACGGCACCGTCCATCACCGACGCCACCTGCGACTGGCTGAGCCGCCCGCCGGTGAAGCCCTCGTACCCGAAGGCGCGCTGCTGCACGGCGACCGCCAGCAGCACGTCGCTGCCGCTCAGGCCGCTGCGCTGCGCGGTCTCCCGCGCCCAGTCTGGGCCCTTCTGCCCGTCGAAGGAGTCGACGAAGACCACCCACAGCGTGATGCCGGCGGCGTCGCGCAGGGTCTCCAGCTGCTGCTGGGTGGCGGCCTCGTCGAGCACGCCCGCGGTGTCGGTGATGGCGCTGTCCAGCTGCTGCGGGGGCTCGGCGAGCGCCGGCCCGCCCGTCCAGAGCACGGCGAGCAGGGCGAGGACGGCGGCGGTGAGACCGCGCGCGCGGGCGGTGCGGAGCACCCGCCGATCCTCCCGTGGCCGCCGGGGCGCCGTCCACGGGGCGTCCGCTGCGCCGGGCCCGGTGGCCGTCGTCGTCGTCCCTCGCTGGCACGGGGGCGCCCTGTGCCAGTCCAACTGGCACAGGGCGCCCCCGTGCCGGTGCAGGACCGGCGCAGAGCCACCCCGTGCTGGAGCGGGCCGGATCGGGACGACGACGAGCGCGGCCAAGCAGCGCCGCTCGCGCCCGGCGTGCACTGCAGCCTGGTCGTGCACGCCTGCGACTGACCGCGGCCACCTCTGGACGTGACCGAGGTCAGTCGCGGCGGGCGGTCCCTGCAGCGGTGCATCCGCAACTGACCGGGGTCACCTGCGGGCGGTCACCGCGGCCAGCAGCGACGGCGGACCGGCGCGCCGGCACCGGGTCAGCGGCACCGGCTGGCCTCAGCGGCGCCAGGCGGCGGCGCGCCAGGCGCCGGGACCCGGCGCCGGAGGCACGCGCAGCAGCGTGGGCTTGTCGGCCCACAGGTCCGGACCCGGGTCGGGCTCCATCGAGCTGTTCCGCACCGAGGCGGCCGCCGCGAGCGCCGCGACCAGCGCCACGACCTCCTCCTCGGTGGGACCGCCGGCGACGACCTTGACGACGTCGTCCTCGGACGGCCCGGTGGGCCCGGACGTCGCGCTCGTGCCTGGGAGGCTCACAGCGGGATGTTCCCGTGCTTCTTGGCGGGCAGCTGCTCGCGCTTGGTGCGCAGCGCGCGCAGCGCTCGCACCACGTGGGCGCGGGTGGCCGACGGCTCGATGACGTCGTCGACGTAGCCGCGCTCGGCCGCCACGTAGGGGTTGGCGAGGCGCTCCTCGTACTCCTGCACGAGCCCGGCGCGCACCGCGGCGACGTCGTGGCCCTGCTCCGCGGCGGCGCCCAGCGTGCGGCGGTGCACGATCTCCACGGCGCCCTGGGCGCCCATGACGGCGATCTGCGCGGTGGGCCAGGCGAGGTTGACGTCGGCGCCGAGGTGCTTGGAGCCCATGACGATGTACGCCCCGCCGAACGCCTTGCGCGTGATCACCGTGATCTTCGGGACGGTGGCCTCGGCGTAGGCGTACAGCAGCTTGGCGCCGCGGCGGATGATGCCGTTCCACTCCTGCTCGGTGCCCGGCAGGAACCCGGGGGTGTCGACCAGCGTGATGACGGGGATGCCGAACGCGTCGCACAGGCGCACGAAGCGCGCGCCCTTCTCGGACGCGTCGATGTCGAGGGTGCCGGCCAGCCGCGCGGGCTGGTTGGCGACGACGCCGACGGAGTGCCCCTCCACGCGCCCGAACCCGACGACCACGTTGGGGGCGAACAGGTCCTGCACCTCGAGCAGCTCGCCGTCGTCGAGGACGTGCGCGATGACCTCGTGCACGTCGTAGGGGACGTTGGCGGAGTCGGGCACGAGCGCGTCGAGCTCGAGGTCGGCGTCGGTGACGAGCAGCGGGTCGGTGTCGTCCAGGGGCGCCAGCACCGGCGCCTCGGACAGGTTGTTGCTGGGCAGGTGCGCCAGCCAGTCCTTGACCCACGCGATCGCGTCGTCCTCCGACGGCGCCATGTGGTGGGCGACGCCCGAGACGGCGTTGTGCGTGTGCGCGCCCCCGAGCTCCTCCATGGCGACGTCCTCGCCGGTCACCGTGCGGATGACGTCGGGGCCGGTGACGAACATGTGCGAGGTCGCCTCGACCATGACCACGACGTCGGTGATGGCGGGGGAGTACACCGCGCCGCCGGCGCACGGGCCCATGATCAGCGAGACCTGGGGGACGACGCCGGACCCGCGCACGTTGCGCAGGAAGATGTCGCCGTACCCGGCGAGGGAGGAGACGCCCTCCTGGATGCGGGCGCCGCCGGAGTCGTTGATGCCGATGACGGGGCAGCCCACGCGCAGCGCGTGGTCCATCACCTTGACGATCTTCGAGGCGTGCACCTCGCCCAGCGACCCTCCGGAGACGGTGAAGTCCTGGGAGTAGACGACGACGGGGCGCCCGTCCACCGTTCCGTGGCCGGCGACGACGCCGTCCGTCGGCGGACGCTCGGGGGAGCCCTGCGAGGGGTCTCCCCACAGCGCGCGGGAGTGCGCACCCACCTCCACGAAGCTGTCCTCGTCGAGCAGCGCCTCCAGGCGCTCGCGGGCGGTGCGCTTGCCCTTGGCGTGGTGGCGCTCCACGGCCCGCGCCGACCCGGGGGACAGGGTGGCCTCGCGCCGGGCGCGGGCGTCCGCCAGCTTGCCGGCGGTGGTCCGCAGGTCCGGTCCGGTGGAGGTGGTGGGTCCGCCGTCGGTCCCGCGAATCACAGTCACCCCGCGAGGGTAGCCAGGTCGCGTCCGACGGGCCTCAGCCGTCGTGGACCGCGGCCTCAGCCGTCGAACCGCAGCGGCGGCAGCGCGGCCACCTCCACGGGGAGCACGAAGACGGAGCCCGAGGCGGGGTGGGCGTCCAGGTCGACCCCCTGCGTGGAGGTGGTGACGTAGAGGACCGCCCCGCCGCGCGTGCCGTCGTCGTCCTGACCGGTCCCGCCGAGGGTGCAGGCGGTGACGCCGGGCACGCCGACGTCCACGCGCTCGCTCAGGCCCCCGCCGGCGTCGAGGCGGACGACGGCCCCTGCGCCGTTGAGCGCCACCCACACGCCGCCCTCGGCGTCGACGACGAGCCCGTCGGGCACACCACCCGGGTCTGCGCCGAGCACGTCGGCCAGCCGCACCCACGGCTCCCGGTCGAGCACCTCGCCCGTGCCGGGCGCCACGTGCAGCAGCGAGACCTCCCCCGACGGCGAGTCGACGTGGTAGGCCCGCTGCCCGTCGGGGCTCCAGGCGAGGCCGTTGGGGATGGTCAGCCCCTCCAGCGCGACGTGGGCGCTGCCGTCGGGGTCGAGCCGCCACAGCACCCCGACCGGCTGGCCGCCCTTCGCGCTGCCGCCGTAGGCCATCGAACCGCAGAAGAACCTGCCCTGCGGGTCGCAGCCGCCCTCGTTGAAGCGCAGGTCGGGGTCGTCCCACAGCGCCGGGAGCATGTGCGGCTCCTCCCGCCCTGACAGCAGGTCGTCCAGGCTCTCGACGAGCGCGAAACGGCGCCGCGCGGCCACGACCCAGCCGTCGCCCGCGGCGCCCGTGCGGGGGCGGACGCAGGCCAGGGCGTCGGCCACGTGGCGCTTCGCGGTGGACCCGCCGGGGGAGACCGCCAGGAGGTCGCCCTGCTCCAGGTCGACCGCGAGCAGGCGCCCGCCGTCGGCGTCCCAGACGGGGCCCTCCCCGTGCTCGGCGATCGGCGCGGTCAGCTGCTCGGCGGTGGGCACCCCTCGACGCTAGGCGAGGACGACGACGACCGCGCAGCGGCGGTGAGGTGCAGGGCGAGGTGAGGATGGAGCCCGTGAGCACCCCGGGACGCTGGAGCGACCTCGACCGACCGCCGCTGTCCGCGGAGGGGCTGGGCCGGGCGCTGCTGGCGCCCGCCGGTCCGCTGGCCAGGCTGGAGGTGCTGGAGCAGGTCGGGTCCACCAACGCCGAGCTGCTGGCCCGGGCCGGGGCCGATCCCGGGGCCTGGCCCTCGCCGTCGGCGCTCACCACCGACTCCCAGACCAGCGGCCGCGGCCGGCTGGGACGGCAGTGGGAGGCGCCGCCCCGGTCCGGGGTGGCGCTGTCGCTGCTGGTGCGTCCCCAGGCGCCCGTGGAGGCGTGGGGGTGGCTCCCGCTGCTCGCGGGCGTGGCCGTGGTGGGCGTGGTCCGCGACGTCGCCGGCCTGCCCGCTCAGCTCAAGTGGCCCAACGACGTGCTCGTGGAGGACCGCAAGCTCTGCGGGATCCTCGTCGAGGTCCTCCCGGGTGCCCCGGCGGGAGCGGGCCCTGCCGGCGTCGTCGTCGGCGTGGGGGTCAACACCACCACGCGGCGCGAGGAGCTGGACGGCGGCGGGCTCCTCGGCGCCACCTCCCTGCGCCTGGAGGGGGCGGCCTCCACCGACCGCGACGTGCTCGTCCGCGCCCTCGTCCGCGCGCTGGCCGCCGAGGTGGCCCGCTTCGAGGCCGCCGGCGGCGACGCCGCGGCCAGCGGCCTGACCGCGCGGGCCGCGGAGGCGTGCACGACCCTCGGCCGGGACGTCGTCGTCCACCTGCCGGGCGGCACTCAGCTGCGCGGCACCGCCGAGGGCCTCGACGGCGACGGACGCCTCCTGGTCCACGCCGAGGGCTCCGCGCCCCAGGCGCCGCCGGTGGCCGTGTCCGCGGGCGACGTCGTCCACGTGCGCTGAGCCGCCTGCCGGCCCGTCCGCTGGTCGGCGGCTCGACCACCCCGCGCCGGTCAATACCCTGGCCGGTGTGAAGCGCGTGCTGCTGGTCGAGGACGACACGGCCATCTCCGAGCCGCTGGCCCGCGCGCTCAAGCGCGAGGGGTACGAGGTCGACGTCCAGAGCGACGGCGCCGGCGCCCTGGCCTCGGCGCGGCGCCAGCTCGACCTGGTGGTGCTCGACCTGGGCCTGCCCGACATGGACGGTCTCGACGTCGCCCGCCGCATCCGCGCCGACGGGGTGGCCGTGCCGATCCTCGTGCTGACCGCCCGCTCCGACGAGGTCGACCTCGTGGTGGGCCTGGACGCCGGCGCCGACGACTACGTCTCCAAGCCGTTCCGCGTCGCCGAGCTCCTCGCCCGGGTGCGGGCGCTGCTGCGCCGCGGGGACACCACGGCGCTGCTGCTCGCCGGCCGCGACGTGCGGCTCGACCCGACCGCTCGACGGGCGTGGAAGGTGGCCGGGGACGGCGACGTCGACGACGCCGGCAACCCCCTGCAGCCCGGGCAGGAGGTGCCGCTCCCGCTGGCCGCGAAGGAGTACGAGCTGCTGCGCGTGCTGCTGCGCGAGGCGGGCACCGTGGTCCCGCGGCAGATCATCATGGAGGAGGTCTGGGGAGCGGAGTGGTTCGGCTCCACCAAGACCCTCGACATGCACGTCTCGTGGCTGCGCAAGAAGCTCGGCGACGACGTCGGCGACCCGCAGTACATCACCACCGTGCGCGGCGTCGGCTTCCGCTTCGAGCGCGACTGACGCGCTGACCCCGCGTCGACCAGGGGCTGAGCAGCAGTGCACCGCCGCGTGCAGGCGGCCACCATGGCCGCCGTCGTCCTCGCCGTCCTGCTGCTGGGACTGCCGCTGTGCGTCGCCGGCCTCGTGCTGCAGACCGAGCAGGCCCGCACCAGCGTCCAGGTGCGCGCGGACGCCGTCCTCGCCGCCGCCAGCAGCCGCCTCGCCACCGGGAGACCCGTGGACCGCGCGCTGCTGGAGGAGCACACCCAGCGCGACGGGCGCTGGCCGGCCAGCGTGGTGGTCGACCTGCCCGACGGCACCACCGTGGAGGCCGGCCCCGACAGAGCCAGCTCCGCCGTGGTGGGGCGCGCCGGCACCGCCGACGGGCTCGCGGTCAGCGTCACCGCCGCCCGCGGCAGCCTCTGGGCCGCCGACGCCCAGCTGGTGGTGCTCGTGGTGGGCCTGGCCGCGGGTGCCGTGGCCGCGGGCTCCGCCGTCGGCCTGGTGCAGGGGCGCCGGCTCGTGCGGCCCCTGGAGGACCTCGCCGACCGCGCCGAGCGCCTCGGCTCCGGCCAGGTGCCCACCACGCCGCCCCCCAGCGGCGTGGAGGAGGTCGACTCCGTGGCCCAGGCCCTGGTGCGCAGCGCCCAGCAGCTGCAGGCGCGCCTCGCCGTGGAGCGCCAGTTCGCCTCCGACGCCAGCCACCAGCTGCGCACCCCCCTCACCGCCCTGTCCATGCGCCTGGAGGAGGTGCTCGCCACCACCACCCAGCCCGCCGTCGCCGCTGAGGCCCAGGTCGCCCTGGAGCAGGTGGAGCGCCTCTCGGGCGTCGTCGACGACCTCCTCGCGCGCGCCCGGCTGCAGGCCAGCACCCCCCGCGAGCCGCTGGCCCTGGCGGGCGTGCTGGAGCAGCAGCGCGAGGAGTGGCGCCCCGCCTACGAGCGCGCCCGCCGAGAGCTCGCCGTGGACGTCCCCTCCCCGGCCGCCCGCGTGGTGGCCGGCGCCGGACCGCTGGCCCAGGCGCTCGCGGTGCTGCTGGAGAACAGCCTCGTGCACGGCGGCGGCACCACGAGCGTGAGCGTGCGGACCAGCAGCGAGCGCGGCGGGGACTGGGTGGTGCTCGAGGTCAGCGACGCGGGGCCGGGGGTGCCGGAGGACCTGGGCGGCCGGATCTTCGAGCGCTCGGTGAGCGGTGCGTCGGGCACGGGTCTGGGGCTGCCGCTGGCGCGCGACCTCATCACCGCCGAGGGAGGCCGCCTCGAGCTGGCGCGGACGCACCCCGCCACCTTCGCGGTGTTCCTGCGCGCCGCCCCCTGAGGCGGTCTGCCACCTCGGGCCTCAGGCGCGGACGGTGTCGCGGCCGGGGTGGGGCTGGCCCGCCCGGCCGGTGCCGCGCGGGCGGCGGAACACCCACAGCCGGTACGCCACGTAGCGGAACGCGGTGCCCAGCCCGATGCCCACGAGGTTGGCGGCGTTGTCGGCCAGCGGGCCGCGCAGCCCCAGCACGTAGTGGCTGGTGGCGAGCACCGCCAGGCCGATGAGCAGGGCAGCGGCGTTCATGAGCACGAACATCGCCAGCTCCCGCAGGGCCGCCGGCCGGTTGCGGTGGCGGAACGTCCACCACCGGTTGCCGGCCCACGCGAACACCGTCGCCACGGACGCCGAGACGACCTTGGCGGTGAGGGGCTGGTCGGCCAGCAGGCCGCTGCCGCCGAACCGCAGCAGGTTGAAGAGGCCGACGTCGACGACGAACGCCAGCCCGCCCACCACGCCGAACGCGCCGAGCTCCCGGCTGTGCGCACGCCAGAGGCGACCCACGAGGGCGCGGGCGCTGGCGACCGTCTGCACCCCTCCACCGTAGGCGCCGCGCAGGCGTCGGGCGGGTGCGAGCGGTGTGCTCGGGCCCACGCCGGTCCCCTACCCTCGGGGGCCGTGACCGCCACGCCCGCTGCCACGACCCCGGCCACCCCCGCTGACCGGGCCAGCGACGCCCGCGACGGCACCGCCGGGGCCACCGAGACCACCTTCCCCGTCGTCGCCGTGGTCGGGGCGGGCCAGCTCGCCCGGATGACCGTGCCACCTGCGGTGGGCCTCGGCGCCCGGCTGCGCGTGCTCGCCACCGACCCGGACGAGTCGGCCGCGCAGGTGGTGCCGGACGTGCAGCTCGGCAGCCCCGACGACCTCGCCGCGCTCCGGCGCCTCGCCCAGGGCGCCGCCGCGCTCACCCTCGACCACGAGCAGGTCCCCACCGAGCACCTGCGGGCGCTGGAGGCCGAGGGCGTCGCCGTGCGGCCCGGGCCCGACGCCCTCGAGCACGCCCAGGACAAGCTGCTCCTGCGCCGCCGCCTCGACGCGATGGGCGTGGCGGGGCCGGCCTGGGCGGAGGTGCGCTCCGCCGACGACCTCCGCGCCTTCGGCGAGCGCGCCGGCTGGCCGCTGGTGCTCAAGACCCCGCGAGGGGGCTACGACGGCAAGGGCGTCCTCGTGGTGGCCTCGCTCGACGAGGCCGCGGCGTGGCTGGAGCGGGCGGCGGGGGAGCCGCTGCTGGCCGAGGAGGCCGTGCGGTTCACCCGGGAGGTCGCCGTGATGGTGGCCCGCTCGCCCTCGGGACAGGCCGCGGCGTGGCCCGTGGTGGAGACCGTGCAGGTGGGCGGCGTGTGCCGGGAGGTCATCGCCCCGGCGCCGGACCTCGACGACGACCTGTCCGCCCAGGCCACGGCGCTGGCGCTGCGCCTGGCCGGCGAGCTGGGCGTCACGGGGGTCATGGCCGTCGAGGGGTTCGAGGTGCCGGCCAGCCCCGCGACGGACGGCGCCTCCCCGAGGTTCCTCGTCAACGAGCTGGCCATGCGGCCGCACAACAGCGGCCACTGGACCATCGAGGGCTCCGTGACCTCGCAGTTCGAGCAGCACCTGCGCGCCGTGCTGGACCTCCCGCTGGGCTCGACCGCGCCGCGCGCCCGCTGGACGGTGATGGTCAACGCCCTCGGTGGCGACTACCCCGACCTCTTCCACTCCCACCTGCACGTCATGGCGCGCGACCCCGCCGTCAAGGTGCACCTGTACGGCAAGTCGGTGCGGCCCGGTCGCAAGATCGGGCACGTGACTGCGTGGGGTGACGACCTCGACGCCGTGCGCGCCCGCGCCGCGCACGCCGCCGACTACATCACCGGCACCGTCGACGGCTGAGCCTGCTCCTGTCGCCCATGATCACTGTGATCATGGGCGCTGCGCGCACGGCCCGCCGTGATCATGGGCGTTGTGCACACGCCGCCGCCGTGCCGCAGGTGACCGCGCTCACCTGCAGCACGGCAGTGGCAGGGTTCCTGCGTGGAGACGACGCCACCCGCCCGGCCCGCAGCCCCAGCGCCCGACCTGCGGGTCGAGGGGTGCACCGCGCTCGTGCACGGCCTCAGCGGTGACGACGGTCCGGACGGCATCGGCTTCGCCGAGGACGTCGACGTCGAGGTCAGCGGCGGTCTCATCACGCGCGTCGGCCCCGCGCGCGACAGGTCGGAGCCCCGGGGCGCCCCGCCACCCGCGGAGGTGCTCGACGGGCGGGGGCTCCTCGCCGTCCCCGGTCTCGTCAACTGCCACACGCACGCCGCGATGGTGCTGTTCCGGGGGGCTGCGGAGGACGTCGACGTCCACACCTGGTTCAACGGGCGGATCTGGCCGATGGAGTCGAACCTCACCGAGCGCGACGTGGAGCTGGGCGCCCTGCTCGCCTGCGCGGAGATGCTCCTCGGCGGGACGACGACGTTCGCCGACCACTACTTCCACATGGATGCCGTGGCCCGTGCCGTCGAGGTGAGCGGCGTCCGTGCGGACCTCGGGTGGGCCAGCTTCTCCTCCGACGGCCCAGCGGGGCGCGAGCGAGGGCTCGACTTCGCCCTGCGCCAGCGCGGAGCGGCCGCGGGCCGGATCACCACGAGCCTGGCGCCTCACGCCCCGTACACGGTGACCGAGCCGGACCTCGCGGTGGTCGCGGAGCAGGCGCGCGAGCACCACCTGCCGGTGCACCTCCACGCCGCGGAGACGCTGGAGCAGACGCGGGCGAGCCTGGAGCGCACCGGTGCCACCCCGGTGCAGGTGCTGGCACGCACCGGGCTGCTCGACGTCGAGGTCCTCGTGGCGCACGGCACCGGCGTCGTCGAGGCGGACCTGCCGCTGCTGGCCCAGGCCGCTGAGCGCGGCCTGGTGGGCGTGGCCTCCAGCCCGCGCTTCTACCTCAAGGCGGCCCACGGGACGACGCCCATCCGAGCCCTGACCAGCGCAGGCGTGCCCGTAGGGCTGGCCACCGACGGCGCCGCCAGCAACGGCGACCTCGACCTCTGGGCGAGCCTGGAGGTCACCTCGCTGGTGCAGAAGTCCCTCGGCGGCGAGGGCGACCCGACGTGGATGACCAGCCGGCAGGTGCTCCACCACGCGACCACCCAGAGCGCGCAGGCCCTCCACCTCGCCGACCCCCGCTCCTCCCGCGGCGCGGTGGGTCGCCTCGCGCCGGGGTTCCGGGCGGACGTCGCCCTGCTGGACCTGTCGGCGCCCCACCTGCAGCCCGTGCACGACCTGGCCGCGACGCTCGTGCACGCCACCCGTCCCGGTGACGTCCGGCACGTGGTGGTGGACGGTCGGGTGGTGGTGCGCGACCGTCGCGTCCTCACCGTGGACGTGCCGGCGGTGCTGGAGGAGCTGCGCCCCCGCCTCGCCGCCCTCACCCGGCGGGACGTCGGCCGCATCCAGACCTACCGGCCCTAGGACGGCGAGAGCCCCGGACGCGGTCAGCGTCCGGGGCTCTGGCCGTCGGGGTGTCGGGTGTCGTGGGGGATCGGTCAGGCGACGCGCGCCATCCCCTTCGAACGGCGGGCGATGCGCACGTGCACCCTGCCGCGCACGTCCGGACGGCTCAGCACGGTGGCGAGGTCGCGGCTGACCTCCACCACGGCGGCGTCCAGGGCGAGCAGGTCCACCTCGGGTTCGGCGGTGACGTCCAGCTCGGCGATCAGCTGACCGCGCTCGGAGACGACCTTGCCCGACGCCGAGCGGACCCCGGCGACCTCGGCGATGACCTGGGCGGCCACGGCGGCGGCGGCGTCGCCGTCGAGGGCCAGGGACCCCTTGGACGAGGAACCGGGCAGGCGCAGGGCGTCCGTGCCGCGGTGCGGGACGTGCGCCAGCAGCCACCACAGGGCCAGCAGCCCGAGCACGAGCGCGCCAGCGGCGGTGGCGTAGGGCCACCAGCCCTGCTGGGCGGCATCGGTCGCGCCCTGGGTGGAGATGGACTGCGGCCCGCTCAGGCCGACGTCGTCGAGCAGTCCGAGGCCCCAGGCGCCGACGGCGGCGCCACCGGCGACGAGCACGAGGCCCAGCACGAAGATCGCCAAGCGGTCGAAGCCCGCGGTCTTGCGGCTCATCTCAGGCTCCCTTCGAGCTGGTGGAGGAGGACACGGTCACGCGCGGAGGGGAGACCAGCGCCGACAGGGCGCGGTCCACGTCGCGCTGCACCGCGGAGGTCGTGGCGCTGTCGCCGGTGCTGGTGACGTCCACGGTGACCTTGCGGCGGGTCGCGGTGGCGGAGGCGTCCAGGACCCCGTCCACCTGCCGGGCGGCGCCGGCGGCGAGGCGGGCGACGTCGTTGGTGGTCAGGTGGGCGCCCAGGTCGCCGCGGAGGACGAGGGCTCGGCGCTTGCGCCGCGCGAAGGCGGTCACCAGCAGCACCAGGCCCAGCAGGACGGCGACGGCTGCGGGAGCCGCCAGCCACGTGGCCGGGGCCAGCCCGTCGGGTGCTGACAGCACCGCGCCCAGCCAGGTGCTCTGGCCGCCGTTGAGCCGGACCCACGCGTCCTGGCCCAGCACCACGGCGACCCCGAGGAGGAGGACGGCCAGCAGCGGGCCGAGCCAGCCGATGGTGCCGGCGCCGGTGGGCAGCGCCGCCGGGCGCAGCGGGCTGCCCTGGCCGGTCGCCTGCTGGCCGCGGGACCGGGTGCCCTCGGAGGTCGGTGCGGTGGGCGTGGTCACTGGACCCTCCTCGTGGCGGTGGCGCGCTGGTCGCGGACGACGGCGGAGATGGTGACGGTGACGGCGTCGGTCTCCACCGCGGCGAGCTGGGCCAGGCGGGTGGTGACGTGCTCGCGCACCTGCTGGGCGACCTGCGCCGCCGGGTGGGGCCAGACGAGGGCCACCTCGAGGGTGATGCGGGCCCGGTGGCCGGCGACCTGCGCCGAGGCGCGCGGCAGGGTGCGCCCGACGGCGCTCGTCAGCTGGTCGCTGATCTGGGACCCGAGGCCGGCAGCCTTGGAGGCGCTCTTGTTCTGGGTGGTGGTGGCCACGCCGGTGACCTCCATGGCGGCCGCCCGGGCGATGGCCACCACGACGCGCTCGGCGACCTGGAGGCTGCCGCGAGAGCCGGGTTCGGGCAGCGCCTGAGGTTCGGGCAGCGCGCTGGGCGCGGTGGACGTGTCGGTGCTCATGGCGGCCTCCGTCAGCCGCGGCCGCGGCGGCCGAGGGCGGACAGCACGTCGATGCGGCCCTCCACCTGGGCGCCGATGAGCCAGCCGACGACGCCGAGGACGAGGGCGGCGACCAGGCCGCCGAAGCCTCCGGCGATGCCCGCGATGGCCAGGAGCAGGCCGGCGAGGGCTGCGGCCCAGGAGGCGGGGACTGCGTTCGTCATGGGGTTCTCCTCCGAGTCGGTGCGTGGGACCGCCGGCTCGAGGGAGGGGCGGTCGAGTGGTGGGGTGCGGGCGGGGCGCTGGTCCGACCAGCGGCTGGTCGAGGGTGCAGCGCCCCGCCCGCAGGGGCGGCTCAGGCGCGCGGCGCAGGAGCCGCGAGGTCCTCCACGTGGACGTGGACCGGCTGCGGGGCGACGGCAGGACCGAGCGCCTCCACCGCGCGGTGCACGGCCTGTGCCGTGGCGCGGATGTCAGTGGTCGTCTCCAGCACGAGGTGCACCGAGGTCCCGTCCTCGCGCAGGGCCACCCCCGCCACCCGGCGACCGGGCAGGAAGGTGGCGACTCCCCCGAGGGGGCCGCTGTGGAGCGCGGCCACCCCCGGGACGGCCAGCACCGCGGCGGCGACGACGTCGACGGGCTCGAGCACGCGACCCTCGATGACGGTGTCGTCCGTGGTGCTGAGGACCTCACCCGGCACCGGGGTCCGCGCCTCCGCGTCGACGCGGCCGGGGTCCGCGGGGCTGGTGGGAGTCAACGGGTGCGTCACTGCACCCGGGCGGGCTTGGCCGGGGCGACGTCCTCGTCGTCGTCCTCGGAGGGGATGTGGACGTCGTTGACGTCGATGTTGACCTCGGTGACCTCGAGGCCCGTCATCCGCTCGACCGAGGCGACGACGTTGCGGCGCACGCCGGCGGCGAGGTCGGCGATGGAGACGCCGTACTCGGCGATGAGGTCGATGTCGACGGCGGCCTGCTTCTCGCCGACCTCCACCGAGATGCCCTGGGAGTGGTTGGTGGTGGCACCCGGGATGCGCTCGCGCAGGGCGCCGATGGCGCGGGAGGCGCCGCCGCCCAGGGCGTAGACGCCGTTCACCTCGCGGGCGGCGATGCCGGCGATCTTCGACACGACGGTGTCGGCGATGGTGGTCGAGCCCTGCGCGCTGGTCAGCGCGCCCGGCTTGGCCGAGCTGACGACGGCGGTGCTGGTCTTGTCGGTCGTGGTGGACATGTCTGGCGTCCTCTCCTTCGTCGGCCTTTCGGCCGTCTCATCGGGTCTTCCGCGCTCGCCCCGGGCGGTGGGCCCGGAGTGCGCGACACATGCTGAGAGTCAGGTGGTGCCGGATCGTCACGGTCGACTTCGTGTGACCTGGGTCACAGATCGCGACGGCCTCGGTGGAAGCGTGCACCAGCCGTTCGGATCGCGCACGACGAGTTCCGGTTGCCGCCCCCGGACGGTGGTGATCTGCTCCGAGGGCACGGCTCGGACGGCGAGCCACGACCCGCGGGAGCACGCCATCACCGCCGACGACGACCGCCCGCCCGCGGGCAGCGACGCCCCGGAGGAGCCCGTGTCGTCACCTGCCGACGACGACGTCCTCGCCCGGCGCGCGCGCGTCGGCGACCGGGACGCGTTCGCGCAGCTGGTCGACCGGCACGGTCCGGCCCTGCACCGCTACGCGTCGCGCATGCTCGACGACCCCAGCGAGACCTCGGACTGCCTGCAGGACGCCTTCGCCGACGCCTGGCGGGGCCTGCCCGGGTGGGAGGGGCGCGCGGCGGTGAGGACCTGGCTGTTCACGCTGGTCACCAACGCCGTGCGTCGGCACCAGAGCCGTCACCTGCGCAAGACCCCGCGGCCCGTCGAGGACGAGCAGCTGCGCACGCGCGTCGGCGCGAGCTCCAGCGGCGACCCCGCCCGGATCGTGGAGATGGACGACTTCGTGCGCGCGCTGGACGCCGCACTCGGCAGACTCCCAGCCGGGCAGCGGTCCACGTGGCTGCTGCGGGAGGTGGAGGGGCTGTCCTACGCGGAGATCGCCGAGGTCAGCGCCACCACCCCGGACGTCGTGCGCGGTCGCCTGTCGCGAGCGCGCGCATCCCTCGAGGTCGCGATGGAGGACTGGCGATGACGGGCGAGGAGCGCTCCGCGAGCGGACCGGCCGCGGGCACCCCGGACGACCCGGGCAGCGCCGCGCCCCGGACAGCAGGGGCCGAGCGCCTGGCGGCCGCCACCGCTGCCATGCGCCAGCACACCGACCGCGGGTGGGAGCAGGTGCGCGGCGACGTCGTCGCGGCGGCGCTGCGGGCCTTCCGCCCGTCCACCCCGGTGCGCGCCGTGCACGGCGCCGGCAGCTTCACGGTGGCGTCGGAGGTGGTCGTGACGGCGGTGCGGCGGGCGCTGGAGCCCCTCCGCGACGCCTCCGCGGACGCGGTGCGGCTCTCGACGGGCGACGACGACAGGCTCGAGCGCATCGCCGTGTCGGTGGTCGCGGCCTACGGGTCGCCGCTGCTGGCGGTCGCCGACGAGGTGCGCCGGCGCACCGCTGCCGCGCTCGAGGCGGTGCTCGGCGCCGAGGCGCTGGGGTCGGCCGCGGAGGCCGTGGTGGAGGTGGACGTGCACATCGGGGGCGTCGAGGTCGACCCGCGCCGCCTGTAGGTGGTGGGTGGTGCCGTCGTCGCAGGTGGGAGGCTTGGTCCGTGAGCACGTCTGAGCAGCCGCTGGTCGGCGTCGTCATGGGTTCGGACTCCGACTGGCCGGTGATGGGCGCGGCCGCGGAGGCGCTGGCCGAGTTCGGGGTCCCGCACGAGGTGGACGTCGTCTCGGCGCACCGCATGCCCGAGGAGATGATCGCCTACGGCCAGCGGGCCGCCGGGCGCGGTCTGCGGGTGCTCGTCGCCGGCGCGGGCGGCGCGGCCCACCTGCCGGGCATGCTCGCGGCCGTCACGCCGCTGCCCGTGATCGGGGTGCCGGTGCCGCTCAAGCACCTCGACGGCATGGACTCCCTGCTGTCCATCGTGCAGATGCCTGCCGGGGTTCCCGTGGCGACCGTGAGCATCGGCGGCGCCCGCAACGCCGGGCTGCTCGCCGTGCGCGTGCTGGCCGCAGGCGGGGGTGAGCTCGCGGAGCGCCTGAGGGCCGCCATGACCGCGTTCCAGGGCGAGCTGCGCGACGTCGCCCACGCCAAGGGCGCCAGGCTGCGGGAGAGCCGCAGCTCCTGAGGTTCATCACTCGGGGTCACTGCCGTGTCTGCCGGAGTGGGGACGCTGAGTGGGCAGTCCACCGCTCCCTCGGTGACGAACCCGTCTGATGGGCCGCGAAACTCCTGGTCAGAAGATGGTCTCCTGCGGGGTGGCGGGATCATCGTGAGCGACACCATCGCGAGCGACACGCCGCGCGGCGTCCCGGGATCTGCTCGGCCGGCCACCTAGCGTCACTGACGTCCCCGCTGGGGGGAGGGGTGTCGCCGCACGGTCGCGATGCCGGACAGCCACCGGGTCAGGGTCGACGGCGGACGCCGCTCCCTGCTGCCCGGACAGCAGGAAGAGGGCACCGTGTTCGGGAAGCCGCTCGTCGCCGACATGATCAGCCGCAGTGCTGAGAACCCCGCGGACCGCCGCAACTTCCTGCGCGCCGCCGGCCTCGCCGGGCTCGGCGCCGTGGGGGCCGTGACCGCCATGACGGTGGGGGCGCAGGACGCCCTCGCCGCCGACGCGCCGATCTCCGACGGCGCGATCCTCAACTTCGCGCTCAACCTCGAGTACCTCGAGGCGGAGTACTACCTGCGCGCCACCACGGGTCAGGGCCTGCCGGACAGCCTCACCACCGGCACCAAGGCGCTCGGTGGCGTCACCGGCGGCTCGCAGGTGCCGTTCAAGGCCGGCAGCACCGTGGCCAAGTACGCCAGGGAGATCGCGGCCGACGAGCTCGCCCACGTGAAGTTCCTGCGCGGTGCCCTCGGCTCCGCCGCTGTGGCGCGCCCGAAGATCAACTTCACCGACGCCTTCAACGCCGCAGCCACCGCGGCCGGCGTCATCAAGGCGGGGGACAGCTTCGACCCCTTCAAGGACGAGACCAGCTTCCTGCTGGGCGCCTTCATCTTCGAGGACCTCGGCGTCACCGCCTACAAGGGCGGAGCCCCCCTCATCTCCAACAAGGACTACCTCGGTGCGGCCGCCGGCATCCTCGCCGTCGAGGCCTACCACGCGGGCCTGGTCCGCCGGTCCCTCTACAACCTCGGCGTCGACGTCGCGGTGATCACCAACAAGATCTCCGACGCCCGCGACTCCCTCGACGGCAGGAGCGACGACGACCAGGGCGTCCTCGCCGGCAACCCCAGGGCCTACCGCGCCAACCTCGTGCCGGCCGACAAGGACGCCATCGCCTACAGCCGCAGCCCGCAGCAGGTCCACAACATCGCCTACCTGACCGCCTCGTCCGGCGTCACCAAGGGCGGGTTCTTCCCCGACGGCACCAACAACGACGACGCGCGCCTGACCACCACCTGATCGGCAGCGCCACCGTCCGCCGACCCGTCGGTCCCTCGCAGAAGACCACCCGAACCCGTTCCAGGAGGCACCCCGTGACCAGCTCCACCCCGTCGACGCAGCGCCGGCGCACCCGCGCCGCCGCCGTCACCCTGCTCGCCGCCGTCGCCGTCGCGGGCCTGGGCGCCACCAGCGCCTCGGCCGCCACCGGCGTGAAGTTCGACCAGCGCACCGGCGGCGCCACCCGCGTCGAGACCGCCGTCGAGTCCTCGAAGGCGCTGTACCCGAACGGCGGCAGCGACGACGTCGTCCTCGTCAACCTCTCCCGCACGGTCGACGGCCTGTCGGCGTCCTACCTCGCCGGACTCAAGAGCGCGCCGATCCTCTACACGGACACCGACGCGGCGCCCCCGGCCACCCGTGACGAGATCAAGCGCCTCGGCGCCAAGCGCGTCTGGCTGGTGGGCGGCACCTCCGTCATCTCCAAGGACCAGGAGACGGCCATCGCCGGCGACTACACCGTCAAGCGCTTCGGCGGTGACGACCGCTACGCCACCGCCGCGGCCGTCGCGACCGCCGGGGAGTTCGCCCCCGAGCGCGTCTACATCACCTCCGGCACCTCCCTCGCCGACGCCGTCACGGTCGGTCCGCAGGCCTGGGCCAACGGCACCCCGATCCTGCTCACCGAGGCCGGCCGCGTGCCGGACGCCACCAAGGGCGCCCTCGACCAGCTCGGCGTGAGCTACCGCACCGTGGTGGGCGGCAAGGCCGTCGTCTCCGACGACACCTACAAGGCCCTCGGCGCGAACAGCCGCCTCGCCGGAGACGACCGCCAGAGCACCGCCGTCGCGGTGGCGGAGGACTCGGTCGCCACCGCGAACTTCACCTACGCCGGCGCGGCGCTGGTGGGCGGGGCGAACGTCAACGCGGTGGACGCCCTGTCCGCCTCCGCCCTGGCCGGCTACTACGGCGTCCCGATCCTCTACACCTGGACGCCCGACGACATCGGCGCACCCACGGCGAACTACCTCAAGAAGCACGCCGTGGACATCACCGGCCCGGGCTTCATCTTCGGCGGCAAGAGCGCCGTGTCCGACAAGGCGGCCCAGCAGGCCACCGACGCCGCGCAGTGACGCGCCCGCGCGCGCGCCCTGCCACCGCCCCCCTGACACGCTGACGAGACGAGGACACGATGTTCGGCAAGGCACTGGTCAACGACATGATCACCAGGAGCAGCGAGACGGCGCACGACCGCCGCTCGATGCTCCGCGGCGCGGGCCTCCTCGGCCTGGGCGCGCTCGGTGCGACCGCGCTGGGCACCGCCGGTGCGACCGCGGCGAACGCCGCGGACGCCCCCAGCGACGCCACCGTGCTCAACTTCGCCCTCAACCTCGAGTACCTCGAGGCGGAGTTCTACTCCTACGCCGCCTTCGGCCACGGGCTCACCCAGTCCATGGCGGACGGGAACGGGAAGATGGGCGGCGTCACCGGCGGCCGCAGGGTGCTGTTCAAGAACCGCGCCGTGCGCCAGTACGCCGAGGAGATCGCCAAGGACGAGCTCGCCCACGTCGCGTTCCTGCGCTCCGCCCTGGGCGGGTCCAAGGTCTCGCGCCCGGCGATCGACCTCAAGGCCTCCTTCAGCGCCGCGGCCGTGGCCGCCGGCATCATCAAGCAGGGCCAGACCTTCGACCCCTTCGCCGACGACACCAGCTTCCTGCTGGGCGCGTTCATCTTCGAGGACGTCGGCGTGACCGCCTACAAGGGCGCGGCCCCGCTCATCACCAACAAGACCTACCTCGAGGCCGCCGCCGGCATCCTCGCGGTGGAGGCCTACCACGCGGGCATCGTGCGGTCGGCGCTGTTCGAGATGGGCACCGACGTCCAGGGCGTCGCGCAGAAGATCTCCGACGTCCGCGACGTCGTGGACGGCTCCACGGACCTGGACCAGGGCCTGACCCCCGACGGCGGCGCCACCGCGAACATCGTGCCCACGGACGACAACGGCATCGCTTTCAGCCGCACCCCGCAGCAGGTGCTGAACATCGTCTACCTCAACGGCGCCTCCGGGGTCTCCGGCGGCGGCTTCTACCCGCAGGGGCTCAACGGCGACCTGCGCACCACCTGACCCCACCGCGGCACCCGGCACGAGGGGCCCCGCCAGCGCGTCGCTGGCGGGGCCCCTCGTCGTCGTCCTCAACGGGTCGACCAGGACGACGACGACGCGCAGCGCGCTCCCAGTCCGCGCCTACTCCGCCCACAGGGTCGGGGCGGACGCTCCCAGCAGACCTCGCGCCGCGGCGCGCCGCCGCACGGTGACGGCGAGCGGCGCCGGCGCGGTGAGACCGGGAGCGCTGACCGATGACCTTCTCCTACTCCGCTGCGAGCGCCGCACGCGCCGACGTGCCCGCACCACCGGCAGCGGGGACCCCCGCGGCCCGCTGGTGGCGAGGCCGTGAGCAGGACCCCGCGTGGGCGCGTCCCGCCCTGCTCGTCCTCCTGGCGGGCACGGCGCTGCTGTACCTGTGGGACCTCAGCGAGTCGGGCTGGGCCAACGCGTTCTACTCCGCGGCGGCCCTGGCGGGCTCGCGCAGCTGGGAGGCCTTCTTCTTCGGCTCCTCCGACGCCGGGAACTCCATCACCGTGGACAAGCCGCCCGCGTCGCTGTGGGTGGTGGCGCTGTCGGTGCGCCTGTTCGGGCTGTCGAGCTGGTCGCTGCTCGTGCCGCAGGCGCTGATGGGCGTCGCGGCGGTGTGGCTGCTGCACGGCTCCGTGCGGCGGGTGGCCGGCGCCCCCGCCGGGCTGCTGGCGGGCGCGGCGCTGGCGGTCACGCCGGTGGCGGCGCTGATGTTCCGCTTCAACAACCCCGACGCGCTGCTGGTGCTGCTCATGACGGGGGCGGCCGTCGCCGTCCTCAGGGCCGTGGAGTCGGCGCGGACGTCGGCGCAGACGCGGTGGCTGGTGCTGGCCGGTGCGCTCGTCGGGCTCGGCTTCCTCACCAAGCAGCTGCAGGTGCTGCTCGTGGTGCCCGCGTTCGGCGTGGCCCACCTGCTGGCAGGACGGGCGCGGCTGGCGCGCCGCGTGGTGCAGCTGCTGGTCGCCGGGCTGGCGCTGCTGGTCGCGGGCGGCTGGTGGGTGGCGGTGGTGGAGCTGTGGCCGGCAGGGTCCCGGCCCTACATCGGGGGGTCGCAGGACGACAGCTTCCTGGGGCTCACCTTCGGGTACAACGGCTTCGGCCGCCTCACCGGGCACGAGAGCGGCTCCGTCGGCACCACCGTCGGGCCCACGGGGACGGGGCACTGGGGCGACACCGGCTTCCTCAGGCTGCTCGGCACCACCTTCGCCGGGCAGGTGACGTGGCTGGTGCCGGCGGCGGTCGTGCTGGGCGTCGTGGCGCTGTGGCTGCTGAGGTCTGCGGCGCGCACCTCCCCGCTGCGCGCCGCGCTCGTGCTGTGGGGCACCTGGCTGGGCACCACGTGGCTGGTGTTCAGCTACATGTCGGGGATCTTCCACCCGTACTACACGGTGGCCCTCGCGCCGGCGATCGCCGCGGTGGTGGGCCTCGGGGCGGCCGCCGTCTGGCGGGTGCGCGCCACGTGGCTGGGCGCCGTGGCGCTGGCGCTGGCCACGGCGCTCACCGCCGGGTGGGCGTTCGTGCTGCTCACACGCAGCCCCGAGTACTACCCGGCGCTGAAGTGGCTCGTGCTCGTGGTGGGGCTGGCCGCCGCCGGTGGCTTCGTGGCGCTGCGGGCGCTGCCCGAGCTGCCGCGGCTGGCCCGCACGGCTGCGCTGTCCGCGGTGGGGGCCGCGGTGGTGGCGTCGCTGGCCGCACCGACGGCCTACGCCGTCGACACCGCCGGCTACGGGCACACCGGCTCGCTGCCCAGCGCCGGGCCCGCCGTGACCGGTGGGCTGGGCGCCGGCCTGGCTGGGCCGGGCGGCTTCGGACGGCCCGGGCACGGCAGCTGGGGGACCGGTGGGCACACCGGAGGCGGCTGGAGCGGTCGCGCCGGCGGGCACGGAGGTGCTCAGCCCGGCCAGGCGGCCCCCTTCGGGCAGGCGCCCCCGTGGGCGCAGGCCCTGCCGCAGCTCGGCGGAGCGGGCGGCTCCGGCGGACACGGTGGGACGGGCGGAGGCCCTGCGGGCGGTCTGCTCAGCGCCGCCCGCCCCGGCCCGTCGCTCGTGCGGCTGCTCGAGCAGGACGCCGGCCGCTACCGCTGGGTCGCCGCGGCCATCGGCTCCCAGAACGCGGCCGGCTACCAGCTGGCCACGCAGGACCCGGTCATGCCGGTCGGCGGGTTCAACGGGACGGACCCGTCGCCCACGCTCGCGCAGTTCCAGCGGTACGTCGCCGACGGTGACATCCACTACTTCATCGCCAGCGCCACCGAGGGCGGGTCGCTCGGCGCCGGGGGGACCGAGCGCGACTCGACGCAGGTCCGCACCTGGGTGGAGGCGCACTTCACCTCGCGCGTCGTCGACGGCGTGACCGTCTACGACCTCACCTCGCCGGCCGCGCCGGTCACGGCGAGCAGCGACGCCCCGGGCTCGGCCACCGCCTGACGCGGACGCCCTCCGGCCCCGGCGGGTCGCGGTCCACCCCCTCTGGGCCGCGGCCCGCCGGTCTGCGTCCCCGCCGGGGGGATCTGCTCCACTCCCGGACTGGCGCGGGGCGCGTCAGGAGGTGGCGCTGCTCGCGGAGCCGGTGGCCTCGGCGGCGGCGATCGCCCGGATGGACTCGGTGTCGTCGTCCTTGATCGCCTGGAAGACCTGACCGGCCTTCGCGTCGTCCCAGTCGATGACCAGACCGGCCTTCGTGCGGCGGTTGTCGCTGGCGATCGGCACGTTGAGCGACACGGCCTGGCCTCCGGCCACCGCGCGCACGCCCATCACGAAGCCGTACAGGTCAGCGGGGCCGAAGTCGTCGTCGACGGACAGCGCCGAGCCGCCGGCCGCGGCCAGCGGGAACGACCGCAGCGGGTTGAGGAGCACCGCGGGCGAGGCGGCCTCGTGGGCGACGGCGCCGATGATGGCCCGCTGGCGCTGGGCGCGGCCGAGGTCGCCGTTGGCGTCGAAGTCGCGGGTGCGGGCGTACCCGAGCGCGGTCGCGCCGCCCATCGTCTGGCAGCCGGCCTGGATGTCGAGCCCGGCCTTCGGGTCCCTGATGGCCTTCTCCGGGCACATCGTCACGCCGCCGACCGCGTCGACGAGGTTCGCGAACCCGCCGAGCCCGGTCTCCACGTACCCGTCCACGTGGATGCCCGTGGCGCCCTCCACGGTCTCCGCCAGCAGCGACGGCCCGCCGAAGGCGTAGGCCGCGTTGATCTTGTTGGAGCCGTGGCCGGGGATCTTCACGTAGCTGTCGCGCGGGATGCTCAGCAGCACCGTCGGCCCACCGCCGGCGGGGCGGTGCAGCAGCATGATCGTGTCGGTGCGCTTGCCCTCGACGTCGGTGCCGGTGGACAGCTCCACCATCTGGTCGCGCGTGAGGCCCTCCCGGCTGTCGGAGCCCACCAGCAGGATCGTCTGCCCCGGCGTCGCCGCGACGGACGAGTCCGGCAGCGCACCGACGCGCGTCACCGACGTGTACGCCACGGCCCCCAGGGCCAGCGGGTACCCGACCAGCGCCAGGAGGAGCAGGACGACGACGGTCCGCACCGGCCGCCGCCGCCTGCGGTGCACGCCCGGGCCCTGCAGGTCGGGGGCGGGCGGCTGGCGGCGCTGCTGCGGGGGCACGCGGCGACCCGACCCGCCCCGACCCGCCGGGCCACCGGCGGCGCCGTCCTCGCGGTAGGCGCGCTCGCCGCGGTGGGGACCCTTCCCGCCCGCGGAGCGCTGCTGCCCGCCGCCGGCACCGGACCCGCCGGGAGCACCGCGCCGCAGCCCCGGCGACGAGCGGTACGTCGTCGCCGGACCCCAGCGCGGTTCCTCAGCCACCTCGCGAGGGTAGGCCGATCGGGGGCCGCGGGGGCTGAGAACGCGCTGAGGGACTCAGCGACGCGGGTCAGCCCCGCAGTCCCCCGCGAGCGGGAGGTGCCCCCAGAGCGACCTCGATGAGCGGGCACGTGTCCATGACCACGTCGAGGCCGGCGGCGGCGGCCCGGGCGGCGGCGTCCTCGTCGACCACGCCCAGCTGCAGCCACACCGCGCCCGCTCCGACCGCGATGGCGTCGTCCACCACCGCGCCTGCGCGGGAGCTGTTGACGAAGACGTCCACCACGTCGATGCGGCCGGGCACCTCGGCCAGGGTGCGGTAGCCGCGGGCGCCGTGGACCTCCTCGGCGCGCGGGTGCACCGGCACGACCGGGTGGCCCGTCCGCTGCAGCCCGGCGGCCACCCGGTGCGCGGCGCGGGCGGTGTTCTGGGACAGCCCCACGACGGCCCAGCGACCGGGCGCGGTCAGGAGCCGGGCGATGACCTCGGGGTCGTTGCGGTGGGCCACGCGACGACGCTAGCCAGCCCCCGGCCGGCCCGGCGAGTCCAGGCCGCGTGCGTCAGCGGGCGGGGACGGTGCGCGGTGCGGGCACGGCCCGCCGCGACGGGACGCCGGCCGCGGCGGTCTCGGGAGCACCGGGGGAGGAAGCGGCGGGCGCGGCGGCGGTCGGTGGCACCAGCTGCGCGGCCGCCGTCGTCGTCGCCAGGGAGGCGAGGGCGGCGGCCTGCGCGGCAGCGGCGTCGGCAGCGGCGGCGCGGGCTGCGGCCTCGTCCAGGGCGAGGCGGCGGCTGAGCACCGTGACCTGGCGCTGCAGGTCGCGGGTGCGCAGGTAGGTCGTGACCATGAAGCCGAGGAAGGCGATGATCGTGGCGTAGAGCAGCAGGTCGGTGCCGCGTCCGACGCCCAGCAGCGACGCGGCCGACTGCCACGTCTGCGGGAAGAGCAGCGAGGCGATGGACAGGCACACGAAGCCGACCACGGCCACGCGCCGCATCGCCTGGTGGCGGGCGGTGGAGTGGCCGCGGACGAACAGCAGGGCCACCACGCCGATGCCCACCATCAGCAGAGCCTTGATCAGCACGCTCTCCACCTCGCCATCGTGCACGTCGCCGACCACCCAGCGTGGCGGTTCGCGATACTCAGAGCAACGGCGGCACCCGTGCGGGCGCCTCCCGTCCAGGACGGGTCACTTGAAGATGAGCTCGGTGACGATGTTCACCGAGTTCAGCACCGACTGCCCCTTCTTGACGGAGTAGTCCGTGTAAAGGATCTCCACGGGGTGCTCCACCCAGCGCCAGCCGCCGCGGCCGATCTGCTCGACGATCTCGCTGGCGTGCGCCATCCGGTTCTGCGTGATGTCCAGCGAGGCCGCCACCGCGCGCGTCATGGCGCGGAGCCCGTTGTGGGCGTCCGTCATGCGCACGCCCGTGGTGGCGTTGGAGTACACGATCCCGGCGCGGAGCACGGCCTTCTTCAGCGCCCCCACGCGCGTGCGCTCGTCGAGGAAGCGGCTGCCGATCACGACGTCGGCCTCGCCGGCCCGCAGCCGCTCGACCATGGCCAGGGCGTCGGCCACCTGGTGCTGGCCGTCGGCGTCGAAGGTCACCACGAAGCGGCAGCCGGGATCGGCCAGCGCCCACTCCAGGCCCGTCTGCAGGGCGGCGCCCTGCCCGAGGTTCACCGGGTGGCGGACCACGCGGGCCCCGGCGCGCTCGGCGACGTCGCCGCTGCCGTCGCGGCTGGCGTCGTCCACGCAGACCACGTGCGCGAAGCTGCGGCGCAGCCCCGCCACGACGTCACCGACGACAGCCGCCTCGTCGTACAGCGGCACGACCACCCAGGCGTCCTCCACCAGCACGACGACGACGGTACGTGCGCGCGGGGTGGCTCCGCTGGCGTTCGCCGCGGCTCGTGGGCCGGTGCTGCGGGCGGGGACGGGCGCGCGATCCGGTTCGCGCGGGAAACCGGCACGTGGGCGACGTGGGAGGCTGGGCGCGTGGCGGCGAGCAGGACGACGGCGACGGGCGTGCGCCGAGGGTCCAACCTCCCGCGCGTCGGCGACTACAACCAGGTCGTGGTGCTCGAGGCGATCCGCCGGCACGCCACGGGCCTGTCGCGCGTCGAGGTGGCGGTGCTCACGGGCCTGTCGGCGCAGACGGTCTCGAACATCTGCCGCCGCCTGCTGGAGCAGGGCCTCGTCGAGGAGGCCGGCAAGCAGGGCGTGGGGCCGGGCAAGCCGCGGACGCTGCTGCGCCTGGCGCCGCAGGGCCGCTACGCCATCGGGGTGCACCTCGACCCGGCCGTCGTCACCGTCGTCGTCCTCGACCTCCTGGGCCACGTGGTGGCCCGCCGCGACCACCCGCTGCGGCCGGGCGCCGGTCCGGGGCAGGTGCTCGCCGACGTCGCCCGCGACGTCGAGGCGGTCATCGCCGACTCCGGCGTGGACCGCGAGCGGATCGTCGGGCTCGGCGTCGCCGCGCCCGGTCCGGTGGACAGCGCGGCAGGCGCCGTGGTCCACCCGCCGAACCTGCCCGGGTGGGACCGCGTGGACGTGCGCGACCTGCTGGCGCACGCCACGGGCCTGCCGGTGGTGCTCGACAAGGACGTCGTGGCCGCCGCGGTGGGGGAGGTCTGGGCCGGGGGCGTGGGCGGCACCGGCAGCGCCGTCTTCTTCTACCTCGGCACCGGTGTCGGCACCGGCCTGGTGCTGCGCGGGGAGGTCTACCGCGGCGCCTCCGGCAACGCCGGGGAGGTCGGGCACCTGGTGACCGGCCGTGGCGGCGCGGAGTGCCCCTGCGGGCTCGCGGGGTGCCTCGGGGAGACCAGCGGCCCGCTGCACCTCGTGCGCGAGGCGGAGCGGCTCGGCGTCGGCCACTGGGACCTGGACGCCGGGGACGACCTGCTCGGGCAGCCCACCGCCGTGGCCGCCGAGCACCGGGCGTCGGTGGCGTCGGCGTTCGCCGAGGTGTGCGCGCTGGCCGACGCCGGGCACCCCCAGGCCCGCTCGCTCCTGGACGACCTGGCCAGCCGCATGGCGAAGGCCGCCACCGACCTGGTGGACATGCTCGACGTGGAGCAGGTGGTCTTCGGCGGGCCGCTGTGGTCGCGGCTGGAGCGGACGTTCCTGCGCGTGGTGCCGCCGCTGGTGACCGGTGGCGCGGTCTCGCGGGCCATCCACCCGGTGGAGGTGCGCGGGACGCTGGTCGGTGCGGACGTGGCGGCCGTCGGCGCGGGCTGCCTGGTGCTGGAGGACGCGTTCAGCCCCCGGTCGGCCACCCTCCTGCTGGAGCACTGACAGCGAAGGCACCGGATCTTGGCGATCGGTCGGCGTGCCGAGCGCCGCTGCGGCGGTCGATCGCCAAGATCTGCACGTCGTCCGCCCACAGGTGCTCCAGCGGCGGGGTCTGTCCACAGCCTCCAGCCCGACGGTGCCGTCTACGACGTGCGAGCGGCCAGCCTGCGACGCGTGGAACTCCTCCTCGACCCCTCGCTCCCACCGCAGCTGACGCGGCTCGCCCTCTCCCAGCGGGGCGTGCTGACCACCGAGCAGCTGCTCGCCGCCGGCCTGACGCGCACGCGGATCCACGAGGTGGGGCGCCGTGACGGCTGGCGCACGCCGCTTCGGGGCACCCGCATGGTGGCGGTGCACACCGGCCGGGAAGCGTCCAGCGACCTGATGCGGGCCTGGAACCAGGCGGCCGCACTGGTGCTGCCGCACGCGGTGCTGGGCTTCGACAGCGCAGCCGTCGAGATGAGGCTGGTCGGGGTGCCTCGGTGCGACGGGGTGACGGTGGTCGTCCCTCCCGGCAAGGAGCTGCGCGCCCGGCCGGGGCTGCGCGTGCACGTGCGGCCGCTGCTGGCGAGCGAGGTGGCGACTCCCTCGGGCTTGCGCGCCACCGGGCTGGTGAGGACCCTCGCTGACCTGGTGCCGAGCGTTGACCGGCCCACCGGGCTGTCGGTGCTCGACGGAGCGCTGCGCCGACGCGCGAGGCGCTCCGACCTGGCGGCAGCGCGGGAGCTGGCGAGTGGCCGATCCGGCTGGCGGGGCGTCGACGACCTGTGGGAGCTGGCCACCCCGGACGCGGATTCCCCCTTGGAGAGCCGGGTGCGCTCCAGGATGATCGACGGACACCTGGCGCCCGACCGGTTGCAGCAGCGGCTGAGAGACGCAGCCGGGAGGGTCTTCGCCCGCCCGGACATGACCATCGACCGCGAGCGCCGGAGGCGCCCTGAGCGCGGACCCCTGTACGTGGAGGCGGACGGCCGAGGACCGCACGGCAGTCCGGAGGCCGCCTACCGGGATCGCGACAAGGCCAGCGAGGTGCTCGCCGACGGCGCCGACGTGGAGCGCTTCACGTGGGACGACACCTTCGACCCGATGCGGATCCCGTGGAGGCTCCGCCGGGCGCTGTGACCAGCGGGCCGTGCAGATCTTGTCGATCGGTCGTCTCTCGGTGCCTCAGCGGCCGATCGATCGCCAAGATCAGCAGACCTCGGGCGGCGGTGCGGGGGTCTGCAGGGAGGGGGACGCCACTGGGTGGTGGAGGCGTGATCAGGTGGGGCTCGAGGGGCTGCTGAGGGGCGCGACGGGGCGTCGAGCAGGTGCTCCTCGGCGACTGGGCCGCAGGTGAACAGGGGCTGGCGCGCTCGAACGCCGACCGTGCGGTCGGGGTCGTGTCACGGATGCGTCACGGCGGCGGGGTAGCCCTTGACAGGGATAACTCCATTTGATGTAGAAACCTTCCAGTGACGAGTCGCGGATGACTCGTCGAGTGAGCGAAGGGGCCACCCATGCAGCGCAGGCGCATCGCAGGCATCGCCGCGGCAGCCGTCACCCTCTCCCTGGCGATGACCGCGTGCGGTTCGTCGGGCGGCAGCGGCAGCGGTGACGGCGACAGCAAGACCGTCACCGTCGTCTACCAGAAGACGGCGAGCTTCACGCAGCTCGACGACGTCCTCACCAAGGCCAAGGGCGAGTACGAGTCCGCCCACCCGGGCATGAAGGTCGAGCTGAAGCCGATCGAGTCCGAGGCCGACCAGTACTTCACCAAGCTCGCCCTGATGAACAAGTCCAAGGACACCGCTCCGGACGTCATCTACGAGGACAGCTTCCAGGTGCGCTCCGACGCCGCCGCCGGCTACCTCGCCCCGATGGACGAGCAGCTCAAGGGCTGGAGCGACTGGAGCCAGTTCGACGACACCGCCAAGCAGGCCGGCCTCGGCGACGACGGCAAGACCTACGGCGTGAGCATGGGCACCGACACCCGCGCCATCTACTACAACAAGACCCTCTTCGCGCAGGCCGGTCTGCCCACCGACTGGAAGCCGAAGACCTGGGACGACGTGCTGACCGCCGCGCGCGCCGTCAAGGAGAAGGTGCCGGGAGTCATCCCGCTGAACATCTACGGCTCCAAGGCCGGCGGTGAGCAGACCTCGATGCAGGGCTTCGAGATGCTGATGTACGGCACCAAGGACCCGCTGTACGACACCTCCAGCAAGAAGTGGCTGACCGGCTCGAAGGGCTTCGGCGACTCCCTGGGCTTCTACAAGACGGTGTTCTCCGAGGGCCTCGGCCCGAGCCAGGACGTCGCGCTCGACTCGACCCTGGGCAGCCAGATCTCCACCACGCTCATCCCGCAGGGCAAGGTCGCCATGGCGATCGACGGCTCGTGGCTGCCCGGCCAGTGGCTGAAGGGCGACAACGCCTGGCCGCAGTGGCAGGAGACGATGGGCTTCGCCCCCATGCCGACGCAGGACGGCTCCGCCCCCGGCTCCACCTCGATGTCCGGCGGCTGGCTGCTCTCCGTGGGCGCCAACGCCCCTGACAAGCAGGCCGCCTTCGACTTCGTCAGCACCGCGCTGAACAAGGAGAACGCCCTCAAGTACGGCACCGAGGCGTCGCAGATCGCCGTCCGCAAGGACGTCGCCACCGACCCGGCGTACCTGTCGTACAACCCCTCCTTCGAGTTCTTCTCCTCGCTGGTGCCGGTGACGCACTTCCGCCCGGCCACCCCGGACTACTCGCAGATCTCGAGCAACATCCAGGTCGCCGTCGAGTCCGTGGTCACCGGCAGCTCCAGCCCGGCCGACGCCGCGAAGGCGTACGACGAGGCCCTCGTCGGGATCGTCGGCAAGGACAACACCCAGGCCGCGAGC
This sequence comes from Quadrisphaera setariae, assembly GCF_008041935.1. Lineage (NCBI taxonomy): Bacteria > Bacillati > Actinomycetota > Actinomycetes > Kineosporiales > Kineosporiaceae > Quadrisphaera > Quadrisphaera setariae. The sequence goes on from NZ_VKAC01000001.1 coordinate 360,725, forward strand.
TGACCGTGTCCACCCTCGAGCTCGACAGCTCGGCGCCCCGGGGGAGCAGCGCTCCGCTGCGCCCCCGGGGCAGGGGCAAGGACGCCGCCCGCACCGCGGGCCGCCTCCTGCCGCTGACGCCGGCCATCGCCCTGATGGGCGTGTTCCTCGCAGGGCCCATCGGCTACGCGCTGTACGGGTCCCTCACCAACGCGACGCTGTCGGGCTACCGGGCGGTCAACCCCGACTTCGTCGGGATCGACAACTACACGCGGCTGCTGTCCAGCGGCGCGTTCTGGCAGTCGGCCCTGCTGACCCTGGTCTTCGTGCTCACCTCGGCGGTGATCGGCCAGAACGCGCTGGGCATGTTCCTCGCGGTGCTCATCGAGAAGGCGCCCAAGCCCGTCAGCGGCGTCGTCGGCGCCCTCGTGGTGGGCGCCTGGGTGATGCCGGAGATCGTGGCCGCCTTCGCGCTCTACGCGTTCTTCTCCACCAACGGCACCCTCAACGCGGTGCTGCAGCTCTTCGGCGGGAGCAGCGTCACCTGGCTCATCAGCTTCCCGCTGCTGGCCGTCATCCTCGCCAACATCTGGCGCGGCACCGCGTTCTCGATGATGGTCTACGGCGCCGCTCTCGCGGAGGTCCCGCCGGAGGTCCACGAGGCCGCGCAGATCGACGGCGCGGGCCCGCTCCAGCGCTTCTTCCGCATCACCCTGCCGATGGTCCGCCGGGCCGTCGCCACCAACATGATGCTCGTCACCCTGCAGACCCTCGGCGTGTTCACCCTGATCTGGGTCATGACCGCCGGGGGTCCGGGCACCCGCAGCACCACGCTCCCGCTGCTGGCCTTCCAGGAGGCCTTCAAGCTCTCCCAGGTCGGCTACGGCACGGCCATCGCCACCGTCACGCTCATGGTCGGAGCGATCTTCGCGGTGGTCTACGTGAAGGTCCTCAAGCCGGAGGTCGACTGATGACCACCCCCACCAGCGCCCCCGCGGGCGCCCCCTCCGGCCCGGTCTCGCCGCAGTCGCCGGTCCCGGCCGGCGTGCCCGGCCGCCCGGCCCGCAGGAGCCGCGGCGCCGCGATGGCCCTGGCCTCGCCCCGCAAGCGGGGCACGGCGATCGCCGCGAGCATCGCGCTCGTCGTCGTGGGCGTCACGTTCTTCGTCCCGCTGGCGTGGATCGTCCTGGCGTCGGTGGACCCGGCGGCGACCGTCGCCATCGGCATCCCGAGCAGCCTGACGCTCGACAACTTCACCACCGTGCTCACGCCCGACCTGACGTTCGTGCCGCTGTGGAACTCCCTCGTCGTCTCCGGCGGCACGGCACTGGTGACGGTGCTCATCGCCACCCTCGCGGCGTACCCGCTGAGCCGGTACCAGATGCGGTGGAACAAGTCGTTCCTCTACACGGTGCTGTTCGCCAGCTGCCTGCCGATCACCGCGGTCATGGTGCCGGTGTACGCGCTGTTCGTGGCCCTCGGGCTGCTGGACTCGCTGCCGGGCACGGTGATGTTCCTCGCCGCCACGAGCCTGCCGATGGCCATCTGGATGATGAAGAACTTCGTCGACAGCGTGCCGATCTCCCTCGAGGAGGCCGCGTGGGTGGACGGCGCCAGCGCCATGCAGGCCCTGTTCCGCGTGGTGGTGCCGCTCATGCGCCCGGGCATCTCCGTGGTCTTCATCTTCGTGTTCACCCAGGCGTGGGGGAACTTCTTCGTCCCCTTCGTGCTGCTGCTCGACCCCGACAAGCAGCCCGCCGCCGTGAGCATCTACAACTTCTTCGGCGTGAACGGCGCCATCGCCTACGGGCAGCTGGCCGCCTTCTCCGTGCTCTACACGCTGCCCGTGCTGTTCCTGTACCTGCTGGTGCAGCGCCTCTCCGGCGGCTTCGCCCTCGCCGGCGGCGTCAAGGGCTGAGAGCCCTGGGCTGACGCCCCCCTGAACCGCGCACGACCGGCCGCGCCCCCCCCTGACGGCCGGTCGTGCGCGCTCCACCCAGCTCCGCGAAGACCCGGCGGAGCGCACCTGATCCTCACCACCAGGAAGGCACCACCGTGCACGACGACTCCCACCTCGTGGAGATGCGTGTCGAGCGCTTCGTCAGGGAGCGCCTCGTCCCCGCCCTCCACCGGCGCCGCCACCCGCTCACCGTCTCCCGCTGGGAGGCGCCGGGTGAGCCCGTGCCCTTCGCCGAGGCGTCCGCGCAGGAGTTCTCCCCGTTCGAGGTCCGCCCGACCGGCACCCCGTGGGGGCCGCCGTGGGGCACCACGTGGTTCCGCATCACCGGGCAGGTGCCGGCCGGCTTCGGCGACGACCCGCGCGTGCGCGTGGAGGTCGACGTCGACCTGGGCTACCTCGCGGTGCAGCCCGGCTTCCAGTGCGAGGCCACCGCGTACCGCCCCGACGGGTCCGTGGTGAAGGGCCTGCACCCGCGCAACCGCTACCTCCCACTGCGACAGGTGAGTGCAGGTGAGGGGGCCGGCGCCGCCATCGACGTCCTCCTCGAGGCGTCCTCCAACCCCGACGTCTCGGGCGCCTCCGGCGGCCACGACTGGTACTTCGAGCCGACGCAGCTGGGCACGAAGGAGGGCGCCGGGACGGACCCGGTGTACCGGATGCGCGCTGTCGACGTCGTCGAGCTGGACCTCGACGTGTACGACCTCACCCGCGACGTCGCGGTGCTCCGCGGCCTGCTCGAGCAGCTGCCGCAGGCCACGAGCCGCCGCGCCAGCGTGCTGCGCGCCCTGGAGGACATGGTCGACGCCGTCGACCCCGACGACGTGTCCGGCACCGCCGCCGCCGGCCGCGCGGCGCTGGCGCCGGCGCTGGCCGCCCAGGCCGACGCGACCGCGCACCGCACCGTGGCCGTGGGCCACGCGCACATCGACTCGGCGTGGCTGTGGCCCACCCGCGAGACCGCGCGCAAGTGCACCCGCACCTTCTCCAACGTGCTCAGCCTCATGGACGAGCACGACGACTTCACCTTCGCCTGCTCCTCCGCGCAGCAGTACGCGTGGGTCAAGGAGCACCAGCCCGAGCTGTTCGAGCGCATCAAGAAGCGCGTCGCCGAGGGCCGGTTCGTGCCGGTGGGCGGCATGTGGGTCGAGTCCGACACCAACCTGCCCGGCGGTGAGGCCCTGGCCCGCCAGTTCGTGGCCGGCAAGCGCTTCTTCTCCGAGGAGTTCGGCGTCGAGCCGAACGACGTGTGGCTGCCCGACTCCTTCGGCTACACCGCGGCCATGCCGCAGATCGCGCGCCTGGCCGGGGCCCGGTACTTCCTCACCCAGAAGCCGAGCTGGAACGAGACCAACCGCATCCCGCACCACACGTTCTGGTGGGAGGGCATCGACGGGTCCCGCGTGTACACGCACTTCCCGCCGGCGGACAACTACAACTCCGAGGTCTCCGCGGAGGACCTGGCCCGCGCCGAGCGCCAGTTCGCCGAGAAGGGCCGGGCGAACACCTCGCTGCTGCTGTTCGGCTACGGCGACGGCGGTGGCGGCCCCACCCGGGAGATGGTCGAGACCACGGCCCGCACCCGCAGCCTGGAGGGCTCCCCGCGCGTCGAGCTGGGCCACCCGCACGAGTTCTTCCGCGAGGCCGAGGCCGAGTACCCCCAGCCGCCGGTGTGGAGCGGGGAGATGTACCTCGAGTTCCACCGCGGCACCTACACCTCGCAGGCGCGCACCAAGCGCGGCAACCGCCGCAGCGAGCACCTGCTGCGCGAGGCCGAGCTGTGGGCGACCACCGCCGCGGTGCGCGCCGCGGAGACGGGCGTGGCGTACGCCTACCCGCACGCCGAGCTGGAGCGCATCTGGCACACCGTGCTGCTGCAGCAGTTCCACGACATCCTCCCCGGCACCTCCATCGCGTGGGTGCACCGCGAGGCCGAGGCCAACTACCTGCGCATCGCGGTGGAGCTGGAGGCGCTCATCGCCGACGCGCTCGCGGTGCTGGCCGGCGACGGCGAGGAGCGGCTCGCGTTCAACGCCGCGCCCCACGCCCGTGCCGGCGCGCCCGCCCTGGGCGCCGGCCGCCGCGCCTCCGCGCCGACCGCGCACGCCGTGGTCACCGAGCGTGGCGCGCAGTGGACGGTCCTCGACAACGGCCTGGTCCGCGTGGTCGTGGACGCCGACGGCCTGCTGGCCTCGGTGCGCGACCTCACCGCCGAGGGCGGTGCGGGACGCGAGGTGCTGCCCCCGGGCACCCGCGGCGGCCTGCTGACGCTGCACCGCGACACGCCCACGCAGTGGGACGCCTGGGACGTCGACGTGCACTACCAGCGGCACACCACCGAGCTGACCGACGCCGACTCGGTCGAGCTCGTCGAGGACGGCTCGGGCCCCCGCGGCCGGGCCGCGGTCCGCGTGGTCCGCACCTTCGGCTCCTCGCGCGTGGAGCAGCTCATCACCCTGGAGGCGGACAGCCCCGTCGTCGGGGTGGAGCTGGACGTCGACTGGCACGAGAAGCAGAAGATGCTCAAGCTCGCGTTCCCCGTGGACGTCCACGCCGACCGCGCCGCCAGCGAGATCCAGTTCGGCCACGTCATGCGCGCCACGCACACCAACACCAGCTGGGACGCGGCCCGCTTCGAGACCTGCGCGCACCGCTGGGTGCACGTGGGCGAGGCCGGCTACGGCGCCGCCGTGGTCAACGACTCCACGTACGGCTACGACGTCGGCCGCGCGACCCGCGAGGACGGCGGCACCACCACCACGGTGCGGATGTCGCTGCTGCGCGCCCCCGTCTACCCCGACCCGGACGCCGACCAGGGCGAGCACCGCCTGCGGGCCGGCCTCGTGGTGGGCGCCGGCATCGCCGACGCCGTCCGCGAGGGCTACCGCGCCAACCTCCCGGTGCGCGAGGTGGTGGGCGCAGCGAGCGCCGCGGCCGCCGCGCCGGTGGTGGGCGTGCTGCCGGTCGAGGGCCAGGAGAGCGGCCACGAGGGCGTCGTCGTCGAGGCGGTCAAGCTCGCGGAGGACCGCAGCGGTGACGTGGTGGTCCGCCTGTACGAGTCCCTCGGCGGGCGCGCCTCGGCGCGCGTCGTCGCCGGCTTCGCCCACGCCGGGGTCACCGAGGTGGACCTGCTGGAGCGGCCCGTGGCGGAGCCCCGCTCCCTGGTCGAGCCCGCTGCGCCGGTCGAGGCGGCGGAGGGCCAGGATGCGGACGTGCACCTGCGCCCCTTCCAGATCGTGACCCTGCGCTTCTCCCGGAGCGCGCTGTGAGCGCGGCGGGGACCACCCGGACGAGCGGCCAGCGGCTCCCCGGCTGGCTCGGGCAGCCCACGCACCGCGCGTGGCTGGACGAGCACTGCCGCGACCTGCTCGCGTTCGGCCAGCTGTTCCCCGCCGACGGCGGGGGAGCGGCGTGGCTGGACGAGGTCGGCGAGCCCGACCCCAGCCACGGCGTCCAGACGTGGATCACCGCCCGCATGGCGCACGTGTACTCCCTCGGCCACCTGCTGGGCGTGCCCGGCGCCGGGGCCCTGGCCGACGAGGCGCTCGCCGGCCTGTGGGACGCCGAGCGCGGCGCCGACGGCGACGCCCCCCTCCGGGACCGCGCGAACGGCGGCTGGTTCAGCAAGCTCGACGCGTCCGGCACCCCGGCCGAGGGCAAGGCCTGCTACGACCACGCCTTCGTGGTCCTGGCCTCCTCCACGGCCACGGCGGCGGGCCGCGCCGGCGCCCAGGAGCTGTTCCGCGAGGCGCTGGCAGTCTACGAGGAGCGCTTCTGGGACGAGGCCGCGGGCATGCCCGTCGACACCTGGGACACGTCCTTCTCGTCCCTGGACGACTACCGCGGCATCAACGGCGCCATGCACTCCGTGGAGGCGTCGCTGGCCGCTTCCGACGTGCTGGCCGACGTCCTCGGGGACGACGAGGGCTCGGCGCGCTGGCGCCGGCGCGCGCTGACGATCCTCGCGAAGGTCGCCGCGTGGTCCCGCGACAACGGCTGGCGCGTGCCGGAGCACTTCGACAGCTCCTGGTCGGTGCAGCTGGAGTACAACGCGGACAAGAAGGCCGACCCCTTCAAGCCGTACGGCGCGACCATCGGGCACGGCCTGGAGTGGTCCCGCCTGCTGCTCCACGGCGACGCCACCGCCCGCGCCGCCGGCGAGGAGCCGCCCGCGGGCCTGGTCGACGCTGCGGTGGCGCTGTTCGCCCGCGCGGTGGAGGACGGCTGGGACGTCGACGGGCTGCCCGGCTTCGTCTACACCACCGACTGGTCTGGGGCCCCCGTGGTGCGCGACCGCATGCACTGGGTGCCCGCCGAGGCGACCGCGGCGGCCGCTGCCCTGGTGCTCGCCACGGGCGAGCAGCCCTACGCCGACCAGTACGCGCTGTGGTGGGACCACATCGCCGACGTCGTCCTCGACCACGAGGACGGCTCCTGGCACCACCAGCTCGACGAGCGCAACCGCCCCAGCGGCACGGTGTGGCCGGGCAAGGCGGACCTGTACCACGCCGTCGGCGCCACCCTGGTGCCGCGGCTGCCGCTGGCGCCCTCGCAGGCCACGGCGGTGCGGCAGGGCCTGCTGCGCGGCTGACCCGTCGTGGGCACCCGGACGGGGGACCGACCAGCTCGGTCCCCCGTCCGAGTGCCCCGGAGCCGCGGCGAGCGCTCAAGCCCTTCCGCCAGCGACCGATCTAGCGGTCGTGGACCCGGTGCTGCATCCCCGCACGACCGCCTCGCGCGGTCCGCGCGGTGCCCGCGCGTGGCGCTCCAGCAGCCCCGCCCTCTCCGGACGCGTCTGGGACCAGCGCCACCGCACGGTCACGGGCGGGCTCGCGCTCCTGGTGCTGGCCCTGGCCGCGTGGCCCGCGGCGGGCCTGCCGGTCTCCGACGCCTTCGCGCCGCGGGCCCACCTGGTGGCGCTGGGGCTGCTCTGCGCCTGTCTGCTCGTCGCGGTGCTCCGCTGGCGCGCCCTGTCGGAGCCCGTGGCGCGCGGCGTCCGCTCGGTGGCCGCCTCGGTCGGGTGCTTCGGCGCGGCCTGCCTGGCGACGGCGGTGACCGGCGGCTCCTCGGAGGCGCACTTCCTCTTCTTCATCCTCGTGCCGCTGGTGGCCCTGTACGAGACCGTGCTGCCGTTCGCGGTGGCCGTCGCGCTCGTCGTCGTCGAGCACGGGGTCGTGGGGACGCTGCACCCCGAGGCCGTCTTCGGCCACCACCACACCGCGCACGACGTCTGGTCTGCGGCGGCCTTGCACGGAGGGCTGTTCGCCCTCGGCTGCGCGGGGTCGTTGATGGCGTGGGGCGGCGCCCGCGCGGCGCGGCGCAGGGCCAGCGCCGTCGTCGCCGAGCTCAGCCACCGCGCCTGCCACGACGAGCTCACCGGGCTGCCCAACCGCTCGGGCCTGGCGCAGGCACTGGAGAGGGCGCTCACCGAGGACGCCCGGGAGCTGGCCGTGGTGGTGGTGGACCTGGACCGCTTCAAGGAGATCAACGACACCCTCGGCCACGACGTCGGTGACCAGCTGCTGCAGGGCGTCTCGCGGATCGGGCTCGACGTCGTCGGTGACCGGGGCCTGCTCGCCCGCCTCGGCGGCGACGAGTTCGCGCTCGTGCTGCCGGGCACCGGCGGGGAGGCGGCGCGCGCCGTCGCCGAGCAGCTCCGCGAGCAGGTGCGTGAGCGGGCGACCGCCGCCGGGATCGCCCTGGACCTCGACCTGTCGGCGGGGGTCGCGGTGCACCCCGCCCGGACCGCCGGAGGGCTGCCCTCCCGTGAGGACCCGCGAGCGACCAGCCGGGAGCTGCTCCGCCACGCCGACATCGCCATGTACGCCGCCAAGCGGGCCGGCGGCGGAGCCGTCACCTACGACGCCTCCGTCCACGACCACCACAGCGCCCTGCGCCTCGAGCTCGCCCGCGAGCTGCGCACCGCTGTGGCCCAGCGCGAGCAGCTCGTGCTGCACTACCAGCCGCAGGTGAGCCTCAGCAGCGGCCGCGACGACGGCCGCGACCCTTCTCGCGCCGTGCTGACGGGGGTGGAGGCGCTGGTGCGCTGGCAGCACCCGACCCACGGGTTCCTCCCGCCGTGCGAGTTCCTGCCGCTGCTGGAGCAGACCGACCTGGCGCACCCGTTCACCGCGCTGGTCATCGACACGGCCCTCGACCAGGCCCAGCGCTGGCACCTCGCCGGCTACGAGGTCCCGGTGGCGGTGAACGCGTCAGCCCAGTGCTTCACCCACCCCGGCTTCGTCGAGCAGGTCGCCCGGGCGCTGCACCGCAGAGCGCTGCCGGCGCGGCTCCTGCGGGTGGAGATCACCGAGGAGGCGCTCGTCGTGGACCCCGGGCGGGCCGCGACCGTCATCTCCGACCTCCGCGGCCTGGGCGTCTCGACGTCCATCGACGACTTCGGCACGGGCTACTCCTCGCTGTCGTACCTGCGCCGCCTGCCGGTGGACGAGCTCAAGCTCGACCGCTCCTTCGTGACCGGGCTCGGCGCGGACGGGCCGGGTGTCCCAGGAGCCCCGGCGGGGGAGCCCCGGGGTGACGAGGTGCTCGTCGCCTCCGTCGTGGACCTCGCACACCGCCTGGGCCTGCACGTCGTGGCCGAGGGCGTGGAGGACCCGCGGGAGGTGCGCGTGCTGCGGTCCCTGGGCTGCGACACCGCCCAGGGCTACCTGTACGGCAGGCCGGCACCCGCGGAGCAGCTGTCACCCGAGCTGCTGGAGACCACCCGCCCCAGCTGGCGGTGGGTGCCGGCTCAGCGGGTCGCCGGGCCCGCCTCGGCGGGCCGGGGCTCGTCCTCGGGGTAGGCGCGCAGCGCCACGATGGCGACGTCGTCCTCCACCCGGTCTCCCACCTGGCGGAGCAGCTCGTCGCAGATCTCCTCGACCGTGCGCTCGTGCAGCCCCTCGACGGTGCTCGCCAGCCACGCCAGGCCCTGCTCGAGGGGAGCGCCGCGCCGCTCCACCAGGCCGTCGCTGAAGAGCAGCAGCGTGGAGCCCGGCTCCAGCGGCACCTCGTGCGCGGTCCGCGGGACCTCGGGCAGCAGCCCGATGAGCAGGTCGGGGTCGTGCTCGAGGTAGCGGGCGCGGCCGTCCGGGCCGACCAGCAGCGGCGGCGGGTGCCCGGCGTTGGACCAGCGCAGGAGGCGCTCACCCCTCAGGCGCATCTCGGGCGTCTGCACCACCTTGACCAGCACCACCGTGGCCATGGCGCCGACGTCCAGGTCGCGCACGGCGGCGTCGAGGCTGGCGAGCACGTGCGCCGGCTCCGCACCGCTGACGTGCGCGATGCCGCGCAGCAGGTTGCGCATCTGGCCCATCGCCGCTGCCGCTTCGCGGTCGTGGCCGGTGACGTCCCCGACGACGATGCTCGTGGCGCCGTCTCCCACCACGAAGGCGTCGTACCAGTCGCCGCCCACCTGGGCCTCGGTGGCGGCGGGCAGGTAGCGGACGGCCAGGTGCAGGTGGTCGGGCTCGGGCGGCCGCGTGAGCAGGCTCCGCTGCAGCGTCTCGGAGAAGCGGCGGACCGCGGCGTTGGCGGCGCGCTCGGCCTCCTGCGCGTGGATGCGGGAGAGGGCGGTGGCCGTCAGCGAGGTGAACGCGTGCAGCAGCGCCTGCTCGTCCGCGGTCCAGGTGTGCTCGACGTCGAGGGCCACCGACAGGGAGCCGACCACGGCACCGGCGTCGGTGAGCGGCAGGGCTGCCGAGGCGTGCGTGCCCGCCGCCTCGTAGAGCGCACCCGTGATCTCCTCGCGCCCCGGGAAGAGGGCCAGGGCGGCGGCGCGGTCGGGCAGGAAGTGCGCGCGGCCGGTGCTGGCGGCGTCGACCATGGGCAGCGGGAACCCGGCGGGGAGCTGGGAGACCTCGGAGCGGACGGTCTCGGCGAAGAAGCTGGTGGTGAGGGCGCGCAGGCCACCCTCCTCGTCCGCCCCGGCGCTGAGGCACAGGACCGCTCCGCGGGCTCCGAGCAGGCTGACGCCGCCGCCGGTGACGACGGCGAGGACCTCCTCCTCGTCCTCGGCCAGCTCGAGGGACTGGGCCAGCGCCACGAGCGCCGTCTGCTGCGCCGCCGACCGCTGCGCCGCGCGCAGCGCCCGGAGCTCGGCCGCGCGGGCCCAGATCCGCCGCAGCGCCTGCGAGGTCAGCGCGCCGAAGGTGGTGAGGACCTGCTGGTCCGGCTCGCGCCACGGCTGGGGCCCGGAGAAGCCCACCGACAGCGCCCCGAACACGCCGGCGTCGGACTCCAGCGGCACGCAGCCGACGGCGTCGGTGCCGGAGGCCTCCCAGACCGCCGCGCCGGCGGTGAAGCGCTGCGGTGCCTGGGCGCGGGCCGGGACGAACCAGCTGCGGCCGCTGACGGCGGAGTCGACGGCGGGCAGCGGGGTGTCGGCGGCCAGCTCGGCCACGGAGGCGCTGAAGCCGCTGTCGTAGGAGGCGGTGAGCGTGCGCAGCGCCCGCGGACCGCTCTGCCCGGTCTGCAGCACCAGCGCTGCCGTCGAGGCGCCGAAGACGCTGGTGGCGGCCTGGTTGACCACGTCCAGCACCGCCTGCTCGGACTCGGCGTCCCCCAGGGCCCGGGCCACCTCGACCAGGCGGCTCAGCCGCTCGGCGTCTTGGGCGGCCTGGCGCTGGGAGCGGCGCAGCTCCGTGACGTCGGCGTTGGTGCCGACCATCCGCACGGCGGCGCCCCTGGCGTCGACCAGCACCTGCCCGCGGGCGTAGACCACCCGCTCGCTCCCGTCGGGCTGCAGGGTGCGGAACTCGACCTCGAGCGTGCCGCGCTCGTCGATGGCGCGTTCCAGCACCTCGGCCACGGCGACCTGGTCGTCGGGGTGGATGGTGCGGTTGATGTCGCCCACCAGACCGGTCAGCGGCATGTGGGTCTGGCCGTACATGGCGCGGCTGCGGGAGTCCCACCCGAGCGCGTCCGTGGTGAGGTCCCAGTCCCACAGGCCCAGCTGAGCGGCTTCGGTGGCGACCACCAGGCGGGCGCGGTCCAGCTCGTGGGCGGCGGCGACGTCCGGCGCCTGCGCCTGGGTCGCTGAGCCGTCCATCCCGCGAGTATGGGTGATCGCGGGCCCCAGGGCCTTCGCACAGCCGCGACAGCGCCCGCGCGGCCCTGGCCGAGACATCGTCCGAGGCCCCACACTCCGGGGGTGAGCGCTCTCATCCACCCGCCGCTGCCGCCGGGTCGGACCCCGTCCATCACTGACGTGGCCGCGCGGGCCGGCGTCTCCATCCAGACCGTCTCGCGGGTGCTGAACTCGGCGCCCAAGGTGGCCGCCGGGACGCGGCAGCGGGTGCTGGAGGCCATCACCGAGCTCGGCTACCGCCGCAACCCCGCCGCGCGCGCCCTCGCCACCGGCCGCGGTGGCCTGGTGGGCGTGCTGACCTCCAGCTCGGCCCTGTACGGACCGGCGTCCATCACCGCCGCCCTGGGGCTGGCGGCCACCGAGGCGGGCGTGCACCTGGCGGTGGAGCACGTGGTCGACTTCGACGTCGAGTCCGTGCGGCACGGCCTGTCGCGGCTCGTGGACCAGTACGCCGCTGCCGTGGTGCTGGTGGCCCCGGTGCGGGAGGCCTACGAGGCGCTCGCGGGTGCGCACCCGCTGGTGCCGGTGCCGGTGCTGGCCGTCAGCAGCGGCGGGGTGGGGGCCGTGGAGGTCTCCGTGGATCAGCGCGCCGGGGCTCGCCTGGCGGTGCAGCACCTGCTGGACCTGGGTCACGAGACGGTGTGGCACGTGCGCGGCCCGCAGGGCTGGTACGAGGCCGACCAGCGCGAGGAGGGCTGGCGAGAGGTGCTGCAGGCGGCGGGCCGGGAGGTGCCGCCGGTGCTGGAGGGCGCCTGGTCAGCGGACTCCGGCTACCGCGCAGGGGAGCTGCTGGCGCGGGTGCCGGAGGTGACGGCGGTCTTCGCCGCCAACGACTCCTCGGCCCTCGGGCTGGTGCGGGCGCTCGCCGAGCGCGGCCGCAGCGTGCCCGACGACGTCAGCGTGGTGGGCTTCGACGACGTGCCCGAGAGCGCCCACTTCCTGCCTCCGCTGACCACCGTGCGCCAGGAGTTCTCCGAGCTGGGACGCGCCGCGCTGCAGCAGGTGCTCCGCATGGTCGACCGCGGAAGCGCCGCTGACGACGACGGCGGGGAGTCGGTCGCGGGATCGGTCCAGCTGCAGCCGGAGCTCGTCGTGCGCAGGAGCAGCACCGCACCACGCCGGTGAGCGTTATCGATCCGTGACCGCATTCCCGTTGTCTTCCCAGCGTGTTAACGCTCACACTCGGAGCCCAGGGAGCGAGGGACGCTCCCGGACGACGCACGACGCACGACCCCCGGTGGGGACTGGTCCCTCCTCGCGGACGAGGAGCGAACCGGTCCGCAGGGCGCTGCAACGCCCCGCGGACCGCTCCACCGAGCACTGAGCGCCCGACCACGACAGCACGGCATGCGCACGTGGCGGGCGGAGGACGCACTCGAGGAGGAGTCAAGTGTTCCACGCATCCAGGCGCACCTTCATGTCCGCGATCGCCGCGGGCGGTCTCGCCATCTCCCTCGCCGCCTGCGGCGGCAGCTCCACCGGCGACGAGGGCGCGCAGGCCGGCTCCGGCGGTGACGGCGCGATCACCGTGGGCTACTCCCAGCTGGGCGCCGAGAGCGGGTGGCGCACCGCCAACACCGAGTCGGTGAAGCAGAACCTCACGGCCGACAAGGGCTTCAAGCTCACGTTCGTCGACGCCCAGCAGAAGCAGGAGAACCAGATCAAGGCCCTGCGCGACTTCGTCGCCCAGGACGTCGACGTCATCGCCTTCTCCCCGGTCGTCGAGACCGGCTGGGACGACGTCCTGCAGGAGATCAAGGACGCGGGCATCCCCGTGGTGCTCGTCGACCGCACCGTCGACACCAAGGTCTCCGACCCCTTCGTCACCCACATCGGCTCCGACTTCAAGGCCGAGGGCACCAAGGCGGGCGACTGGGTCAAGCAGAACGCCCCCGACGCCAAGATCTTCGAGCTGCAGGGCACGCTCGGGTCCGGCGCCCAGGTGGACCGCGAGGAGGGCTTCGACGCTGTCGTCGGCAGCCAGGTCATCGGCAAGGCCAGCGGCAACTTCACCCGCGCCGAGGGCCGCACGGCCACCGAGGCCGCGCTGCAGGCCTACCCCGACATGACCATGATCTTCACCCACAACGACGACATGGGGCTGGGCGCCGTCGAGGCGATCGAGGCCGCCGGCAAGAAGCCCGGCACCGACATCCAGATCGTCTCCGTGGACGCCGTCCGCGACGGCCTGCAGGCCCTCGTGGACAAGAAGTTCAACTACGTCGTGGAGTGCAACCCGGCCTTCGGCGACCAGCTCGCCGAGCTCATCAAGAAGGTGCACGCCGGCGAGGACGTGCCGAAGGAGACCGTCGTCGAGGAGACGACGTTCGACCAGACCATCACCCAGGCCCAGGTCGACGCCCGCCCCTACTGACGGGCGAGCACCGACCACCGTTCCTCCCGGGGCGGCGCCGCGGACACCGCGGCGCCGCCCCGGGGCTCCACGGAAGGCCCACCATGGCGCAGCCAGCCACCCCCACGAGCACCGCCGCCACCACCCCCGTCGTCCAGATGAGGGGCATCACCATCGAGTTCCCGGGCGTGCGCGCCCTCGACGGCGTCGACCTGCGCCTCTTCCCCGGCGAGGTGCACGCCCTCATGGGCGAGAACGGCGCCGGCAAGTCCACCCTCATCAAGGCCCTCACCGGCGTCTACTCCATCGACGCCGGCCAGGTGCTGCTCGACGGCGAGCAGGTGCACCTCAAGGACCCGGGCGCGGCGCAGGCCGCGGGCATCTCCACCGTGTACCAGGAGGTCAACCTCTGCGCGAACCTCTCGGTGGCCGAGAACGTCATGCTCGGCCACGAGGTCCGCCGTGGCCCGTTCGTCGACTGGCGCGCCACCCGGCGCGCGGCCCGCGAGCAGCTGGCCCGCCTCAGCCTCGACGTCGACCCGCGCTCCCTGCTGGAGTCGCACACCATCGCCGTCCAGCAGCTGGTGGCCATCGCACGCGCCATGGTGGCGGACGCCAAGGTGCTCATCCTGGACGAGCCGACCTCCAGCCTCGACCGCGCGGAGGTCGACGAGCTCTTCCGCGTGGTGCGCCAGCTGCGCGACTCCGGCGTCGCGGTGCTGTTCGTCTCCCACTTCATGGACCAGGTCTACGCGATCTCCGACCGCATGACGGTGCTGCGCAACGGCAAGCTCGTCGAGGAGCGCCTCACCCGCGACCTGCCCCGGCGCGACCTCATCTCCCTGATGATCGGGCGCTCCGGTGACGAGCTGGCCGGCGTGGAGGAGACCGCCAAGGCCGCGATCTCCCTGCACGAACCCGGGGCCCAGCCCCTGGTCTCGAGCTCCGCGGTCGGCCGCGCCGGCTCCGTGCAGCCCTTCGACCTCGACCTGTACCCGGGTGAGATCGTCGGCTTCGCCGGCCTCCTCGGCTCCGGGCGCACGGAGGCCGCTCGGCTGCTGTGCGGGGCGGACCGCCCCGACACCGGGCGCCTCGAGGTGGACGGCGCTCCCGCGCGCCTGGCCACGCCGCTCGCGGCGCTGCAGCGCGGGCTGGCCTACTCCACCGAGGACCGCAAGAAGGAGGGCATCGTCGGTGACCTGACGGTCCGCGAGAACATCGCGCTCGCGCTCCAGGCGCGGCGCGGCGCGTGGCGGCCGATCCCGGCGAAGGAGCTCGATGACATCGTCGCGCGGTACATGACCGCGCTGAACATCAACCCGAAGAACCCCAACGCCCTCATCAAGAACCTCTCCGGCGGCAACCAGCAGAAGGTGCTGCTGGCGCGCTGGCTGGCCACCGACCCCCGTCTGCTCATCCTCGACGAGCCCACCCGCGGCATCGACGTCGGCGCCAAGGCGGAGATCCAGAAGCTGGTCGTCGAGCTGGCGCAGCAGGGGATGTCGGTGGTCTTCATCTCCTCCGAGCTGGAGGAGGTGCTGCGCCTGTCCCAGCGCGTCGTGGTCATGCGTGACCGCGTCAAGGTCGCTGAGGTGGTCAACGGGGACGACGTCACCACGGAGACCGTGCTGGCCACCATCGCCGCCGAGCCCACCGACGGGCCCGCCGCCCCGCACACCCCGTCTCCCCGGACCTCGAAGGAGGGGGCCGCATGAGCGCCACCCCGAGCGGCACCGTCGGCTGGGCCCGGCGCGTCGTGGGCCACACCCTGTTCTGGCCCACCGCGGCGCTGGTGGCGCTGCTCGTCGCCTGCGCCGTCGCCAGCCCCGGCTTCCTGGACATCACCGTCCGCGAAGGAGCGCTGGTCGGTCAGCCGATCGACCTGCTGCGCAACTCGGTGACACCGCTGCTGCTGGCCCTGGGCATGTGCCTGGTCATCGCGACCGGCGGCATCGACCTGTCCGTCGGCGCGGTGATGGCCATCTCGCTGGCCGTCTCCCTGACCTACCTCGACGGTGCGACCGACCCGACGAACCCCGTCACCGTGGCCACCGCTGTGGTGCTGGGCCTCGTCCTGGGCGTGGCCGTCGGAGCCTTCAACGGCACCCTCGTCACGGTGCTGGGTGTGCAGCCCTTCATCGCCACGATGATCCTCATGGTGGCCGGCCGCGGCATCGCCATGCTCATCACCAAGGGGCAGATCACCACCGTCACCAGCCCGCCGTTCAAGGCCCTCGGCGCCGGCTCCGTGCTGGGACTGCCCCAGGCGGTGGTGATCGGGGCCGTGGTGTTCGCGCTCGTAGCGCTCGTGGTCCGGCGCACCGCCCTGGGCGTGCTGCTGGAGGCCATCGGCGTCAACCGCGAGTCCGCACGGCTGTCGGGGGTGCGCGCCCGCAGCACCACCTGGACCGTCTACGTGCTGGCGGGCGTGCTGGCCGCCCTCGCGGGCATCATCTACGGCGCTCCCACCATGGCCGCGGACGCCAACAACATCGGCCTGTTCTTCGAGCTCAACGCCATCGTCGTGGTGGTGCTCGGCGGCACCAAGCTCGACGGCGGCAGGTTCTACCTGTCGGGCCTGGTGGTCGGCGCGCTGCTGCTCACCACGATCGAGCGAGCGGTGATCATCTTCCAGCTGCCCTCGACCACCACCAACCTGTTCAAGGCGGCGGTCCTCATCGCCCTGTGCGTCGCGGCGTCCCCGCGCGCCCGCGGCTGGCTCGCCAGCAGGCGCACGGCCAGCAGCGGGCCCCGTCGTCCCGAGGCCGCCGCCACCACCACCCAGCCGTCGTCGTCGCCCTCCGGCGCGTCCACGGCGTCGTCCTCGCGGGCGTCCTCGGCGCCGCCGCGACCGTCCACCACCACCAGGGAGGTGGGAGCGTGAAGCTCCGCCGGCTCGACGCCCGGTACCTGCCCGTCGCAGGGACGCTGGTCACCCTGGTGGTGCTGCTGGTGGTGGGCCAGGCCCGCTACAGCACGCCCCGCCAGGACTTCATCTCGATGAAGCTGGTCTCCAACCTCCTCATCGACAACTCGTTCCTGCTGGTGCTGGCGGTCGGGATGACCTTCGTCATCCTCGCCGGTGGCATCGACCTGTCGGTCGGAGCGGTGGTGGCGCTCGTCGGCCTCACGGTCGCCCAGCTGTTCATCGCCGGGTGGCCGGCCCCCGTCGTCGTCGTCGCCGGGGTCCTGGTCGGCACGGCCTGCGGGACGATCATCGGTGTGCTGGTGCAGTACTTCGACGTGCAACCGTTCATCGCCAGCCTGGCGGTGCTCTTCCTCGCCCGCGGCGCGGCCACGGTGCTCGGGACCCGGTCGCTGCCCATCGACGACCCGACCTTCTCGGCGCTGGCCTCGTGGAGCATCAGGTTCGGGGAGGGGCGCACGTCCTGGCGCATCACCGCGAGCATCCTCATCGCGCTCGCGGTGCTGGCCATCGCCTACCTCGTGCTCCACCACACCCGCTTCGGGCGCACCGTCTACGGCCTGGGCGCCGCGGACCGCGGGAACGCCGTCAACCTCATGGGCCTGCGCGCCGACCGCACCCGCGTGTGGGTCTACGTCATCAGCGGCACCTGCGCCGGCGTGGCCGGCATCCTCTTCGCGCTCTACACGAAGTCCGGCTACAACCTCACCGGCGTGGGCATGGAGCTCGACGCCATCGCCGCGGTGGTCATCGGCGGCACGCTCCTCACCGGCGGCTACGGCTACGTGCTGGGCACCGGTGCCGGCGTGCTGGTGTACGGCCTCATCCAGGTGCTCAACTCCCGCGAGGGGCTGGAGTCGTGGTGGACCCGCGTGGCCATCGGCGCGGTGCTGCTGGCCTTCGTCGTCCTCCAGCGGGTCATCGCCGTGCGCCGCCGTCCCGCGGCCCGCGCCGTGGACGCCAAGGCCCCCCCTGCTCCGGTGCCAGCGGCCTGAGAGCAGCCCCCCAGACGTCCCGGGTCCGTCCCCCAGTGGCCCGGTGGCGGCACGGCCCCACCTCCACCGCGCGAGCGGCGGGGGTGGGGCCGTGTGGTGCCGGTCACCCCGTCACCCGCGCGGGTGACAGGGCCTGTCAAGGCGGTCCGCCGGCCTGCCGATCACGCGGGGGAGACGGTGCAGAGAGACGCCGTCTCCCGGTGGAGGACGCGCGTGGTGGTTTTCGAGCAGCTGCAGGAACCCGAAGGGCTGCGCGAGCGCCAGCGGCTGCTGCTCGCCGAGTGCGACCTGCTCGAGCCCGACGACGACGCGGACCTGGCCGCTGCTGCGCGCGTCGCCGCAGCCCTGACCGGGTACCCGGTGGCCATGGTCAACGCGCTGCTCCCGCTGGAGGCGTGCTCCCTGGCCCGCCAGGGCGATGGGCCCGTGGCGATGGTGCGCGAGGAGTCGCTGTGCCACCGCGCGAGCCTCGTGGGCGGGCCGGTGGTCTCCGGCGACTGCACCACCGACCCCCTCTTCGCCGACCTGCCCTGGGTGGATGGACGGCTCGGTGCCGTGCGTCGCTACGCCATGGCACCCCTGCAGGTGGACGGCCTCGTGGTGGGCACGCTGTGCGTGCTCCACGAGGAGCCCGGTGACGCGCTCGGCGAGGAACCGTTGGCGCGGCTGGTGGACCTGGCCGCGATGACGTCCTCGCTGCTGGAGCGCCGCCGCGAGGCCCGGCGGGCCAGGGCCGCTCGCGAAGAGCACGAGCAGGCCCGCGCCTTCGACGCCGCGCTGCTGCAGTCGTTGCCCGTGGGGGTGGCCGCTGCTGACGCTCACGGGCACCTCACGCACTTCAACGACGCCGTCCGGGACTGGTACGGCGCCCCTGCGGACGCCGATGCCGCAGCTGGTCCTGACGACTCGTCCGCCCACTTCGAGCTCTTCGAGGCGGACGGCGCCACACCGCTCGCGCCCGCGCGGGTGCCGCTGCAACGCGTCTTCACCGAGGGGTCGGTGACCGGTCAGGAGTACGTCCTGCGCCGGGCCGGGGCACCGCCGCGCACCCTGTCCGGCTCGGGCACGCAGGTGCGCGACAGCGGAGGACGGCTGCTGGGCGCCGTCGTCGTCCTGAGCGACGTCACCGAGCAGCGCGCCCTGGAGGCGCAGCTGCGCTGCGCGGCCACGCACGACGCGCTCACCGGGCTGCCCCACCGCGCACTGCTCGTGGAGCAGCTCGAGCGGGCGCTGTCGCAGGCGCGGTCTGACGGTCGCGCGCCGTCGCGCGTGGCGGTGCTCTACTGCGACCTCGACGGCTTCAAGGCCGTCAACGACGGGCACGGCCACGCCGCGGGGGACGCGGTGCTGCTCGCCGTCGCCGGGCGCCTGTCCGCGGCGCTGCGCCCGCAGGACCTGGTGGCACGGCTCGGGGGAGACGAGTTCGTGCTGGTGTGCCCGGGCGTCGCCGACGCGGCGGAGGCCGACGGCATCGCCGCGCGGCTCGCGCGGGAGGTGTCCGCCCCGGTGGTGGTCGACGGCGTGGAGCTGCGCGTGGGCGTCAGCGTGGGCGTGGAGCTCAGCGAGCCCGGTGAGGGCGGTGAGGGCGTCGAACGGCTCCTCTCCGCCGCCGACGCGTCGATGTACGCGCGCAAGCGCGAGCGCCGGGAGCAGCGCGCCGGAGTGTGAACCGCAACCGGACGCCCGGCTGCGGTGCTTCGGGGGGTGGGAACCGCAACTGGACGCCCGGCTGCGAGGAGGGGGCGGAGAGGTCAGGCGAGGATCGCCCGGGTGGTGGCGACCTGCTCGGCCAGCACCCCGGAGATGACCTCCTGCGTGGCGTTGATCTCGTCGACCACGGCGCTGATCTCGTCCAGCCGGGAGATGACGCCCTCCGTCTGCTCCTGGATCAGCCGCACCCGCTCGTCCACCTCCGTGGTGGCGCGGGCGGTGCCGTTCGCCAGCTCCTTCACCTCCCCGGCGACGACGGCGAAGCCCTTCCCCACCTCACCGGCCCGCGCCGCCTCGATGGTGGCGTTCAGCGCCAGCAGGTTGGTCTGGGACGCAATGGCCTGGATGGTCGAGACCACCTGCGAGATCCGGGTGCTCGCCTCGCCCAGCCCCGCCACCTCGGCGTTCGCCTCCCGCGTCAGGGCGTGACCGCGCCGCGCGACGGTGGCGGCGGCCGCCACGTTGCGCTCCACCTCCTCGATGGACCCGACCAGCGCGGCACCGGCGGTGGTGAGGCGCTCGCGGGCGGCGATGCGCTCCAGCGCCTGGCCGAGCAGGTAGGCCGTGTTGCGCAGGGCGCTCTCGCGGCTCGGCGCCAGCTCCAGGGTGCGGGTGGCGAAGAAGTCCATCGTCCCGACGACCTCGCCGTCCACGAGCACCGGCAGGCAGACGCCGCTCCTGACGCCGGCGCTGCGGGCGGCGGGTGCGCGCACGCAGTCGGTGACGTCCGCGAGGTCCGGCACGAAGACGACGTCGCGGGTCGACCACGCGCGGCCGGCCACGCCGACGCCGCGCGCGAAGCTGGAGGTGGTGGTGACGCGGCGGAACTCGTCGTTGACGGAGCCGACCTCCTGGCCGAACCGCAGCGCGTCACCGCGCTCGTCGAGCTCCCAGAACGAGCCGTAGTCCCACCCGAAGCCCGACCTCACCGTGGCCAGCGCCAGCCGGACCGCCTCGGCGGAGTCGGTGGCGCGGGACAGGGTGCGCAGCACGGAGCTCACGGCCTCGACGTCCTGGTCGGCCTCGCCGCGGCGCTCGTCCTCCGCCACGCGCTCCAGCGCCTGGGAGACCAGCGCCCCGATGGAGCGCAGCGCGTCCAGGCGCTCGGCGCTCAGCTCGACGGTCTCGGTGGTGAAGAAGTCCATGGTGGCGACGACGGCGCCGCCGGAGGACAGGGGGAAGCACACGCCGCTGCGCACGCCGGAGCGCTTGGCCTCGGGGGCGCGCACGCAGTCCGTCACGTCGCCGATGTCCTCCACGAAGACGAGGTCGCGGCGCTGCCACGCGCGTCCGGACAGGCCGACGCCCTCGCGGAACGACGCGGCGTGGGTCACCTGCCGGAACGCCTCGCTGGTGGTGCCGGAGTCCTGCACGAAGACCAGGGCCGCCTCCGCGCCGGTGCCGCGCACGCGCCAGTACGAGCCGTACGCCCACCCGAACCGGGCGCGGACCGTCTCCAGCGCCGCGCTGACGGCCTCGGCGGAGGTGGAGGCGGAGGTGACGGCCCGGAGCACCTCGACCACGGCGCGGACGTCGGCCTGCGACTCCGACGCCGTGGTCCGCGCCTCGGTCAGGGCGGACAGCAGGGCGGATCTCTTCACAGCTGGTGGTGCTCCCTCGGCGACAGCAGCGCCCAGCGCTGCAGCGGTCCCCCCGACGAGGGATGCATCGGCAGTCCTTGATCACTGCTGGAGCGGTCCGGCCGTGGAGATCGAGAAGGGCCCTGCCTGCCCTTCGGCAGACAGGGCCCTCGGGGGCGCTCGGGGTCAGCCGAGGATGGCCCGGGTGACGGCGACCTGCTCGGTCAGGACGCCGGCGATGACGTTCTGGGTCTCGTTGATCTCGTCGACCACGGAGGTGATCGCTGAGAGGCGCTCGATGACGTCGTTGACCTGGGTCTGGATGAGCCGGACGCGCTCGTCGACCTCGGTGGTGGCCTTGGCGGTGCCGTTGGCCAGCTCCTTGACCTCACCGGCGACGACGGCGAAGCCCTTGCCCGCCTCACCGGCCCGGGCTGCCTCGATGGTGGCGTTCAGCGCCAGCAGGTTGGTCTGGGAGGCGATGGCCTGGATGGTGGCGACGACCTTGGAGATCTGCGCGCTGGACTCACCCAGGCCGGAGACGTCGTGGTTGGCCTCCTCGGTCAGGGCCCGCCCCCGCTCGGCGACGGTGGAGGCGGCGATCACGTTGCGCTCGACCTCCTCGATGGAGATGACCAGCTCGCGTCCGGCGACGTCGAGCTTCTCCTTGGCGGCGATGCGCTCCAGGGCCTGGCCGAGCAGGAAGCCGGTGTTGCGCAGCGCGGACTCGCGGCTGGCGGACATCACCAGGGTGCGGGTGGCGAAGAAGTCCATGGTGCCGACGACCTCGCCGTCGACGACGATCGGCAGGCAGACGCCGCTCTTGACGCCGGCGCTGCGGGCGGCGGGGGCGCGCACGCAGTCGGTGACCTCGGCGAGGTCCTCGACGAAGACGAGGTCGCGGGCGGCCCAGGTGCGCCCGGCCACCCCGACGCCGCGGGCGAAGGTGGCGGTGGTGGTGACGCGGCGGAACTCCTCTCCGACCTGGCCGACCTCGGTGTCGAAGACGAGGGCGTCGCCGCGGGCGTCGAGCTTCCAGAAGGAGCCGTAGTTCCACCCGAAGCCGGACTTGATGGTCTCCAGGGCGAAGCGGACCGCGCGGGCGGGGTCTTCGGCCTTGGACAGCTCGCGCAGGACGGCGTTGACGGCCTCGACGTCCTGGGCGGCCTTGGCCTGGACCACGGACTCGTGGACGCGCTCCAGGGCCTGGGAGACCAGCACCCCGATGGAGCGCAGCACGTCCAGGCGGCGGGGGGAGGGGTCGAGGGTGACGTCGGTGAAGAAGTCCATGGTGCCGACGACCTGGCCGTGCTCGACCACGGGGAAGCAGACCCCGGAGCGGACCCCGGCGCGCAGCGCGACGGGGGCGCGCACGCAGTCGGTGAGCTCGGCGATGTCCTTGATGAAGACCAGGTCGCGGGCCTTCCAGGCGCGCCCGGACAACCCGACGCCCTCGCAGAAGGAGGCGGAGCGGGTGACGGCGCGGAACTCCTCACCGGTCTGGCCGGACTCCTGCACGAAGCGCAGCTCTGCACCCGGGCCCTTGCCCTCGACCTTCCAGTAGGAGCCGTAGACCCACCCGAACTGGGTGCGCACGGCCTCCAGGGCGGTGCTGACGGCCTGCTCGGGGGTGGTCGCCGCGGCGACGGCCTTGACCACCTCGACCACGGCGCGCACGTCGGCCTCGGCCTCGGCCGCCGAGGCGACGGCCTGGTCCAGGGCGCTGGTTCGGCCCGAGCGCTTCATCGACGTCTCTCCTCTGGTGTGCGACACCCCACGGCCGCGATGTGAGGATCATCGGCGCCTCGGGAGATCACCTGTAGCGCGCGATCCTCTCGTCCACCGAGAGGACGACCGTTCGGGTGCGCGCGTCGCCGGAGCGCGGCTCCTGGCGGTCAGGCGCCTCGCCCACCTCGGCGAGCGCACCGGAGGTCACGTCGTAGACGAACCCGCGCACCAGGTCCCGGTGGGGGAGCGCCGGCTCGGAGCGGATGCGCGCCACGGTGTCGCGCACGTTCTGCTGGACGTCGTCGAAGGCGCCGGCGCTGCGCCACGCCGGCTCTACGCCGGTCTCGTTCCACAGCTCCTCGCGGAACTCCTCACCGTCGAAGGTGGTCAAGGAGCAGCCGGTGTGCTGGACCACCATGACCTCGCGGGTGCTGAGCTTGCGCTGGCTGACGGTCAACGAGCGCAGGGCGTCGTCGGTGGCGAGCCCGCCCGCGTTGCGCAGCACGTGCGCGTCGCCCTCGGACAGGCCCAGCAGCCGGAAGACGTCGATGCGCGCGTCCATGCAGGTCAACACCGTCGTGGCGAGGGCCGGAGGTCCCGGCAGACGACCAGCGCTGAAGGTGGCCGCGTGGTACTCGGCCTGTGCGGCCAGCCGGTCGACGGCGGAGAGGTCGGGCATGCACGGGTGATCGGCGCGGTCCGGGCCCTCCTCGACACCAGCGGCAGCGCATCACCCGTCGGGTGCTGGGTGCTACCCCCGTGAGGGAGACAGATCGAGGGCTCAGGCCCTCGAACGGCCTCTGGGGGGAGGGGTTGGGCCCTCCGGGAGGAGATGATTCGCCTCGTGGGCGAGCTGGCAGCGGGGGGAGCGGCGCAGGCACCGGTGCGCACGTCCGCGCTGCCGTCGCTGCGCCGCTGGCTCTCCGGGTGGCGCACCGGCTCCGCCCGCGTGGTGCTCGAGACGGGCGTCGTCGTCCTGTGCGCCCTCGAGGTGCTGGCCTGGCAGGAGGTCAGGGCCGACAGCTACTTCGCGGTGGCCGCGGCCACGCTCGTGGCGGTGCTCGCCCGGCTGCGCTGGCCGGTGGCGGCCGCGCTGGTGGTCGGGCCGGCACTGGGCTGGACCTCCCTGCTGCTCACCCCTCTGGTGCTGCTCTTCACCGCGGGGCAGAAGGAGCGCCGCGACGGCGTGGTGGTCGCGCTGGTGGTGTGGACGGTGGTGTCCAGCGCCGCCCTCATGACCTGGCAGGACTCCCGCTACCTGGTCTCGGACGGCCCACTGCGCCTCATCACCGACGTCGCCGCGGCCATCGCCATGGCCGCCGGGGCCGCTGGCCTGGGGCGCCTGGTGCGGACCCGCCGGGAGCAGTCGGCGGCGCTGCGGGAGCTGGTGGCCGGCCGTGCGCGCGAGCGGGCGCTCGCCGAGCACGCCGCCCGCGCCGAGGAGCGCGCGCACCTGGCCCGCGAGATGCACGACGTGGTGGCCTCGCAGGTGACGCTCATCGCCGTGCAGGCCGCCGGGCTGCGGATGCTGCCCGACGTCGACGACCGCACCCGCGCGGTGGCGGAGACCATCCGCGCGGCGGCGGCGCAGACCACGCGCGAGCTGCGCGAGGTGCTCGCCGACCTGCGCGGCCCCGAGCAGCTGCACGGCCCCGCACCTCAGGCCCGTGCGGTCTGCCTGGGGGAGCTGGACCGGCTGTGGGCCTCGGCCGGCTGCGCCGGGCAGCTGGTGGTGCAGGTGCCCGACGGCGCTGAGGTGGCGGCGCCGGTGCAGCGCGCCGCCTACCGGATCCTCCAGGAGGGCCTGACCAACGCCGTGCGCTACGCGCCGGGCGCGGTGGTCAGGGCGGGGGTGGAGGTGGTGGCCTCCACCCTGGTGGTGTCCGTGGTCAACGGGCCGCCGCCCGCGTCGTCGACGACGACGGCGGCGGCGGGGGAGGCCCCGGTGCCGCAGCCGGCTGCGCCGGATGCGACAGGGGCGTCGGTGGGCAGGGCGCTGTCCACCGGCAACGGGCTCGTGGGCGTGCGCGAGCGCGCCCAGGCGCTCGGTGGGTACGCGGGCTGGGGCGCCACCGACGACGGCGGCCACCAGCTCACCGCCGTGCTGCCCCTGAAGGGCTGACCCGCCGCACCTCGCCGTCAGCCTCAGACGGTGAAGCGACCGGTCAGCTCCTGCAGCTTGCTGGCCGAGGCGGCCAGGCTGCGGGCGGTGTCCGCGGTCGCCCCGGCCCCCTCGCGGTTCTGGTCGGTGCCGCGGGCGATGTCGGAGACGTTGGAGGAGATCTGCGCGGAGCCGGTGGAGACCTCGGTGACGTTGCGGACCATCTCGTTGGTGGTGGCGGACTGCTCCTCCACCGCGGCGGCGATGGTGGCCTGGACGGCGTCGATGCGGGCGATGACCTCACCGATCTCCGTGACCGCGGTGGCCGCCGCGGAGGCGTCGCCCTGGGTGGCGTGGACCTTGCTGATGATCTCCTCGGTGGCCTGGGCCGTCTGGCGCGCGAGCTCCTTGACCTCCCCGGCGACCACGGCGAAGCCCTTTCCGAGCTCCCCGGCGCGGGCGGCCTCGATGGTGGCGTTCAGGGCCAGGAGGTTGGTCTGCTCGGCGATGGAGGTGATGAGCTTGACGACGTCGCCGATCTCCTGGCTGGAGGTGCCGAGCCGCTCGATGGCGGAGCCGGCAGAGGAGGCGGCGGCCACGGCGCTGGAGGCCATCGCGGAGGCGTCAGAGGTGGCGGTGGCGATCTGGGCGATGGCGGCGGTCATCTCCTCGCCAGCTGCGGCGACGGTGGAGATGGACACCGAGACCTCCTCGGAGGCGGCGGCCACCACCTGCGTCTGGGCGGCGGCCTCCTGCGCGCCCGAGGCCATCTGCGCGGAGACGCTGGACAGCGACGCGGAGGCGGCGGCAAGGGAGCGGGCCTCCTCGCCGATCTCACGCATGGCCGTGCCGAGGGAGGTGACGGTGGAGTCCACGGCGCCGGCCAGCTGGCCGACCTCGTCCTTGGTGGTGAGGCCGACGCGGCGGTCCAGGCGGCCGGCGGCCACGTCGACCATCACCGCCATGACGCGGGACAGCGGGCCGCTCACGGACCGGGACACCAGCAGCGCCATCGCCACGGCCAGCACCATGGCGACCACGGCGCAGCCACCCACGAGCAGCACGGACGTGCGGTAGGCGGCCTTGCCCTCGGCGGCCATGTCGCCCGCGGTGGCCAGCTCGGTGTGGGTGATGGCGTCGATGGCGGCGAAGGCCGCCTTGGCCGGGGGAGTGGCCTTCTCCTTGCGGACCTCGACGAAGCCCTCGGCGTCGCCCGCCTTCGCCAGCGGCACCATCTCGGCCAGAGCCGCTCGGTACTGGGCCAGGGCGGTGGTGAAGGCGGCCTGCTGCTCGCCGGTCGCTGCGGGCTTGGAGTCCGTGTAGGCCTTCCACGCGACGTCGAGGGCGGTGTCGCTCTTCGTCAGCACCTCCACCGCGGCGGTGACGCCGTCGCCCTTGGCGAGGGCGAGGTTGGCCACGTCGAAGCGGACCTGGAGCAGGGCCAGGGACGCGCGGTCCGCGGTGTCGACGGAGACCAGGCCGGAGCTCGCCAGCGAGTCGAGGTCCGCCTGGGCCGACGCGAGGCGCGTGAGGGCCAGGCCGCTGACCACCGCCAGGAGGAGGCAGACCACGCCGAAGCCGGCGAAGAGCTTGTGCGCGATGCGCAGGTCGGCGAGGCGACGGACCACGGGGATCCTCCGGGGTTGCAGAAGAAGGGGTGACTCCTTCATCGGTCGCCGGCGGATCCCCTTGAGGGGATGCGACACCTGTGTCGGTCCCTCTTCATGATCGGCAGGAACCGCCGAGATCTGAACCACCTGTGAACAGCAGATCTGTGGGGAGACCCGGAGCAGGACGACGACGAAGGCCACTGGGCGGCGTGGTAGCGCCGCCCGGTGGCCCTCGTCGAGGCCTCGGAGCCCGACCTCAGACGGTGAAGCGCCCGGTGAGCGCCTGCAGCGCCTCGGCCGAGGCCGCCAGAGAGCGGGCGGTCGCGGCGGTGTGCCCGGCGCCCTCGCGGTTCTGGTCGGTGCCGCGGGCGATGTCGGAGACGTTCGCCGAGATCTGTGCCGAGCCGGTGGAGACCTCGGTGACGTTGCGGACCATCTCCGACGTCGTCGCGGACTGCTCCTCCACGGCCGCGGCGATGGTGGCCTGCACCTCGTCGATGCGGGAGATGACCTCACCGATCTCGGTCACCGCGGCCGCAGCGGCCGCGGTGTCGCTCTGGGTGGCCGAGACCTTGCTGATGATCTCCTCGGTGGCCTGCGCGGTCTGGCGGGCCAGCTCCTTGACCTCCCCGGCGACCACGGCGAAGCCCTTGCCGAGCTCCCCGGCGCGGGCGGCCTCGATGGTGGCGTTCAGGGCGAGCAGGTTGGTCTGCTCGGCGATGGAGGTGATGAGCTTGACGACGTCGCCGATCTCCTTCGAGGAGACCCCGAGCCGCTCGATGGCGTCACCGGCCGAGCTCGCGGCCGTGACCGCGGACGCCGCCATGGACGACGCCTCTGACGTGGCGGTGGCGATCTGCGCGATGGCGGCGGTCATCTCCTCTCCGGCGGCGGCGACGGTGGAGATGGACATCGACACCTCCTCGGACGCGGCGGAGACGACCTGCGTCTGGGTGGCGGCCTCCTCGGCGCCGCTGGAGATCTGCGCGGCCACGCCGGACAGCGCGGACGACGCCGTCGCCAGGGACCGCGCCTCCGCGCTGATGTCGCGCATCGCGGTGCTCAGCGACCCGATGGTCGCGTCCGTGGCGGCGCCGAGCTGGCCGACCTCGTCGCGGGTGCCGAGGCCGACGAGGCGGTCGAGGCGGCCCTGGGACACGCCGGTCATGACCTCGACCACCCGGGCCAGGGGGCGGGTCACCGAGCGCGAGACCACGAGGGCCATCGCCACGGCCAGGGCGACGGCGAGGGCGGCGCAACCCACGAGCAGCGCCACCGCGGCGCGGTAGGCGGACTCGCCGTGGTCAGCGGTGGCGGCCGCCGCTTCGGTCTCGGCCTTGGTGAGGTCGGCCAGCGCGGTGGCGGCAGCCGCGGCCTCGGGGAAGACCTTCTCCGCGCGCTGCTCGACGAAGCCCGAGAGGTCGTTCGCCTTGGCCAACGGGATGACGCCCTCCACCGCAGTGCGCCACCGGGCCAGCGCGGAGGTGAAGGCCTCCTGCTGCGCGGGCGTGCTCGCGGGTGAGCTGCCGCGGTAGGCCTTCCACTGCTCGTCGAGCTTCTTCTGGTCCGCGTCGAGCGTCGCGAGGGCCTTGTCGGTGCCCGCGGCGTCGGGGGTGAGGGCGGCGTTGGCGAGGTCGAACTTCAGCGTCACGAAGGCGGTGGCGGTCTTGTCGACGGCGTCGACGGAGGCCAGGCCGCTCTCGGAGAGCGTGCGGAGGTTCTCTTGCGCCTGCCCGAGCCTCACCACGCCGATGCCTGCGACGGCGACCAGCAGGATGCAGACGACGCCGAAGCCGGCGAAGAGCTTGTGCGCGACCCGGAGGTCGGCGAGGCGACGGAGCACGGAGTTCCCCCGGGGGTTGCAGAGAGAGGACGACGAGTCCTCCATCGGTCTGCATGCGGCCTTCTTGAGGGAGGCACCAGGGAAGTCATGGGCCGCTCTCATGATCGGCGAGATCGGCACGGACTTGAGCAACTCGTGAACAAGTCCGCCAGGCCGAGGGGTGCGCTCACACGGTGAAGCGGCTCGTCAGCTCGGCCAGGCGCGAGGCCGCCGCCGTGAGGTCGGCAGCGGTGTCGGCCGTGTGGGCGGCGCTGTCCTTGTTCTGCTCGCTGCCGGCCGCGATCCCGGCGATGTTCTCCGAGATCTGCCCCGAGCCCACCGACACCTCGGTGACGTTGCGGACCATCTCCGAGGTGGTCGCGGACTGCTCCTCCACCGCGGCGGCGATGGTGGACTGCAGCGCGTCGACCTCGGCGATGACCCCACCGATCTGCAGCACCGCCTCCGCGGCCGCGGAGGCGTCGCCCTGGGTGGCGGAGACCTTGGCGACGATGTCGTCGGTGGCCTTGGCGGTCTGGCGGGCCAGCTCCTTGACCTCTCCGGCGACCACGGCGAAGCCCTTGCCCATCTCGCCCGCGCGGGCGGCCTCGATGGTGGCGTTCAGGGCGAGGAGGTTGGTCTGCTCGGCGATGGTGGTGATGAGCTTGACGACGTCGCCGATCTCGCGGGAGGAGACCCCGAGGCGCTCGATGGCGGAGCCGGCCTGGCCTGCGGCGGCCACGGCGCAGGCGGCCTTGGTGGAGGCGGTGGAGGTGGCGGTGGCGATCTGGGCGATGGCGGCGGTCATCTCCTCTCCGGCGGCGGCGACGGTGGAGATGGAGACCGAGACCTCCTCGGAGGCGGCGGCCACGACCTGGGACTGGGTGGCGGCCTCGTGGGCGCCGGAGGCGAGCTGGGTGGAGACGCTGGACAGGGAGGTGGCGGAGGTGGCCAGGGCGCTGGCCTCGGTGGTGATGTCGCGCATGGCGCTGGCCAGGGCGTCCAGGGAGGTGTCGGTGGAGGCGGCCAGCTGGCCGACCTCGTCCTTGCGGTCCAGGCCGACGCGCACGTCGAGGCGGCCGGTGGCCACGCCGGCCATGACCTCCACCACCTTCCTCAGCGGGCGGGTGATCGAGCGGGAGACCACCACGGCGATCGCCCCGGCCAGCGCCAGCGCCAGCAGCGTGCAGGTGGTGAGGACGGCCACGGCCTCGCGGTAGGTGGCCTCGTCCTTCGCGGCCAGCGCGTCGGCGGCGTCCTGCTCGGCCCGGGTGACGGCCTTGATGGCCGTCAGGGAGGCCTTCGCCGCGGGCGTGGTGGTGGTGTTGCGGGCTTGGACGAAGCCGGCGAGGTCGTTCGCCTTCGCCAGGGAGACCAGCGTCGGCACGCCGCTCTCGAACTGCTGCAGGGACGTCGCGAACGCCTGCTGCTGCTCGGTGGAGCTGGCGGGGCCGGAGTCGAGGTAGGCCTTCCAGGCCGCGTCCAGGTCCGTGAGCGCGGACTCGGTGGCGGCGGCGGCCTCCCGCACCTGCGCGGGGTCGTTGACGAGTGCGAGGTTCGCCAGCTGGAGGCGGACCTGCATGAGCGCGAGGGCGGTGTCCTTGGACGCCACCACGGAGGGGATGACCGACGTGCTGACGGAGGAGAGGTCGTGCTGGGCGGCGCGGAGCTTGACGAAGCTGACACCGCTGACCACGGCGAGCAGCACGCAGACCACGCCGAAGCCGGCGAACAGCTTGGTCGAGACCTTGAGGTCGGCGAGCGTGCGCAGCACGGGGTCCTCCGGGGGACGGTGTGGGGAGACGCGGGTGATCACTTCCATGATCGACCGGGTGTCATCACTCCTTGAGGGGACGGCTGCACCTCGGCGGCAGCGCGCCCTGGCGCGCCCCACCAGACGGCCAGCTGGTCGGCCGGCATCGGCCTGGCGAAGAGGTACCCCTGGATCTCGTCGCAGCCCAGGGCCACCAGGCACGCCAGCGTGTCGGGGTCCTCCACGCCCTCGGCCACCACGCTGAGCCCGAGCGCGTGGGCGAGGGAGACCGTGCTCCCGACGATCGTGCGGGCCCGCTCGTCGTCCAGCAGGCCGTGGGTGAAGGACGCGTCCAGCTTCAGCTCGTCCACGGGGAGTCCGCGCAGGCGGGCGAGGGAGGAGTAGCCGGTGCCGAAGTCGTCGATGCTCACCCGGGCCCCGGCGGCCCGCAGCGCCTGCACCACCGCGCTGGAGCGCTCGGGGTCTCTCAGCAGCGCCGACTCCGTCACCTCGAGCACGAGGTCGCTGGCGGGCACGCCGTGCGCGGCCAGGAGCTCGGCCACGCGGCGCGGCAGGTCGACGTCGCGCAGGGCGCTGGCGGGGAGGTTCACCGACATCCGCGTGACCAGCCCGGCGCGCCGCCACACCGCCTGCTGCTCCACCCCGAGCCGCAGGACCTCCTCGGTGAGCAGGCCCATGAGGCCGTGCGTCTCGGCGAGGTCGAGGAACGCCGCGGGGCCGAGCAGCCCGAGCGCGGGGTGCTGCCAGCGCACGAGCGCCTCCACCCCCACGGGCTCTCCTGTGGTCGCGGCCACCTGCGGCTGGTGGTGGAGCACGAGCTGCCGCTGGGCCAGCGCCACGCGCAGGTCCGCCACGCGCTCCAGCTGGCCGGCGGTGTCTCCGTGGCGAGCCGGGTCGTGGGCCGTCCACCCGCCACCGGAGCGCTTGGCGTCGTACATCGCCGTGTCGGCGGCGCGCAGCAGCCGTGCCGCCAGCTCGGACGGGTCGTCGTCGTCCTCAGCGGAGGTGGGGGAGGGCGACGGCGGCAGCCAGACGGCGGTGCCGGTGCTCGCCCCCACCAGCACGCTCACGGCGCTCAGCTGCACCGGTGCGTCGAGGCACGTCACCACGGCGGCCCCGAGCACAGCGGCGCGGACGACGGGGGAGGCGTCGGGGTCGCACGGGGCCACCACCACGAACTCGTCGCCGCCGAGGCGGGCCACCACCTCACCGGGCTGCAGCAGACCGCTCAGGCGGGCAGCCACGGTGCGCAGCAGCACGTCTCCGGCGGCGTGGCCGAGGGAGTCGTTGACCTCCTTGAAGCGCGTCAGGTCGATCACCGCCACCACCACGGGGCGCTGCTGCACGAGCGCCTGCACCAGCAGCGCCGTCACGGCGCGGCGGTTGGGCAGGCCGGTGAGCTCGTCGGTGAAGGAGGAGCGGCGGTTGGCGACCAGCTGCCGCAGCTCGCGCACGTCGAGCAGCAGCCGGCCCCCGCAGGCGAGCGCGGCGAGGCCCGCGACAGCTGCCACCCACGGCATGTGCTGGAGCAGGGCGACGGCGACGACGGGCAGCGACACCGCCAGGACCGCGTAGCCGGTGACGCTGCTGATGACCACGTCCTGGCGCTCGTGAGCGCGCGGCACCTCCGGGAGCCCGGCGCAGACCACCAGCGCCAGCGGCCAGGCCAGCCGCACCAGCAGCGCCCACGGGGTCAGGGGGATGGGGGTCAGCACCAGCACGGCCGTGCCGGCGGCCACGACGAACAGCGCGGTGCCCATGAGGAGGGGGCGCGGGTCTCCGCGGCGCAGGGAGCCGCGGTTGGTGGCGGCGAGCACGCCGATCACCACGAGGTTGGCGCAGATGGCGACCACGCCGGGCAGCTCGGTGCCGAAGCCGAGACCGCTGCCGCCGCTGAGCAGGTGCGAGAGGACCTGCACGCCCGCCGTCATCACGACGACGGCGCAGAGGGTGCCGACCACGTGGTCGGGGTCGACCCCGCGGCCGCCCAGGGCGGGCCGAGTCCAGCGGATGACCGCCAGGTACGTCAGCGCCATCATCGCCATCACCGCGGCGCACAGCACCGCGGTGATGACCGCCTCCGGCAGCGCCTTGGCCGTGGCGGCCCAGACCCCCAGGACGCCCGCGACGACCGCCCACAGCGACGCGCGGAGCCCGCGCCACAGCTGGTGCTCGGTCTGCGTGCGCCGCAGCCGCCGCTGGATCGCGAGGCCCGCGGTGACCACCAGGGCGAGGTACCCGATGGCGGCGCCGCTGGCGCCGACCGGTCCCGGCACCGCGAAGGGGCTCACGACGACGACGAGCGCTGACGCCACGGCCGCGCTCAGCGCTGCGCGTGGCGCCCTGCCGGCGCTGGAGCGGGGACGGTGCACACCCCTGGATCGACCGGCGGGCCTGGCTGGTCGAGCACGGCGGGTGCTGCTCACCCGTCTGATCGAACGGTGCAGGCGTTGGTCAACGAGTGTCAGCGAGTGTCAGTGGTGGGGCTGGGAGCAGGCCGGCGGCCACACGAGCAGGCGCACGCGCTGCATGAACCCGGCGAGCTTGGGCGTGGTGACGCGCGTGTCGGTCTCGAAGCCGTCGAACACCGCGCCGAGGGTCAGGTCAGAGCTCATGTCCCTGCGTCGGCACCTGGCCGCCAGGTCTTCGGCGCTGCGGCCGGAAGGCACCCGATCGGGTCTTCGCGCTGCCTGCTCCAGGACCTTCAGGAGTCCCAGGGCTCCTCGGGTGCTTCTCGCACCGAGGCTCCTACGGCGCTCACGGGGAGGGTCGGAGCTTCCAGCGTCTTGACGAACGGTGTGGTCAGTCGCCCACTGCTCCGTCTCGTCGACGTGAGCCCAGCAAGGGTCTGCCGGGCCACCGCTGCGATGAGCGGTGCCGTGCGGCTGGCGACCTCGTCGGCCTCGGCTGCGGGCGACTCGGCCACCGCTGTGTCGAAGGCCGCGGGCAGAGATTCCGCGAGCTCAGCCACCCACTCGAGGACACGTGCCGCGGGGACGCCCGCGGCGCGGGCCAACCGCTCCCAGTGCGGCCGCTCGACGTCACCGAAGTGGCGTTCGCCGCCGACGGACATGGCTCCCCTGGTCCAGCGCAGTCGTCCACCATCGCTGGGGACGAGCCCGGTGGCGACGTCGTACAGGGGGGCCAGGGTCACGGTCTTCGCGATGAGCAGCAGTCCGTAGTTCTTGCCGTGGGCGTCCGGCGCGCCGAGCACCTGGTTGGCGATGACGGCGCGCACGAAGCCCTCGAGGGACGGGGCGGCGGCCACGGAGCGCAGCAGGTCAGCCACCTGCTTCACCCCTGGTCCTCCGTCGGACTCGTACTTCCGCCGAGGGTCGAGGGCGAAGGCCTGGAGGAGGTCCTCCTGGTGCACCCTCGCCACTCCCTTCGCGTGGGTGCGCCGGTCGAACCTCGTGACGACGACGGCGTCCTGGTCCTCGAAGGTCAGGTGCTGCGTCTCGGCCACGTCCAGCCCGGCGATGGCCAGGGCTCGCATCGTCAGGTGCTCCAGCAGCGCCTGTCCTGGAATGCGCCCGATCCCTGGCTTGACGATGTGGGTGGACGGCGCGCTGCCCTCGGGGAAGGCCCAGCCGTGCTCGGTCCGGGCGAGCGTGAACTTGGACTGCGCGCCGGCCAGGCTCCACGGCTCCTCGTCCTCGTCGTCCTGCCAGGCCGCCTCGTCCTGCCGGAACCGGCGCAGACGTGCTGCGATGGTGGCGTCATCGGCAGCCTCGAGGGTTCCCGGACGCGTGAGGGCGTCGTGGATCTCGCTCTCAGGGGCGAAGATCGCGCCTCCTGAGACGTCGAGTCCCACGTGGGCCACCAGCCCCAGGGTGTCGCCTGGGCGGACACCCGCCTTCAACGCCCAGCGCGCTCGGACCTCGTCACGGTCAGGCAGCAACCCTCGGAGGTAGGCCTCGATGGGGCGCTTCGTCGCGACGGTGTCGCTGACGGGCAGGGACAAGGACAGCGGAGTGGAGTTGTGCAGCTCGCGGTACTCCCGCTCGTAGCGCAGGGTCAGCCGTCCGCCGTCACGCTCGATGACTCCCGCGACGCGCCCGTAGAGGGCGAAGGCGATCCTCACAGATCACCGAGGAGCTCTGCGAGCGCGTCTTCCGGGGTCTGCGAGCGGTGGTCGACGAGTGTGACCGCGGCGTCTAAGGCCTTGATCACGGCGAAGACCCTGACGAGCTCAGCGCGAGGACGCAGTCCCCGTTCTAGACCGATGACGAAGCTGCGGGAGACGCCGGCGCGCTCGGCGAGCTCACCCTGTGTCAGGCGTGCGCGTTCTCGCCGGGACTTGAGGGCTGCGCCGAGCTCTTTCTCCTGGGTGACGACCATCATGTGTGTCACGGTACCGCGACAATGCACATTGTCACGGTTCCATGACATCTCCCATTGTCACGGTGCCGTGACACTAGAACGTCCTGGTGGTGTTGCCAGCACCTGCTCGATGAACTCAGGGTGGACTCGGACTGCGACGACGGCGCGCCGACCGGTCAGGAAGCGCAAGCGCACCACCGACTGCAGTGGCCGTGCCCCTGTGGCGGCGATGTCCCCGCGCGACCGGAGTCGGTTGACCACTCGGGTGAGCGCCCCACTGCGGCTGTTGAAAGCTGTTCCTGGCTGGTCGCCGAGCAGGGTGCGCACGTCGTCGCGCTTGAGCCGGCCGCCAGCACGGGCTGCGGCGTGCATCACGGTCAGCGCTTCGTGAGCTGACGACAAGCGGCGGGCGTCGTCGGCAAGCTCGTAGAGCACCAGTTTCACGTCGTCGACGTCCCACGACGACGCGTCCTCGTCATCGCCGTCGTCGTGCTCCTCGTCGTCGTGGTCCTGATCAGCATCGAGGTGGTCTTCGTCGACCTCGCGGTGCCCGTCGCCGGCGTCGGCGTGCTCTGGCGGTTCCGCGCCAGGGAGAGGCTCCGAAGCCGGTGGCGACGATGCTGAGGAGGGCGCCACGACCTGCTCCCCGTCGTCAGCGGGTGCTGGCTCGGGAAGCAGAGCTGCAGGCGGGATGGCGACGGCGGGTTCCACCGAGACGCAGCGCAGCGCCATCTGCTGACCGTTGGCGTCGACGCCGGGCGGGTCCGCCAGGCGGTAGACCAGAGTGATGGGCTGGCCGTTCCAGAAGAACGTCAGTCGTTCGCGTCGACCGTCCTCCGTCAGCGGCGCACCGGCCGTGGTGAGGAGGCTGTGCTCCAGCAGCGCTGGGACTCCCACCCTCAGGTGGAAGGGGCGCGTCGGGTCCTGCGAGGAGAAGACCCAGTCGCCGCCGTCCAGCGGGTCCGCGGAGACCGGGTCGAACGCGTACAGGCTCGGCACCTCGCGGGTCCGGCTCTCCTGCGCCAGGGCGGAGAGCGCTGCGAGGTCCGCGTCGCCGTCAGGGCGGATGACCAGCATCATGCGCCCGCTGGTGTGGGCGATGAGCAGTGACCGCTCGTGCAGGTCCGCGAGGCTCGAGAAGGCGTCGACCAGGGCTTCCACCTGCTCCAGGCTCACGAGTCCCTGCGCCAGTCGAGACTGGGCCGCGGCCAGGACGCGCTGGTCGGGTTGCAGGGGTGGGAGCGGCTGGACCGGGCCGGTGGACGTCGGTGTGCCGAGCGCTTCGCGGAGCAGCTGCCGGGCCCAGGGGAGGGGTACGGACCGTCCCGCGGAGACGAGGATCGTGCCGAGGGCGTCGGCGGTGGTCTCCACACCGTGACGCAGCAGCTGCCACGCCTTGCCGGTGAAGTCCTGCAGGGAGATGCCGTGCGCGTCGGCGAACCGCTGGGCGTCCGTGGAGTAGCCACCCGTGGAGAAGAAGACGCTCTGGTGGTCGTAGCGTCGCCGGCCGCTGCCCGGCACGAACTGGTTGACGTCGGCGAGGACCGCGTAGGAGCTGCGCACGGCGGGCAGTCCGACCTTGTCGGCGCGGTGCTTCGCCTCGACGAAGAGGCGCAGGCGGTAGCCGAACGGCACGACCGCGGTGAGCAGTGCGAGCACGTCCGCCTGGTGATCACCTCCGCGACCGCGCACGGCCAGACCGTTCCCCTTGCGGACGAGGCCCTCGGCATCGTCCTCGACCTGGGTGACGAGCTGGTACCCGGCCGTGTGGAGCAGGCGTGCCAGCGCCTCTTCCATGACGTACCCGCGGAGACTCTCCTTCGAGACCACACCTGGGCATCGGCGTGTCGGTGGGTCCCGCGCAGGTCCACCTGCGGGGGACGACGCACGGGAGGCTGCCTCTGGCTCGTCGATGAGGAGTCCGCGCTGCTGCATCCGGCCCCGAAGACGTCGGGGGCCGGACGTGTCACGCGCTGCTGCGCTGACGCACTGCAGAGCGCCGCAGCGCGGGTGTCATGCCGCTTCGGCGTCTGCGATGTCCTGGTGGTCGGGTGGCGCGCCGGGTGCTTCGTCGGGTGGTCGGCGCAGGTCGGCCGCCGCGGCGCGCGTCGCGGCGATCCGCTGGTGGAAGGAGTTGCGCAGCGGCCGCTGCGCCGCGTCGACCCACGGTGGCGGCACGAACCAGGGCACTGCGTCGCGCACGGTGATCGTCCAGTGACCGAGGTGGATCTCCGTGTGGTGTCGCGAGCACAGCAGCACCAGGTTGGGGACGTCGGTGGCGCCGCCCTGGCTCCAGAAGACGATGTGGTGGGCCTCGCACCACGTGGCTGGGGCGCTGCACTGCGGGAAGGCGCACCCGCCGTCCCGCGCGGCGAGCGCGCGGCGCTGCGCGCGCGTGGCCAGCCGTCCGAGGGACTCCATGCGGACCACGGCGCCGCGGCGGTCGAGCACCACCCTGTCGACCACCGCGTCGCAGGCGTGTCGCCGCAGGGCGGTGGCGGACAGCGGGTCGGGGTCGTGCGTGCAGACCGCGCCTCCGGCGCCAGGCTCCTCGGCCAGCTGGGCCTCGGTCGCGACGACCACCAGCCGTCCCACCTCGACCTCGAGGTCTCCCGGCGCGCTCTCGCCGCGCCGCACCAGCTCGGTGAAGGCGTCGGCGTTGCGCTGGGTGGTGGTGCGCGCGTCCACGGGGACCACCGCGTCGGGGTCGGCGTCGTCGTCCTGGTCATCGGAAACGGGAGAGGGGCAGCGCGTGGGGGCGGCCAGACCTGACAGGGCGGCGGTGAGCGGCTTCGCGTCGGCCTCGGGCACGGAGAAGCGGAACTGCACCATGCCCGTCCAGTCGGTGTACCAGCTGCCCTGTCGGCGCTCGTAGCTGGCGGCGGGCGGTTCGGGCCAGCCGTCGGAGGCGTCGTCGTCGGCGCAGACCGCGCGGCGCAGGTGCTTGGCGAGGGTGTCGGTGTCGCCGGGGGAGAAGCCGCGGGCCTGCTCGGTGAGGTGGTCGTCGACCTCCTCGCGCCGCTCGTCGAGCACGCGCTGCGGCAGGCGCGGGAGCAGGCGCGTCGCCACCTCGACGTGCTGGCGAGACACCTCACCCGCCGCCAGTGCCGCTCCGAGGCCGCGCAGCGCACCGCACGCGGGGTCGGTGGCGCGCGCTGCGGCCACCTCGGTGGAGGCCGCACCGCGCCCGAGGCGGGCAGCGCGTTCCAGCCAGCCCTTGGTCTGCGTGCCCGGTGCCTTGCGGCGGTGGGGGCGCTCGTGCTCGACGAGCACGCGGGTCAGGTGGAGCTGGGCGGCCGCCACCGCGGCCTGGGCCGCCTGCAGCTCGAGGTAGGCGGCCTGCAGCTCGGCCAGCGACAGCGACGCCCCCGAGCTGGCCAGGAGAGACCCCGCCGCATCGGCGATCTCCCGGGGTGCGCACAGGACGGGGTGCGTGGGAGCACACCCGCCGGGCACCTCGCCGTCGATCACGTGTCTGAACCTAGAGGTCACCACCGACAGCCCGGGATCATCGTCCGGCCACTGTGAAAGGGCCCCGCAGTGATCAGGCGCTTGCACTCTGCCGAGCTGCGGCCTGCACCGCTGCGTCGACCGCGGCGTCGACGCCTCGGCGGTACTCGGCGTCGCGCAGCCATCGGGCGAGCAGCTCAGCGGTGAAGAGGAAGGCCGGCCCGCCCACGTCGCCCGAGCGGAGCGCCCGGACGTCCGTCGTCTCGGCGGACCAGCGGAACTGCGTCGCGCCCGACGTCGTCTGCCGATGCGGGAGGTTGAGTTCGACCACTGCAGCGATGTCATCGCTGCAGATCAAGGCGATGTGGACGACTGCACTCCGGTTGGGGACGGTCAAGTCGAGCGCAGCGCCAGGCACTGAGCCGCGCGAAGTGAGCGCTAGATCCGCAGACCGCACGGCTGCCAACACCGCGGCGGCGAGGTCTTCGAGGAAGACGGGCTCCATGACGCGGTGCCTGACCTGGTGCCCTTCTGAGATCTGCTCGGTCCGCGAGATCCTTGGCAGGCGTAGTCCCAGGGAGATGACGACGGAGCACCCCACCGTTGGTTCCTCCGAGCCGGACGACACCACGGTCCCCGGCATGACCTGCACGAAGACCTGGCGCTGCCCGTCATCGGTCGCCCCGGGGGCCCCGATGGGGATGGAGCCGGGGTCGTGCTCGCGGACCGCCTCGAGCCTGGACAGGGCGATCCAGTGCCCGCGAGAGCTCCTCTCGTCCCAGCCGGGCGTCCCATCGGCACCCGCGGTTCCCGAGAGTCCTGCGAGCAGCCACGCCGCTGCTGGGCTTGCGCGGACGGCGCGCTTCACGTCGTCCTCCCAGTGGTCGACCCAGCGCAGTGTGCCGAGGGCTTCTGGCGCGTCACCGAGCTCAGCGAAGGGCAGGGGGGCGGCGGGGGCAGCCACGGTCACGACCACCCTGACGTCGACCGCCTCGGAGGCCCCGCGGGCGACGTCCTCGTGTCGGGTGGCACCCGCGAGGGAGGAGGGCGTGAGCGCCCCGGTAGGCCTGGACGGTCGTGTGAGGGCGACACGACCTGCGAGCAGTCGACTGCTCGCCCGACGCCGGGTGGCCGCCCACCCCCCACCCGTCGGCGCAGTGCTTGCCGCGGTGCGAATGCCCTCTTCGCCGACCGCGCCGACAGCCGCGTCGAGCACCGCTGCTACCAGGGCTTCACTGCCGTCGGAGATGACGGCGCCGTCGTCGCCTACGGTCCCGCTTGGACGCAGCGGCAGCAGCATGCTGACCAAGCGGACGAGGTCAGCCCTTCCCACGGCAGCTCGACCGAGCTGGCGCTCGAGGTCGGAGGGCTCCGAGAGTCCCACCAGCCATGGGCCGAGCCCGTCTGGTGGGGCGTCGTCGATCAGCTGGAGGGAGCAGTCCACCAGGTGCTGCCAGCAGGCGTCGACGAGGTGGCTCCACAGTCCCTGGACGCTCGTCTGTCGAACCACTGGCACACCACGGCTGCAGGCCTGGGCCAACAGCCACAGCGCGGCACCTGTTGAGGGCCGGTGGCCCGGATGCAGGGGCTGGTCGTCGCTCAGCGCCTCGACGACATCGCTCCACGCAGGCTCGGCACTGCTGCCGACACGGGCCAGCAGCTCTCCGACGAGGACGATTGCGTGCTGCTCGGAGTCATCGCTCGCCACGCGCGGGTACGGCGCGATCCGGCAGAAGGTCACGGCGAGCGCACAGGCGGCCTCCGGTGACAGCGAGGCGGTGGCGATGTGCTCGGCGCTGCGGCGCAGCAGCCGACGTGCCGCGAGCACCGCCCGTCGGTCGATTCCCGGTGCCAGGAGGACGTCGAGGAACTCGTCGGCTGGGAGCGTGCTCCGTCCCTCTGCGATGGCGTCGAGCGCTCCGCGGACGCTGATGGCGCCGACGTCGCCCTCCAAGGGGGACAGCGCGAAGTAGCGGTCGACGTAGTCGGGGTCTTGCGCGCGGTTGCGTCGAGGCGTGGCTGCCAGCCTCGAGAAGGCGGTGGCGTCTTTCTGCCCGGCTGTGCGGGGGAACAGGCGGTGGACGGCGTCGACCACGGGCTGCCAGTCGCCAGCGAGGACGGACGACGGTCGCCGGAGCATCACCTCGATTCGCCGCTGCGCGTCGGGGGAGGTGTCTGGGGGGTTCTCCGCGGTCAGGAGGCGACGCTCGTTCGACAGCGACCGGTAGACCTGCGGGTGGTGGAGCCTGAGCACGGTGAGCACGGCGACATCGGTCACGTCCACCGTGTGCGGCCGGACGAGCGTGAGCAGCAGGTCCAGCTGGGCGAAGAAGCGGTGGATGACCCGCGGTGTGGTGAGCACATGGCGAAGCAGCACCTCTGC
This sequence comes from Quadrisphaera setariae, assembly GCF_008041935.1. Taxonomy (NCBI): domain Bacteria; kingdom Bacillati; phylum Actinomycetota; class Actinomycetes; order Kineosporiales; family Kineosporiaceae; genus Quadrisphaera; species Quadrisphaera setariae. The sequence goes on from NZ_VKAC01000001.1 coordinate 400,504, forward strand.
CTCGTGCGTGAAGGCGTCGTCGTCGGTGGTGGTGAACGGACCGCAACGTGCTGACGTGCTCGCCCATCCACCCGCGAGCAGGTCGTCGACTTGGTCTTCGGTGACCTCGGGCTGCTCCAGACGGAGCGGCACCATCTTCTCGAGGTAGGCGAGCGCCCGGTCCCGGCGGTGGTGCGCCACAGGGGTCTGGGTCAGCAGATCCAGCAGCGTCTCTTCGTCGTACGCGAGCAGGTAGTGGACGTAGGGAAGGCGCCCGAGGAGCCTCACCGCCTTGAAGAGCCCGAGGACCTCGGCGGGTTGCAGTCTGTCGACGTCGTCGATGACCACGAGCACGCCGCGCGCGTGCTCGGCGAGGTGGGTCGACAGAGACTCCGCCGCTTGCTGGAGCGTCGCCGGGCGCGACTCCGATGCGGTGGCACGGTCTTCGTTCGTGTCCACCAGAGCTGCCACCACGCCGCCGGCGGCACTGCCCAGCTCTTCGCCTCCCAGGAACCCCTGCTGACTGACGTAGGCACCTCCGACGGCGGCCGCCCCCTTCACCACTGCGCGGACCGCCGCCGCGAAGTACCCCCGCGCCGCACTGGCGACGGCCGGTGCGACACCTGCCGCGGTGAGCGCGGTGGTGACAGCGGCCACGACCTCCTCGGCGACTCCGTCAGGGCCCGAGACCATCCACGGGTTGATCCTGACTACGACATGCTCGACGTCGAGCTCCTCGAGGATGAAGCCGAGGGTGCTGGACTTCCCACTGCCCCACGGGCCGACCAGGGCCGCGACGACGCTCTCTGAGCTGGTCAGGACTTCGTTGAGCAGGGTCGCAGCGCTGCTGGTGAACGGCCCGCGGTGAAGCGCATCGGCTGCCTGGTGCAGGACAGGTGCATCTGCCCAGACGTGCGCTCGCCCCTCAGCCGGGGTGGTTCGACCCATGTCGGGACCTCCTCAGGCGAGCCTGGCACGCGCAGCCCGCATGCGTGCGGATGCATGTCGGGGGACACGGAGCGCGGAGACGTCGTGGCGCGGCTGTGCGCGTCGCCCTCTGGCGACGTGACCAGGCCTTCTCGCTGGTGTCGATGCGCCGGCAGTCGGCCGCCCTGCCCGGAACGTCAGAGGAGTCCTGGTCGTCCGAGTCCGGCTGGCCTTCTCCCCGGTCAGCGCGCCAGATGCGCTGCCTTCAACGGACGGCGACGCCGGTGACTGGGTGGTGGAGCCGGAAGACGGTTCCGGCGACTTCCGCCTGCGCGTCGGCCTGCCGCAGGGCTTCGAGCGCACCCTGCTCACCTCCGACGGCGCTGCGGCGACCAGGGGAGAGCGCACCGGGAGCATCGCCATCTACCGGCACGGGACTCCGTACCGGCTGGAGTTCGCGCTCGAGGTGCGCACGGGCTCTCCTGAGCACGACGACGAGCGGCCGCCCCTGCGCAGCGAGCGCGCCGAGGAGGCGCTGGCCATCACTCCGGCAGCCCAGGCGCCGGAGGGGCGTGGTCGGACAGCGACTCGCCGCGCCGATGCTGCTCCAACCCCTGCTTCCGCTCCCGCTCCGGCGCGTCCCGAGCGCGCTGACCGGCCCGTACCTGTTGACGCACCAGCCGCCGAGCCGGAGGAGGAGGACACCTCGTGGGACGACGACGAGGTCAAGGCCCTCCTGGCGCTGCTCGAGCAGCAGGCCACGGCAGCGCCGGGGAAGAGGAGGTCCTCCACCCTCGAGGACAAGCGCCAGACGGCCGAGGAGGCACTGGGTCTGCTCCACGCGTTGGCGAAAGCCCGGGGCGAGTTGAGCCGCGAAGAGGTCTGTCAGCGCCTGGGCACCGACCCAGGCCAGCGGTTCAGCCGGCGGGCGGGTGCCGTGACCTCAGCCGCCAAGACGCTCAAGGACAGGGGCGTCGTCGCCCGGTCACGCGCTGACGTGCTGGTCAGCCAGTACAAGGGACGCCGCGCTGGCAGCAACGGCGTCACGCACGTCCACGTGCGCTCTGAGTTCGTCAAGCCGCTGAGGTCGCAGGCCCGTCGACTCGCGCAGGCGCAGCAGCAGACGCCAGCACGGGTCGGCGTGAAGCCCCCGACAGCATCTCGGGCTGCCGCAGCGGTGCCTCGCCAGCGCACGCGAGCTGCGGTGACGCGCTGACCCACGAGGTCCACCGGCGGCTTCGGCTGCACAGGGCCGGGCAGAACCAAGGCCGCTGATGCCTGCGTGGCGTGCCCGGAGGGGTCTGCTGCCACACCGTGACGGCCCTCGACCGGCTGGCGCCTCCGCCCGTGACGGAACGCCGCTTTCAGCTTCGGCAAGTCGTCGGCCCCCGATCGGCGGCATCTCTGGGGTCACAGAGAGTGACGAACCGGCGTCGGGTGCCGGTTCAGGGCGTCTCGACAGGTGAGTCGGGGTGAAATTGCAGGTTGCGAGCGTCGATCTGTCCGTATTGGTGGGCATTTCTGCCCTTATCGCCATTCCTGTGACTCACGTGACGAGCGAGACACAACAAGTTTTCCGAGTCGTTTGAGGCGTGTCGCGACGCGTGGCGTGTCGCGGTCGGGCACTGTTCTCGTACGCCGAACGGGGGAGCTTCTCCTGACTCCCGGGAGGCGTGCTCCGCCTCGGCGACGCCGCCGCGACACGCGCGGACCACAACGATGTGGTTCGTCGTCACCGCAGGTCAGCGGCTTTTTCTGCCGTGCTGCGACACGCCGACACGCGCCATGTTTGGAAATCCCACGTCTGGGGCAGCCGGGCGCGTAACTTCTTCCATGTCGTCACCGAGAGGTGAGGAAGCAACACAGTCCGTAATGTCCGGATCCGCCGGACGGCGGATCTGGAAGACCCGGAACCCCGGGTCCTTCCCAGGCCCGGGGACCTGCGTCCCCAACCGTTCACTTCCATGGAGGACATTCACATGTCTGCTCGCAACATGGCGAAGCGCACCGCTGCGGGGACGCTTGCTCTCGCCGTCTGCCTCGGTGGTGGCGCCATCGCCCTCGCCTCGGCCGCTTCCGCTGACGCCAACTTCAAGTTCGACCAGCGCATCCAGGGCGATGACCGCTACGGCACCGCGATCGCCGCCTCCAAGGCCGCGTTCGACAAGGCCGACAACGTCATCCTCGTCAACGGCTACGCCACGGTCGACGGCCTCACCGCCTCCTACCTGGCCGGTGTCGCCAACGCCCCGATCCTCTACGTGAGCGACAAGGGCGCCGACGACGCGACCAAGGCCGAGATCAAGCGCCTCGGCGCCAAGAACATCTGGCTGGTCGGTGGCACCACCGTCATCCCGACCTCGGTCGAGACCGCCATCAAGGGCGACGGCTACAACGTCTCCCGCATCAACGGCTCGGACCGCTACGAGACCGCCGCGATGATCGCCGAGGCCGGCATCAAGCTCAACGGTGGCAAGAAGCCCTCCAAGGTCTTCGTCGCCTCGGGCACCTCCTTCGCCGACGCGCTCGCCGTCTCCCCGGTGGCCTTCGTCAAGGGCTACCCGGTCATCCTGACCGACAAGGACTCGACCTCCGACTTCTCCAAGAAGGAGCTCGGCAACATCGGGACCGACAACAAGATCCTCGTCGGTGGCGAGGCTGTCGTCTCCAAGAAGGTCCAGGCCGACCTGTCCATCAAGGACGAGCAGCGCGTGGCCGGTGCTGACCGCGCCGTTACCGCCAACCTGGTCTCCGACTGGGCCAAGAAGTCCGAGGGCTTCAACCCCGCCAACGCCGCTCTGGTCGGTGGCACCAACGGCAACGGCGCTGACTCGCTCGTGGCCGCCCCGCTGCTGGGCAAGTCCTTCACCACGCTGCACTTCGCTGGCTGGGACGCCACCGCGGTGTACATGAAGGACCACTCCGCTGAGCTGACCGGCAAGGGCTTCGTCTTCGGTGGCAAGGCCGCCGTCTCCGACGGCCAGGTCTCCTCGGCTCAGTCCGCCGCCCAGTCCGTCGCCGCCGCTGTCGGCATGGTTGTCACGGCGATCCCGACCGGTAGCAGCACCACCTTCTCCTACGCTGACCCGGTCACCCAGGCGGCGAAGAAGGTCACGACCAAGAGCACCGACAAGTTCATGGTTGGTGGCTCGGCTGCGACCCAGGGCGCCTTCGTCAGCTCCCTCCAGGTGGGTGGCACCGTCTCGGTCGTCGCCAACTCTGACGGCACGACGAGCTACGCCTACACGGCGCTCGCCAGCAGCGGGTACACCTCTGGCCTGGTCGGTGCCTTCGCACTGAGCAGCACGCACACCCTGACGGTTGTGGAGCCCATCACCGGTACCGCTCTTCCCTTCATGGGCACCACGGCTGGCTCGCCGGCTTGGGACTACACCAGCAACGGCACCTCCTTCATCAACTACACGGTGGATGGCCAGAGCGTTTCGAAGGGCATCTTCGAGGGGGCGCTCAGCCTGGGAGACTCGATCTCCGTCAAGGGCACTGGCGCTGACCTCAACAACATCCGCACCGTCGCGCTGACCAGCGGCAGCCTGGTCGGCACGGTTGCTGGGGTCACGATGAGCGGTACCGCGGGTAGCACGGGCGTCCTGACCAGCTTCACGGTCAAGACGGCTGCGGGCGCGACCCTGACCCAGGCGATCACGCCCGCCTCGGGTGACACCTACATGATCGATGGGACCTCGGCGGCCCAGGCAGCCTTCGTCGGAAGCGGCAACCTCGGGTCGAGCACCGCGAGCCCCGTCTCCAAGGGTGACCAGATCACGTACTCCCAGGCCGGTGGCGTTCAGAAGTTCGCCCTGGTCAACTCCGCGCCGGCCAAGACCTCTGGTGTGGTGGCGAAGACGGTCGGTGGAAACAACACCGACACCAGCGGTGTCGCTTGGTGGGGCGCGAACAGCGCCCAGGGCTACGCGGCCTACAGCGGCGTGACCCGTTACATCATCGACGGCACGATTGCTTCGCCTTCCGACTTCCAGGCTGCCGTCAACCCTGGTGACCTGGTCACCTTCCAGGCTGCCGACGCCACCACCAACACGGCCGCCACGCTCTCTCTCACGAGCAAGCCGCTCTCTGGCACGGTCGCTGCTGCGGACTCCTCGGCCCGTACGGTCAGCATCCAGGACGCTGACAGCAACCAGATCTCGGCGACGAACCTTTCCTACAGCAACGTGACGAACTCGACCAGCGTCTTCGGTGCCGGAACCAGCACCGTCTACACGATCGACGGCGCCACCAGCACGCTGGCTCAGTTCGACGCCATGATTGGTCGTATCTCGTCGGGCGCTCGTACCGGCACTGCTCAGGTGAGCATCAACGGCGGGGTCGTGACTTGGTCTCTCGCCACCTCGGTCTTCTCGGCGGCTCCGAGCATCACGTCGGCTGCCAACGTGCACGGCAACGCCTCGATCGTTCTCACCTTCAACAAGCCGGTGACCAACGCTACGACCGCTGCCAACTCGGAGTGGACCGTGACCGGAGCGACTCTGTCCGCGACCGCTCCTTCGTGGAACGCCGACAAGACGGTGCTCACGCTCAACACCTCGTCGACCACGGTTGCGGGGGCGACCATCACCGTCGCGCCGGCTTCTTCCACCGCCGCCGCGAACTACGTGGACACCTACGGGACGGCGATCAGCACCAGCTCGATCACCTTCACCATCAGCTGATCATTCTCTAGCTGCGACAGAGCGGGTCGGGACCTTTGGGTCTCGGCCCGCTCTGCTGTGCGGGGAGGTGCTTGCCGGCCACCCTCGACCGGTGAAGGCACCGCTGCTATCAGAACAGCTAGCGGCAGCGCATCGTGGCCCTGCTTCCGTCAATGCGGTTGACGCCTTGACTCGGACGGCGCAGCGGCCGATGACCACGACATGGATTTCATCTCGGTGGAGGCGCTGCTGAAGAACGCGGTGCGCGCTCTCGTGCGCGACGACCGTCGCCTGCTGGACGAGCTTCGCGGGGCTCCAGCGGCCTCGGCAGAGCGGGTGCTCGCCGCTGCGGCGGCGCGGCAGGTCGCCCGACTGCTGCCCGAGGGCTGGGACGTTGCCTGCACTGACCGGCGCCCCACTGTGGTGACGGCGCCTGGTCACCGGGTCGACGTCCTCGACCCCGTCCCCTCGCCGGCCCGTCCGCTGGACGACGCGCCTGCCCAGGCGTTTGAGCCTGTCGAGCTCGCGGGGCCCGATGTGGTGGTCCGCCTCGGCGGGCCGGCTGAGGGCGACGCTGCGCTGCTGGCGCTGGCGGTCCGGGCGTCCCAGCCGGTGCGCGGCGGCGACCCCGGGGGTGCGGTCTGGCGCGCCCTGACCGGCTTCGTGGCCGACGGGCACCACCAGCACGGCGTGGTGCTCCACCTCGGGCTCGACCACCCCCGTGGTGCACACCCGGCCTGGCAGTGGGCGGCCTCGGGTGCTGCCGCCGCCGACGTGGCTCCCGTGCGCGTCTTCAGCGAGTCCGAGCTCGACTCGCTCCTCGCCAGCCGCGGGGCGGCGCTGCAGAGCGCCTGAGGCACGCTCCGCCGGGTGCGGCCCGCGAAGTGCTGGTGACTCGGTGATCGGTGGCGTCCAAGGCCGTTCGTCCCGTCACCGTGGAGGTGGCACGTGCGGATCCGGTGGCGGTCGCTTCGACGGACGGAGCGCGAGCGAGGAGGCGCGCGACCCAGCGGCGGGAGTGCGAGGTGGGCACCTGCGTGGCCAGCACCCCTGTCGAGATCACCGGTGAACCAGAGGCACGTCGTCTTCATCGCCCTCCGAGCCTCACGTGATCACCGATGGTGGTCGAGAGGGGGTCCCGCGGGCGCAAACGATCACTCTCTGTCACCGTTAGGCGGCGTGTCTTTCGGTGTGGGAGCGCCCTCGTCGAGCACGCTCGGAGGAGTCCTCAGGACCGTCGGCAGAGCCCGGTCCTTCCTCTTGCACGCCTGCGTGCCGCACACGGAGGTGCTCCGTGCCCCTCGTCACACTCCCCTCCACGTCGACGGCTCCGCCTCGCCGCGCCTCTCGTCAGCGCCTCGCGAGGTCCCTCGCCGTGTGCCTGCTCGGTGGCGCAGTGCTGCCCGGGGTCGCGACGTCTCCCGCGCTCGCGACAGGAGTCGACGCGACATGGGACATGACCCACGCGGGGACGGCGAGCGCCACCTCCTACGGGGCGGACAACGCGTTCACGGTGCCCGCAGTCGCCAACCTCTGCGGCATCGAGTGGGAGGTCGCGGGCGCGCGGGGCGGCAACGGCTTCAGCGGCGGCGTCGGAGGAAGCGGCGGTGACTTCACCGCGATCCTCCCGGCCGCTGCCGGAGACCACTTCACCGTCCTCGTGGGGACCCGGGGCACCGACTCCCCGGCGCTCAACGGGCTCGCCAGCAACGGCACCAGCGGTAGCGACGGGAGCCGCGGAAGGGGTGCCTCGGGGCAGTCGGGGAGTGGTGGTGGCGGCGGAGCGTCCTCCGTCTGGGCCGGATCACCCATTCCCGCCGGTTCCCAGCCGCTGCTCGTCGCCGGTGGCGGTGGCGGCGCTGGGACCACCGTGGCGGGCGGGGACGTCGGCGCGAACGGGCAGGGCGCCGGCGCCTTCACCGGAGGCGGCGGCGGAGCCAACGGTGCGATGTTCGGCCAGGGCGGCGGCGGCGGTGGTGGGGGCGGTGGCTACAACGGTGGTCGTGCTGGTGGTGGCGACTACTCGTCCACCGGGGCAGGAGGTGGTGGCGGGTCGAACGGGGCGGTAGCCGGGGCCAGCGTCACGCCGTTGTCCCCGAACACCGGCGACGGCTACGTGCTGGCCACCTACCTGACCTGCCCGTCCGCTCCGACGGCGATGACGTTCAGCGGCACCGCGACGACGTCCACCACGGTGACCTTCACGCCGGGCGCTGTGAACGGCGCGACGGTGACCGGCTGGGAGTACAGCCTCAACGGCACCTCGTGGAGCTCGCTGAGCACCAGCGCCGCGAGCGGCAGCGACCTGCAGGCGACCATCACGGGTCTGCCCGCCGGAACGGGTTCAGGTGTCCGGGTGCGGGCCGTCACCAGCAACGCGGGCCTGTACGGCGCCACCGGCCTCGAGACCGTCACGACCCCCGCTGCGACTCCCGGAGCTCCGACGGCCGTGACGGCTGTCGCCGGGAACGGCCAGGCGGGTCTGTCCTGGACCGCTCCGCTCGTCACCGGCGCCGGCCCCGTCACCGACTACGAGGTCACCCCCACGGCGGTCGGAGGGGCGGCGCTCGCGCCGGTGCTGGTCGGCTCGGCCGCCACGACGACGACCATCACCGGGCTCACGAACGGCACCGGCTACACCTTCACGGTCAAGGCCAAGAACAGCGCCGGGCTGGGCACGGCCTCCGCGGCGTCGACGGCGGTCACTCCGGCTGCGCCCCCAGCTGCTCCCGCACCTCCCGCCTCACCGGTCAAGGCGCCCGAGCCGGGATCGCACCGCTTCGCCGGCGAGTCGAGGGTGCAGACCTCCACCTCGGTCTCCCAGCAGATCTTCCCCATCGCGCGGTCCGCGCCGCGCGTGGTCCTCACCACCAGCGCGACCTACGCCGACGCACTGGCCGGTGCGCGCCTGGCGGCGTCGTCCCAGGCGCCTCTGCTCATGACCGGCGGAGCCTCGCTGGACGCCGACGTCGTCACCGAGATCAACCGCGTCCTCGCCTTCGGTGGCACCGTCGACGTGCTGGGCGGTGACCAGGCGCTCTCGCCAGCCGTGGCCGCTGCGCTCGCGGGGACCAGCGCCGGAGACCGCGTGCACCGGATCGCCGGGGAGGACCGCTTCGCGACAGCGCTCCAGATCGCGGGCACGGTGCAGGCCACGGTCGCGGCCAAGGCAGTGGTCCCAGCCGCTGAGCACGGCGTGCTCGCGGCGACGACCGTGACCGGCGGCCAGCCGATCTTCCTCGTCTCCGGCACGGACTACCCGGACGGTCTCGTGGTCTCGTCGCTGGCTGCGCGCACGGGCGGCATCGTCGTCCTCTCAGACGGTGCCCGCCTGCCGGCCTCGACGCGTGCCTACCTGAACGCCAACGACCCGGCCGGCGCCCGCACGATCCCCGTGGGTGGCCCGGCTGCCGCAGCGGCCAGGACCCTCGGTGGTGATGCTGCTGCGTCGACCGCCCGCGCGGCGATCGTCGGTGCTGACCGCTACGACACCGCCCGCAAGGTCGCCGCGCGCTTCGCCGAGGTCTCCGGATCCTCGCGCCCCGGTGCCGTCGGCCTGGCGACGGGACAGGACTGGCCGGACGCCCTCGTGGGCTCCGCCGCCATGGGCAACCTCTCGGGGCCGCTGCTCCTGACGACGACGGACGAGCTGTCCCCGGCTGCTGCCCAGGCGCTGGAGGCGATGGCGGCGAAGGGCCAGGTGACCACCGGCATCGTCTTCGGTGGATCGCGCGCCGTCTCCGCCGACGCCACGAGCGCCTTCACGAGCCGCATCAAGGGCTGACGAGCACCGACCGCCCGGACGACGGAGACGCCGACGTCCGGGCGGTCAGCCGGTCATCCCTCGCGTCCTGCGCTCAGGCGGAGGCGCCCGGCCAGAAGCCCCTCTCGCCACAGGGGAACCACCGGCCTCTTGCGTACCCTGACCTGCTGCTTTGTCCCCCTTCCTGCCTCTCGGTGGCCCCGCGCGCCTCCGCTGGACCGCCCTGTCGGCTGCCTAGCGTCGAAGACCTGGCCCCGTCGCCGCGTCCACCAGTGGAGCGCCCGCGTCGGTACCTCCACGACGGAGCACCACCCGACGAGAGCAGGACCCGTGCGCACCACCGCTGGCCGGACCACCACCACTCGCGCCCTCGCGCTCGCCATGGTCCTGGCGATCCCACTGCTGAGCGCGTGCCAACCCGACCGGGGCGCGGGACTCCCCGAGGTGAGTGGCACCGCCGGCGAGCTGCACGTGCTGATCGGTGCCACGGGGCAGGGAGAGCACGCCGGCTCGAGCGCCGAGGCGCAGGGACAGGTGCTCGACGCCCCCGGCGGTGTCGCCGTCAACGAGGGCGTGCGCTACGTCGCCGACACCGGCCACCAGCGCGTGCTCCGCTTCACCCAGGGCGGCACCTGCGTGGTCATGGCCGGCCCCCAGGCTGCGGTCGCTCCCTCCTCCTGGTGCATGGGCGAACGGAGAGCGCCGCTGATGCTGCACCCCACGGCGATCGCCGTCGACGAGAACAGCGACGTCTTCGTCGCTGACCCGCAGGCGAAGCGCGTCTTCATGACCGGGCCCACGACTGCCGGCGTCATCACGGTCGCAGGCAACGGGCAGCCGGGAACGCCTGCGGATGGTGCGCAGGCCAGCGCGACACCGCTCAGCTCACCCACCGGCCTGGCCGTCACACGTGACGGCGCCCAGCTGTACATCGCCGACGCCGGCGCCCACCAGGTGCTCGTCGTCGACACGAGCGGGCTGGTCGAGGACGCCGTCCCCTCGCCCCTCAGGAGCGGCGGACCCAGCCTGCAGACGCCGCCCCAGCCCAGCCAGACCTCCTCAGCACCGACCGCCTCAGGCACGGGCTCGCCCACGCCGTCAGCCCCCTCGCAGTCGTCGTCCACCGCCACGGGGTCGGCGTCCTCGACGGTCGACTCCACGGACGGCGACCCCGAGTACACCCCCGCCACCGACGGTGCTGAGCGCTTCGCCGCCGTGCCGGTGCAGAGCCTCGACGAGGAGAGCGACGGTCCCGCCGAGACGGGTCGCGCCACCCCGTCGAGCGGGGCCACCAGCGAGGGCGACGAGGGCGTCCAGTCCAGCGGTTCGCCGTCCCCGACCCAGAGCACCGCCGGGCGCCTGTTCGTGGTGGCCGGTCCCGGCTGCGCTCCCGGCCCCGGTGGTCGACCCGTGCTCGGCGCGACGGTGCAGGCGCTCACCGCCGGCCTGTCCTCGCCGTCCGCCCTCGTGGTGGCCGAGGGAGTCGAGTCCACGCCCGAGCTGTACGTGGCCGACCGCTCGAACCACCAGGTCTACGCCATCACCATCCCCTTCGGAGCGGTGGACCAGCCGCGTGACCTCACCACGGTCTCCAGCGACGACCCGGCGCTCACCGAGCCCGTGGCGCTCGCGGTCGGCTCCCGCCAGGGGCCGGTCGCACTGGTCGCTGCCGACGCCAAGACGCACGCCGTGGTCGTGTCAGACCTGGGCGGGCCCTCCCTGGAGTGGGCGCCCCTGACCTCGGAGCTGCAGGCGCCCAGCGCCCTGGCCGGCGACCGCATGTCGGTCCTCGTGGCCGACAGCGACGCTGACGCCGTCTACGGGGTTCCGCTGGAGGGCACTGCGTCGTCGTCGTCCTCGAGCCCGTCGGAGTCGTCGTCCTCACCCGACCCCTCACCCAGCCAGGTGAGGCTGCTCTCCGCGGGGGTACCGCTGGCCGCCGACCCGGCCGAGGTCACCGCCTCCAGCGCCTCGGCCAGCGCCGCTGCCTGCGGCGCCACCCCCACGCCCACCCCCACGTCGACGACCACGACCACGACCACGCCGGTCACCGGGAACCGCGGCACGCCGGACCCCGACTTCACGCCGCGCTCCGACCCGAGCCCCTCCCGGCCCAAGGTGCCCGGCAACGCCGTGGACCCGGGGCCGGGCACGCACCGCTTCTCCGGCAACGACCGCGTCGCCACCTCGGTGGACACCTCGCAGAAGCTGTTCCCCAAGGCCGGGTCGGTGCCCGTGGTGGTCATCTCCTCGGCGAGCTCCTACGCCGACTCCGCCGGGGGAGCGCGCTACGCCGCGGAGAAGGGCGGCTCGCTGCTGCTGACCCCGGGCAAGGCGCTGGACCCGGCGGTCGAGGCCGAGGTGCGGCGCTCCCTGGCCGCCGGCGGGTCGATCGTCGTGACCGGCCGCGAGGACGCCATCACGCCGTCCGTCTTCTCCGCGCTGGAGGCCATCGCGCCCGGGCGCACCGAGCGGATCGGCGGGGTCGACCGCTACGAGACGGCCACCAAGCTGGCGCAGCGCCTGGCCGACCAGATGACGACGACGGCGACCGGCCCCATCTACCTCGTCACCGGCGCCGACTACCCGGACGCGCTGGTGGTGGTGTCGCTGGCGCGGCGCACCGGCGGCCTCATCGTGCTGTCCAAGGACGGCGTGCTGCCGCCCGTGACGAAGGCGCTGCTGCAGCAGATGGACCCGACGGGCGTGCGGACGGTCCCCGTGGGCGGTGCGGCTGCTGCCGCCGCCGCGAGCCTGGGCGGAGACGCCGGGCGCACCGCCGCGGCGGCCGCCGTGGTCGGCAGCGACCGCTACGAGACCGCCCGCAAGGTCGCCGAGCGCTTCGTGGCCCTCGACACCGCCGCCGGCGCCCGCACCGACGTGGTGGGCCTCGCCACCGGCACCACCTGGCCGGACGCGCTGGTGGGGTCCACGGCGATGGGCACGCTCGTCGGTCCGCTGCTGCTCACCCACGGCGACCAGCTCGACCCCAACGTGGTGAAGGCGCTCGCGGCCATCCCGAGCAGCCGGCCCAGCACCGCGGTGGTGTTCGGCGGGGAGTCCGCTGTCCCGGCGTCGGTCATGGCGGCCTTCGGGGCTGCGGCGAAGGGCTGACAGCGCTGGCTCTCGGAGGGCCCCGGCCTGGGTGCCAGGCCATCAAGCGAGAACGACCTTGAGGTTGTTCTCGTTTGTGTCGACAACCGAGAACAAGGAGAGGATTGTTCTCGGGTGGAGGTGTTCATGAGCGGCGCTCCCCTCGATCCATCGGTTCCGCCGCACGGCGACGAGGTCCTGCCGTGGACGTCGCTCAGCGGGCGCAGGTCTGAGATGAGCACCTACACGGCCAGCATCCCCCCCGAGATCGCCCGCCGTGAGCTGCTCGTGCCGGCGGGCCTCCGGGAGGCCTGTCGTGCCGCGGCGGTGGACATCGGGGTGCTCGAGCGGCGCTGGGCGGCTGAGGTCTCCGTGCTCGAGCCCTTCCTCCTGCGGACGGAGGCCATCGCCTCCTCGCGCATCGAGGACGAGCTGACCACCGTGGACCAGCTGGCCCGGGTCCAGCACGGCGACAAGGGATCGCGGTCAGCGAGGACGGTCCTGGGGGCTGTTCGGGCGCTGGAGCTCCTCGTCTCCCGTGCAGCGGGTGGGATCGAGCTCGAGGACGTGCTCGCGGCTCACCGACCGCTCATGGCCGACGACCCGCACGAGAGGCACGACGCGGGCGCGCTGAGGAGGGTGCAGAACTGGATCGGCGGTTCCGACCGCTCGCCGCTCGGGGCTCTGCATGTTCCGCCCACCCCCGGGCGGGTCCCCGCGCTCATGGAGGACCTCATCGCCTTCATGCGACGGACGGACCTCGACCCGCTGGTGCAGGCGGCAGTCGCCCACGCCCAGTTCGAGTCGATCCACCCCTTCACCGACGGCAACGGTCGCATCGGCCGAGCTCTCGTCAACGCCCTGTGGCGCTACAGGGGCGTCACCACGCAGATGGCAGTCCCGATCGCCTCGGCGATCGTCGCGGACCGGGACGAGTACTTCTCGCTGGTGGACCAGTACAGGACGGGCGACGCCGCCGCGTTCGCCCACTACCTCGCGGTGACCACCTCGCGGTGCGTCGAAGAGTCCCACGTCTCCGCGCAGCGCCTCGCTGAGCTCCCTGAGCGGTGGCGTGAGGCCGTCCGTCCGCGGTCGGGATCGGCGGCGGCGGTCCTGCTGGGCCTCCTCACGCGCACCCCGGTGGTCGACGCCGACGACGTGGCCCGTCTGACGGGAGCGTCGACCGCCCGCGCGTACGCGACCATCGACAGGCTCGTCAGTGCTGGCGTGCTGCGTCCGATCACCGAGTCGAAGCGGAACGCCGTGTGGGCGGCTGGTGACGTGCTCGACGAGGCTGACCTGCTGGTCGACCGTCTGCGGCTGAGGCGCCTGCAGGCCGGAAGCTGAGTGGGGAGCCCCAGTCCCGGTGGGGAGGCTGACTCCCGCTTCCCGGGCTGGATCCGGGACTGAGCCTCCCCACCGGGACCCAGGTTCCCCACCGGCGGCGGGCACGGTGTTCGCAACTCCCATGATCACAGCGGGTTGTGCCGGTGACGCCCATGATCACGGAGGGTGGTCTGGACGGGTGGTGCCCGCCCGGGCGGCTGCTGAGCGTGCACGGGGACGTCGATGACGCGGTGTGAGCCGACGCCGGGTGCTGCAGACCGCCTCCGCAGCGGTGCTGCTGCTCCTGGCGACCTCCGGCGCGGCCAGTGCTGGACCGGCACCGGAGCAGACCTACGTGGTCAGCGTGGACGACCTCGCCGACGTCGCGGGGGCCGCGACCGCCGCTGACCGGCTGGGCGAGGTGCTCGCCGTCCACGACGAGACCGGCAGCGTGGTCGTGCGCACCACCGCCGCCCGCGCGCAGCGCCTCGAGCGGCTCGACGCCGCCACGGACGTCGAGCCCGACGCGCTCTTCACCCCCACCGCCGAGACCTCCACGCCCGCCGGTGACTACTTCACCCGGGCGTCCACCTCGCCCGCGTCCGCAGCCGTGCCGTGGCACCTGGACCGCATCGACCAGGCGTCGCTGCCGCTCGACGGGCAGTACCGGCCCGGCGGCGAGGGAGCCGGGGTGACCGCGTACGTGGTGGACACCGGCCTGCGCGCCAGCCACGCCGCCTTCACCGGCAGGGTGCGCCCCGGCGCCGACTTCTCCGGCAGCGGCAGCACCTCCGACTGCAACGGCCACGGCACCTCGGTGGCCGGTGCACTCGCCGGCCGGCTGGTCGGAGCGGCCCCGCAGGCCACGCTCGTCCCCCTGCGCGTCAGCGGGTGCGCGGGCTCTGCCCGCAGCAGCTCGCTCATCGCCGCCGTCGCCTGGGCCGTGGCCGACCACCCCGCCGGCGCCCCCGCCGTCCTCAACGTCAGCTACGGCGGCCCACCCTCGGACGGGCTGGACCGCGCGCTGCGCGCCGCCGTCGCCGACGGCATCACCGTGGTGGTCGCGGCCGGCAACGAGGGCTCCGACGCGTGCGGCACCAGTCCCGCCCGCGAGCCGTCCGCCATCACCGTCGGCGCCAGCACCGCCAGCGACTCCGTGGCCGGCTTCTCCAACCGCGGGCCGTGCGTGGACCTGCTGGCACCCGGCGCGAGCATCGTCAGCGCCGGCTCCGACAGCGACACCTCCGCCGTGGTCACCAGCGGCACGTCGCTCTCGTCGCCCATCACCGCTGGGGCGGCGGCCGTGCTCCTCGGCGCCCGTCCGTCGCTGTCGCCGGCGCAGGTGGCCGCCGCGCTGGTGGCGGGCTCGTCCCGCGTGGCGAGCCCGCTCGCCGGCACCACCGACCACCTGCTGCGGACCCTCACGACGACGACGGCGGACAGCGGATCCCCGGCCGCAGGCGGCCCCGACGCCGTCGTGGCCGTCGGCGGGCAGGACCTCATCAGCGACACCTCGCTGGCGGCGCTGGCCGGTGGGCGCGCCGTCGAGCGGATCGCCGGCGGTGATGCGTACGCGACCAGCGCGCTGCTCTCGGCCCGGGCCTTCCCCGACGGCGCCGACCACGTCTACCTCGCCACCGGCACGGCCTTCGCCGACGCGCTCGGCGCGGCCGCCGCCGCCGTCGGCAGCTCCGCGCCGGTGCTCCTCACCCGTCCCGACGCCGTGCCGGCGTCCGTGCTCGCCGAGCTGGCGCGCCTGCACCCCGCCACGGTCACCGCCACGGGTGGTCCCCAGGCGATCAGCGACGCCGTGCTCGAGCAGGTCCGCCAGGCCACCGGCGCGGCCGTGGTCCGCGCTGCCGGCGACGACAGGTACGCCACCGCCCGGGCCGTCGCCCTCGACGCGCTCGGAGAGGCGCCCGGTGGTGGGTCCGGCGATGTGGCTGGTGCCGCGCCGGACACCGTGTACCTCGTCTCGGGGGAAGCCTTCCCCGACGCCCTGTCCGCCGCCGGCGCGGCCGGGCGCAGCGGCGCCCCGCTGCTGCTGACGCAGGCCGCGGCGCTGCCCGCGGCGACGGCGGAGCAGCTGGCGCGGTGGAGGCCGGCGCGCGTCGTCGTCGTGGGAGGTCCGGCCGCCGTCTCCGACGAGGTGGTCCGCCAGGTGCTCACCGCCACCGGCGGCACCGCGACGCGCGTGGCCGGGGCGAGCCGCTACGAGACGGCCGCCGCCGTGCTCGCCTCCGGTCCGCCGCCGGCGACCGTGTGGCTGGCCAGCGGCGAGGCCTACGGCGAGGCGCTCAGCGGCGCCGCCGCCGCGGCGGCCCTCGGCGGGGCGCTGGTGGTGGTGCCGCCGGGCGGTCCCGCCGGCAGCCTCCGCGACGGCGTCAGAGCGGCGCTCGCACCCCGCTGACGCGGCCAGCGGTCCCGAGCGGGCCGGGTCGTCGTCGAGCTGCCCTTCCGTGGCGCTCCACCCCCGGCGGAGATCGCCGATTACTGTCAACAGTGGACAGTGGCGACGATCGAGGAGGACGAGTGGTTGACGTGCGCCCGCTGGCGATGGGGGAGCAGATCGCCCACCAGCTCCGGCGGGAGATCCTGACCGGGGCTGTCGAGGACGGGCTGCACCTGGCCGAGGACGCCCTCGCCGCTCGCTTCGACGTCAGCCGCGGCCCGGTGCGCGACGCGCTGCGCCAGCTCGAGATCGAGGGGCTGGTGGAGAACCGCCGCAAGCGGCTCTACGCCCGGCCCCTGGACATGGAGGAGCTGGACGAGCTGTACGCCCTGCGGGGCGCGCTGGAGGGGCTGGCCATCCGGCTGGCCGTGGAGCGCGCCGAGCCGCAGGAGTGGGACGCGGTGCAGCGCGTGGTCGACCGGATGCGCACCGCCGCCGAGACGGGTGATGGCGAGGCCTTCGCCACCGCCGACATGGACTTCCACGGCAGCTTCTACGCCCTGGCCCGCAACCGGCGCCTGCTGGAGGCGTGGAAGCCGTACCACCGCACGTTCTCCGTCCTGGTGCAGATGAGCGACACCCGGGACCTGGCCGCTGCCACCGAGGACCACCAGGAGTTCCTCGACGTGGTCCGCACGGGCGACGTCTCGGCCGCGGTGGCACGCCTGGACCAGCACCTGCAGTCCGCCAAGGGGCGGCTGCGCGACGTGCTCGGCGCCGCCTGAACCCAGCCCCTCGGGCGGGCTGCCTTGACTCCGCCATGCCCCCTCTCTATGTTGACTGTTAACAGTTTGGTCGACGGGGACCGGGGCGCCGCCCCGCGCCCGTCTGAGGCGGAGCGGAGACGGCATGGACCAGCCCGGTGGTCACGACCACAGCGACCAGGACCGGTGCGCGGCGGTGGGCCGTGGACGCCGCGTGATCGTGGGACCCGTCAGGTACCCCGAGCTGTGCGCGCGGGGCCGCCAGCTGCTCCTCGACCACGGCTTCACGCTGGTGGAGAACTCCTCCACCGTCCCGTGGACCGACGAGCAGCTGCACGCCCTGCTCCCCGGCGCTGACGCCGCCGTCGCCGGCGTGGAGGTGTACGACGAGGCCGCCCTGGAGGTCGCCGACGACCTGCGCATCATCAGCCGCCTGGGCGTGGGCCTGGACAACGTCGACCTCAAGGTGGCGCGGACCCGCGGCGTCGACGTCGTCAACGTCCCCGGCGGCAACGCCGCGGCGGTCGCCGAGCTGGCCGTGGGCTTCATGCTCGCCCTGGCCCGCCAGCTGCCGGCGATGAACACCGCCTCCCGCGAGGGGCGCTGGGACCGCTACGTGGGCGTGGAGCTGGCCGGCAAGAGCGTCGCCCTGCTCGGCTTCGGCGCCATCGCCCGGCTGGTGGCCCGCCGCCTGTCCGGGTTCGACGTGGAGCTGAAGGTCTACGACCCCTTCGTCGACGCCGACGACGTCGCGGCGGCCGGCGGCCGCCTGGTCGGCCTCGAGGAGGCGGTGGCCGACGTCGACGTGGTCAGCGTCCACGTGCCGCACACCCCCTCCACGCACCACCTCGTCGACGACGCGCTCATCGCCCGCATGCGCCCCGGCACGCTGCTGGTGAACACCAGCCGCGGCGGGCTGGTCGACCAGTCCGCCCTGGTGCGGGGCCTGGCCTCCGGCCGGGTCGGCGGCGCCGGTCTGGACGTCTTCGAGCAGGAGCCCGTGGACGCCTCCAACCCGCTCTTCGCCTTCGACACCGTCATCACGAGCCCCCACGCGGCGGCGGACACCGTCGAGGCCTACGACCGCATCGGCTGGGCCACCGCCCAGGCCGTCGTCGACGTCTTCAGCGGCCGCACGCCGGCCAACGTCGCCAACTGACGCACCACCTCCACCAGCAGCACCCACGCCAGACCCCGGCAGCCCCGCCCCTCGAGAGGAACACCGATGTTCACCCTCAGCCCCTCGCGCAGGTCGTTCCTCGCGGCCGCGAGCGCCGGCGCGCTCACCCTGACCCTGGCCGCCTGCAGCGGCGGCTCCGCGGAGCAGACGGCACCCGAGGACGTGAAGACCCTCACCGTCATCGCCGCGAACAGCCCGTGGACCGAGGGCCTCAAGACGCTGGCCACCGAGTACCAGCAGAAGACCGGCGTGCAGGTCAAGATCGAGGCGTACGGCAACGAGCAGCTCAACGACACCTACAAGGTCAAGCTCAACGCCTCCTCCTCGGACTTCGACGTCATGGCCTTCCAGGTGCAGGACGTCATGCGGGAGTTCTCCCGCAACGGCTGGCTCACCGACATGACGGACTACGTCAGCAGCGACGCCGACTGGGACTGGGAGGACTTCCAGCAGCCCGCCCGTGAGGCCGTGCAGCTCGACGACGTCGTCTACGGCGTCCCGGTGATGACCGAGCGCGAGATCGTCTACTACCGCAAGGACCTCCTGCAGCAGGCCGGCATCCCCGTGCCGAAGACCCTCGACGAGCTCAAGACCGCCGTCTCGACGCTCAACGACCCGGCCACCGGCACCTTCGGCATCGCGATGCGCGGGTCGCGGGTGCCGCTGGTCACGCAGTACTCCTCCTTCCTCTACAGCTTCGGTGGCGACTTCCAGGGGAAGGACGGCGAGGCCACCATCGACTCGCCGGAGGCGCAGCAGGCCTTCCAGTTCTACGGCGACCTGCTGCGCAGCGACGGTCCGCCCGGGGTGACCAACATGGGCTGGGTCGAGGCCTCGGCGCTGTTCGCCCAGGGCAAGTCGGCCTTCTACATCGACGCCGACAGCCAGGCGTACACCTTCCTCGACCCCACGAAGAGCTCCGTGGTGGACACGGTGGGCTTCGCGCAGTTCCCCGCCGGCCCGGCCGGGTCGAAGTTCTACAACATCGTCCCGCAGACGGTGGGCATCAACGAGTTCTCCACCAAGAAGGACGCCGCCTGGGAGTTCATCAAGTGGGCCACCAGCAAGGAGAACACCGCCCGCCTGCTCTCGGAGAACACCGTGCCGGGCGCGCGGGAGTCGGCGTGGGCCGACGCCTCGGCGGCCGAGGCCTTCCCGGCCGAGCTGGTGGACATCATCCGCAACGCCGGGGAGTCCGGGGTGGGCCACGACCGCCCGCAGCTGGAGCAGGTGGCCCAGGCCCGCGAGATCGTCGGTGGCCCGGCCATCGCCGCGATCGAGGGCGGTGACGTCGCCGCGGCGGCGAAGGACGCCCAGAAGCAGTTCCAGGACCTGCTCGACTCCGAGGGGTGAGCCGGCGGCCGCCGGGTCCCGTCCGCGGACCCGGCGGCCCGCACCCGCGCACTCCCACCCGCCCGCTGCCGCGGGCGCCCCAGCACCACCGGACCGAGGAGGACCGTTGGCCGTCTCCACCACGTCGCCCGCACCCGCGGCGGCTCGTCCCAGCACCCGGCGGTCGTTCGTCGACCGGGTGGACGCCCACCTGAAGTGGGTGCTGATCGTCCCGTCGGTGGCCTTCGTCGGGCTGCTGATCGCCTTCCCCATCGCCTACACGGCGTACCTGTCCTTCACCAACGCCTCCGGGTCCGTCAGCAGGCCCAAGCGCTTCGTCGGCCTGGAGAACTACACGCGCTGGCTCACCGACGCCGACAGGTTCTGGCCGGCCGTGGGCCGCACCGCCTACTTCACCGGCGCCGCCCTGGTGCTGGAGCTGGTCATCGGACTGGCCATCGCCCTGCTGCTGCGCAAGACCTTCCGCGGTCAGGGGGTGGTGCGCGTGCTGATCCTGCTGCCCCTGGTGGCCACGCCCGTCGCCGTCGGCATGATGTGGCTCCTGATCTTCGAGCCGACCATCGGCTTCGCCAACCTCGTGCTCGGGTGGTTCGGGATCCCGGCGCAGGGCTGGCTCTCGGACCCCTCCACGGCGCTCAACACGCTGATCTTCATCGACGTGTGGCAGTGGACGCCGATGGTGGTGCTCATCCTGCTGGCCGGGCTCACCACCCTCCCCGAGGAGCCGGACGAGGCCGCCCGCGTGGACGGCGCCGGCGCCTGGCAGCGCTTCCGGCACATCACCCTGCCGCTGCTGGCGCCCGTCATCGGGGCCGCGGCCATCCTGCGCTCCATCGACGCGCTCAAGACCTTCGACATCATCTACGCCACCAAGGGCGTCGGCGGTGGCTCCAGCCACGAGGCCGAGACGCTCAACGTCCTCGCCTACGGGCAGGCCTTCCAGTTCTCCCAGTACGGGCGGGCCTCGGCGCTGCTGATGCTCTTCTTCCTGCTCATCGTCATCGTCCTGGCGACGCTCGCCATCCTCCGCAAGAAGGCGGACCAGTCATGACCGCGACCGCCCACCAGCCGGCCCGCCCGTCGGCGTCGCGCTCCCCGCGCGCGCCCGGCGCCTCCACGCCCGAGGAGCTCGCCGCCATCCCGGAGCGCAGACCGCTGCGCCCCGCACAGCGCGCCGCAGGCGTCGCGCGCGCCGTCGGCATCGTCCTGGTGGTGCTCGCGTTCCTGGTGCCGCTGCTGTGGATGCTGCTGGCCAGCTTCAAGACCAACCTCGACGTGGTCGACCCCGCCAAGACGTTCACCTTCAGCCCCACCACCGCCAACTACGGCACCGTCTTCGGGGCGCAGGCCTTCGGCGACTTCATCGTCAACAGCGTGGTGGTGGGCATCGGGTCGACCCTGCTCGCGCTGGTCATCGGGGTGCCTGCCGCCTACGCCGTCTCCCGCTACCGGGTGCGCAGCGCCACCGGCTTCCTGCTGCTGGCCCGCGTCATCCCCGGCGTCAGCCTGCTGATCCCCTGGTACTACCTGTTCTCGCAGGTCCAGCTGGTCGGCACCTACGCCGTGCTGGTGCTCACCCACATCTTCGTGACGATGCCCCTGGTCGTGGCGATCATGTCGAGCTTCTTCGAGGGCGTCCCCGGTGAGCTGGAGGAGGCCGCGCAGATCGACGGCTGCAGCCGCATCGGCGCCTTCGCCCGCGTGGTGCTGCCGCTGTCGGTGCCCGGCATCGCCACCTCGGCGATCCTGTCCTTCATCTTCAGCTGGAACAACTTCCTCTTCGCCCTGGTGCTGTCCGACCAGGAGACCCGCACCCTGCCGGTGGCGATCGTCAACTTCACCAGCTACGCCTCGGTGGACTGGGGAGGCCTCATGGCCGCCGCCGTCATCATCACCGTGCCCGTGATGCTCGTGGCGCTGGTCGCGCAGCGGTACGTGGTCAGCGGTCTCACCGCCGGCGCCACCAAGGGATGAGCGGCACCACCTGGGTGCTCGGCGGCGGTTCGGGGATCGGCCGCGCGTGCGCCCTGTCCCTGGCCGCGGCATCCGACCTCGTGGTGGTCTCCGGCCGCCGCGCGGACCACCTGGAGGAGACGGCCGCCGCGGTGGCGGCCACCGGGTGCCCGGCGCTGGCCCTGCCCCTCGACGTCACCGACGACGACGCCGTGGCCCGCGCCGGTGCAGCCGTCGAGGACCGGGGCGGGCCTGTGGCGCGCCTGGTCTACAGCGCCGGCACCAACACCCCGCGCCGCGCCTGGTCGCAGCTGTCGGGAACCGCCTTCGCCGGCGTCGTCGACACCAACCTCACCGGCGTCGTGCGCGCCGCCTCCGCGGTGCTGCCCGGCATGCGCTCCCGGGGCGGGGGCCACGTGGTGCTCGTCTCCTCCTGGGCCGGCTGGACCTTCTCGCCCGGCGCCGGCGCCGCCTACTCCGCGAGCAAGACGGCCATGGGCTCCCTCGCCGAGACGCTGAACCAGCAGGAGCGGCACCACGGCGTGCGGGCCACGCACCTGTGCCCCGGCGAGGTGGCCACCGACATCCTGCGCACCCGCCCGGTGCCGCCCACCGACGCCGAGACCTCGCTCATGCTCGCCCCGGAGGACGTCGCCTCGGCGGTGGCGTGGGTGTGCTCCCAGCCGGGACGCGTCTGCGTCAACGAGCTGGTCATCACGCCCACCGCCAACGCCTCCTACGCCGCGCCCGTGCCCGTCCCGGCGGGTGCGCGGTGACGGGCCGCGCGACGGGCGCGGTGGTGGTGCTGGGCAGCGCCAACGCCGACCTCGTGGTCCGGGCACCGCGCCTCGCCGGCCCGGGGGAGACCCTCTCCGCCACCTCGGCCACCACCGGCGCCGGCGGCAAGGGCCTCAACCAGGCCGTCGCCGCCGCACGAGCTGGCGCCCGGGTCGCCTTCGCGGGGGCGGTGGGGGAGGACCCCCACGGGCAGCTGCTGCGCGGCGTGCTGCAGCGAGACGGCGTGGACACCGCGCTCCTGCGCACCGACGGCGCTCGTGCCACGGGCCTGGCGGTGGTGACCGTCACCGACGACGGCGAGAACAGCATCCTCGTCGTCCCCGGCGCCAACGCCCTCGACGACCTGACCGACGACGACCGGCGCGCCGTCGCCGCCGCCAGCCACCTCGTGCTGCAGCTCGAGCGGCCGAGGGAGCTGGTGCGCCGCGCGCTGCGGGTGGCCCGCGAGCACGGCACGACGACGGTGCTGACGCCCGCACCCGTGAGCGACGGCCTCGACGAGCTCGTCGCGCTCACCGACCTGCTGGTGCTCAACGCCGGCGAGGCGGAGGAGCTGAGCGGCGAGCCCGGCGTCGAGCGCGCCGCGGAGGCGCTGAGCCGTTCGGCCACCACCGTGGTCGTCACGCTCGGGGCCGACGGCGCACTGGTCGCCACCGGCGGGGCAGTGGTGCGGCGCGTGCCCGCACGCCCCGCCGCGGCAGTGGACACCACCGGCGCCGGGGACACCTTCGCCGGGGTGCTCGTGGCCCTGCTCGCCGAGGGCGCACGGCTGGAGCGCGCCCTCGCCGCGGCGACGACCGCGGCGTCGCTGTCGGTGGAGCGGCCCGGCGCCGCCGCCTCGATGCCGACCCGCGCGGAGATCACCGC
Source organism: Quadrisphaera setariae (assembly GCF_008041935.1). Classification (NCBI taxonomy): domain Bacteria; kingdom Bacillati; phylum Actinomycetota; class Actinomycetes; order Kineosporiales; family Kineosporiaceae; genus Quadrisphaera; species Quadrisphaera setariae. The sequence continues at coordinate 423,566 of NZ_VKAC01000001.1, forward strand.
CGCGCTGCCCGACCTGCCCGACCCGACCCGCCTCCAGGAGGCCACGCCATGACCGACCACCTCATCAGCGCCGTCCCCGTGCCCTTCACCGCCGACGGCGCGCTCGACGAGTCCGCCTTCGAGAAGGTGCTGGCCACCCTCGAGCCCCACGTCGACGCCGTGCTCGTCGCCGGTACCACGGGTGAGTTCCCCGCCCTGGACGACGACGAGCGGGTCGGCGCCTTCCGCACCGCGGTCGCCGTGCTCGGTGCTCCCCGGGTCATCGCGCACGTCGGCCACGCCTCCTCCCGGCAGGTGCTGCGGGTCTCGGCCGCGGCGCGCGAGCTGGGGGTGGACAGGCTGGCGCTGCTCAACCCCTACTACCTGCCCACCGACGACGCCGGGACGGTCGCCTTCTTCGCCGCGCTCTCCGCCGAGCACGCCGACGCCGACCTGTACGGCTACTTCTTCCCCGAGCGCACCGGCGCGGTGGTCCCCGTCGACGTCGTCGCCCAGGTGCTCGCGCTGCCCGGGATGGCGGGCATGAAGCTGTCCGGCGGTGCCTCCACCCTCCTGGCCGAGCACCTCGCGGTGGCCCGGCCCGGCCAGTCGGTGTGGTCCGGGGACGACGCGACGTTCGGGAAGGTGCTCGCCGCCGGTGGCACCGGCGTGGTCTCCGGGGTCTCCGCGCTCTTCCCCCAGACGTTCGGCGCGCTCCGCCGCGCGCTGGTGGAGGGCGACGCCACCGAGGCCGAGCGGCTGCAGGCCGTCGTCGAGCGCGTCGTCGGCCTCACCGGTCCCTCCGTCGCCCGCCTCAAGACCGGCCTGTCGCTGCGCACCGGCTCGCCGTGGGCCGCGCGCATGGCCCAGCCGGCCGTCGGCCCCGAGCTGCGCGACGAGATCGCCGCCGCTGTCGCCGAGCACGCCTGACCCAGCGCCCCGCCCCGCTGACGCCCCGACCCGACCCGCCTCACGACCCCGGGAGCTCCGATGACGTACGCCCTGCCGACCCTGCACGAGCCGCCCGCTGCCGCCGACGGCGCCGTCTACCTGGTCGCCTCCGGCGACCTGCGCGAGAGCGCCAACACCGCCGGCTGGGGCGTCCAGCAGCAGCTGGAGGCGCAGATCGGCGCGGCGCTGGCGCAGCTCGGGCGCACCCTGGTGCGCGCCCACGACGTCGACCCCAGCACCGGGCACGGGTTCATCTCCAGCCAGCGGATGGGCCTGGAGGTCTTCCGGTCGGTGCCTCCCACCGCTCCGCTGGTGGTGGCCGAGGCCGTGTGGCAGTACTCCCACCACGTGCTCGCCGGGCTGCGCGACCACCGGGGGCCGATCCTGGTGGCCGGCAACTGGGAGCCGGACTGGCCGGGGCTGGTGGGGATGCTCAACCTCAACGGCTCCCTGGCCAAGGCGGGCATCGCCTACTCCACGCTGTGGAGCAAGGACTGGACCGACGACTACGCGGTGCAGGGCCTGCGGACCTGGCTGGCCACCGGCGAGCTGCACCACGACGCCTCCCACGTGAGGGCCCTGCCGGCGCTGGCCGACCTGCCCGACAGCGCCGAGAAGGAGCTGGGGACCGCGCTGGCGCGCCAGCTGCGCACCGAGAAGGCGATCATCGGCGTCTTCGACGAGGGCTGCATGGGCATGTACAACGCGATCTTCGACGACGAGCTGCTCAACGCCATCGGCGTCTACAAGGAGCGCCTCTCCCAGTCGGCGCTGTGGGCGGAGATGCAGACGGTCTCCGACGCCGAGGCCGACGAGGTGGGCCACTGGCTCAAGGCGGCCGGGATGACCTTCCGGCTGGGCAGCGACGAGGCCACCGAGCTGACCGAGGCGCAGCTGACGTGGCAGCACAAGATGTACGTGGCAGCGGTCCGCATCGCTGACGACTTCGGCTGCGACGCCATCGGGATCCAGTACCAGCAGGGCCTCAAGGACCTGTGCCCGGCCTCCGACCTCGTCGAGGGCCTGCTCAACAACGTCGACCGCCCGCCGGTGACCTCCCGCGACGGCTCGCGGGTGCTCTTCGAGGGGCGGGCGCTGCCGCACTTCAACGAGGTCGACGAGGGCGTCGCCGTGGACTCGCTGGTCACCAACCGGGTGTGGACGGCGATGGGGCTGGACCCCGCGACCACCCTGCACGACGTGCGCTGGGGCGAGTACTACGACGGCATGTTCGTGTGGACCTTCGAGATCTCGGGCTCGGTGCCGCCCTCCCACCTGGGTGGCTACCCGAGTGCCGAGGGGTGGCGCCAGGACCCGGTGTTCTTCCCCGCCGGTGGGTCGACGATCCGCGGGGTGTCCAAGCCCGGAGAGGTCGTGTGGTCGCGGGTGTACCTGGCCGAGGGGCAGCTGCAGGTGGACCTGGGCCGCGCGCACGTCGTGGCGCTCCCCAAGGCGGAGACCGAGCGGCGCTGGGCGGCGACCAACCCGGAGTGGCCGATCGCCCACGTGGTGATGCACGGCACCACCCGCAACCAGTTCATGGGCCGGCACAAGGCCAACCACGCCAACATCGCGTACGCGCCCGACGTGGCCACGGCGGACAGGGCGCTGCTGGCGAAGGCCACCGCCTTCGCCGAGCTGGGCCTGCGGGTGCACCTGTGCGGGGACGTGCCGCTGCCCGCCTGAGCCGGCCTCCTCCCGTGGTCGTGGGCGCTGTGCGCGCTCGGCTGCTCTCGCAGTCCGCGATCACGAAGGGGGAGGTCGGGCGGCATCGTCCCCAGCCGCCGGTCGGGCGCCGCTCGCCGTCGTCCGCGGGGAGGCGGGAGCGGGGTGGCGGACGTGGACGGCCACCGCCGCGGAGGTGGCGAGAGCGTCTGCTGGTGGAACAGCGGACCGTCGTGCTCGCGTCGTCCACCGCCCCACCTGCGCTGAGCACCGTCGTAGAAGGCCACAGCAACCTTCGACAACGCGTGCACGCCAGGTCTGCCAGAGGCGGCCCGCGCGGCGGGGCTCCTGGGGATCGCGCGGCCTCGTGTCGGGCGGGGGCCCTCCGGGGGCGACGTCCGCGGTTCTGCGGACGACGTCCCGAGGGCCCTGCCACGCTCACCCGGTGACCTCTTCTCGCCGCACCCGCTCCGCTCTCGTCGGCGGTGCCATGTGCGCTGCGCTGCTCGCCGCCACGTCGGCGTCGACCGCCGTCGCCAGCACCTCCCAGCGGCCCGAGGATGACTTCCTCGAGGTGCTCGCCCCGGTGAGCGGCTCCTTCTTCAACCACGACAACGGTCGAGTGGTGTTGGAGCCCGGAGTGGAGTACGCCGTCGTCACCAGCGGCAGCGACCGCCACCTGGTCGACTCCCTCGCCGCCGCCCCGCTGGCAGCGGCCCTCGGCGCGCCCGTGCTCCTGGCTGGTGACGGCGCCAGCGGGGCGACGCACCCGGGCTACTACCAGTCCGGCCGGCTGCGGTACGACAAGCGCGAGGTGCGCTACGTCGTGGTGGGGCAGGCCGCCTTCGACGACGGCCTGGTGACGATGCTCGACGGGGAGCTCAGAGCCCGCACTGGCACCCAGCACACCGTGGTGGGTCTGGTGAAGGGCGGGGACCGCTACGACACCGCCGACGCGCTCGCGGAGCTGTCGGAGCGGGCGCGGCAGGCGAAGGGCGTCTGACCGTCACCGCCCGTGCTGCGCTGGGCCGGAAGGGTGGTCCTCAAGTTGCGCGGATCATGCTCCTGTGCAGTACCTCTGCACGCCCGTTCGACTGTCGGCGGTGCCCCCTAGCGTCTGGGACATGACCTCGACCACCCCCTCGAGCGGGCGCCTCGGTGCCGCGCTCGCGGACGCGCAGGTCGCTCTGCGCGAGGTGGTCGAGGCGTGCGGCTGGGTGGGCGCGCTGTCGCCGGCTGACCGGTCGGGGGCGCTGCAGGAAGCCGTGGTGCTCGGGCGCATGGTCGACGCCGCGGTGCTGCAGCTCATGGCGACCTTCTCCCGCAGCGACCTCGACGAGGTCGGCGCGGCGAACCCCGTCGGGCTGCTCACCGGGTCCGCCGGGTACGGCCCCGCCGCCGCCAAGCGCCTGGAGCTGGTCTCGCGCGCCACCGGGGCGGGAGACCCGCAGCAGCCGCCCATGCCCGAGGTCGCTGCGCTGCACGCCGCGGGGCGCATCTCCACCGACGTGTTCGACCTGGCCGCGCGCCTTCTGCGGTCGCTGCCCCGGGCTGTGCGCCGCGAGTGCGGGGACGAGCTGGACCGCGCCCTCGCGCAGGACCTGCCCGGCCGCACCTACGCCGAGGCCGTCCAGCTGTGCCGGGAGCTGCGCGACCTGCTCGACCCGAAGCGCGCCGACGGCAGCTTCGACCCCGACGCGCTGGAGAAGCGCGGACTCGACTACACCGTGCACGACGACGGCTGGGTGTCGGTGCGCGGCAACCTCGACCCCCTCAACGGGGCGCAGTTCATCGCAGCGACCGACCACTTCAGCAGGCCCGCCCCCACCGTCGAGGCGGAGGTCGTCGACGACGATGACACCGGGTCCGGTCCCTGGGGTGCCGAGCCGCAGGTGGCCACGACCGTGAGGGACGAGCGGACCGCGTCCCAGCGGCGCGCCGACGCCCTGGGGCTCATCGCCCTGGCGGCCTCCGACCCCGCCTCCACGCGCGGCGGTGAGCCCCCGCGGATCATCGTCACCGCGACACCGGAGCAGATCCGCGAGCTCGAGGGCGCGGGGCGGGCCGAGTGCGAGCAGACCGGACCGCTGCCGATTGCGGTGCTGCGGACGGTGGTGGCCAGGGGCGTGCTGCAGGCCGTGGTGCTCTCCGCGGAGGGCGCCGGTGCCACCGTGCTCGCGCTCGGGCGGTCGGTGCGGTGCTTCACCCCGCCGCAGCGGCGGGCGTTGTACGCCCGTGACGGCGGATGCGTCGTCCCCGGCTGCGACGCGAAGCTCGCCTGGCTGGAGGCCCACCACGTGGTGGAGTGGCAGGCCGGCGGCCCCACCGACGTCGACAACGGGGTGCTCCTCTGCCCGCGTCATCACCTGCAGGTGGGCATGGGCGTGTGGGAGGTGCGCGTGGTGGACGGCGTGTCGCAGGTCAGGCCGCCCGCCACCGTCGACGCCCTGCGGCGGTGGCTCGTGAACCCGCGGAGAGCGGTGCGGGAGACCGCCCGCGAGCGAGCGCAGCAACTGCGGCTGGACGACCCACCAGGGCCGTCGGCCTGGTCACCACCGCGCCCCGCCGCCTCCGTCGTCCCCTCCGAAGCGCCCTGCTGACGCGTGCCTGCGGGACTGCTGCGTGCTGTCGCGCTGCAAGGTCGTCCCCCGGGCGGGGGCGATCCTCGACGGCGCGCCCGCCGGCGAGGATGCTGGTCACGGCGCTGGTCGTGGGGGACGTCCGCGCCGGAGGAGGCAGCGGTGGCGGCGGCAGACCAGGACCCGGGTGGAACCCGTGACGCAGCCGGGAGCCCGGCCGGAAGTGCAGCCGGTGACTTCCCCACGCTGCTGCCGCCCGAGCGGGTCGCGGAGGCCGAGGCGACCTACCAGCGGGTGGTCCAGGAGTTCACCCTGGAGTTCCGCCTGGCCAACGCCCTCGCCTACCTGCGCACGTACGCCTCGCCCCGGGTCGCCGCGCTGCTCCTGCACACCGGGCACGTGCAGCACGCCTCCACCGAGCGGGCCGTCGACACCGCCCTGTTCGTCTACGAGCTGGTGCACCACGGCATCGACTCCGAGCAGGGCCAGGAGGTGGTGCGGCGGCTCAACGCCATGCACGGCCGCTGGAGCATCCGCAACGACGACTCGCTCTGGGTGCTCGGCACCTTCGCCGTGCTCGGCCCGCAGATGATCGACGCGCTCGGCTGGCGCCGGCTCACCGACGACGAGCGGCAGGCGTGCGTCGACTGGTGGCGCGAGGTCGGCACGCGGATGGGCATCACCGGCATCCCCGAGACGCACGCCGAGTTCGCCGACGCCTTCCGCGCCTACGAGCTCGCCCACCTGCGCCGCACCGACGCCGGTCGGGTGCTGCTCGAGGCCAGCTGGGACGTCATGGTCTCCGACCTCCCCGAGCCGCTGCGGCCCGTCTCCCGGCTGCTCGCCGCGGCGCTCACCGACGAACCGGCCCGCAGCGCCCTCGGCCTGCCGCGCGTGGGAGCACCGGTGCGGACCGCCCTCCGGCTCGGGCTCGTCACGCGCGGGCTGCTGTCGCCCACCCGGGGGAGGCCCGTGCCCGGGTGGTTCACCCCCGGCGCGCCCCTCGGTCCGTACCCGGAGGGCTACTCCCTGGCCGACCTCGGTGTGGGCGAGCACCACCGGCACCCTGCGGTGGTGCGAGTGGTGCAGGAGGGGCGCCAGGTGCGGGCGAGACGTCCGGTGTAGACCGGTCTGCGTCGCGCCCGGCGCGCCTCCGGGGCCGCAGCCCTCCGCCCGGTCACGATCATCGGGTGCGTGCTGCCCCGCCCCGGAGCGCACGTCGCCTGACCCTGGCCTCGGCCGGAGTCGCCGCGCTGCTCGCCGCCCTCGCGGTGGCTGCGCCGGCCTCCGCCAGCGCCGCTGGCCGCCAGGACGCGGCCAGCAGCCCCAGCGCCAGCCCCAGCACGACCAGCACGACCACCACCCCGCGCGCCACGAGCAGCGCCACCCCGAGCCCGTCGGTGTCGGCTTCCATCCCGGCGCAGCGCTCGGACGGCTCGGCGCAGCCCGCGAGCGGTGGCTCGCCCTCCAGCTCCGGCGGTTCGGACGCGGCGTCGACCCCGGGGACGGCGAGCCCGTCGCCGTCGTCGTCCTCCGCCTCACCGTCCGCCTCACCGTCCGCCACGGCGTTCCGGCCCAGGACGGCGGCCGGCGTGACGGGCGTCGTGTACGCCGTGCTGCCCCACCCGGACGACGAGTTCCAGGTGTGGTCGCAGGTGGAGCAGACCCCCGACCTGTTCAAGGTGTTCGTGCTGCTCACGCACGGGGAGGAGTCGTCCAACTGCGACCCCGACCTGCCCGGCTGGGACCGCGGCGTCGAGGCCGCCCCGGACGTGCTGCCGCAGGGCAGGTGGACGGACTCGTGCGAGCAGGCCCGGCTCGACTCCTGGCGGGGCTTCTTCACCGACATGGCCGCCACCGACTCCTCCGTTCCCGCCCGCTTCACCGACCGCGGCGAGGTCTCCCGGCTGGTCGGCTCCCGCAGCACCCCCGTGTGCCGCGTCGACGCGACGCCCGGCACCTGCGCCCGGCGGGACCGCAGCGCCCACCTGTGGACCGACGACGGCGGGCGCGGGGCGCTGGTGGTCTTCGACCTCGGCGACCGCGACCTCACCCGCGACGAGGTGGTGTGGGCCGTGGAGTCCGTCCGCGACAACCGCAGCCGCCTCGGCATCGACCCGACGCTGCCGAGCCGCGGTGTGGTGGGCGCCTACTACGACGAGGTCACCGCCACCGGGTTCCGCTACCCCCACCCCGACCACCGGGCCGTGGCCGACGCGCTGTCGTCCACCGACCTCCGCCTCGGCCCGCAGCTCGGCGCCACCGCCGCGGACGACCCCCGCGTGCGGGTGACCACGGCCGTCAGCGACCAGGCCGTGACGTCGGCCTTCGGGTGGGGCGGGTGCACGGGTGCGCACGCCCGCCACTACGGCTGGCTGTGGCACGCCGACGTCGACCCGGCCACCGGCGGCCCCGAGCAGTGCTTCCAGGTGGACCGCGGCGGACAGCCCCGCCTCTTCAGCCGCATGCAGTACTTCTGGCGGGAGTTCGCCCCGGCGGCGTCGAGCACGTCGACCGCCGAGGCCGCCCGCTGACCCCGGGCCGACTCGCTCAGGCGTCGGCGGGCGGCGGGCGGGTCGCAGCCCGGCGCGCCGCCAGGGGCGTGCGGTCGAAGTGCTGTCGGAACACCGTGGCGAAGTACTGGCTGGAGGAGTACCCGCACGAGAGGGCGATGTCGGCCACGGTGGCGTCCGTGCCGGCCAGCAGGCGCAGTCCGTGCTCCATGCGCAACCCGGTGAGGTACTCCAGCGGCGTGGTGTTCACGAGCTGGCGGCAGTGGTGGGTGAAGCGCGTGCGACCCAGCCCGCACGCCTCGGCCATGCTGCCCACCGTCCACGGCTCGGCCACCCTCGTGCGCAGGCCGGCGAGGAAGACCTCGACGGTCCGCTCCGCCGAGGTGAGGTAGGGGTCGGCCGCGACGTCCTCGCCCTCCAGGACGTCGACCAGCTCCAGGAGGACCTCCGACATCCGCAGGCCCAGCCGGGACGTCGCGCGCTGACCGGGGCTGCGCAGCGCCAGCTCCAGCCGGTCCACCGCCTGCTCCATCCCGGCCCCGATCCGCCACGCCGTCCGGTCGCGTCCGCGCAGGAGGCCCGCGAGGTGGTCGAGGTCCGCCTGCGGCAGGGCCACCCACGGCGGCCAGCTCCACGCCTGGTTGGGGCGCTGGGCGCCCACCTCCACCACGAACCACCCCAGGGTGCACGCCGTCACGTGGGGCAGGCCGACGCGGTGGCGCTGCCACGGCCGGGTCACCGTGATCCACCCGCGGCCCAGCTCGTGCTGGGTGGCGCCGCTGGCGAAGCCGACGCGCCCGTGGGTCACGAACGTGACCTCCACGCCCTCGTTCAGGTGCCAGTCGAGACCCCAGTCCTGGTCCGCGGTCACCTCCCACAGGCCGGTGCTCAGCAGACCCGGCAGCACTCCCTCCTCGAGCGCCAGCCCGGGGTAGTCGGCGCGGCCCCACGCCCACAGCCCGATGTCACCGCGGGCACCGGCCCGCCGCAGCGGGGCGTTCGGATCGTCCCGGTACGTCCCGTCCGACCCTCGGAACATCGCGCGCTCGCGCACCCCGGACCACCGCCCTCGAACCCGGCGCGGTGGAGCGCCGTCGAGCTGCAGCTGCTCACCGCTGACGCTGCCGACCAGGTCAACCGCAGGGCGAGACCGGACGGCGGTGTCCAGCGCCGACCGTAGCGGTCAGGTCAGCTCCCCGTCTGGCGGTGCCGCCGGACGAGGCGCCCGCGGCCGCGGGGCTGTTCGACATCGGCCAGCGACCTCCAGCGGACGACACCGCTCGGGGCTCGCCCGCAGGCTCGAGAGCACGAAACGGGGGGCGTCGTCGCTCCCTCTCCGCAAGCTCGAAGGAGCGCTCGTGGCCATCACCGTCGGTTGCTTCGCCCTCGTCGACCCCTTCTCGACGCTCGACCACCAGCTCGACCGCATCCGCGACTGGGGGTTCACCACCGCGGACGTCACGGACACCGGAGACGGAGCCGTCCTGGGCAACCACTTCGGCTTCAGCGCGGTCGCCAGCCTGGACGCGAACCCGCACGACCTGCGCCGGCTCTTCGCCGACCGCGGACTGCGCATCACCAGCTTCTGCGCCCACGCGGACCTGCTCGACCCCGCCGCTCCGTGGCGCTACGGCACAGCGGAGGTCATCAAGGCCGTGCGCGCCGCCGCTGCGATCGGTGTGCCGCACGTCGTCACCACCGAGGGAGAGCCGGAGACCGGCTTCGGGCGGGGGCTCACCCGCGAGCAGCGCATCTTCACGGTGCTGGAGAAGCTCCACGAGCCGCTGCGCGTGGCGGAGGACCACGGCGTGAAGGTGCTGCTCGAGCCGCACGGGCCCGTGACCGGGGACCCGACGGCCATGGAGGAGCTGCTCGAGCGCTCCGGCTCTCCGGCCCTCGGTGTCAACCTCGACACCGGCAACAGCTGGCTCGCCGGAGCAGACCCCGTCGAGTACGTCCACCGCTTCGGCGACCGCATCGAGCACGTCCACTGGAAGGACCTCGGACCGGAGTGGGAGGCCCAGCGCGGGGAGGTCTTCGGCTGCGGCATGACGACCACCGCGCTCGGCACCGGCGTGGTCGACGTCGGAGGCGTGTACTCCGCGCTCGCCGCCGCTGGCTTCGACGGCGCCACGACCCTCGAGGTGGCTGGCGACGACGCGGTGCTCGCATCCGCCGCCTACCTCGAGGGCCTGGGGGCCACCCGATGACCACCGAGCGCACGCGCGCCGGCGCCGCGGCCGCCTGGGGCATCGGCCAGGTCGGCCTGGGCAGCATCACGACCGCCCACCGCGAGGGCTACCGGCTCTACGGCCAGCCGGTCGTGGCCGGGTACGACCCCGACCCCGCCGCACGGGCCCGGCTGGCGGCGGACACCCCAGCGGCCGTGGTCCACGGCGACCTCGCGGACCTGCTCGCAGACCCCGCTGTCGGCGTCGTCGACCTGGCCACGCCCCACCACCGATCCACCCGCCTCCCCGTGGTGGAGCAGATCGCGGCGGCCGGCAAGCCCTTCCTCGTGCAGAAGCCGATGGCCATGAGCTACGCCGACGCCCTGGAGCTGGTCGAGGTCGCCGAGGCCGCGGGCGTGACCGGCATGGTCAACCAGAACATGTGCTTCACGCCCTCGGCGATCGCCCTCTCGAGAGCCCTCCTCGACGACCGGGTGGTCGGGGAGCCCAGCTACGCGCAGCTGGTGGCCCAGTACCAGTTCGACCTCCCCGACCACCCGTGGTTCGGCAAGGACGAGCGCTGGTGGACCGCCGGGCTGACCGTGCACCACCTCGGGCTGCTGCAGATGCTCTTCGGCCCGCCTGAGCAGGTGCACGCCATGACCGGTCACGACGTCTCCCAGCCCGGCGTCACCTCGGACGGCTGGGGCCACCTCGCCCTCCGCTACCGCAGCGGCCTCCAGCTGGTGCTCGTCTCCACGGGCACCTACTACGGCACCGAACCGGTCCCGCACGGGAACGAGGCCGTGTGGGTCCAGGGCCCCGAGGGGCTCGTGGACTGGCGCCCCGAGGGTGACGTGGTGGTCTCCACCCGGGTCGGCGGCGGCAGCCAGGTGGAGCGGCGCTCCATCGCCCCGCACGTGCGCGGCACCTGGTTCCCGCACGCGTTCGGCCTGACCATGGCGCACCTGCGGCAGGCGCTGGCCGCCGGCCGCACGCCCCTGTGCTCGGTCCAGGACAACCTCGCGGTGATGGCCGTCCTGGAGGCGACGTACACCTCCGGCCAGCAGCGGCGCGTCGTCGAGGTGGCCGAGGTCATGGGTGACCGCTACGACCCCGCCTACGGCAGCGGCTGGTCCCACGGCTTCTCCGGCTGGGAGCCTCCGCTGCCGGTCACGGCCCCCGAGACCGCCGCGGCCCAGGCCCTCGCATGAGGGCCGGCCTGACGTGGGAGCCGGGTCCGGGGGAGACGGGCGCCCTGGTCGGCCCTTCCGGCCAGCCCCTGGCCACGTTCCACTGGGGCAGCCGCGCCAACCACCCCTACGTCGACGACCTGCGCCCCCTGGCGCACCGCGGCGTGCTGACGGCGCACGCCCCGCACGACCACCGCTGGCACCACGGCCTGTGGTGGTCGTGGAAGTTCGTCGACGACGTCCTGTTCTGGGAGGACCACCCGGGGTACGGGGGCAACCGCACCGGCCTCGGGCGGAGCCTCGTGCGCGAGCACGCCGTGCACGAGGACGACGGGCGGGTCCGCGTGACCGAGCGCCTCGACTGGGTGGTCGACGCCACCGGGGAGGTCCTCCTCTCCGAGCAGCGCGTGGTGACGGCGGGTCTCGACCCGGTGCTGCCGGGGGCGTGGGTGCTCGACTGGGACCAGCGCTGGCGGGCCACCCGCGAGGTGGTGCTGTCCACCACCCCCTGGCCGCAGACCAGCTGGGGCGGGTACGCCGGCCTCAGCTACCGCGCCGCCCGCGCCATGGTGGGCGAGGAGGAGGTCCTCGCCTCCGGAGACCGCCGAGGCGCTGCAGCGGTGCACGGCGAGCGAGCCGCGTGGGCCGCGTACACCGGCCTCGTGGACGGCGCCGAGGTGGACGAGCCCGCCGTCCCCGGCCGCGGTGGGGTGGCGCTGCTGCCCCACCCCGACGACGAGGGGACTCCGCACCCCGTCTACGCCGCGACGGCCACCGACGGCTTCGGCTTCCTCGCCACCGCCCCCCTCATGCACGGCGACCGGACGCTCGCCGCGGACGAGGACCTGCGGCTCCGCACCCGCGTCGTCGTCCTGCCCGGCCGCGCCGATCCCGACGTCCTGGACGCGGCGCTCACCGCCTGGTCCGGGCGGGCCGTCCCCGCCTGAGCGGCCTCCACCGCTCACCCTCCACCAGCACCACCACCCGAGAGGTCGATGATGACTCGCACCAGCCCCCGCCGCGCCGTCCTGGCCGCCGTGCTCGCCCTGCCGCTCGTGCTCGGAGCCTGCTCCGGGTCCTCCGGCGGCAGCGACGACGGCGGCCCGCTCGAGCTGACGGCCCTGGACTACTACACCGACGAGCCCTCGCACAGCGACACCGAGAAGCGCCTCAGCGACTGCGCGGAGCAGGCGGGGGCCACCATCTCCCACTCCAGCGTCCCCTCCAGCCAGTACAACGCCAGGGTCCTGCAGCAGATCTCGGCGAAGACCGTGCCCGACGTCGTCATGGTCAACAACCCGGACCTGCCGCAGTTCGCCTCCACCGGGGCGCTGGCGCCGCTCACGGACCTCGACGTGGACACGAGCCGGTACCTGCCGTCGGTGCTGGAGACGGGCACCTACGACGGCGAGCTGTACGGGCTCGCGCCCAACGTCAACACGCTGGTGCTCTTCTACAACGAGCAGATGCTCGCCGACGCCGGCGTCGCCGTGCCGACCACCTGGCCCGAGCTCGAGGCAGCCGCCGCGAAGCTGACGACGCCGGAGCACCACGGGTTCGCCTACGCCGCGGCCTCCGGCACCGAGGGCACGTGGACCTTCATCCCGTTCCTGTGGGGCAACGGCGGCTCGCAGCTGGAGCTCACCAGCCCGCAGGCGCAGGAGGCCGTCACCTTCTACACCGGCCTGGCGGCCAAGGGCTACGTCTCCACCTCCGCCGTCAACTGGACCCAGGCCGACGCCAAGGACCAGTTCGCCGCCGGCAAGGCCGCGATGATGATCAACGGTCCGTGGCAGATCCCCAGCCTGAACGCGACGCAGGGCCTGCGGTGGGCCAGCACGACCATCCCCGTGCCCGCAGCGGGCGACACCCCGGTCGCCCCGCTCGGCGGTGAGCTCTGGTCCGTCGGACGCAGCACCCCTGAGCGCGAGAAGGCCGCGGCGAGCGTCGTCACCTGCCTCAACGCCCCCCAGACCCAGCTGGCGACCGCGCTGCAGAACAACACCGTGCCCAGCGACTCGGACTCCGCGAAGGAGCTGGCGGCGCAGCAGCCGCAGATGGCGCCGATCGTCGACACGGTCACCACCGCCAAGTCGCTCACCTCCGACTCGGGGCTCAAGTGGCCGGCCGTCGACGCCGCCCTGTCCACCGCGCTGCAGGCGGTCATCAGCGGTCAGTCGAGCGTCCCCGACGCGCTCGCGGCCGCACAGGCCGACGTGGAGGGCCAGTGACCACATCGGCGACGACCGTCCCGAGCAGCGCCCACCGAGCCGGCGCACCAGGTGGGGGTGCCCAGGCCGCCGGCCGGCAGGAGCGCCGCGTCGGCACCGGGGCGAGGCGCCGGTGGGCGATGTGGTGGTTCGTGCTGCCCGCGGCGCTGTACGTGCTGGCCTTCTTCGCGGTGCCGGTGGTCAACAACATCACCACCAGCTTCCGCGAGTACACGACCGCGACCTTCTACACCGGTGAGGCGCCCTTCGTCGGTCTCGCCAACTACGTCGACGTCATCAGCTCGCGGACCTTCGGCCGGACCACCCTCAACACCGCCGTCTTCACGGTGGTGTCGCTGGCGGCGACCTTCGTGATCGGCCTCGCCCTCGCGGTGTTCTTCAACGCGCACTTCCGGTTGAACTCGGTGCTGCGCTCCCTCGTGCTGCTGCCGTGGCTGCTGCCGCTGATCATCTCCTCCGCCGTGTGGCGGCGGATGATGGAGGGCACCTCGGGGGTGCTCAACGAGCTGCTCGGGCTGGTGGGGCTGGGGGCGGTGCCCTGGCTGACCGACCCCGCCGTGGCGCTGTACTCCGTGATCATCGTCAACGTCTGGGTGGGCATCCCGTTCGTCATGGTGATCCTCTACGGAGGGCTGCAGGAGATCCCGCGGGACCTGTACGAGGCGGCCTCCCTGGACGGCGCCACCGGCCTCCGCGCCTTCCGCAGCATCACCTGGCCCCTGCTGCGGCCCGTGGTGGTCATCGTGCTGATGCTCGGCTTCATCTACACGGTCCGCGTGCTCGACATCGTCCTCGCGCTGACCGGCGGCGGCCCCGCTGGAGCGTCGGACACCTACGCCACGCAGGCGTACCAGCTCTCGTTCCGCGACTTCCAGTTCGGCACCGGAGCCGCCCTGAGCAACATCCTCATCGTCGTCACGCTGCTGGTGGCCGCCCTCCAGCTGCGGGCGAACCGCAGAGCGAACGACCTGGCAGGCTGACCGTGACCACACCCACCGCACCCGCGCCCACCTCCGCCCCGGCTGCTGGTCGCGCCCCAGCGACGCCCCGTCCGCGGGCCACCCGGCGAAGAGCGCTGTCGGCGCTGCGCACCGCGTTCGGCGTCGTCGTCGTCGGGGTGCTGCTCTTCCCGGTGTACTGGATGGTCAACACGTCCCTGCAGGGCAGCGAGAACCTGCTGAGCACCCAGTGGTTCCCGCTCCAGGTGGACCTGGGCGGCTACCGCGAGGCGATCAGCTCCCAGCTGGGCAACCTCGGCACCAGCCTGGTGGTCGCCGTGGGGGCGGTGGTGGTCTGCCTGGCCGTGGCGGCGCCCGCCGCCTACGGCCTCTCACGGGCCGCCCTCCCGCTGCCGGGGGGCGCGGTCCTGCTGACGCTGCTCGTGATCACGCAGATGATCCCCGGCATCGTCATCGCCAACGGCCTGTACTCCCTCTACAACGACCTCGGTCTCATCGACTCCTACGTCGGGCTGGTGCTGGCCGACGCGTCCCTGGGGGTGCCGTTCTGCATCCTGCTCATGCGCTCGTTCATGACCAACATCCCGGCGTCCCTCATCGAGGCCGCCAAGATCGACGGTGCCAGCGAGTGGCGCGTCTTCCGGTCGATCGTGCTGCCGCTGAGCCGCAACTCCCTCGTGACCGCGGCCGTGTTCGCGTTCCTCTTCGCGTGGAGCGACTTCCTCTTCGCCCTGACGCTCACGACGGGTCAGCAGGTCGTGCCCATCACCCTGAGCATGTACACCTTCATCGGCGCCCACACGCAGAGCTGGGCGGCCCTCATGGCCACGGCGACCATCGCCAGCATCCCGGCCGCCGCGCTCCTCGTGGTGGCGCAGCGCTACATCGCCGCAGGCGTCACCGGGGGTGCCGTGAAGTGAGCGCCCTGCGGGTCCACGCCCTGGCGGACGGCTACGGCGAGCTGGCCGACCTCGCCACCTCCTTCGTCGCGCAGGACCCGGGCTGGCCCTTCCAGCTGGCCGTCCACGCCGACGGCGGCCTGCTGGCGGACCTCGCGGCCGGCGCGGGGTACGACGACCCGGACCACCGCGCCCTGCACCTGCAGGCCTCCGCCACCAAGGGCGTCGCCGGCGTCTCGCTGGCCCTCGCCCTGCAGGACAGCGGCGCGAGCGCCGACGACGCCGTCTCCCGCTGGTGGCCCGAGTTCGCCGCCGGCGGCAAGGAGCGGGTGACGGTCGCCCAGCTGGCCTCCCACCAGGTCGGACTGCTCGCGGCCCGCGGCCGCCCGTCCCTGGACGACTGGGGACGCAGCGGAGCGGTCGCTGCGGACCTCGCCGCTCAGAGCCCCGCCTGGGCGGCGGGCGCCGGACACGGGTACCACGCCCTGACCGTCGGCCCCCTGGTCGACGAGCTGGTCCACCGGCTGAGCGGGCTGTCCGTCGTGGAGCACCACGAGCAGCGCGTGCGGGCCCCCACCGACATCGACTTCTGGCTGCGACTGCCGGCGGAGCAGCTCCCCCGGCTGCACCCCGTCGAGGTGCCCGGAGGCGGGGGAGGACCGGGCCCGTCTCCGGGGAGCCTGACGGACCTCGCGACCGGTCAGCTCGACGCCATCGGCCCGGGGAACGCGTGGGTGGCCTCGCGGGCGCTGCTGGACGCCGGTGTCGCCTCCGTCTCCGGGGCCGGTTCCGCTCTGGGACTGAGCCAGGTCTACGCCCGGGCGACCGGCGTGGACGGCCGGGCGGCGCTGTTGAGCGCTGACACCACCGCCGAGGTCGCGCGCCTGCGCACGGCCGGCACGGACCTGGTGCTGGGGGTGGAGACCCGCTTCGCCGTCCTCTTCCAGAAGCCTTCGCCGCGCCACGACTTCGGGACCGCCGAGGCCTTCGGGCACGACGGAGCGGGCGGTGCTCTCGGGTTCGCCGACCCGGGCACCGGTGTGGCGTTCGGGTTCACCACGGGGCGGGTGCCGCAGCCTGCTGGCGCGGACCGACGAGCCCTGGCCTTCGCCGCGGTCCTGCGGCGCCTCCGGTGGCGTCGCAGCTGAAGTGGGACGCGCTCGCTCAGGCGGACGTCCTCACCACCCCGTGAGGGGGAGGTGGTGCCACCACCACGCGGGCGTCGGCGCGGGCCACGGCCACGGCGTGCGGCACCGTCAGGCACAGCACCGCGGCCAGGCCCGTGACCAGCACTTGCGCTCCGCCGAGGGTCACGAGCGCCACCAGGCCGACCACCGACACCGCGGTGGGCAGCGCCGCCTGCCGCACGAAGCCGCGCAGCGCCGCGCGGGTGCCGAGGTGGTCGTGCGCGGCGTCGGAGGCCACCATCCGCGCCACCTGGCGCCAGGAGTGCCACAGGCCGAAGTAGACGGCGAAGGCCAGCAGGGGCGTGACCACGGCGCACAGCGCCACGAGCAGCAGCGGCTCCAGCGCCGCGGCAGGTCGGCGCTGCAGCGCAGCGGCCACCACCACCGCGGCCGCGGCCGCGAGCACCACGGGCACCGCCGCGCGCGCCACGGAGGCCACGGCCGCGCCGCGGCCCCCCGACAGCCCGTCGAGGACGGCGGACACCGCACCGCCGTGCAGCCCGAGGGTGAGGACGACGGGTGGACCGCCCAGCGCCACCACCCGGACCGCCCGCAGCACGCGGCCGGGGCCGGGGGTGGCGGAGCCCGTCCACCTGGCGGTGACCGCGTCGGCGGTGCCGAAGTGCACGACCGCCAGCGCCAGCAGCCCCAGCAGGACGGGCAGCGGCGCCACCAGCCAGGCGGTGAACGCCGCCGCGGCGGTGAGCAGGTAGACCGCGGCGGCCGCGGCGCGACGACCGCGGGACCCGGTGGCCCCGGTCTCGGGGCGCACCAGGTCGACGGCGCCGTGGGGCAGTCCCACCAGCAGGCTCACCACCAGCAGCGGGGCGAGCGCCGGGCCGGCCGACAGGCCCGGACCCGCCAGCTGGGGGAGCAGCCGGCCGGGCGGCGTCGCAGCGGCTGCGACGAGCGTGCAGCCCGCCGCGGCCGCCCACGGGACGTGCAGGACGGCGACCCGCCACCTCGCCGCGCGCGGCAGCACCTGGGAGACCGCGGGCGCGTGCGTGAGCGGCGCGGCGCTGGCGGTCGCCGTCCTGGTGGTCATCGGCGGGTCTGGCGGTGGCCGTTCGCGGACGGAGCGCCGGCGCCGGCGCCGACGGGCGCCTCGGCGGAGACCAGTCGCGGCGTGGAGACGAGCTCACCGGAGATCCACACGACCCCGGCCACGGAGTCCGGGGCGGTCGAGGCGACGGCCTCGTCGGCGCCGCCGCCAGCTCGGCGGGCGTCCTCGGCGGTGCGCAGCTTGGCGACCTTGTGGATCAGCACGCCGAAGCCGGCCTTGGCGGCGATGTCGGCGAAGGTGAAGACCAGCTGCTCGGTGGTGCCCCAGGCGCCCGGGTTCGAGCTGGCCCACACCGGGACCAGGTAGGCCAGCGGGTAGGCGCCGAAGACGCTGAAGAGGAGCACGAGCGCGTTGCGGTAGCTGGTGCGGGCCTCGTCGCCGACGGCCGGGGCCGTGGCGCGGTACGCCTGCCAGGCGACGACGTAGAGCACCACGAAGAAGACGGTGCTGATGGCGCCCCAGACCCACAGCGCCGCGGTGGTGCTCCCGCCGCCGGCGCCGTAGACCACACCGAGGTAGCCGGTGGCGATCATGAGGAACGCCGAGGCGATGCCGACGGTCCGCCAGCGCAGGGCCTGCGCCCGCGTGAGGACGGCGACCGCCAGGAGCTCGCACACGAGCATCGGCACGGTGACCGACCAGTCCATGTACCGCAGTTCGGTGACCACGGTGCCGGGGTCGGGCGTGTAGGTGGAGCCGTCAGCCGAGGCGGTGAAGCCCAGCACCCACTCCAGCAGCAGCGCGAGGTAGGCCAGCGAGGCCACCCAGCAGATGGCCGTGCTCGCGACGGCGGCACCGCGGTACTGGCGCGCCACCTCGTTGCGCGTGCTGGCCCCGTAGAGCCCGGTGGCGAAGAGCGCGAAGAGCGCGACGACGAAGCCGTACAGCACCAGGTGGTACTGGGCGGCGGTGTAGGTGGTGGTGGCGGTGAACTCGGCGGAGGTGAGCACGGTCTGCCCCTCGGTGGTCGGGCGGCCCGCGTCTCTGGAGCCGTTCGGTGCAGCAGGGCAACTTTTGCGATGTGCAAAGGTCTCCGCAACTCGAGGTCGAGGGCTGC
Organism: Quadrisphaera setariae; assembly: GCF_008041935.1. NCBI lineage: Bacteria > Bacillati > Actinomycetota > Actinomycetes > Kineosporiales > Kineosporiaceae > Quadrisphaera > Quadrisphaera setariae. The sequence goes on from NZ_VKAC01000001.1 coordinate 442,013, forward strand.
CAGCCGGCCGTCAGCAGGGCGTCATCCGCGCAGGCCGGGATGGCACAGTGCGGTGGTGGACGACGACGACGAGCGGATCCTCGGGGCTGCCGCGGGCCGGGTCGTCGACCTCGTCACCGCCGCCGCAGCCGAGCTCGACGCAGGTCTGACCCCGCCCCAGCTGCGCGTGGTGGCCGTGCTGCACGAGCAGGGGCCGAGCAGCGTCTCCACCGTCGCCGCGGCCACGCGCTCGTCGGTCTCGACCGCCTCGCGCACGGCCGACCGCCTCTCCGCCCTGGGCCTGCTGGAGCGCGTCGAGGCCCCGGATGACCGCCGGGAGGTGCTGCTGCGGCTCACGCGCCGCGGCAGGTCGACGGCGCAGGAGTGGGTGCAGCGGCGCTCCGACGCCGTCGCCGGCGCCCTGCAGGCGTGGCCGCCCGAGCACCGGGCGGCGCTGGTCGGCCTGCTGAGGAGCGACCCGGCCGTGCCGGCCGTGCCGGCCGTGCTGCCGGGCGGTGCGGGTGGACCCGTCGCGCCCGCTGCGCTGCGCTCGGCGATGCTCGAGGCGGTGCACGCCGCCGAGCCCCACCGGGCGCTCGCGGCGCTGTGTGCGGCCGCCGCGGCCGCCCTGGGGGCGAGGGCAGCGCAGCTGCTGCTGCTCAGCCGCTCCGGCTCCGAGCTGCTGCCGGCCCCGCCCGCCGGGACCGGCCCCCTCGACGGGCTGCCCACGGCACCCGTGCCTGTCGACAGCGGCTCCCGCGCGGCGGAGGCGCTGCGCGGCAGCACCCCGCTGCTGGAGCACGACGGGCGGCGTCGCCTCGCGCACGCGCCGGTCCTCGGGCGGCGGGAGGTGGTCGGCGTCCTCACCGCGGTGCTGCCCGGCCGCCCGGGCGGGGCGGACGGCGCCCAGAGGGCCGACGGCGGAGACGGCGAGGACGGTGAGGACGCCGCCCTGCTCGACGCGGTGCGGGTGTGCGCGGACGCGGTGGCCCTGCTGCTCCCGGCGGCCAGCGCGGGCGACCGCCGCCTGGAGCAGAGCCGTCGCGACCACGAGTGGACCGTCTCGGCCGAGGTGCAGGACCGCCAGCTCGGGCCCAGCCGCCTGGCGACGCCGGCCGTGGTGGCGGCAGCGCAGCTGCAGCCGGCGTGGTCGGTCTGCACCGACGCGCACGACCTCGACGTCGTCGCCACCGGGGCCGACGCCGGCGCCGTCGACGCCGTGCTGCTGGACTGCCGCTCGGGCCGGCGCACCGCGCCGCTGGCCGCGGCGGTGGCGCTCGCGGCGCTGCGCCACGCGCGCGGGCTCGGACGGGACCTCTCCCGCGCGGCGTCCCTGGCCGACGAGGCGGTCTTCGACGCCTTCGGCGGCGCGGCGGCCGTCGACCTGGTGCTCGTGCGCGTCGCGAGGGACGGGGGCTCCGCGGTGGTGCTGGCCACCGAGCTCTTCACCGCGCACCGGCTCCGGGACGGTGTGGTCGAGGAGCTGCCGCTCGCGGTGCACGAGGCGGCGGGTGGCACGGGCGGCGCCCAGTACGTCGAGCATCCCCTCGACCTCCGGGAGGGTGACCGCCTGGTGCTGGTCGGGGACGGCGCAGGCCGCCGGACCGCTGCCGGGGGCGGGACCGCCGAGGACGCGTCTGCGGTGGAGGGCCTGCTGCTGGAGACCGCCGCAGCCGCCCCCCACGAGGTGGTCCGGCGGCTGGCCCTGGCGCCCGCGTCCCACGACCCCGAGCCCCAGGAGGACGCCACCGCGGTCTGCCTCGACCTGCTCGGTGACGGCGGGGAGGTTGCGGTCCTGCAACGATGACCGCCGCATCGTGCCTGGTCACAGACGGGTGACCTCCCAGGCGGGTGGCGACCGACCGGCGGCGCAGGGCCCTGGCGGCTAGCGTCGCCGGGTGATCGAAGCTCCCGGCACCGCGCAGGACAGCCCACCGAGCACGCCTCCCGCACCGCCCCCGGCGGTAGGACGCGACCTCTCCGGGAAGCGCGTCGTCCGGTGGGTCTTCTGGCCGGCGGCCGCCGTCGTCGTGGGGCTGAGCGTCTTCGCGATGGTCCTCCCCGACAGCGCGAACACCTTCTTCGGCGCCGCCTCCTCCGCCGTCGTCGCCACCTTCAGCTGGTACTACGTGCTCATCGCCGCCTTCTTCGTGGCGTTCGCGCTGGCCATGGGCTTCAGCCGCTTCGGCGACATCAAGCTGGGGCGCGACGAGGAGGAGCCCGAGTTCTCGGCCCTCGCGTGGTTCGCCCTGCTCTTCGCCGCCGGCATGGGCATCGGGCTGGTCTTCTACGGCGCCAGCGAGCCCCTCAGCCACTACGTCGACCCGCCGCCGGGCAGCACGGCCACCACCGGTCCGCAGCAGGCCCTGGCCGCCCTCTCCCAGACCTACCTGCACTGGGGCCTGCACGCCTGGGCCATCTACGTGGTGGTCGGCCTGGCGCTGGCGTACGCCATCCACCGACGCGGCCGGCCGATCTCGCTGCGCTACGCGCTGGAGCCGCTCCTCGGCCGTCGGATCCACGGGGGCTGGGGCAACGCCATCGACGCCCTCGCGCTGATCGGCACCGTGTTCGGCGTGGCCACCTCCCTCGGCCTGGGCGTGCTGCAGATCGGCAGCGGTCTGGAGGTCGTGGGGCTGCCGGAGCTCGGGGCCTGGGCCAACGTCGGCATCATCGCCGTGATCACCGTCTTCGTGCTCGCCTCGGTGCTGTCCGGGGTCACCAAGGGCATGAAGTGGCTCTCCACCGCCAACCTGCTGCTCGCCGCCGCGCTGCTGGTGTTCGTCCTCTTCGCAGGTCCCACCGTGACCGTGCTCCGCGAGATGGTGCAGTCCCTGGGCGCCTACCTCCAGGGCTTCGTCGGGCTGGCCTTCAGCGTCAGCGCGCTCCAGGGCCCCGAGGGGGAGGCCTTCCAGGGCGGCTGGACCTCCTTCTACTGGGGCTGGTGGATGTCGTGGGCGCCCTTCGTGGGCGTCTTCATCGCCCGCGTCAGCCGAGGCCGTACCGTCCGCGAGTTCGTCCTGGGCGTGCTGCTGGTCCCCACGCTGCTGACGGTCGCCTGGTTCTCCGTCATCGGCGGCACCGCGGTGGTCCGCGAGCTGCGAGAGCCCGGGTCGATGCTCACGCCCGAGGGGACCGTGGACCTGCAGGGTGCGCTCTTCCAGCTCTTCGAGGCCCTGCCGGGCGCCCCGGTGCTCGTGGTGGGCGCGATCCTGCTCATCGTCGTCTTCTTCGTCACCTCCGCCGACTCCGGCGCGCTGGTCATGGGCATGATCGCCACCGGCGGGTCGGCCGAGCCGGCGCGCTGGGTGCGCGTGTTCTTCACCCTGGCCACCGCCGTCCTCGCGAGCGCGCTGCTGGTCGCGGGCGGCTCGGACGGGCTGACCGCGCTGCAGAGCGCGGCGATCATGGTGGCGCTGCCGTTCAGCGTGGTGATGCTGCTCATGTGCTGGGCCACCGTCATCGCCTTCCGCCGCGAGCGGCGCCTGTACGACAGGGCGCAGCGCGGCCAGCTGCTGGCGCAGATCGGCGACCACTACGGCCTGGAGGTCGAGGGGCCCAACGAGGGCGGCTGGGGCACTCCCCGGTGGACGCGCCGCCGTGCGCCGCGCCCGCCGCGCGGCACCCGCGCCGCGTCGGACGCTCCGGACCAGCGAGACTGAGCCGGGGCCCCGCGCTTCCGGCGGACCCTCCCCGTGCCACGGCGGGCCGGGGTGCGCGGGGCGCTCCCCGGCCCCTAGCGTCGCCGGGTGACCTCCCGCCCGGTCGAGCGCCGAGGTGGCCGCGCGGCGCCGGTCGCGCGCGGCTCCCACGCCGCCGACCCGCCTCCTGCGGACCCCCGCGGTCGCCGCCGGCAGCTGCTGGCGCGCCTCGGCGAGCAGATGAGCGGCAGCGCCCCCGTCAGCCCGGTCGGACGGCGGGCCCAGCGGGCCCGGCTCGTCGAGCAGCAGGTGCGCGAGGTCCTCGAGGTGTCCGTGCGTTTCGGGGAGGCGATGCTCTCCCTCGGCGCCACGGCCTCCGCCTCCGTGGAGGTGATCCGCCGCACCTGCGCCGCGTTCGGGCTCGAGTGCCAGGTGGACATCACCTTCACCGCCATCCTCGTGGCCCACGACGGCGCCGACGCCGGCACCGTCAGCGTGCTGCGGGTGGTGCAGAGCCGCGCCGCCGACTACCACCGCCTGTCCCGGCTGGCGGCCCTCGCGCACGACGTGCAGGCAGACCCCGGTACGCCGGTGGGAGACGCTGCGGACGACCCCGACGCCCGCGAGGCGGTGCACCAGCGCCTGGAGCGCGTGCACGCCCGCCTCGACGAGGTGCTCGGCGCCCCGCACCGCTACCGTCCCGCGCTGGTCACCGCGTCGCTGGCGCTGATGGCCGCGAGCGTGGCGGTGCTGCTCGGCGGTGGCGTGCCCGTGGTGCTGCTCTCGGCCGCCACCACCGCCGCCGTCGACCTCGTGCTGCGCCGCCTGGGCAGCTGGGGGCTGCCGTCGTTCTTCCTGCAGGCGGCGGGCGCCGCGATGGCCACCACCGTGGCGGTGGCGCTGCTGGCGCTGCCCGGCCTGCCGGTGGAGCTGCAGGCGCTGCCACCGTCGCTGGTGGTGGCCTCCGGGATCATCGCGCTGCTGGCGGGGCTGTCGCTGGTGGGCGCCGCCGACGACGCCATCAACGGCTTCCTCGTCACCGCCAGCGGCCGCCTGCTCGAGGTGCTGCTGCTGACGCTCGGCCTGGTGGTCGGCATCGGCGGGGTGCTCGACGTGGCCAACCGCCTGGGCGTGCAGCTGGTCATCTCCGACACCTCCGCCGCCCCGTGGCCGCTCGCGGTGCAGGTGGTGGCCGCGGCCGCGGCGTCGGGTGCGTGGGCGGCGTCGTCGTTCGCCGGACCGCGCGCCGCCGCCCAGGCGGCGGCGTGGGGCGCGCTCGGCTACGTGGTCTCGGCGCTGCTCGTCGGGGCGGGGGCTGCGGCGGCGGTGGGCGCGGCGCTGGCCGCGCTCGTGGTCGGGTACGGGGCGGAGTCGCTGGCGCTGCGCACCCGCGTCCCCGCCGCGGTCACCGCGACCTGCGCGATCGTGCCGCTGCTGCCGGGCCTGACCATCTACCAGGGGCTGTTCGCGATGATCAGCGGCGCTCCTCCCGGCACGGGTGGCGGGCTGCTGCTGCGGGCCGCCATGATCGGCATCGGGCTGGCCGCTGGCACCACGCTGGGCACCACCCTGGCCGACCGCGCCCGCGCCGCGCGCCGGCGCCGCCCCGCGGACGCCGCCGCCCCCGGCGCCGGCTGAGCCCGTCAGCCGGTCAACCGTCCGAGCCGCCCGTCCAGCTGAACAGGGCCCCGAGCACCTCAAGCACACCGACCAGAAGCCCCAGCACCCCCGACACCGGGCCGGTCGTGGCGTCCGGGTCGAGCGAGCGCGCGTCGCTGCGCGACTCCCACGTGCTGGCCGCCCGCTGAGGACGACGACGACGGCTCCGGCCGCCGCCGCGTCCGGGCTGCGCCTGCGCGGGCTGGACAGCGGGCTTCGTCGTCGTCATAAGTGACCTCCGGGGCCGTCGGATCCGGCGGAGCACCTGCCCCGCCTCCGGCCACGGTGGTCCGCGCCGCTTGCAGCGGGCTTGCGGGGGCCAGCGCCGTGCGGATGCCCCGCCGACCGAGGGCGAGCACGATGTCTGCATGGCGGGGGACGCGACGACGGGCGCCGGGAGCGGCGCGCAGGCCGAGGGACCGCGGGTGCTCGCCGCCGCGGAGTGCTGGGCGCTGCTCGGCGCCCGTTCGGTGGGAAGGATCGGCGTGGTGGTGAGCGGGTACCCGGTGGTGGTGCCGCTGAACTACGCCGTCGACCACGGCAACCTCGTGGTGCGGACCGGTGGGGGAGAGGTCCACGCCGCCGCCCAGCACGCCAACGTCACGTTCCAGGTGGACGAGCTCGACGAGCGCGGCCACGGCGGGTGGAGCGTGCTGGTGCGGGCGCTCGCCGAGGAGGTCGGAGAGGACCACACCGCCGACGTGGTCCGCCGCACCCTCGAGAGCGGGGTGCAGCCGTGGGCGCCGGGGGAGCGCGACCACTGGCTGCGGCTCGTCGTGCACGGCGTCACCGGCCGGCAGGTGGTGCCGACGCAGCTCGACGACGGCGGGACCGCAGGCTACCTGTAGCCGGTTCCGCGGCCGCCGTGGTGGAGAACAGGGTCACAGGAGGGCAGTTCCTGACCCTGTTCTCCGCCACGGCGAAGCGGGCGGGGGTCAGTGGGCGGCGTGGCCCATCTCGACGGCCTCCGCGTCCACCGGGTCGAGCCGCCACGGGCGCACCACGACCAGCAGCACCGCCGTCGCGGCGAGCGCGGAGCCGAGGATGACCACCGCCATGGCGGTCGCGTCGTTGCCGAGCACCCCCACCAGCGGGGAGACGAGCGCCCCGACCCCGAACTGCACCGCCCCCAGCAGCGCCGCGGCCGAGCCGGCGGCCTCGCCGTGGCGCGACAGCGCCAGCGCCGGCGCGTTGGGCAGCGCCAGGCCCCCGGCGAACAGCACCGCCCACAGCGGCAGCGCCACGCCCCAGATGCCCCCGAGCCCCGAGGTGGCCAGCAGGACCAGCACGACGGCGGCGCCGAGCGCGGCCAGGTTGCCGCCCAGCAGCACCTGCGCCGGCTCGAAGCGGCGCAGGAACACCGGGTTGAGCTGCGTGGCGCCGATCAGCCAGACCGCCCCCGCGCCGAACAGGAAGGCGAACTGCTGCTGGTCCAGCCCGAACTGCTCCTGGTAGACGAACGACGCGCCCGACACGTAGCTGAACAGGCTCGCCATCGTCAGGCCCGCCACCCCGACCAGGCCCAGGTAGGCCCGGTCGTGCAGGAGCGCCCCGAACGTCCTCACCGTCGACCGGACCCGCAGCGGCTGGCGGCGCTCGCGGGGAAGCGTCTCGCGCAGCGCCAGCGAGCCCAGCACCAGCAGCGCGACGCCGTACACGGCCAGCACGGCGAACACCCCGCGCCAGGACGTGACGCCCAGCACCAGGCCGCCGATGGTCGGCGCGAGCACCGGCGCCGCCCCGATGACGAGGAACAGGCGGGACAGCATCGTGGCGGCGGCGCGCCCGGACAGGCTGTCGCGGACCACGGCCAGGGCGATGACCGCGCCCGCGGACGTGCCGACGCCCTGCAGCACCCGCAGCACCCCGAGGGTGGCGATGTCGGGGGCGAAGAGGATGAGCACCGAGCTGACCACGTGCAGCGCCGTGCCGGCGAGCAGCGGGCCCTTGCGGCCCAGGGCGTCTGAGAGCGGCCCGAGGACCAGCTGGCCGAGGGCCAGGCCCACGAGCGTGCCGGTCAGCGTCAGCTGCACCGCCGCCTCGGTGGTCTGCAGCTCCGCGGTGATGGTCGGCAGCGCGGGCAGGTACATGTCGATGGTCAGCGGGCCGATGGCCACGAACGCGCCGAGGACGAGCACCGTGCCGAGCAGGCTGCGCTGGGTGGGGGGCGCGCTCGTCGTCGTCGCTCCACCGGGCGCGGCGGGGGCGGTCGTGGGCGCGGAGCGGTCCTCGCGCAGCGTCATCGTGGTCCTTCCGGTGACCGGGGCAGTGCGGTGGCGCGCGAGCCGGGACCCGCTGCTGCCACCCAGCCAGAGCCCAGCCGGCGTCGGGCTTGTTCCCGGACCCGCCCGGTGTCACGCACTGTTCACACGGGCACCTGCTCCGCCTCCTCCGGGAGCGGCGGCCAGGAGGCACGCGGCGACGACCACGCCGACGGCCGCGGGGAGGCTGCGGTAGGTGAAGAACGCGTGCACCTGGGAGTGGTTGCTCAGCACCTCGTACCAGGCGGGCACCACGAGCGCCGGCGCGGCGAGGACCGCCGCGACCAGCAGCCGCCCGGCTCCGCCGCGCAGCACCGCCACCACCAGGCAGACCAGGACGACGACGGCGGCCACCGCGAGGACCGTCCAGGCGGTCGGCGCGGTGCCGAGCCAGCGCTCGACGTTGGCGGCGGTCGGGGCGCCGAACGACGGGTCGACGGCGCTGCTGGCACCGTCGAGGCGCTCGGCGGACTTGTCGCGGACGGCGGTGAAGACGCCCGGGCCCTGGACGGCGGCGGCGACGAGCCACCGCGACACCCACGTCACGCCGTAGGCGACGGGCCAGGCCGCGCCCGCGGCGAGCACGGACACCAGCACCGGCCTCAGGGCTGGCGCCCCCACTGCCGTCGGCGTGGACGTCCGTGCCGCCGGGGAGGAGCCGCGCAGCGGGAGGGGGGCGTCGTCGTCCCGGTCCTCCCCGCCGGTGCGGTTGCGCGCGGTGCCCCGGGCGACCGCGCCGGCCGCCGCGGCGCACAGGCACCACGACATCGCCGGTGTGGTGAGCAGGTCGGTGTAGGCGAGCAGAGCGCCCGCCCCGCCGGCGCCCACCGCCGCACCGCGCCAGCCGCGCAGGCGCTCGGAGCCGGTGGCCACCGCGGTGAGGGCCACTCCGGCGGCGATGGACGCCAGCGCGAGCGCGTGGGTGAAGGCCAGCGCCGGCATGGCGAGGGCGTTGGTGGACACCGCCACCGGCAGCACCAGCGCGCACGCCGCGGCGGCGCCGGCGCGGCGGCGCAGGGCCGCCCACGCCGCCAGGCCAGCAGCGGCCAGCAGCGCGCCGGAGACCATCCGGGCGCCGGGGACGCCGAGGGTGGCGAGCACCGGACGGGTGACGAGGGCGTACCCGTTCCAGTAGCGGTAGTAGGTGGCCGGTGGCAGCACCTGCACGCCCGCCGCCATCGCCCTGACCTGGGCGGCGCCCTCCCCGCACGACTCCAGGCGCGGCCCTCCGGTGGCGCGGAACCACAGGCTGCGGGGGTCGTCGGGGGAGCTGACGCCGTAGCCGAGCTCCACGCACTCGGTGAACCTGTCGGCGCGACCCCCCATGCCGTCGGGCAGGTAGGAGGGGCCGTAGTCGCCGTCGGCCACGGCTTCGGCCAGGTGGCGGATGATCGGCGCGTTCGGCACCGCCTGCGCGCCGATGAGGCCGGCGAGCAGCACCACCTGCAGCAGCAGGAGCGCCACCAGGCCCTCGACGGCGAAGCGCCCCACCGACCGCACCGCGCCCGGTGGCAGGCCGCCGGTGCCGCGGCGGTGGGCGTGCCCGTCGGGGTGCCTGCCGGCGCGCGCCGCTCGCCGCGCGCCCACCGCGCCGGCCGCGCCCGTGGCAGGCGCCCGGTCGGGCGCGGCCATCAGCGGCGAGCGGGGACGCGCGGGCGCGGCGCGGAGGTCGGGCCCGTCGTGCTCGCCGCGGGGACGGTGGCGCCGCGGTGCCTGCGCAGGGCCAGCGCCGGGGCGCCGCCGGGCGCGGGCAGCTGCAGGTAGGCCAGCCGCAGGGCCTCCTGCCGGCCGCGGCGCACCCCGTCGAGCACGAGACCCGAGGCCACCGCGACGCCACCGAGCAGGGCCGCCGCCAGCGGGGACCCGACCACCAGCGCGGCCACCACCACGGCGGCCGCGAGCGGCGCGTGCAGCACGAGCGGACGCTCGGCGTGCGCCAGGCGCACCACCCAGCCGAGGATGCGCAGCCCGTCCCGGACCGTGCGCAGCTTGCTCTCGCTGCCCGCCGGGCGGTCCCGGAAGCCCACCGGCACCTCCACCTGCGGCACGCGCATCGTCGAGGCGTGCACGGTGATCTCGGTCTCCACCTCGAAGCCGCGGCTGCGCGCCGGGAACGTCTTGACGAAGCGCCGCGACATGACGCGGTAGCCGCTGAGCATGTCGGTGGTGTCCGTGCCGAACAGCAGCCCCACGAGCCGGTTGAGCCCGCGGTTGCCGGCGGCGTGCCCCGGGCGGTAGGCGGTGCCGGAGCGGGCGCGGCGCGCACCCACCACGTGGTCGAACGGACCCGACAGCAGCACCTCGACGAGGTCGGCCACGGCGCGGGCGTCGTAGGTGTCGTCCCCGTCGACGAGCACGTACACGTCCGCCTCGACGTCGGCGAACGCCCGCCGCACCACGTTGCCCTTCCCCGGCGCCGGCTCGCGGCGCACCACCGCGCCGCGTGCGGCGGCGACGGCGGCGGTGCCGTCGGTGCTGGCGTTGTCGTAGACGTAGACGGTGGCGTCCGGGAGGGCTGCGCGCAGGTCGTCGACGACCGCGCCCACGGCCGCCGCCTCGTTGAAGCAGGGGACGACGACGGCGACCCGTCCGGCGCTGGGGGGCCACGTCACACCGCAACCTAGCGCCGCGGACGCGCCGCCCAAGGGGGTTCGCCGCAAGTGCCCGCAGGACCTCGCAGCGATGTCGCCGACCGCTGCGGCGTGGCGCCGCAGCGCGGGGCCGTCGGTGTGCCACGGTCGAGGGGAGGTCCACCTGGGTGGTCCCGCCCGGGCTGGGACCGCGTCGACCAGGCGCCACCCCAGCACCACGTCAGGAGGACGGGCTGTGCGAACCACCGGTGTGAGGGTCGCGGCGATGGGCGCTGCCCTCCTCGCCTCGACCGTGCTGGGGACCGCCGGCGCCGCCAGCGCGGACACCACCACCACGACGGCGACGGCGACGGCGGGTGCGCCGGAGGTCCAGCGCCTCGCCGGTGACGACCGCATCGGCACCGCCATCGCCGTCAGCCAGGCCGTCTTCAGCGACGCCGACGGCGCCTACGCCGCCTTCGTGGCCTCCGCCGCCAGCTGGCCCGACGCGCTGGCCGCCAGCGCGCTCGCCGCGCAGTACGGCGCGCCGCTGCTGCTGGTGCCCGCCGACGGGCAGCTGCCCGCGTCCGTGCGCACCGAGCTGCACCGCCTCAAGGTGGAGCAGGTGTACGTGCTCGGAGGCGACAGGTCCGTCAGCGACAGGATCAGCGCCCAGCTCAGCGACCTCGCCGAGGTCAAGCGCTTCGACGGCAACGACAGGTACGACACCGCCGGCTACGCCGCCAGCGTGCTGGCCGACCCCGGCAAGCCCCTGTACGTGGCCTCCGGCACGGGCTTCGCCGACGCCCTGGGCGGGGGCGCCGCTGCCGGCTCGGTCGGCGGGGCGCTCGTGCTCACCGACCCCGCGCGCCTGCCGTCGTCGCTGGCGGCCGACATCAAGACCCTCGCCCCCAGCAGCGTGGTCGTGCTCGGCGGGCCCGGCACCGTCTCCGATGCGGTGGTGGGCCAGATCAAGGCGCTGCTCCCCGGCACCTCCGTGACGCGCACCTACGGCGCTGACCGGTACGAGACCGCGGCGAGGGCCAGCGCCCAGGTGCACGTGGACGGCAGCCCGTCGACGAAGGCCGCCGACGGCACCGAGACCCTCTCCGCGGTGATGCTCGCCAGCGGCACGAGCTTCCCCGACGGGCTGGCGGGCGCCGCCGTGGCCGGGCCCAGCGGCGTGCCGCTGCTCCTCACCACCAAGGACTGCGTGCCGGCCGCCACGCTGGCGGAGATCCGCCGGCTGCACGCGCAGCGCGTCGTCGTCCTGGGTGGCCCCACCGTGGTCGGCCCCGCGGCAGCCGCTCTCACCCCCTGCTGAGACGCGCCGACGGCCGAGGTCACCCCGGGGGTGGCCTCGGCCGTCGCCGTCAGGGGGTCAGCTCTTGGTGAGCGTGATGCTGTCGAGCTCGGCGTAGCCGCTGCCGCCCGCGAAGTTCGGCGAGCCCTTGGCCAGGCGGATGACGTTGTAGCCGGCCTTGAGGTCCAGACCGGCGCTCGCCGTGGCGTTCGTGGTGAAGGTGCCCCACGAGCCGGTGGGCGGGTAGGAGATCGTCGAGAAGGCGCTGCCGTTGTAGGCCAGGCCCTGCGTCGCGGTGGAGGTGCCGCCGTTGGCGTAGCGGACGCCCATCGTGTACTTCCCGGCGGTGGGCACGTTGACGACGAAGTCGACGAAGCTGTCCTTGCGGGCGTCCCCGGTGCCGTCGATGCGGCCGACGTAGCCGCCGTTGGAGGCGCTGGCCGAGGTGAGGCGCTCGGCGTTGACCACGGTGGCGTTCTCCGCCTCGTACGTCTGCGTGCTCACCGCACCGCCGACCGGGGTCACGAGCACCTGGTAGGCGCCGAGGTAGTCCTGGTCCTTGATCGGCACCGTGATGGACCCGTTGGTCACCGTGTACGTGGACGACGAGACCTGCGTGGGTGCGTCGACGTTGCTCTTGCGCCCGGACTTGGGCGTGTAGTTCACGGTCACCTGCACCTGGGAGCCCAGCGGCGCCAGGCCGTTGATCTTGACGTTGTTGGTGCCGTACACGCCACCGGCCACCACGTTCACGGTCTTGCGGACGGCGTCGTAAGAAGCGACGCCGTCGAAGTCTCCTGAGGGAGTGGTCTTGACGACGTTGCCGCTCTGGTCGGCGAGCCACTTGTAGACCCAGTAGCTGCCGGTGGGCTTGTCGTTCCAGATCAGGCCGCCGATGGTCCCGGACTCGTACCAGTAGGCGCGCTCGGCGTCACGGACGCCGCTGCGCTCGAACGCGGCCACCAGGTGGACGGCCACGGACGGGTCGTCGACCTGGTTGGGAGAGCCGTACTCGTTGATGGAGATGGGCCGGGGGGAGATGCCCAGCTGCTTCTCGATGGCGCGGTAGTCGGCCACGTGGGCCGCCACGGAGTTCCAGCCGCCGTCGTCGAGCTCGTGCCACGAGGCGACGTCGGGGACGGTGCCGCTGGCCTTCTGCGCGGTCATGAAGCTGAGCATGAGGTCGTGGTCGTACTTGCTGAAGCTCGGTCCGACGATCGGGGTGACGGCGTCCTTGGCCCTCACGATCTTCGCGATCCGCGCGAAGCCGTCGTTGAAGGGACCGGCCTTGGCGGTGTCCCAGGTCCAGTCGGGCTCGTTCCAGAGCTCCCACCCGTTGACGTTGGTGAGGTCCTGGCGGTCGAGCCGCTGCTGGACCATCGTGTTCACCTTGGCGGTGAGGTCGTCCCAGCTCACCCACTTGTAGGGGAAGTCCGGGTAGATGTCCGGGACGCGGATCTGCTGCTGCGCGCCGGCGCTCACGGCGGTCTGGCCGATCTTCAGGGCGTCACCCGTGGGCGTGGTGGCGCCGTTGCCCAGCTGCTGCACGCCCGGTGGTGGCTGCGTCAGCTGGTTCAGGTGCAGCGCCGGCAGCAGCGACGGGTCGGGGTCGGTGGGGGTGGCCAGGGCGTACAGACCGCCGTTGCCGACGCGGGTGACGGTGCGGACCGAGCTGCCGACGTCGACGGTCAGGGTGTTCCCGTCGGCCAGCGCTGCGGGCGCGGGGACGAGGAGGGCTGCGGCGAGCAGTCCGGTGGTGGCCAGAGAGGTGGTGGTGTGCTTCCTCATCGGTGGCTCCTTCGCCAGTCGGTGCTGGCGGCGCGAGAGCGCCGCCTGGCCTCGCGCCCGCTGGGGGAGGACGCGAGGGGTGTGAGGGCCGCCGGGCGGGGAGCGAGCCTGGGGGACGGCGTCCCGCCCGGCGGCGGCCTGGGGGGCCGTCAGTCCTTGACGGCTCCGGCGGTGACGCCGGCCGCGACGTAGCGCTGCGCCAGGACGAGCAGCACGGCGGCGGGGACGGAGGCGACCACGGCGGTGGCCATGATCGAGCCCCACTCCTGGTTGTTGTTGCCGATGTAGCGGTAGATGCCCATGGTGATCGGCTGCAGCTTCGAGCCGGACGCGAGCGTCGAGGCGAAGATGAAGTCCGACCACGCCCACAGGAACGCGAACAGCGACACCGTCACGGTGGCGTTGCGGCTGACCGGCAGGACGACGGACACGAAGGTGCGCCAGGTGCTGGCGCCGTCGACGCGGGCGGCAGCCATGAGCTCGTCGGGGATCCCGCTCATGAACGCCGTGTAGATGAGCACGCCGAACGGCACCGCGATGGTCGAGTCGGCCAGCACCAGCCCGGGGATCGTGTTGAGCACGCCCAGCTTGATGAAGGCGGCGTAGAACCCGATCGCCATGATGATGCCGGGGATCATCTGGGCCACGAGCAGCGCGAAGTTCAGCACCCCCCCTCCGCGGGGGCGCAGCTTGGCCAGCGCGTACCCGGCGGGGGCGGCGAGCACCAGCGTCAGCGCCACGGTGGCCACGCCGATGAGCAGGCTGGTGCCGAGGTAGGGCAGCTGGTCGCGCAGCACGGCCCGGTAGCCGTCGAGGGTCCCGTGCAGCGGGAACAGCGCCGGAGGGGTGCGGCGCATGTCCTGGGTGCGGGTGAAGGAGACGTTCACCATCCAGTAGACGGGGAAGAGCATCACCGCGGTGAGGACCAGGCCGAGCGCCGTCTTGGCGCCGCGCCGGGTGGCGGGGGACAGCGTGCTCCCGCGGCTGGTGGTGGTGCTCACGAGTTCTCCTGCCGGTGCTGGGCGCGGATGTAGACCAGGCCGGCCACGAGCGCCATGAGGATGAGCAGGGTGCTGATCGCGGACCCGGTGCCGAAGCGGGGGAGGACGTTGCCGAAGCTCTCCTGGTAGGACCAGGTGGCGAAGGTCTGCGAGGAGTCGCCAGGCCCGCCCCGGGTCATGATCCAGATGATGTCGAAGACCTTGAGCGTGTAGACGAGGCCCAGGAGCAGCGTGATGGCGCTGACCGGGCGCAGCAGCGGGAACGTGATGCGCCAGAACTTCTGCCAGGCGCCGGCGCCGTCCAGCGAGGCGGCCTCGTAGATGTCACCGGGGATCGACTGCAGCCCGCTGTAGACGATGACGAGGTTGAACGGGATGCCGATCCAGATGTTCGCCACGATCACCGAGACCAGCGCCCACTGCGGCGACGTCAGCCAGTTCACCGGGCTGACGCCCACCAGGGAGAGGGCGTAGTTGACGACGCCGGAGTCGCTGTTGAGCATCCACGCCCACGTGGAGGCCGAGACGATGAGCGGCAGCAGCCAGGGCACGAGGAACAGCGCCCTCAGCGTGGTGGAGAGCTTGAAGTTCTGGAAGAAGAACACCGCCAGCGCCATCCCGAGGGCGAACTGCACGCCGATCGAGACGAACGTGAAGACCAGCGTGTGTCCCAGGGCCGGCCAGAAGGTCGGGTCCTGGAAGACCTTGACGTAGTTGGCGAAGTCGTTGAACTGCGCGCCGCCCTGCACGAACGACCTGACGGTGTAGTCCCGCAGGGACAGGTCGAAGTTGCGGTACAGCGGCACCGCGTAGAACGCGACCAGGTAGACCACCACGGGGGCGGCGAACGCCCACGCGGTGAGCTGGCTGACCGACGCGGGCGAACGACGCCTGCCGCCCGCCCGGGGACGGGACCCGCCGGAGCGGGTCCCGTCCTGCGACGCCCGGCCGGACGGCTGAGCGCCGGCCCCCTGGCGGGAGCCCGCGCCCCCGCCCTGCTCGAGCGTCCTCATGTCAGCTGGTCGCCGAGGCTGCGGCGGTCTGCGCGTCCGACATCGCCTGCTGCGGGGTTTTCGAGCCGGACAGCGCGGCCTGCACCGCGTCCCACAGCTGC
Organism: Quadrisphaera setariae; assembly: GCF_008041935.1. Lineage (NCBI taxonomy): Bacteria > Bacillati > Actinomycetota > Actinomycetes > Kineosporiales > Kineosporiaceae > Quadrisphaera > Quadrisphaera setariae. The sequence continues at coordinate 457,329 of NZ_VKAC01000001.1, forward strand.
TCGGAGATCTTGGGGTACTTGGTGCCGAGGTTGTCGCTGGTGCGGCCCTTGGCGCCCTGCACGGCCTCGACCCACGGCTTGAGCTCGGGGTCGGCCGCCTGCTTCTCCTGCACGGCCTGGGTCGCGCCGATGTACGACAGCGTCGTGTCGGTGGCCAGGGCGTTGTCGGGGCTGGTCAGGCAGCTGATGAGCTTGCTGGTGGTGGCGTACCGCGCCGTGTCGGTCTGCACGGGCGCGGCGGCGAACTCGCCACCGGTGGGGGCGGGAGCCACACCGCCGTTCTCGGCGGGGATCGGGATGACGCCCCACTCGAAGCCGGTCTTCTTGGCGTTGCCCAGCTGCCAGGTGCCGTTCTCGGAGAAGGCGTAGTCGCCGGTGGCGAACTCCTGCCAGCTGGTGGTCTGGGTGTTGTTGAGCACCGAGTTGGGGGCGTAGCCCTTGTCCAGCCAGTCCTTCCACAGGCTCAGCGCCGCGACGCCCTGGCTCGAGTCGAGCTTGGTCAGGTCGGCGCCGGAGCCCCAGAACCACGGCAGGAACTGGAAGGAGCCCTCCTCGGTGCCGATGGCGGAGAAGGTGATGCCCTTCTTGCCGGCGGCCTTCACCTTCTCCAGCGCCGCGGTCAGGCTGGCCCAGTCCTTGACGCTGGCCGGGTCGACCCCGGCGGCGTCCAGGACGGCCTTGTTGTAGTAGAGCGACAGCGTGTTCGCCCCGATCGGCACGCCGTACGTCTTGCCGTCCACCTCGCCCGCGGCGATGAGGTTCTTCTCGAAGGCGGAGGTGTCCAGGCCGAGGGTCTGGGTGTCGGTGAGCGCGCCGGCGTCGGCCAGCGTGGAGATGACGGGGTTGTCGATGAGGATGACGTCGGGCGAGGTGCCCTGCTGGGCAGCGAGCAGCGCCTTGTTGGTGAGGTCCGTGGTGTCGTACCCGGTGCGCTTGACGGTGACGCCGTTGTCGGTGCCGCACTTCTGCAGCAGCTTGACCCAGTCCGAGGAGTCGTCGAACTGGGGGTACGGGTCCCAGACGGTGTAGGTGCCGCTCGCGGCGGCTCCGGATCCGGAGGCACCGGCGTCGCTGGTGCCGGTGGAGCCGCCGCCGCAGGCCGACAGGGCCAGGGTGGTCACGGCGGCCAGGGCGACGGCCACGGAGGTCCGGCGCGCCCTGCGGGTGGGGGAGGTCTGCGTCTTCACGGTGTTTCCTCTCTGAAACAAGGTGGTGCGGTGCTGGTCGAGCAGGGCGCTCGCAGCGTTCGTGGGGCCGGGTGGCGCAGCGGCGAGCTGGGTCAGCCGGCGGAGGTGTCGGACAGGGGGAGCCAGACCCGCATCGCTCCCGGTGAGCGGTTGGCCCACCGGTGGTACGGGACGAGCCGCACGACGTGCACGTCGGTGTCGTGGGACCGTGGGGCGCTGCTGTACAGCGCGGTCTCATGGGGGTGCTGGACCTCGACCTCGGCCTCGACCAGCACAGGGGCCAGGGCGGCAGCGGGGCCGGAGGAGCGCGCCGCGCCGATGACCCGCCGCAGGCGCACGTCCTCGAGGACGGTGCCCTCGGGCAGGTCGGCCTGCTCCAAGGCGTAGACCACCGGGCCGCGCGCCAGGGCGACGCAGCCGCGCACGGCGTCCACCCGGGGGTGGGGGGTGAGCTGGCGGACGGTGACCCCGACGTTCAGGACCACCTCGTGCTGCCCCGCCCAGGAGCGCCGCAGCCGCACGTACCCGTCGGCGGCCTCGGCGTCGACGGGGGCGCCGTCCACGCTGACCGACCAGTCCCGCGCCCAGGCGGGCACCCGCAGGGCGAGCTCCCACGCGTCGTCGTCCTCGGTGGTGACCACCACGCGGGTGGTGCCGGCCCAGGGCTGGTCGGACTCGACCTCCAGGTGCGCGTGCGCGCCGCTGGGGAGCGCGGCGTCGACGACGGCGCTGGCGTGGTGCTGCAGCTGGACTCCGGCGGGAGACCGGGTGAGCAGGTAGTCGTGCGCGGACGTCAGCAGCCGGGCGATGTTGGGCGGGCAGCACGCGCAGGTGAACCACGCCAGGCGCTGGGTGGGGGCGTCCTCGTGCTCGCCGCCGTGGCCGGTGCGCAGGTGCAGCGGGTTGGAGTAGAAGAACTCGGTGCCGCTCAGCGACGTGGACGCGGCCAGCGCGTTGTGCAGCACGTGCTCCATCGCGTCGGCGTAGTGCGCTTCGCCGGTGGCCAGCAGCAGGCGCCACGCCAGGTGGAAGGTGGCGATGGCCGCGCACGACTCCGCGTAGGCGCGGTCCGGCGGGAGCTCGTAGGCGTCACCGATGGACTCGTCCCGGTGGCGGGACCCGTGGGCGCCGGTGACGTACGTCTTGGTGGAGTCCAGGTCGTCCCAGACGCGCACGGCGGCGGCGAGCAGCTCGGCGTCCCCGGTCTCGACGGCGACGTCGACGGCGCCGGTCAGCAGGTACAGCTGGCGCACGGCGTGTCCGGTGGCCTCGTGGGCCTCGCGCACCGGCACGGCGTCCTGGAAGTAGGCGGAGCCGAACCTGTCCTCCCCGAGCCAGCCGTGGCCGCGGACCTCGAGCTGGCGCGCAGCGGTGGCCAGGTAGGGGGCGTGCCCGGTGAGGCGGTACAGCTCCACGAGGGCGGTCTCGACCTCGGGGTGGCCCTCGACGTACCCGGGGCGGCCGGTGCCGTCGGGGCCGAAGAGGGCGACGACGAGGTCGGCCAGCGCCCGTGCGGTGTCGAGCGCTCCGGGCAGCGAGCCGGTGCGGGCGGCGGCCACGGCGGCCTGCAGCAGGTGGCCGGCGGTGTAGAGCTCGTGGCCCCACTGCGGGTCGCTCCACCGCTCGACGGCGGGGTCTCCCTGGACGCGGCTGTTGACGTAGCCGTCGGGCTCCTGCACCCGGCGCACCAGGTCGACGAGGGCCTGGGCCCGCGCCAGCAGCGGGTGGTCGGCGGGCAGGCGCGTCGACGCCCAGGCGACCGCCTCGACGGCCTTGTAGACGTCCGTGTCGGTGAAGAACATGCCGGTCAGGGGCGCGTCGCTCTCGCCGACGAGGCGGGCGAGGTTGCTGCGCGCCTCGCCCTGCTCGACCCGGTCGAGCACGTGGGGGAGCGTCGAGGTCAGCGTCAGCTGCTGCCAGTCGTGCAGCCAGCCGGCGGTCAGCTCCGCGGCGTCGTGCGGCAGGGGCTGCAGCTGCGACAGCGCCGCCGGCGTCGGGGCCACCGGGCCCGCGCCACCTGCTCCTGCGGCGCCCGCTCCTGAGGGGGCCTGAGCGGCCGTGGCGGGGCGCTCCACCAGATCCGTCACCGTCGACGTCCTCTCTGCGCCTCCCGCCACCAGGCCGGGAGGTCCGTCTGCCGCCGGAGGTGCCGGCGGCGGTGAGGAAAGGTTTCCTCGCGAACGGAGGTGGCGTCAAGGGTTTCCTCGAACGAGTTGCCCCATCCGCTCATCGCTGCTGCTCAGAGGCGCGGAAAGGTTTCCTCACGCGTGGCGTGCGGGATGCGCCTCGGCGCGGGGGGAGGAGGGTGCCGTCAGGAAGCGGGGTCGGCGGACGGGTCCGTGGACCCGCGCACCACCAGCGTGCACGGGTGGGAGCGCACACCCGCGCCCACGCTCACGCCGCTGTCCACGCCGTCGATGACGGCGAAGAGGTCGCGCACCGCCGAGGCGCCCAGCACGTCGAGCTCCATGTCGACGCTCGTCAGGTGCGGGTCGGTCTCCAGGGCGAACGCGTTCCAGTTGTCGAAGCCGGTGACCGCGACGTCGTCGGGGACGCTGCGCCCGGCCGCCTGCAGCGCCATGACCACGCCGTAGGCGATCTGGTCGGACCCGCACAGCACGGCGTCGACGTCGGGGTGGTCCTCCAGCAGCCGCTCGGCGGCCTGGCGGCCCCACCGCTGCGACCAGGGGCCCTCGAGGACCTCGCCCACCAGCTCCACCCCGAGCGCCGCGCTGCGCTCGCGCGCGCCCGTCGCGCGCTCGGTGACCGCGCGCACCCCGGCGGGCCCGGTGATGTGGGCGATGCGCCGCCGCCCCAGGGAGTGCAGGTGCTCCAGCGCGAGGGCCGAGCCGCCGCGGTCGTCAGGGACGTGGCACACGTCGCGCGGGTCGCCGGTCTCGCCGTGGAGGTAGACGACCGGCAGGGACACGTCGTCGCCCAGCCGCGGCGTGGGGGAGTTGTTGTCTCCCAGCACCAGCAGCCCGTCGACCTTGCGCGCCTGGTAGAGCCGCGCGAGCTGGCGCAGCCGGTCGGGGTCCCCCTGGGCGTCGGCCGTCACCATCGACAGCTCCACGCGGTTCAGGGCCGACTCGGCGCCCAGCATCGCCGGCACCGCCCAGCGGCGGGACAGCGTGTCGACGATGAGCATCGCCACGGTGCCGCTGCGCCCGGAGAGCAGGCTGCGCGCCAGGGGGTTGGGCGTGAAGTCGAGCTCCTTGGCGGCCCGCAGCACCTTCGCGCGCGCCTCGGCCGACACGCGGGGCTGCCCGTTGATGGCCTTCGACGCCGTGGTGAGCGAGACCCCCGCCCGGCGCGCGACCTCCACGAGGGTGGGGGGGCGCTGGCTCGACACGGGCAGATGCTGCCAGGCGCGCCGCCGCCGTGGCGAGGGGCGTCCGGACGCGGCACCGGACGGCGGCTCGGCGGACGGCGGCTCAGCGGGCGGTGGCACCGGGCGCCGCGTGCCAGCGGAAGGTCGAGGCGTCGAGCTGGTCGGCGGGCAGGGGGCGGCTGATGACGTAGCCCTGGATGGTGTCGCAGCCCAGCTCGCGCAGCCGCTCGAGCACGTGCAGGTCCTCCACGCCCTCGGCGACCACCCGCAGGCCCAGCGCGTCCTTGAGCGCCGTGATGCTGCGGATGAGAGCTGCGCTCACGGCCGCGTCCCCGGCGGACGACGACGCCTCCAGGCCGCGCACGAAGCTCTTGTCGATCTTCAGCTCCTGGACCGGCAGGCGCTGCAGGTAGGACAGGCTGGAGTAGCCCGTCCCGAAGTCGTCCAGCGAGATGGTCGTCCCGATCGCCGCCAGCCGCTCCAGCACCTCGATGGTCCGCGCCGGGTCCTCCGCCAGGGAGCTCTCGGTCATCTCGAGCGTCAGGCGCGACGCCGGCACCCCGGCGCGGGCGAGCGCGGCGGCCACCCGCTCCGGCAGCGACGGGTCCTGCACGTTGCGGGCCGAGAGGTTGACCGCCACGGACAGGTCGATGCCCTGGTCCTGCCAGGTGCGGCACTGGTGGAGCGCCTTGCCCAGCAGGTGGTGGGTGAAGGGGTCGATGAGCGCCGTCGACTCGGCCAGGGGCACGAAGAGGTCCGGCGCCAGCCGGCCGAGGCGGGGGTGCTCCCAGCGGACGAGCGACTCCACCGACGTGACCAGGCCGGAGGCCAGGTCGAGCTTGGGCTGGAAGTGCAGGGACAGCTCGTCGCCGTCGAGGGCGCCGCGGAGGTCGGCCAGCAGCTCCACGCGCTCCGCCCGCCCCTCGTCCATCGACGAGGTGTAGACCACCGGGCCGTCGGCGCGCCGCGACGTGCGGGCCGTGTCGGCCCGTCGCAGCGCGTCGCCGAGGTCGTCCCCGGGCTGCGCCAGCGCCACCCCCGTGCTGGCGGCGGTCGAGACCGAGGTGGAGGTCAGCTGCACGGGGGCGTCCAGCGCGCGCTCGACGCTGCCGGCGGCGAGCAGCGCGTCGTCGAGGGCCGACCCGCCCTCGGGCGTCGGAAGGACCACGGCGAACTGCCATCCGCTGAGCCGGCCCACGAGCGCCCCGGGCAGGGCCAGCTCCAGGCGGCGCGCCACCAGCACGAGCAGCTCGTCGCCGGCGCGGTGGCCGAGCACGGCGTTGACCTCGTCCGCGCGGTCCAGGGAGAGCACGAGCACCGCCGGCGGCCGGTCGCTGGCCAGGGCCGCTGCGGCCTGCTCCGACAGGCCCAGCAGGTTGGGCAGCCCCGTGAGGGGGTCGTGGCGCGCGTCGTGCCGGAGCCTGTCCACCAGCCACGCGCTGCGCAGCGCGACCTCCAGGTGGCCCGCGAGGGTCTGCAGGAGGGAGAGGTCGTCCCGGCCGAAGGTGGCCGTGTCGCCGAGCCGGTCCGCCACGACCACGAGCCCGCGCCGTCCCTCGACCTCCACCGGGCAGGCCATGGCCTCGCGCAGGCCGTGGGCCGCCAGCCACTGCTGGTGCAGGCGGTCCCCCGTGCGCGGGCCGACGAGGGTCCCGCCCTGCGCGAGAGCGGCCTCGACCAGCGCGGTGTCGTGCGCGCGGCGTCCGGTGCGCTGGAGCGTCGGCTCGGCGTCGTCCTCCTGCGACTGCGCCAGGGCCGTCCAGCCCCCCTCGCCGTCGCCGTCGTCGGCCGCGGGCACGAGGATCGAGGCGCGCTCGGCGCGCACGTCGGTGCGCAGGCGTCCGAGGAGCACCTCCGCCAGCTCCCCGCCCTGGGCCGCGGTGTGCGCCCCCAGGTCCACGAAGTCCTTGACCACCTGCAGCGACGCGTGGCGGCGCCGGAGCACCAGGTGGACCCTGTAGACGGCAGCCACCAGGACGACGACGGCCGCCAGCAGCGTCCACCCCAGCGCGCCCGAGGCCGCCAGCAGCGCCACGAGGAGGCCGGTGGCCACGTTGATGACCACGAACACGACGGCGGGGACCACCGAGTCGACGACGTCGACGACCTCCAGCGGACCGCTGTTGATGCGGATCACGAGCAGCACCAGGCACGTCATGAGCAGGTCCACCACGGCCATCGCGGCGTAGACGGCGAGCGCCAGGGCCACGTCGAGGTGCTCGCGCGGACCGGTGAGCAGGTGCGCCACCAGCACCACCAGGGAGACGTCGAGCAGGTAGGCGCCGAGGTTGAAGGCGAACTTGACGGGGCTCACGCGCTGCAGGGCGAAGGCGAGGGCCGCAGCTCCCACGCGCACGGCGACCAGCACCTCGGGTGGGCAGAAGAGCAGCCCCAGCAGCAGGGGGACGCCGGTGAGGGAGAAGCTGTAGGCCTGGCGCCGCACCTCGACGTGGGCCTGGGCGAGCTCCGCCACGACCAGCGCGACCGCCAGGACGGCCAGCCCGGCCCACCCGCCCAGCGGCGGCTCCGGCAGCAGGGCGCGGTGCGGCAGGTGCGCGGCGGCTGCGGCGCCCGCCGACGCGATGGCTGCGGTCAGCGCCAGGGTGAGCCCGCCGGGCCCGCAGGCCCAGCTGCGGAGCCTCGCGGCGGCACCGACCAGCGTCACGGCCCACCTCCTGTGGATGCTCGAGTCCCCCTGTCCTTCGGGGGAAGGGCAGGGGGACTTGAGCATCCGGGGGTCAGGCGCCCAGCGCGGCCCGCGTCACGACCAGCGCGCGCTGTCGTAGCTGGAGCTGCTCCACCGCGCCCGGCTCCAGCGGGCGCTGTCCCAGCCGGCGGCCGACCAGCGGGCCCGCTGCCAGGCGGCGTCGCTCCAGCGGGCGCGCTGCCAGGACCCGGAGGAGGCCCAGGTGTCGCCGCTCCAGCGCTCGCCCAGGTACAGCCCGCCGGACCACGTGGCGTCCTGCGCGGCGGCCGCCGACCAGACCCGGCCGTCCCAGGCGCGGCCCTGCACGTCGACCTCGCCGGTGAGGGCGGCTCCCGTCTCGGGGTCCACGAGGTGGGCGGTGCCGCGGGCGGCGTCGAGGCTGCCCAGGCCCGTCGACCGGGGGAACGACTGCCGCGCGGACAGCGCGGCCCGGGCCCGGAGGTCGCCGGCCTTCGCGGCCTTCACGGTCCGCAGCGCGGCGGCCACGTCGACCTGGCCGGCACCGACGCTGCGCCGGTCCGCGCCCCAGACGGGGTCCGCCGTCGAGGTCAGGGCCGCCTTGACGGCGTCGGGCGTCAGGGACGGGTCCGCCTGCAGCAGGAGCGCGGCGGCACCGCTGACCACGGCCGCGGCCTGCGACGTGCCGCTGCCGCGCAGGAGGCGGGCGCTCGCGTCGTTGGCGACGCGCCCCTCGGGGTGCTCGGTGTCGACGAACGAGCCGGGGGCCCGCAGGCCCACCACCGAGGTGCCCGGTGCGGCGATGTCGACGGGCCGCTCGCTGGTGCCCCGGGAGGAGAAGGACGCCGACGACGGCGTGCTCCAGGCGCTCCACGCCTGCGCGGCGCCGTTCGTCACCGACGAGAGCACCGAGGTGCTCGGCGACGTCGCTCCGACGGCGATGACGTAGGGGTCGATGGCGGGGTTGCTCAGGCCGCCCGAGTCGGGCCCCTCGTTGCCGGCGGAGACGACCACCACGACGCCGCGCTGCCAGGCGCGCTCGACGGCGGCGGCGAGCGGGTCGACCTGGTAGCTCTGCAGACCGTCGGTGCCGAAGGAGAGGTTGACGACGCGCACGTCCATGCCGTTGTCGCGGCGGTGCTCCACCACCCAGTCGAGCCCGGCGATGACCTGGCTGACGTCGGTGCTGCCGTCGGTGTTGGCCAGCTTCAGGGCCAGGAGGCCGGCGTCGGGCGCCACGCCCAGCTGGGAGGTGCTGTCCAGGACGGACGGCGCGCCGGTGCGGGTCCGCGACGCGGCGTCGGCCGTCCCGATGATGCTGGCCATGTGCGTGCCGTGGCCGTAGGAGTCCGGTGACAGCGGTGAGGCGCTGTTGGCCTCGATCGACAGGTCCGGTCCCTGCACGAGCTTCCCGGCCAGGCCCTGCACGGGGGCGACGCCGCTGTCGACGACCGCCACGGTCACGCCCTTGCCGGTGAGGGCGGCGCCGCGCGCGTCGGTCTGCTGCCAGACGTCGCGGGCGCCGATGGCGGTGGTGATGGAGTAGAGCGACCCCGGGTCGCGCCGTGCGTCGTACTTCCCGGTGAGCGGGTTGCGCGCGAGGTCGTCGGTCTTGCGGTCGCCCCACAGGGTGCCGAGCACCGAGCTGAGGAGTCCGGGCTGCAGGGTGGTCGGTGCCGCCACCGCTGCGACCCCGGTGCCCGCGTCGCCGGGAGAGGCGGCGAGGGCGGGGGCGGCGGGCACGAGGGTGGCGGCCGCGACGAGCGCCGTGCCGGCGAGGGCGGTGCTCCTGAGGCGCTGGCGGGTGGGACGCCGGTCACGGCGCCGCTGGAGGTCACTGGTCACGCTCCGAGGTTGCGCCTTCACTTGAGGTAGTCGTGAGTGCTGCGGCGTTCTGATCATCCGCCTGGCCCAGCACCGCACCCGGGTGGCCGATCAGTGGTGAGGCGGGACGGCCTCCAGGGGCGGGTGCAGAGCCGCGCCACGGGCGGTGGAGATCGTCCGTGGGAATCGCGCTGGGCGACGGGATCCGCAGCGAGGTCTCATCGCGCGGCGCGGATCCGTGCCCAGGGTCTTGTGGGTGACCCGAAGGCGCCCCTAGGGTCCGGTGCACCCCGCGACGGCGCCGTCACCGCGCGCTGCGGGCGGATCCGTCGACGGGGAGGGCGCATGCGCACCGGGTACGTGTGGGAAGAGCTCTACGGCTGGCACGACACCGGCACCCACGCCGCCTTCGTGGCGCCCGGTGGCCTCGTGCAGCCCCACCGCCACGTGGAGTCGGCCGAGTCCAAGACGCGCTTCGCCGCCCTGGTGGAGGTCAGCGGGCTGGGGGCGAAGCTCGACAGGATCCGCGCGGTGCCGGCCGCTGAGGACGACGTGCTCGCCGTCCACACCGCCGAGCACCTGGAGCGCATCCGCGCCGGCAGCGCCGCCCCGCGCGGCGGCGACGCCGGCGACGGCACCTCCCCGTTCGGCCCCGGGGGCCTGGAGATCGCGCTGCTGGCCGCCGGGGGCGCCGTCCAGGCGGCGTCAGCCGTGGTGACCGGCCGGGTCACCAACGCCTACGCCCTCGTCCGGCCGCCCGGTCACCACGCCCGCCCCGAGACCGGCATGGGCTTCTGCGTGTTCGCCAACGCCGCGATCGCCATCCAGCACGTGCGCCGCCACCACGGGGTGGAGCGCGTGGCGGTGGTCGACTGGGACGTCCACCACGGCAACGGCACCGAGGAGGTGTTCGCCGAGGACCCCGACGTGCTGACGATCTCGGTCCACCAGGACCAGCTCTACCCCAAGGGCACCGGCCGCCTCACCGACCGCGGCCGCGGCGCCGGAGAGGGCTCTGCGATCAACGTCCCGCTGCCCGCGGGCACCGGCAACGACGGCTACCTGCACGCCGTGGAGCAGGTGGTGCTGCCGGCGCTGGAGCGGCACCGGCCCGACCTCGTGGTGGTCGCCTCCGGCTTCGACCCCGCCGCGCTCGACCCGCTCGGCGGCATGGTGGTGACGACCACCGGGTTCCGGCGGATGGCCCGGGCCGTGCTCGACGCCGCCGACCGGCTGTGCGACGGGCGGGTCGTGATGACGCACGAGGGCGGCTACAGCCCCGTCTACGCGCCCCTGTGCGGCGTCGCCGTGCTGGAGGAGATGTCGGGGGAGCGCACCGAGGTCACCGACTTCCTCGCCGAGGAGTACGAGGACCTCCCCGACCAGGCGCTGCGGCCCCACCAGGCCGAGGCCGTGGCGGCCGCGGCGGCCGCCGCCGGGCTCCAGCGGGCAGGGGCGGCGCTGTGAGCACCGTCGACCGCAGCGGGGCGGACCGCCAGGAGAAGCCGCACGGCGTGGTGGTGGACGGCCAGCTGCGCCGGGTGCTCGGCACGCCGTCGCTGGTGCTGTTCGGCCTCGCCTACCTCGTGCCGCTGACCGTCTTCACCACCTACGGGCTCATCACCCAGCAGACCAGCGGACACCTCGCCACCGCCTACCTCGTGACGACGGTGGTCATGGCGTTCACGGCGGTCAGCTACGCCCTGAACGTGCGCGCTCACCCCTCGGCCGGCTCGGCGTACACCTACGTGCAGCGGAGCTTCGGCGCGCACGCCGGCTTCATCACCGGCTGGGCGCTCATGCTCGACTACCTGCTCCTCCCGATGATCAACTACCTGCTCATCGGGATCTACGTCAACGCGCAGTTCCCGTGGGTCCCGGCCTGGCTCGTCGTCGTCCTCGCCATCGCCCTGGTCACCGCGACGACGATCGTCGGCATCACCGTGGTCGACAAGGCCAACCTCGTGCTCGTCGGGGCCCAGCTGGTCTTCGCGGTGGTGTTCGTGGCCCTCGTGGTGGCCCAGCTCACCGGCGCCTCCCAGCGCCCGGGCCTGCTGGAGCCGTTCGTCTCCTCCGACCTCGCCTGGCCGGCGGTCTTCGCCGGCGCGGCCGTGCTGGCGCTGTCCTTCCTCGGCTTCGACGCCATCTCCACGCTCTCGGAGGAGGCGAGGGACGCCCGGCGCTCCGTGCCGCGGGCCATCGTCATCACCACCGCGCTCGGCGGCGTGATCTTCGTGGTGCTCTCCTGGGCCTCGCAGACGGCCCTGCCCGACTGGCAGTCCATCACCGACCCCGACTCCGCCGGCCTGCAGGTCATGACCGAGGCCGGCGGGCAGCTCCTGGCGAACTTCTTCCTCGCCGCCTACATCGCGGGCTGCTTCGCCTCCGCGACGGCCAGCCAGGTGTCCGTGGCGCGCATCCTGTTCGCCATGGGCCGCGACGGCGTGCTGCCGCGCGGCGTCTTCGGCGCCCTGTCCGCCCGCTTCCGCACGCCGGTCGGGGCCACGCTCGTGGTGGCGGCCGTGTCGCTGCTGGCCCTCGTCATCGACCTCGCCACGCTCGCCTCCGTCATCAGCTTCGGCGCGCTGGCGGCGTTCTCGCTGGTCAACCTCACCGTCGTCAAGGGATACGTCATCGACGGCAGGCGTCGTTCACCGCGTGACATCGCGCTGTACGGCGTCGTCCCGGTGATCGGCTTCGTGCTGACGCTGTGGCTGTGGACCAACCTCACCGCCGAGACGTTCGTCGTCGGTGGGGCCTGGGCCCTGGTCGGCGTGGCCTACCTCGCGGTGCTCACCCGCGGGTTCCGCAGGCCGCCCCCGCAGCTGGCCGTCGACCACACCCCCTGAGGGGGCCGATCCGGCGACCCGGGCGTCCCGCTGACCGGGGGGCGTCAAGGCAGGACAGCGCCCCGTCGATGGAGCGCTCATGACCTGGCGCTGGAGCGCGGTGCTCGCGGCAGTGGGCAGCACAGCGGTGCTGCTCACCGCCGCGGGCGGCGGCGTGCCCCCGGCGCTGTACTTCGGGTGCTACCTGCTCGGCATCGCCGCGGTGCTCGCCGGCGCGCTGCGCCACCGCGGCGCAGTGCGCTCGGGGTGGGTGTGCATCGGCCTCGCCCAGGTGCTGTGGCTGCTGGGAGACGTCGTCCACGACGCGGCCTACGGGCTGCAGGCCCTCCCCGCGGGCGCTCTCTCCCCCGGGACCCCGGCGTACGTCGCGGGGTACGTCCTGCTCACCGCCGGGCTCGTGGTGCTGGGGCGCAGCAGCGGCGCGGAGGACTGGCGCGCCGGCGCCCTGGAGGGCGCCATCGTCTCGGTGGCCATGGCCCTGCTGGTCTGGGTGCTGGTGGCGGGTCCCCAGATGGAGACCCCCGGCGGCGGTTGGCAGGCCACCTTCGGCTACTTCGTCGGCGACGTGGTGCTCGTCTCCCAGGCGGTGCACCTGCTGTCCGTCTCCGGCTGGCGCTCACCGAGCCACCTCCTGGGCGCCTCGGCCACCCTGGTGCTGCTCAGCTGCGACGCCCTCTCGGTGCTCGCACCGGGTGACGGGGTGTGGACGACGGTGCTCTCGTTCGGAGCCGTCGCCAGCAACCAGCTGTGGGCCCTGGCCGCGCTGCACCGCAGCAGCAGCGGCCCACCGGCCGGCGCCCCGCGGACCTCGGGCATCTCCGCAGGGCGCCTGGGAGCCCTCACCGGCGCGCTGGTCCTTCCCCCGACCCTGCTCGGCGTCCTCGTCCTCACCGACACCGCGCCCGGGTGGGCCGCCGCCCTCCCCGCGTGGCAGGCCACCTCGATCGTCGCCGCCGGGGTGCTGGTCTCGCTGCTCGTGGGCGCTCGCGTGCTCGAGGCGAGGCGCACGGCGGCGCGCGCCCTGGGCGAGATGGCGGGGCTCAGCCGCTCGCTCGAGCACCAGGCCACCCACGACCCGCTGACGGGTCTGGCCAACAGGGCCAGCAGCGGTACCCGCCTCGCGGAGGCGCTCACGGCCGCGCGCGGCGCGCGGCGGTCGCTGGGACTGCTCTTCGTGGACCTCGACGGGTTCAAGGCCGTCAACGACACCCACGGCCACCGCGCCGGCGACGAGGTGCTTCGCACCGTCGCGGGCAGGCTGCGCTCGTGCGTGCGCTCCGGCGACGTGGTGGGCCGTCTCGGCGGTGACGAGTTCGTCGTCGTGCTCGTGGACGTGGCCGACGAGAGCGAGCTGCTCGCGTGCGCGCAGCGCGTCGTCGACCACCTCGGCGCGCCGCTGAGCGCCGGCGGCCAGCAGGTGGCGCTCGGCGCCAGCGTGGGCGTCGCCTTCACCGCCGACGGCTCCACGGCACCCGAGGTGCTGCTCCACGAGGCCGACACCGCCGCCTACCGCGCCAAGGCGGGCGGACGGGGCTGCGCCGTGCTCTACGACGACGCGCTCCGCCGCGAGGAGCAGGCGCGCACCGAGCTCGAGGACGACCTGCGCCGCGCCATCGCGGCGGACCAGCTCGAGCTGCACTACCAGCCGGTGGTGAACCTCGGCGGCGGGCTCGGGGCCACCGGCGGCGTCGAGGGCTTCGAAGCCCTGGTGCGCTGGGACCGCCCCGGCCACGGACCGGTGCCGCCCTCGGAGTTCGTGCCCGTGGCCGAGGCGTCGGACCTGGTCTGCGAGCTCGGGCGCTGGGTGCTGCGCACCGCCGCGCGCCAGCAGGTGGCCTGGGCGCGGCTGCGCGCCGACGGCACCGCGCCCATCATCGGCGTCAACCTCGCCCCCCGGCACCTGGGCCGCCCCTCCGTGGTCGAGGACGTCGCCTCCGCGCTGCGCGACGCCGGGGCCGACCCCCGTCGCTTCCTCGTGGAGGTCACCGAGACCGACGTGGTGGACACCGCCGCTGCGGTGGAGCACCTGCGTCGGATCCGGGCGCTCGGGGTGGGGATCGCCATCGACGACTTCGGCACGGGCTACGCCTCGATCCAGCACCTGCGCCGCCTGCCCTGCGACCACCTGAAGATCGACAGGAGCCTGGTGGTGTCCACCGAGCCCGGCGCCGCCGAGCTCCTCGCGCTGGCCGTCAGCTCCGGGCACGCCTTCGGCATGCTCGTGCTCGCCGAGGGCGTGGAGACCCCCGAGCACGAGGCCGCCGTCCTCGCCGCCGGAGCCGACCTCGGCCAGGGCTGGCTCTGGAGCCGCGCGCTGCCCGCGTCCCAGCTCGACGAGGTGGTGCTGACGAGGTCGACGCCCCGGCTCCGCGCCTCCTCGCCCGGTCCGGGACCGCTGCTCCCCGTGGGTGCTGCTCGTCCGGAGGGAGCCCGGTGATGCGCCGGGTGGGCCCCTGCGCGGTAGCGCCCCTGGGGGTGCTGGTGGTCATCCCCGCGCTCGTCGTGCTGCAGGTCAGGGGTGCCGCGCACGGCTGGCCCTGGGGCGTGCAGCTGGTGGTGTGGGCCGTCTTCTCCGCGAGCCGCGACGACGCCGTGCAGCGCGTGCTCGGAGGAGGGTCCCTGGAGCGTCGGGTCGTGGCCCGCACGGTGCTCGGCTGCCTGCTCGGCGCGCTGGCGGTGTTCAGCTCCGGCGCCCCCGAGCTGGCCCCGGTGGTCTGCACCCTGGTCACCGCGGTGCACCTGCGGTGGGCGGCCCGCTGGTCCCTGCCCGCGGGCCTCGCCGGCATCTGCCTCTCGGTGCCCGCCGGCGTCGTCCTCGACCACCTGGGCGGGGTCCACCCCATGGCGGGCCCCTACAGCCTCTGGATCTCCGTGGCGCTCATGGGTCTGGGGGCGGCCACGGTGGGCAACCTCGCGCTGCTCTCGGCCCAGCAGGAGGAGGCCCAGCAGCGCGCCGCCCGCGCCCAGCAGCTGCGCGAGGAGCTCCTGCGGCGCGCCGCGGAGCACGACGTGCTGACGGGGCTGCTCTCCCGCTCGGCGGTCACGGCGCGCCTGGCCGCAGGCGCCGCGCGTGCGCGGCCCGGCTGCGCCACGGGGGTGCTCTTCTGCGACCTCGACGGCTTCAAGGCCGTCAACGACGGGCACGGGCACGCCGCCGGTGACGCCCTGCTCGTGGAGGTCGCCGCGCGGCTGGTCGAGGCGGTCGGAGCCAGCGGCGAGGTGGGGCGCGTCGGCGGTGACGAGTTCGTCGTCGTCCTGCAGGGGCTCGAGCGCCCGGCGGAGGCGCACGACGTCGCCGAGCGGGTGCGCTCGGCGGTGGACGCGCCCGTCGCCGTGGGCGACCGGCTCGTGGCCACCGGGGTGAGCGTGGGGGTCGCCGTGACCACTGGGCGCACCAGCGCCGACGACCTCCTCGACGCCGCCGACGCGGCCATGTACGCCGACAAGGCCGAGCGCCGCCGCGCCCGCACCGCAGCGGGTGCAGCGACCTCCGCGGAGGTTCCGACCGGCACGTGATCCGGCTCCACGAGGGAGCACTGCGCGCAACGTTGCACTCAGTGCATGATGGACCCGTGCTCTCGACCGTCCAAGACCGGCGGGCGGCCCTCAAGGGCCGCCACCGCGCCGCCCTCGTCACCGCGGCCCGCGAGCTGCTGGACGAGCGCGGTGGCGCCGGCTTCACCACCGAGGACCTCGCCGCACGCGCCGACGTCTCGCGTCGCACGGTCTTCAACCACTTCTCCCACCTGGAGGACGTGGTGGTCGCGTGCGTGGAGGCCGAGCTCGAGACGGCCATCGCCGCCGTCGAGGAGGACCTCGCCGCCTCCGTGGTGCGCGCCAGCCCCCTCGACGACCTCGAGGCCACCCTCGGCACCTCGGAGGTCGCCACGGTCCTGAGCTGGCTGGGGCGCACCCTGTCGGCACCGGGCCGCGAGACCGCCGCCGAGCGCGTCCGCCAGCGGGCCATGCACCGCTTCGGCGCGGGCGCCGCCGAGCGCCTGGCCGAGCGCTACCCCGGCACCAGCCCGCTGGAGCTGGCCCTCCTCACCACCACCGTCATGAACGGCATGGCCGTGGTGGGGGAGGCCTGGCTCGAGGAGACCGGCGGCACCCTCGACGAGCGCAGCCGGCGCCGGTGGGCCGACCTGCTCGACCTCCTCTTCTCCGCCGTGCGCCACGGCTTCGCCCCGCGCGCCGCTGATCCCTCCCCGGTCTCCTCGACCCCCTCGACTCCTCCGACCTCCCCGACGGAAGGCTCCTGACGTGGCCCGCTGGCTGTCCGCGCTCGGCTCCCTGGTGGCGCGCCGCCCCCGCACGACCATCGGCACCTGGCTGGTGCTCCTGGCCCTGGGGGTGACCGGCTACCTCACCCTCGGCGGCACCCTGTCGTCCACGGTGAGCCTGCCCGGGACGCCGACGGCGAGGGTCGCCGAGCAGCTGCAGCAGGAGTTCCCCGACGCCAGCGGCGGCAGCGGCACGGTGGTGTTCCACGCCGAGGACGGCGCCGCCCTCACCGACGCCCAGCGCTCGGAGATCTCCGCGCTGCTCGCCCGCGTCGCCCAGACCCCCGGGGTCAAGGGCACCGTCGACCCCTTCACCACCACCGCCCAGCGGGACCAGCAGGCGCAGCAGCTGGAGGGCGGCCAGCAGCAGATCGACGCTGCACGCGCCCAGCTCGACGCCGGGCAGGCGCAGCTCACCGCCGGCCGGGCGCAGCTGGAGGCGCTGCCGGCCGCCGCGCAGCAGAGCCCGCGCGTGCAGGCCCAGCTGGCGGCGCTGGAGCAGCAGCAGACCCAGCTCGACGCCGGCAGGGCCCAGCTGGAGGAGCAGGCCCGCCAGGCGGACCTCGGCAGCCGCCTGGTCGCCGTGTCCGAGGGCGTCCGCCAGGTCTCCGCCGACGGCGGCACCGCCCTCGGCGTCGTGCAGTTCGCGCTCCCGCAGGACCAGGTCACGCCCGAGACCAAGGAGGCCGTGGTCAGCCAGCTGCAGAGCGACGAGGGCCGTTCGACCATCCCCGGCGTGCAGGTGGCGCTCAGCCAGGAGCTGGTCCAGGAGGTCCCCGAGGTCTTCGGCCCCGGGGAGGCCGTCGGCCTCGTGATCGCCGCCGTGACGCTGCTCGTGGTGCTCGGCACCGCCATCGCCGCGGCCGTGCCGATCGTCTCGGCCGTCGTGGGGGTGGGCGTCGGCGTCACCGCGGCGCTGTCCCTGTCCGGCGTCGTCGACATGATCTCCGTGACGCCGATCCTCGGGGTCATGCTGGGACTGGCGGTCGGCATCGACTACTCCCTCTTCCTCATCAACCGCCACCGCCGCCAGCTGCTCCACGGGATGCCGCTGCGCGCCTCCATCGCCCTGGCCACCGGCACCGCCGGCAACGCCGTCGTCTTCGCCGGCCTCACCGTGGTCATCGCGCTCGCGGCGCTCAACGTCACCGGCATCGGCTTCCTCGGGCTCATGGGCACCGTCGGCGCCTTCTGCGTGCTCGTGGCCGTGGCCATGGCCGTGACGTTCACGCCCGCCGTGCTCTCCCTCCTGGGCGCCCGGGTGCTGCGGCGCAAGGAGCGGGCGTTCTACGACCGGCACGACGCCGCCGCCGAGCAGCAGCGCCACGACGACGACGCGGCCGAGGCGGCCGCCCAGCGGGCCCTGAGGCCCATGCGCACCGGTCGCGCCGTCGTCACCGTGGTCCTCGGCGTGGCCGTGCTGGGGCTGCTCGCCGTGCCCGCGGCCTCGCTGCGCCTCGGCCTGCCCGACGGCTCCTCGGAGTCCGCCGACTCCACCCAGTACCAGGCGTTCGAGCTCACCGAGCGCGCCTTCGGCGCCGGCGCCAACGGGCCGCTGCTCGTGGTGGCCGACCTGCCCCAGCCCCTGACCGGCACCGACCAGCTCGCCGAGCAGGTCCGCGTGGCCGAGCAGCTCAAGGGGCTGGCCGACGTCGCCGCCGTCGCCCCGATCGGCGCCTCCGCCGACTCGCGGCTCCTGGCGTTCCAGGTGGTGCCGGTGAGCGGACCCACCGCCGAGGCGACCGAGGTGCTCGTCCAGGACATCCGCGCCCTGCCCGAGGGGTACGGGGTCGCCGGGGTGGCCAGCGGCAACATCGACGTCTCGGAGAAGCTCGCCGGCGCGCTCCCGGGCTACCTCGGTCTGGTGGTCGGGCTGTCGCTGCTCATCCTCGTCGTCGTCTTCAGGTCCCTGCTGGTGCCCCTCACGGCGACGCTGGGCTTCGTTCTCTCGCTGTTCGCCACCCTCGGCGCCATCACCGCGGTCTACCAGTGGGGCTGGCTCGCCTCCGTCTTCGGCGTCACCACGCCCGGCCCGGTGCTGAGCTTCCTGCCGACGATCGTCATCGGGATCATGTTCGGGCTGGCGATGGACTACCAGCTCTTCCTCGTGTCCGGCATGCGAGAGGCCTACGCCCACGGCGCTCACGCGCGCACCGCCGTCACGGCGGGCGTGAAGGCGGGGCGCCGCGTGGTGGTCGCCGCGGCGATCATCATGATCTCGGTGTTCGCCGGCTTCATCGGCTCCGACTCGGTGATCATCAGGTCGTTCGGGTTCGGGCTGGCCTTCGGCGTGCTGGCCGACGCCTTCGTGGTGCGGCTGCTCGTCATCCCCGCCGTCATGCACCTCCTCGGCCGCAGCGCCTGGTGGCTGCCGGGGTGGCTGGCCCGGGTGCTGCCCGACGTGGACGTGGAGGGTGCCTCCCTCGAGCGCTCCCACGCGGGGGCAGGCGCGGGGGCCGGCGCAGGCGCGACCGTCGCCGGGGGCGCTGCGGAGGCTGCTCCGACCAGGTGAGCCGGCGGCACCCGCCGCGGACCGCCCGAGGGGGCTGCCCTCAAGGTCGCCGCGGCGACCGCCGAAGCACCGGGGAGACGCTGGCCCCCCCCCGGGGGAGGCCGCCGCACCACCCCCGGAGGAGGCAGCCGTGCCCCAGCTCCCCGCCCACCGCGCCGCCCTGCGCGAGCCGGCTGGCTGGGACGTGGCTGACCTGCGAGAGCTGGTCGCCGGCGGGCGGTCCGCAGGACAGCTCCTGGTCCGCTACCAACCCGTGGTCAGCACCGCCACGTCCGAGCCCCTCGCGGTGGAGGCGCTGGTCCGCTGGCAGCGCCCCGACGGCTCGCTGGTGCCGCCCGACCTCTTCATCGGCGCCGCCGAGGCCGCCGGGCTGGGGGCCGCGCTGGACGAGGTCGTCCTCCACGAGGCGCTGCACCAGGTGCTGCGCTGGGACGCCGCCGGCATCCGCGTGCACCGCGTGGGCGTGAACCTGGGCCGCAGCAGCATCGAGCGCACGGACCTCGTGGACGCGGTGGCCCGCGCCTGCGCGTGCGCCGGCACCGGACCCGACCGGCTGGCGCTGGAGGTGCTCGAGCACGAGCGGCTCCACCTCGACGACGGCGTGCTCGACCGGCTGCAGGCGCTCGTCGACGCCGGCACCACCCTCGCCGTGGACGACTTCGGCTGCGGCTACGGCGACGTGGGCCGCCTCGCCCAGCTGCCGGTGGGCCTGGTCAAGCTGGACCGCTCGCTGCTGCCCGGCAGCGGCACCCCGCTGGCGCGCACCGCCCCCGACCCCGAACGGCTCCTCGCCGCCTCGGTCGCCCTGGCCCGAGCGGTCGGCGCCGAGGTGACCGCCGAGGGCGTCGAGACCCCCGAGCAGCGCGACGCCTGCGCCCGGGCGGGCGTCGGGCACCTGCAGGGCTGGCTCTTCGCGCCCGCGCTGGAGCCCGACGCCGTGGTCGCGCTGTGGCGCGCCCACGCGGCGCAGCTGCCCGAGCAGCGGCTGGCCGCGTCGTCGTCCTGAACCTCCCCGACCCCCGCGGGTGGGTCAGGAGGCGGCGCGCACGTCGCGCGGAGGGCGGCGCTTCCCCACGACCAGGCCCAGCCCGACCATGCCGACCGCGAGCACCAGGTGGAGCCGGTTGTCGGCGCTGTTCAGCGGCACGAGGTTGGCTGCGCTGTCCTGGTCGACCAGCAGGCCGTAGACCCACAGCACGGCGTACACGAGGCCACCGCCCACGAGGTAGACCCGGGCGGCCGGTCGCGTGCGGGACATGGCCAGCCCCACCACGCCGTACAGCAGGTGCACGACGTTGTGGAGCACCGAGACCTGGAACACCCCCAGGAGCATCGCTCCGGAGTGGTGGCCGGCCGCGGCCATCGCGTCGTACTGCGTGGTGACCCCCGGCACGAAGCCGAGCACCCCCACGAGGAGGAAGACGACGCCGACGACGCGCGTGGTGCTGCGCAGCTCGTGGTGGCCGCCGGTGGCGGAGACGTCGGTGCGGGGTGCGGACACGGGGGACCTCCCGGGGCGCTGGAGCGCTCGGGAGCTGAACGCCGGACCGCCGCGGAGGGCGGCCCGCGTCCACCGTGGCACGCCGTCAGCGGCGGCGCAGCACCAGGCGCAGGAGGGTCCCGCCCACCGAGACCGCCGCCGCGGCGACGGCGAGGGGGCTGCTGGGGGTGGTGCTGGGGGTGGCGGCGCTCTGCGACACGGGGTGCTCCTCGTCGAGCAGGGGGGACGGACGCGCACGACGCTAGGGCCGGGAGCGTCCCGGTCGCGGGGGATCCACTGGACCGGAGCGGGCGACGACGGCGCGGCGCGACGACACGCGCGGCCGCTCCCACCAGCCGCGACGGCGGTCAGCCGGCGAACCGGACGAACCGGGCAGAGCGCGTCCGTGCGGTGCCAGCGGCCCTGCTCCGGCCGGGTGACCGCGGACGCTCCGGCGGGCGTCATCCGCCCGCGGGCTGTACCGGACGCCCGGCGCCACCGATGCAGAGGGGGTGAACCGGCGCAACGACGCACTGAAGGGCGTGGAGCAGCAGCTCCTCGCCCTGGTGACCGTGCCCGGCCGGTCCGTCGACCCGTCGTCGCTGGCAGGCCCCCGGCACCTCTTCCGCGCCGTCGCGTACATCCAGCGCGACGGCGACCCCCAGCCCCAGGTGGGCATCGACTCCGACGGCGACCTCCAGTGCCGCTGGGCGGCCGACGGCCTCGAGCTGGTCGTCACCGTCGAGGAGCGCGGCGCCGGCTACGTGTGGGCGCTCGACGCCGCGGGCTCCGAGCTGCTGTACGCCGAGTGGAAGCCCAGCGACCAGCCCCACGAGCTGTGGGGGACCGCGGCGCAGCTGCTCAGGTCCCCGCGGGAGATGGCCGACGCCTGCTGAGGCGCGGCCCCCGCCGCCGTCGTCGTCCTCATCCGCTGTCAGCGGGTGGCGCCGCTGGTGAAGTCGTTGGCGGTGCCGGTGGAGACCACCGACGAGCCGCCGAAGACCAGTGCCGACGTGGGCCGGCCCTTCTTGGCCAGCGCGGTCAGCGCCGACGACGTGGACGGCGACAGCGCGCCCGACGGCGTCAGCAGCAGCGGACCGTCGAGGTTGCCCATCGCCGCCGCACCGGCCAGCGCGTCGGGCCAGTTGTCGCCGGTGGCCAGCCCCACCGACCGCACCGGCGCCGACCCCGTCGGAGCGGTGAAGAGCTCGGCCACGCGGCGGGCGGTGTCGTACCTGTCGGTGCCGATGACGGCCCGGTCGGCTCCGTGGCCGCTGGTGGCCTTCGCCGCCGGCCCGCCGACCGCCACGAGGAGCTCGCTGTTCGGGTCGTAGGTCTGCAGGTACTTCAGCGTCGCGTCGGGCATCTTCGACCCGTCCGTGAGCAGCACCACGCCGCCCGTGCGGGCCGCCAGGGCAGCCACGGCCAGGCCGTCGGGGTAGTTGGTGCCGCTGGCCACGTAGATGGGGGCGCTCGCCCCGCCGTCGTCCGCCGCCGTCTGCGCCGCGATCTTCACCGCGGTGTCGAACCTGTCGGTGCCGGAGATGCGCGTGACCGTGTACTTGGCGTTGACCGCCTTCACCGCGGTCTCGACGGCTGCTGAGACCGCCGACGTGCCGCCGAGCAGGTACACCGTGCCGACGGCCGTCTGCGACGGAGCGCTGCCGGCGCTCGCGGCGGGGGTGGAGCCGGCGGCCGCTGCGGCCGGTACGGCCAGCACCCGCGCCACCTCGGAGGCGACCTCGGTGTTCAGCGCCAGGGGGTCGGTGAGCAGCAGCGGACCGCCGACGGCCGACGCCAGGCGGGCCCCGGCCAGGGAGTCGGCGTAGTTGGTGGAGGAGGCGATGACCACCGCGCGGCTGCTGCCGGTGCCGGGGAAGAGCTTCTGGGACACCGACACCGCGGTCTGCACGCGGGTGCCGCCCTCGTAGCGGGTCAGCCCTGCCGCGGGCTGCACGAAACCGCCGAACGGCGTCACCGCCGTCGACGCCGCCGACGCAGCACCGGCGCCGAAGGCGTTGGTCGCCGCGACGGTGAACGTGTACGCGGTGCCGGAGGTCAGGCCCGAGACGACGGTGCTCGTGGCACCGGCTGCCGCGGTGACCGGTGTCCCGGCAGTGGTGCCGACGTAGGGAGTGATCGTGTAGCCGGTGACGGCCTCGCCCGCGACCGAGCTGGCCGTCGGAGCCGTCCACGTGACAGTCGCGCTGCCCTGTCCGGGGGTCGCCTTGGGGGCAGCCGCCGGCGCCGCCGGCACGGCCCCGACGTTCAGCGTGATGGTCTTGTCGTAGTAGGCCCCGGAGCTGCCACTCGCCCTCACGACGACCGTGTAGGAGCCTGCGGTCGGCGCCGGCCAGGTGAGCGTCCCTGTCGTCGCGTTGCTGAAGCCCAGCCCGCTCGCCGCAGGGGTGGCGCTGAGGAGCTGCCATCCCGTGGGTGAGCCAGTGGCCGTCAGTGTGCGGCTCAGCGCGGTGCCGGAGGGCGCGGTGAGCGTGGACGGCGACGTGATGACCGGTGCGCCAGCGCTAGCCGCAGGGGCGATCTTCCACACCTTGGACG
The DNA here is from genome assembly GCF_008041935.1 of Quadrisphaera setariae. NCBI lineage: Bacteria > Bacillati > Actinomycetota > Actinomycetes > Kineosporiales > Kineosporiaceae > Quadrisphaera > Quadrisphaera setariae. Next base: position 480,019 of record NZ_VKAC01000001.1, read on the forward strand.
AGCTGCCGTTCGCGTCCGCCACCCACACCGTGCCGTCAGCGCCGAAGGTCACCGCGTCGGCGGACATCATTCCCGTGGCGATGGAGGTGGCGCTGCCTCCCGAGGCAGCATCCAGGGCCACGACGCCCGTCCCGCTGGTGACGGCAACGGTGCCCGAGGAGACGTCCAGGGAGGTCGCGCCGGCGACGGACCCGAGTACCGACAGGGTGGTCCCCGTCGAGTCGATCTTGTCGATCCGGCCGCTGTTGCCGGACTCGGCCACGTAGACCACGCCCGACGCGTCGACCGCCACGTCCTCGGGGGTGGACAGGGAGACGTTCCCCGGCTGGGTCGGGGGAGTGGTGCCGCCGCTGCTGCTGCCGTTACCGGCGATGATCGACAGGGTGGTGCCTGTGACCTTGAGCACCTGGTTGTTTCCAGTGTCGGCGATGTAGAGATTGCCGCTGCCGTCGACGTCGATGCCGCGCGGTCCGCGCAGACCGGCCCCGCCGGCTCCCGAGGTGCTCACGGTCCCTGGCACGGGCACGCCCGGTGCTCCGCTGGTGTTGCCCACGACGACCGTGAGCGCTGGCGTCGTGGTGCCGCTCACCGGCATGGTGAAAGAGGCGATCTGGTTCTTGCTGCTGTCTGCGACGTACATGGTCGTTCCGTTGACTGCGATGTCGGAGGGTGACGTCGTCAAGCTCGACAGATCGGCCACGGCGGTGACCGCTCCGCTCGCGTCCAGGGCGATCACCTTCTTGGCCGTACCGTCCAGCACGTACGTGGTGCTCCCCGCCACGGCGATGCCGTCGGCGTCTCCGAGGGTGCCGCCTGCGATCGCCAGCGAGGCGGGCGCGCCGAAGGCGGTCACCGCGGCCAGCGCTGGTGCGGAGCTCGTCAGTGCGAGCGCGGACACGATCGCGGCAGCGGTGACTGCGACGCCGAGCGGGGCTCGGTGGCGGGCGGGGCGCGGCAGTCGGCAGTCCACCAGTCGATGGTCGTGGGCCGGGCGTCGCTCTCGCGGGACCGACACGCGCGCGACCGTCGTCGTCCTGAGGGACCGATCATCGGTGGGGTCCGCGCGGAGGCGCCCGCGCCTGCTCAGAACGGCGGTGTGCTGGCCGCCGTGACGCCCCTGTTCTGCACAGGTGCGGTGGAGATGTGGCGCGCAGGCGCGTGATCGTCGCGCTGGTGGGGGCGGGGGTGCGGCGGGGGAGGGAGCGGGTGACGATCGGCGGTGAGCACCTCGACGCCGTGAGACCTGGGAGACGACCGTGCAGCTGGACCTCGACGACGTGCCCGTCACCACGCTCCAGGGCGAGCCGACCACCTTCGGGGAGCTGCGCGGCGGCGGCGCCGCGCTGGTGGTGAACGTCGCCTCGCGGTGCGGGCTGTCGCCGCAGTACGAGCAGCTGGAGGCGCTGCAGCGCACCTACGCCGACCGAGGCTTCACCGTGGTCGGCTTCCCCAGCAACCAGTTCCTGCAGGAGCTCGGCTCGGAGGAGAAGATCGCCGAGTACTGCTCGGCCACGTGGGGCGTCACCTTCCCCATGTCGGAGAAGATCAAGGTCAACGGCCGCAGCGCGCACCCGCTGTACCAGCGCCTGACCACCGTGCCGGGAGCCGACGGGAAGGCCGGGCGGGTCTCGTGGAACTTCGAGAAGTTCGTCGTGGCGGCCGACGGGGCGGTCACGCGGTTCAGCCCGCGCACCCGCCCCGACGACCCCGCGGTGGTCGCAGCGATCGAGGCGGCGCTCCCCGGGTGAGGGAGACCCCGCTCGTCCCGAGCGCGCTGGTCAGGGGAGGGCGAGCGCCAGGCGGGAGGTGCGCCCGGCCAGGTCGCTGATCCGCGACCCGTCGAAGCCGAACAGCGCCGACCTCACGGTGTCGTGCAGGGGGTCGACGAGGTGACCGGGCAGCCCGGCGGTCCCGGCGATGACCCCGGCCACGGACCCGGCGGTCGCGCCGTTGGAGTCGGTGTCCCACCCGCCCATGACCGTGTACCCGATGCTCGCGGCGACGTCGCCGTCGCCGTGGAGCAGCCCGAGGGCCACCAGCCCGGCGTTGTTGACGGTGTGGATCCACGACAGCCCGGCGGTGAGCCGCTGGACGGCGGCGAGCCCGGCGTCCCACGACTCACCGGCGGCGTGGGAGCCCAGCACCAGGCGGAGCACCTCGGCCAGGCGCGAGCGCGGCGGCACGTGCTCCAGCGAGGCCTCCAGCGCCTCCCGCGCGTCCGCGGCGGTGAAGGCGCACGCCACGAGCGCCGCTGCCCACGCCTCGCCGTACGCGCCGTTGCCCGTGTGCGACAGCGCCGCGTCCTGCAGGGCCAGCGCAGCGGCCGCGCGCGGGCGCCCGGGGTGCGTCCAGCCGAACGCGTCGGCGCGGATCTGAGCGCCGATCCACTCCCGGTACGGGTTGCGCCGGGTGGCCGCCCGGCTGACCGGAACACCCTCCACGAGGTTGCGGTAGGCGGCGCGCTCGGCCGTGTAGACCTGGTGGAAGGGCAGCAGGTCCAGCCAGGCCCGCGCCACGTGCACCGTCCGCAGGCCCGGACCGTGCTGCTCCAGCAGGTGCAGGCCGAGGAGGGAGTAGTCGACGTCGTCGTCGCGAGCTGGACCGTCGACGCGACCCAGGGTCGTCTGCCGCCAGCAGTCCTCCCGCAGCCGCGCCCACTCCGGCAGCGGGTCGAGCACCGGGACGTACGTGGTGAGCGGCCACGCCCCGGCGTCGCGGAGGTAGCGGCGCAGCAGGTCGGAGGTCCACACGTCGCCGTCCTCGACCGGCTTGCCGACCACGCAGCCGGCCACCCTGCCCAGCCACCCGGCGTGGACCTTGTCCACGACGACGGCGTCGGCCAGCGCCGGCCGCCGCTCGGCGGTCTGACGTGCGGCGGGCAGGGCGGCGAGCACGTCCGGGATCCCCTCGGGCTCCTCGTAGGGCCAGCCGGGGGAGCGGGGGACGTCGGCGAGCTCGTCGACGAGAGCCCACCAGCGCGCGCTGTCGAGCGGGTCGGTCGCCTCGGCGCTGCGGACCGCTGCGGTGACGGCCCCGGGGTCGTGGCCGGACTCGAGCAGCTGCGCGACCTCGGCGCGGAAGACGACGCGCGGGTCGGTGGGGTCGAACGCCCTGTCGAGGTCGTGGGTGATGGAGTCGCCGCTGTCGGAGGGGGCCACGGGACCAACGCTGCCACGGCAGGGTGTGACGGCCGACGTGCAGAAGTCGACCAGAGGGCCGCCTGGAGGTGGCGCGGCGGACTTCTGCACGTCCGGCGTCACGAGGCCCGGGGTGGCGGACGTCCATGATCACGGACGGGGGCGGGTGGTCAGAGGAGGAGCAGGGCCACGGCCGACGCCGCCGTCAGCACGAGCGTGAGGTTGGTGAACAGCTGCTGCGGCACGCGGCGCAGCACCTTCACCCCGATGAACGCGCCGAGGAGCAGCGCAGGGACCAGCACCAGGTCGAGCAGCAGCGACTGGGGGTTGATGAAGCCCAGCTGCACGCTGAACGGCACCTTGGTCACGTTGACGATGGCGTACAGCCATGCGGCCGTGCCCACGAAGGCCATCTTGCTGACCCGCATCACCAGCAGGTACATCGACGAGATCGGCCCCGCGGCGTTGGCGACCATGGTGGCGAAGCCAGCGCCACCACCGGCCAGCGCCGCCGTCGCGCGCCGGCGCACCGGCCCCCACGTCTCCGGTCCGCTGGGTGCCGTGACGACCCCGGGTCCCTCGGTCGGGGCGGCCGGCCGCAGCAGCGAGCGCAGCTGCATCGCCGCCAGCACGAGCAGAAGCACGCCGAGGAAGCGGCGCAGGACGACGTCGTCCACGGAGTCGAGGAAGACGACGCCGAGGAGCAGCCCGCCGATGAGGTACGGCAGGAGCCTGACCAGCAGCTTCCAGTCCGCGTGGCGGCGGTAGAGCGACACTGCGATGACGTCGCCGACGATGAGCAGCGGCACGATCGCACCGGTGGAGGCGCGGGTCGGCAGGACCAGCGCGAAGATGACCGCCACCAGGGTGCCGAGGCCGGAGAACGCCGTCTTGGAGAAGCCGATGGTCAGCCCGCCGAGGGCGAGCAGGGCCCAGTCGAACGCCGTGAGCATCGAGAGGTCGATGCTCACGGGGTGCTCACCGCTCGACCCTAAGGGCTGGTCGGTCCCCCGGGCTCGGCAGCAGGGCCGGCGGACGGGGTCAGCAGCGGTTCAGCGCCGCAGCGGCGTCGGAGACCGAGCGCGTGCCGCCCAGCACCGTGCTCGTGGTGGCGCCGAGCTTCTTCACCTCGTCCACCACCGGCCCCGGCGCGCACGTGGGCTGCACCAGCAGCAGCGGCGCGCGCAGCGACACGGCCAGGGGACCGCCGGTGAGGGCGTCGGGGAAGTCCGCGCCGGTGGCGAGCACCACGCTGCCGGCGCCCTGCGCGGCCGCGGTGTCGGCGACGAGGGCGGAGGTCTCGTAGCGGTCAGCTCCCGCCAGCCGCTTCACGGCGGCACCGGGCGCGGCGGAGGTGACCTGGCTGACCACCGCGTCGGAGATGCCGCCGCCCAGCACGTACACGCGGTTCGGCCTCAGCGCGGTCAGCGCGCTCAGCGTAGGGCCCGACAGCGCCCCCGGGTCGGTGAGCAGCAGCGAGCCGCCCAGCTGGCCCGCGGCCGCGGCTCCGGAGAGGGCGTCGGGGAAGTCCCGGCCCGTGGCCAGGAAGACCGGGCCGCCGCCGCTGCCGGAGTCCCTGGCGACGGCGGTGGCGAGCGCTGCTGACGTGCCGTAGCGGTCGTCGCCCTGCACCCTGTCGACGGTGCCCGCGTAGGCGCGCAGCTGGCCGAGCACGCCGTCGTCCACGGCCTTCGCCCCGCCCACCACGGTGATCCGCGAGGCCGACAGGCGGCGCAGCTCGGCGGCCACGGCGTCGGGCAGCGCACCGCTGGCGGGGACGAGGACGACGGGGGTCGGAGAGCCGGCGCGACCGGCCGCCGCACCCGCGGCGAGCGCGTCGGGGAAGGTGGACCCGGAGGCGACGAACACGCGCTGCCCGCTGGCCGGTGCCTTGACCAGCGCACCGGAGACGGCGGCGGCGGTGCCGTACCTGTCGTCGCCCTGCAGGCGGGCGGTCACCGAGGTGGCCGGCGCCTGCCAGTGCTCCTGGCCGGCGGCCGCCACCGACACCTGCGCGGTCACCGAGCCGTCGGCGTTGCTGGTGGTGCGCACCGCCACGCCACCGGCGGCGCTGGTGAAGGTGCTGCCGGGGGCCACCGCCACGTTGGAGTCCGTGCCGGTGGTCGGCGTGGGGTCGAGCAGGAGGCTGCCGCCGTCGTCGTTGGCCTTGAGCACCCGCAGGCCGTAGGTGACGCGCGTCGAGCCGCCCCAGCCGAACGTGTCGCGACCGCTGTTCGCGCGGACCTCGAGGTCGTAGACGTCACCGCTGCGCGGGTCGGTGACGAGCACCGAGCGCAGCCCGGACAGCGACGACAGCGGCTGCACGGTCCAGCTGGTGGTGCCGGTGGAGGTGACGGTGGCCCGCCCGCCGGAGCCCAGCAGGCCCATGCGCGCCAGCTCGAAGGCGGAGGCGCTGCCGGTCGCCTGGACCGGGGTGCCGTCCGAGCGCGCCGCCGCGCTGGACATGACGTCGGTGCGGTCGCCGTACTCCTGCACGCTGCAGGAGCGGTAGCTGGCGGACGTGCCGACGGCCTCGTCCACCGCCGAGCCGCACTGCAGGCGGTTCGCGTGCAGCAGCGACATGTTGTGCCCGAGCTCGTGGGCGATGGCCGGCCAGCTGGCGTCGGTGACGTAGGTGACCCCGCCAGCGCCCGGCGAGGCGCCCACCGAGCCCAGCCCGTAGGAGCAGCCCGAGGCGTACGCCTGCGGCGGCAGCAGCAGGAGCAGGTGCTTGCCGGCGCCCTGGGTGAAACCGGCGCGCTGGGCGGCCTCGCTCCACAGGGCGTTGGGGTCGGAGCAGCCCATCGAGCTGGAGTAGCGCGTGACGGCCCCGTCGCGGCGGAAGCCGACGGCCCCCCCGGTCTGCTCGCCCCAGTAGTCGCTCGCGGACGACAGCAGCGAGTCGACCGTCGAGTCGCTGTAGTACGAGTCCGAGCCGCCCAGCATCGAGACGGCCACCACCGTCACAGGCTGCGACGAGGTCACGCCGGTGGCGGCGGGCTTCGTGGCCGTCACCACCTGGGCGGCCACGGGCGTCGCGGCCGCCGCCGCGGCCACGGCGCTGGCGCCGGCCAGCGGCGAGGAGGAGGCGGCGGAGGTGTCGGCGGCGGCGTCCAGCGTCCGCTCGCTGATGGCGGTGGTGGCGGAGGCGCGGCCGTCGGGCACCGCGTCGAGGCGCTCGCCGCCCTCGACCGCCTGCACGACGGGCTCGGGCACCTGCACGCGGACCGTCACCGCGCTCCCGGGGGCCACGTCGGCGACGGCGCTGGCCCGCAGCGGCACCCACACGCCCCCCACCTGCAGGTACGGCGCCACGGGGTCGAGCCGGCGGTCGGGGCCGCTGGCCGGCCCCATCGCCCCGCCGAGGGAGGCGGCGGCCTGGCGGCGGGCCGTCTCCAGGGAGCCCGCGCTGACGTGGTCCACGTCCGCGAGGACGCGGAGGGTGCCGCTGAGCAGGGCGGTCGGTGCGTCGTCGTCGACGGTCTCCGCAGCCGGCGGGGCCGCGGGGCCGGCGGCTGCGGTCACGCCCAGGTCGTCGGCCCAGGCCGGCAGCACGAGGGCGCCGGCGCCCAGCAGGCCTGCGGCGGCCGCGGTGGCCGTCGTGGCCAGAGCGGGCAGGGCGCGGCGCATCAGGACCTCCGGGAGGGGTGGACCTTCACCGTAGGTAGCGGCACCCGGGGATCGGGGGAGAACACGCCCAACCGCGAGAGGTTCAGCGACCTCTCAGGGAGGGCGTTCGCGTGCGGTGGGTCAGCTGCTGATGACGTGGCAGGACGTGGCGCGCGCCGTCTTCTCGCCGTTCACGTACAGCTTCACGCAGGCGCGACCGGGCTCGACGTCCACCGGCATGTCGGGGTTGCTCAGGCGGATGCCCAGCGTGCGGCAGCCCGACAGCGTCTGGGACACCGGGTCGGTGGACCGGCCCGCGGTGTCGGTGAAGACGAAGCTGACCCTGACGTCGCAGAAGAGCCCGTCCCGCATGGCCGCCCAGCCGGCGCAGTCGACCGAGGCGGTCTGGGCCGTGATGTTGGTGCCCTCACCGATGACGCTGTGCACCAGCGCGCAGCCGTAGGGCACCGACTTGGCGGCCCCGGCGGACGTCGTGTAGCTGAACGGCTGGATCGGTGACGCGCCGTAGGCCGAGGCCTGAGCAGCGCCAGCGCTGGCGACGCCCATGACCCCCGCTGCGGCGAGCGTCATGACAGCGCGGGTGGCGCGGCGCATGGGTGGCCTCTCGTCTGGACGGTTGAGCCTTTGATAGTCGAGGTCAGCCGCTCCCGGCAAGTAGGCGGCCGCGTGGCGGTGCGGAACCGCCGCTGAGTTCACACGCCGTCACACGCCGTGGTCATCATGGCTCGGACGGAGGTGCGTACGGTGCTCCCGTGCGCACGGTCGTGGTCACCCGCGCCTACGCCCCCGAGCCGGCAGCGGCCGCCTGGCGCCAGGCAGCCCTCGCCCGCGCGCTCGCGGGCGCCGGACACGCGGTGGAGGTCCTCACCTCCCGGCCCCCCGCGGGGACCGCCCCGGCCGCCGCGCCTCCCGGCGACGACGACGCCGGACCCTCCCCGCGCGTGCGCCGCTGGCCCGTGCTGCGCGACGCCAGCGGCAACGTCCGCGGGTACGTCCAGTACGCCAGCTTCGACCTGCCCGCCGGCCTCCGGCTGGCCGCTCGCGTGCTCGGGCCCCGTGCGGGCCGGCCCGACGTCGTCGTCGTCGAGCCCCCGCCCACCACGGGCCTCGTGGTGCGCCTGGTCTGCGGCCTGCGGCGCGTGCCCTACGCCTACTACGCCGCCGACCTGCTCTCCCTGGCCGCCGCCGAGGCCGGCCTCCCTGGCCCGGCGCTGCGGCTGCTCACGGCGCTGGAGGCGTGGGTGCTCCGCGGCGCCGCGCGCGTCATGACCGTGGACGAGGGCTACGCGGCGCGCGTGCGCGCGCTCGGCGTGCCCGCCGAGCGGGTGGTGGTGGTCGGCACCGGGGTCGACACCGACCAGCTGCGCCCGCCGGACCCCTCCCCGGGCGCCGTGGACGACGACGGCGCCGACGACCAGCCACCCGCGTTCGTCTACGCCGGCACGATGTCGGAGGTGCAGGGCGCTGGCGTGCTCGTGGACGCCCTGGCCCGCGTGCTGCCCGAGCACCCGGGCGCCCGCGCCGTGTTCTACGGCGGCGGCGTGCAGGCCGGCGAGCTCGCCGAGCGCGCCGCTCGCCTGGCGCCGGGGCTCATCGCCTTCCCCGGGCTGGTGGCCCCCTCGGTGATCGCCCGCGCCACCGCCACCGCCCGCGCCGGCCTGGCCAGCCAGCGGCCCGACACCGCCTACGCCTTCGCGTTCCTCGTCAAGCCCCTCGCGGCCACCGCGTGCGGGGCGCCCGTCGTCTACGCCGGTGCCGGACCGTTCGCGCAGCTCGTGGGGGAGCACCGGCTGGGGTGGGCGGTCCCGTGGGACGTCGACGCGGTGGCCGCCGCCCTGCGCGAGGCCCTCGAGCGACCCGCGCCGACCGGGCAGGAACGGGCCCGGCTGGTGGCGTGGACCCGCGAGCACCACTCGCTGCGCTCCGTGGCGCGCCGCGCTGCCGCCGTCGTCGAGGCCGCCGTCTCCCCACCCTCCCGTTCGTGATCATGGGGGATCGTCCACCCGCCGCGGTCTTCGTGCTCTCCCAGGCCACGCCGCTGCGCGGCATGGAGCGCGCGGCGGCCGACACCGTCGCCGCGCTGCAGGCCGACGGGCTCGACGTGGCCCTGCACGCCCTCGTGGAGCACCCGCGCCCCGGGCGGGCCGGGCGCCTGCTCGACCTGGCGGCGTCCTTCGCCGCCGCGCGCCGGCTCGTGCGCCGGTCGGGACCGCCGCTGGTGCTCGTGGGCATCTGGGTGGGACTGCGGGTGCTGCCGTTCCGGCGGCCCTCGGACCGCGACGTCATCGCCTGGGAGCACTCCCTCACGCGCGAGCGACGTGCGGCGCTGCGCTCCTTCGACGCGGTGGCCCGCCTGGTGCTCCCGCTGTACGCGCGCCGGGCGCGAGGCGTGGTGGCGGTCAGCGCAGCGGTCGCCGGGGCGCTGGCGGAGCAGCCGGGTGTGGCCGAGCGGGTCGTCGTCGTCCCCAACCCGGTGGTGGAGCGGCCGCCGGCGGCCGCGGGACCGCGGGAGCCGCAGCCCGGCCCCGACCGGGCAGCCGGCCCCCGCCTGCTCTGCGTCGGCGGGCTGGAGCCGCTGAAGAACCCCGAGCTGGCGCTGGAGGCGCTGGCGCTGCTGCCCGCCGCCCACCTCGACGTGGCCGGCGGGGGAGCGCGCCTGCCCGTCCTGCGGCAGCTCGCCGAGCGGCTCGGCGTGGCGGACCGGGTCACCTGGCACGGCCACACCGACCGGGTGCCCTCGCTCCTCGAGGCCTGTGACGCCCTCGTGCACACGTCCCGGTCCGAGACGTTCGGGTACGCGCTGCTCGAAGCCGCCGCCGCGCACCGGCCGGTGGTCGCGGTGGCCACCGAGCAGGCCCGCCACCTCGTGCCCACCCTCGTCCCGGGGACCACGACGACGGCGGACGCGGCGGCGCTGGCCGCAGCCGTGCGCGCCGTGCTCTCGAGCCCGCCGACGGCGGCCGAGCTCGCGGCCGCGGACGCCGCGCGAGCCGCCGCCTTCGGCCGGGAAGCCCTCCTGGCCGGCTGGCGCGCGGTGCTCAGCTGACCCGTCATCCATGATCACGAGGGGAAAGCAGGCCCGCAGGACGGCGTGCGCCCGTAGCGTCGAGACCCGTGGCAGCAGCTGACGTCCAGTCGCCGGGCGCGGTCGTCGACGGCAGCACCTCCGGGCTGCGGCGCAGCAGCGCCAGCATGCTGCTCGGCCACGGCGGGCGCGCCGCCTTCGCCGGCCTGACCTTCCTGCTCGTGGCCCGCGAGCTGGGCCCTGAGGGGTTCGGTGCGGTCGGCGCCGTCATGGCCGCCGCAGCGCTGGCCCTGCCGTTCGCCTCCCTCGGAGCGGTCCACCTCCTGGTGCGCTCCGCGGTGCGCTCACCGGAGCGGCTGCCCGGTGGGTTCGCCGCCGCCGCGAGCGTCACCGCGGGCGGCGGGCTCGTCGCGACGGCGCTCGCGGCGGCGGTGTGCCTGCTCGTCGTGCCGTCGGTGCCGCTGCCCGCCGTGCTCGCGCTGCTCGTGGCCGACCTCGTGGGCTCCGCGCTGCTCGAGCTGGCCGCGGGCGTGCAGGTCGCCCGGCACCGGGCGATGGGCGCGGCGCAGGCCCAGCTGGCCTTCCACGGGCTGCGGTTCGCCGCGGCGGTCGCGCTGGCGCTCACACCGGCCGGGCTGACGGTCGGCGGCTGGGCAGCCGCGTACGCGGCGACCTCCCTGGCGGGCGGCGTCGCGGCCGTCGTCGTCGTGCGGCGCCAGCTGGGCAGCGGCGGTCTCGGGCTGGCCGCCGAGGTCCGCGGGCTCCTGGCCCAGTGGCGCGACGGGTTCCACTTCTCCGTGGGGCTCGGCGCGCAGGCGCTCTACAACGACCTCGACAAGCTCATGCTCACCCGGCTCGGCTCCGAGGCCGCCAACGGCGCGTACACGGTGGCGTACCGGCTGGTCGACATGGCGCTCGTCCCGCTGAGGGCGGTGCTCGCGGCGGCCTACCCCCGCTTCTTCGCCGCCGGCGCCGCCGGCGGGACGGCCGGGCTGCGCGCCGCCGTCGGGCTGGCGCGCAGCATCGCGCCGACGACGGTCGGCTGGTGCGCCGTGGCGTCGGTGGCGCTGCTGGCGGGCGCCGACCTCGTGCCGCTGCTGCTGGGGGAGGACTACGAGCCGGCCGTCGGCGCCCTGCGGTGGCTGGCCCTCCTGCCGCTGCTGAAGGTGGCGCACTACCTCGCCGCCGACGCGCTCACCGGCGCTGGCCAGCAGCGCGTCCGCAGCGCCTGGCAGCTGGGCGTGGCGGTGGGCAACGGGCTGCTCAACCTGTGGCTGATCCCGGCGTTCGGGCTGGCCGGGGCCGTGGCGGCGAGCCTCGTCTGCGACGGCGTGCTGGCGCTGGCCCTCTGGGCCGTCGTGTGGGGGCGGCTGCGCCGCGCCTGACCCGCCCGGCGGCCCGCCGAGCATGCAGAAGTGCGAGCGGCGAGGCTCACAGCGCCGTTCGGCCGACTTCTGCATGCTCGACGGGACGCAGCGTGTGACGCCGGACGTGCAGAACCCCGCCCGGAGCGGCCGCGGAGCCATCAGGGCGGGGTTCTGCACGTCGGGCGTCACGCGATCAGGGCCGCCGCAGAGGGGGACGGCGGCCCAGACCGCGCCAGCCGGTCACACGGTCAGGTCAGCGGGAGGTGCCGCCGTCCTTCTGCGCCGCGAGGCGCTCGGCCTCCTCGGCCGGCACCTCGATGACGTCCTCCTTCTTCACCAGCACCCACTGGGTCAGGCGGGGCTTGCGCTCCGTGCTGGTCGACGACGACGAGCGGCCCGCCGCGTAGCCACCGGCTGCGCCAGCCGCAGCGCCCGCGCCCGCGGCCAGCGGGGTGGAGCCCAGGCCCGAGGAGGAGCGGTCGTCGCGACGGCCGATGTCCTCGCCGTCGGCGAAGCGGTCGTCCCGCGCTGCCGCGGTGTCCGTCCCGGTGCGTCCGTCGTGGCGCGCGTCGGTGCGGTAGCCGTCACGGACGTCGTCGCGGCGGTCGTCACCGTCGAGCTTGTCCTTGATCTTGTCGACGACGCCGCGGTCGTCGTCACGGCGTTCGTCGTCACGGCGTTCGTCGCGGAACCCGTCGCGCCGGTCGTCGGTGGAGTCGCCGGGACGGTCGTCGCGGTAGCTGTCGCGGCGGTCGTCGCGGTGCGTGGCGGCAGCGGCGGCCAGGCCACCGACGCCCGCACCAGCGGCACCAGCGGCGGCAGCGGTACCCGCGCCGTGGCCGCGGTCGTCGTCGCGCCGGTCGTCGCGGAACCCGTCGCGGCGGTCGTCGCTGTAGCCGGCCGGGCGGTCCTCGCGGCGGACGTCGTCCCTGATGCCGTCGCGCCGGTCGTCGCGGTAGCCGTCGCGGCGGTCGTCGTCACCGTCGAGCTTGTCCTTGATCTTGTCGACGAAGCCCCGGTCGTCGCGTCGGTCGTCCGCGTAGCCGGCGGCCCGCTCGTCGCGGTGGTCGTCGCGGTGGGCCGCGGCTGCGCCCAGACCCGCCCCTGCCGCCCCGGCACCGGCGGCAGCCGTGCCAGCGCCCACGCCGTGACCAGCCCGGTCATCGCGACCGTCACGGTCGACGCTGCGGTCGCGGTCGTCGAAGCGGTCGTCGCGGGCGTCGGTCGCTGCGGACCCCTGGGGTCCGGCGTTCCCCACGCCGTAGTACTCGAAGAGCCGGTCCTCCTCGGAGATGTCCAGGTGGCCCTCGTCGTCGACGCGCGGGGCGTCCTTGACCTTCGCCTTGTCGTAGGGGACGCGCAGGTCGTCCCCGTCGAAGTCGGCCTGCGCCAGCGGCACGAAGCTCTCCGACGTGCCGAACAGGCCCGTCTGCACGGTGACCCACTCCGGCCGACCTGTCTGGTCGTCGCGGTACACGGCACCGGCCTTGCCGATCTTCTCCCCGTCAGCCCCGTACACGGCGGCTCCGGGGATCCGCTCCACCTCAGCGTCGGTGATCATGGCCGCTCCTCGCGATCGTCGGATGGTGCGCTGCTCTGCGCACCGCCGTCCTGCTACCCCGCCGCTCGCCCCTCACACGTGGTGCAGGCCCATCGGCGGCGTGGCGCTCGCGTGTCGCCGGGTAGCGTCGAGGTGATGGCACCAGCGCAGCTCGCCCACCCGCCCCGCGCCGCCCGCGCGCTGGTGCCGCTGGTCGCGCTGCTGGCCTGCCTGGTGGCGCTCACCGGCTGCTCCGCCCCGGCGTCTCCGGCCGGTCCCGGCACCGGTGGGAGCGAGGCCTCCGGCGCGAGCGGGACGGCGGCCCCCAGCCCGTCGCCGTCGTCGTCCCCCGTCGACCCCCACGTCGCCGCCGCGCAGCGGGCCCTGGCACCGCTGGACCTGCGGGCGCGGGCCGCGCAGCTGCTCGTGGTGGGCGTGCCCGCCGCCGACCTCGCCGCCGGAGGCGCCCTGCTCGCCCAGGCCCCCTACGGCGGCGTGTTCATCAGCGGGCGCTCGACGGCGTCCGCTGCCGGCGTCGGCGCGGTCACCGGGCCGTGGGCCGACCGCGCCCGCCAGGCCGGCCAGCCCGTGCCGTGGGTGGCCGCCGACCAGGAGGGCGGCGCGGTCCAGACCTTCTCCGGCCCCGGCTTCGAGGACCTGCCCACCGCGCGCCAGCAGGGCCGCGAGGCGCCGGCCGCTGTGCAGGAGAGGGCCCGCGGGGTGGGGGTGTCGCTGCGCGCCGCCGGCATCACCCTCGACCTGGCGCCCGTGGCCGACGTCGTCCCGGCCGGCACCGCACGCGGCAACGCGCCCATCGGCAAGTACGGGCGCGAGTACGGCGCCACCGCCGAAGAGGTGGTCGAGGACGCCGGCGCCGTCGTCGCCGGGCTCGGCGAGGCCGGGGTGGTCGCCACCGTCAAGCACTTCCCGGGCCTGGGCCGGGTGACCGGCAACACCGACCTGGTCTCGGACGTCCGCGACGCGAAGACCACCGCCTCCGACCCCGACGTCGCCCTGTTCGGGCAGCTGGCGGCGCTGCCGCAGCGGCCGTTCGTCATGACGTCCTCGGCGGTGTACGAGCAGATCGACCCGGGCGCACCGGCCGCGTTCTCGTCCGCGGTGGTGACCGGGCTCCTGCGCGAGCAGCTGGGCGTGGACGGCGTGGTCATCTCCGACGACCTCGGACGCGCGAAGGCCGTCGCCTCGGTGCCACCCGCCGACAGGGCGACCCGGTTCATCGACGCCGGCGGCACCCTCGTGCTGACCGTGGACCCGGAGCTGGCGCCGACCATGCTCGACGCCCTCGTGGCGAAGGCGCAGGCGGAGCCGGCGTTCGCCGCTGAGGTCGACGCCGCCGCGCTCGTGGCGCTCGAGGCGAAGTCCCGGGCGGGACTGCTGCCCTGACCGGACCGCCGGCGCTGCTCGCGGTGCTGCCGGTGGCGGCCGCGCTGCTGTGGGTGCCCGGGGCGCTGCTCGGGCGGGCGCTGGGCCTGGGGCCGCGCTGGGCGCTGGCCGCGGCGCCGGCCCTCACCTGGGGGCTGGTGGCGCTCGGGGCGGTGGCCGTGCCGCGCGCCGGGCTGCGCTGGACGACGACGACGGCGACCGGCGTGCTGGTGCTCGCGCTGCTCGCCGCCCTGGCGCTGGGGCTGCTGCCCCGGCGGCCCCGGCGGCGGGGCTCGCCCGCTCCGGCCGGACCTGACGGTGCCCGGGCCTCCCTCGCGGGGCCGGCGCTCGGCGTGGCGGTGGCGGCGCTGCTGGTGGTGGCGGTCGCCTGGCGGGCCGGGCACCGCCTCGGGTCCGTGGCGCAGACCTGGGACGCCGCCTACCACGCCAACCTCACCACCCTCATCGCCGGCTCCGGCGACAGCGACCCCGTCAGCGCCCCCAGCGCCCTGGCCTCGGCCGGGTGGCGCGACGTCTCCACCTACTACCCCGATGCCCTCCACGCCCTCGCCGCCCTCGTCGTCCGCAGCACCGGGGCGGGCTCCGCGGTGGTCCTCGACGTGCTCGCCGCGCTCGTGGTGGGCGGGGTCCTGCCGGTCGCCGTCGCCGCCCTGGCCGGGTCGGTCGCGCCGTCGCGACGCGGCGCGGCCGCCGCGGTGGGCGCCGTCGTCGCCGTCCTCCCCGTCGCCGCGCCCTGGGACCAGTGGTGGCGCGGGGTGTGGAGCTACGGCGCGGCCCTGGCCACCGCCCTCCTCGTCGCAGCCCTCGCGGTGCGGGCCCTGGAGGGGTGGCTGGTGCCCCGGCGGCCGGTCTCGGCGGCCGCGGCGGTGCTGCTCGGGGCGGTGGGCGTCGCTGGCCTGCAGCCGGCCGGTGTGGTGCTGGCGGGGGTGCTGGTGCTCGGGTGGGCGCTGTCGCGCCTCACGGTGGCAGCCCTCGCGACGCCGCCCGCTGAGCCGGCAGACGCAGCACGGGCGGGCGCGCTGCGGGTCCGCGGCGGCCTGGCGGCCGCGGTGGTGGGCACGCTCCTGCTGCCGCCCCTGGTGCTGGCGCTGGCGCGCTGGTCTCCGGCGCTCGGCAGCCTGGCCGGCTACGACTACACCACCCGACCGTCCACCTGGACCGGTGTCGGCCAGGCGCTGACCTCGGTGCTGGGCGGCGTGCGGCGCATCAGCGGCGGCTACGGCTTCGGGCTGCCGCCGCAGGGCGGGCAGTGGCTGCTGGCCGCGGTGGTGCTGGCGGCGGTGGTGCTGCTGGCCACCTCGCGCGCCACGGCGTGGCTCGCTGCGGCGTGGGCGCTGGCCGTGGTGGCGGCCGTGGCGACGGTGGTCCCGCTCGGCCCGGTGCTCGCCCAGGTGGTCGGCCCTGCGGGTGGCGCGGCGGCCGACCTGCTGCGCTCGGTGACCCTCTTCTTCTACAACGCGCCGTTCCGCCTCATGGCCGTGGTCGCCGCGGTCGGGTCGGTGGTGGTGGGCGTGGCGGCCGCCCGCGCGGCCGACCTCCTCGACCGGCACGTCCCGCGCCCGCGCCGCTCGGTGGTGCGGGCCGCGGCCGCCGGGGCAGCGGTGCTGCTGGCGGGCTCCGCCGCGCTCAGCACCCTCGAGGTCGCCGCGCCCCGCCTGGCCGCCGGCTACGCGCCCCGCGTCACCGCGGCCGACCAGCGCGCCGTCATGGACCGGCTGGCCCAGGTGGTGCGCGAGCAGCCGCTGCCCGCCGGCGCGACCGTCGCCAACGACCCCGTGGACGGCTCCGCCTGGCTGTACTCCCTCCACGACCTCCCGGTGCTCTTCCGCCACTACGCCCCGGGACCGCTCACGCCCGACGCGCAGCTGCTGCTGTCCAGGCTCGACGACGTCGACACCGACCCGGGCGTCCAGCAGGCGCTGCGCGACCTGCGCGTCTGCTACGTCTACTCCGGCGGCCGCCCGGTGTACGCCTCGATGCGCCTGGCCCCCGGGTTCACCGACCTCGACCTGGCCGCGTCGCTGGAGCCGGTGGCGCGTTCGGGCAGCGCTTCGGCGTACCGGGTGCTCGTGCCCGGTACGCCCTGCGCCCCGGCCTGAAGGAGCGGCGGCCCCTGTTCACCCGCGGGCCCTACAGTCCGGGCCATGGCCCCCGGGCAGCGCGGCGACGCAGCCGGCGACGCCGACCAGCTCGACCTCGACGAGCCCGTCGACGACCTCGACGACGTCGACGACCTCGACGACCTCGACGACGACGAGCCGCCCGCGCGGTCCCTGCGCGGTGCTCCCGGCTCGACGGCGTCGCGCTGGTCGCGGTGGCCCGAGGTGGTGCCGGGATGGGCCCGCGGACCCGCCGCCGTCGTCGTCCTCGTGCTCGCGGCGGGGCTCGGCGGCGCGGCCGTGGGCAGCTCCCACCGCGACGCCCTCGACGCCCGGTCGGCGCTGCAGCGCGCGCTGACCGTGGGGTACGCCTTCGTGGCCGCGAGCGACGATCGTGACGGCAGCCTCTCCGCTCAGGTGCGCGTGGTGCTGGTCAACCACAGCGACACCGCGCTGGACGTGCGGCTGCAGGGCCTGTCCACCCCGCACCAGGGCACCACCGAGCCACCCGACGAGGTGCAGGTCGACCCGGGGGAGCAGGCCGTGGCGCCGGTCGCGGTGCGGGTCGACTGCGCGGCGGTGCGCGGTGACGCTCGCATGCTCGCCGCCGCGGAGGAGGGGGACGTCGTCCTCGACCCCGACACCGGCGACGAGGTGGAGGGGGCGTCGGCGCAGCCAGCGGCGTCGTCCGGGGGACCCTCGGGGACGGCGAGCACCCCGACCGTGGTGCTCGCCTCGGTGCGCCCGGTCGGTGGCGGGTCGGCTCTGGACGTGCAGCTCCCGGTGGTCGGGTCCATCGCCGACTCCATCGACAGGAGGCTCGGCCAGGCGTGCGGTGCCTCCGGCCCGCCGGAGCTCCAGACCGGCTGGCTGTGGCAGGACGACGGCGCGCTGCGCGTCAGCGTCACCGCGCCCGCCGGCGCCGAGCCCGTGCGCCTGCAGCTCGAGAGCACCAACGGCCTGGGCGCCACCTCCGACCCGCCGCTCCCGCGCGACCTGCGCCCGGGCGAGACCGCCGTCATCGACATCGAGGTCCACCCCCGCTGCTCCGTGGTGGGAGACGGCGCGCTGAGCCGGCTCGACCTGCAGGCGGTGGACGGCAGCGGCGCCACCGACTCCCTCGGCCAGGGGTTCGACGCCACCACGCCGGCGGCCGGCACCCCGCAGTGGCTGGCCCGCCAGGTGGCGCTCGCCTGCGGCTGAGACCCTCGCGGGACGGGCCTGCGCGTTCGCCCGCGCCGGAGGGGCGCTCCTGGTTACCGTCGGCGGGTGGTCGGCTGGTCGGGTGCGGTCGCGCCCGCAGCAGTCGCCGCCGCCGTCCTCGTGGTGCCGGGCTTGCTGGTGGGGCGCGCTGCCGGCCTGCGCGGGCTCGTGTGGAGCGGGGTCGCCCCGGCGCTGTCCACCGGCGTGGTGGCGCTGGCCGCCGTCGGCGCCGCCGTCTCCGGGGTCCGCTGGGGCCTGCTGCCGCTCGCGCTGGCCACCGCGCTCACCGTCGTCATCGCCCTCCCGGTGGGGCTGCTGACGGGCGGCTTCGGCAGCGGGCGCGGCAGCCGGGCCGGCGACGGCTCGCGGCTGCGGGGGCTCGGCCACCGCGACGCCGCCGTCGCGCTCGGCGCCGCGGGTGGCCTCCTCGGCGGTGGGCTGCTCGCCGGACGGCGCCTCACCTCCGCGCTGTGGGACCCGACCGCCGTCTCGCAGAGCTACGACGCGGTGTTCCACCTCAACGCGGTCCGCTGGGTGCTCGACACCGGCGACGGATCCTCCCTGCACCTGGGCCGCCTCGACCACCCCGGCGCGGCCACCGCGTTCTACCCGGCCGCCTGGCACGACGTCGTCTCGCTGGCGGCGATGACCACCGGCGGCGCCGTCGACGTCTCCACCAACGCCACCGCCCTCGCCGTGGCCCTGGTGGTGTGGCCGCTGGGCGCGGTGGGCCTGGTCCGCGCCGTGCTGGGCCGCCGCCCCGTGGCCCTGGCCGCCGCCGGCGCGCTCACCGCGGCGTTCACCGCGATGCCCGTCGCCCCGCTGGAGTGGGGGGTCCTCTACCCGACCTTCCTCACCACGAGCCTGCTGCCCGCCCCGCTGGCGCTCCTCGTGCTGGCCGCCGACAGGTCCCGCACCCTGCGTGCGCGCCTCGGGGCGCTCGCGGTCGCCGCGGGGACGCTGCCGGGGCTGGCGCTCGCCCAGCCCAGCGGCGGGTTCGCCCTGGTGGCGCTGGCGCTGCCGCTCGGGCTGGTGGTGCTGGGCAGGACCACGACGGCGTGGTGGCGCGCCGGGCACCGCGTCCCCGCGCTGGCGCTGCCGGTGCTGTCGGTGCTGGTCGTGGCGCTCGGCTGGCGCGTGGTGGACACGTCGGCGTCCGTGGTGAGCGCCCGCGCCACGGTGTGGGACCCCGAGTCGTCCCTGCGACAGGCCGTCGAGCAGGCCGTGCTCTACAGCCACCTCAGCATCCCCGAGCCCGTGCGCTGGGAGGTCACCCGACCGCCGCTGTGGCTCGCCGCCGCCCTCGTGCTGCTCGGGCTGGCGCTCGCCGTCCGTCGCCGGCAGCTGCGGTGGGTCGCGGGGGCGCACCTGGTGGCCTCGGTGCTGTACGTGTGCGCGTGGGCGGTGCAGACACCGCTGACCCGGCGGCTCACCGGGTACTGGTTCAACGACGCCTACCGGATCGCGCCGCTGACGGTCATCACGGGGATCGTGCTGGCCAGCGCGGCGGTGTCGCTCGCCCCGGCTGCCGTGCGGCGGCTCGTGCGGCGGCTGCGGCTCCTCGCCGCCGGAACGCGCCCCCCGGTGCGCACCCCAGGACGGCGGGCCCTGTCGGGGCGGCGGCGCGCGGCACCCGCGGTGCGCCTGGTACCTGCTGAGCGGTGGACGGCGCTGGCCACGACGAGCGCCGCCGTGGCCGTGCTCGTGGTGCTCGCGGGAGCGCGCGGGCCGGGCTACGCCGTGACCTACGGCTCGCTGCACGCCAACTCCGTGGCCACCAGCGACACCGAGTACTCCGACGTGCTCGACGCACCGGAGCGGGCCCTGCTGGACCGGGTGGCCTCGGAGGTGCCGGCGGGCGTCATGGTGGCGGGCAACCCGTGGAACGGGTCGGGGCTCGTCTACGCCGTCGCCGACCGGCTGACCCCCTTCCCGCACATGACCTCGACGTTCGACGCCGACCGCCAGGTGGTGGCGGCGCACCTGCGCGACGCGATGACCGACCCCGCCGTCTGCCCCGCCGTGCAGCGGCTGCACCTGGGGTACGTGCTCGACTTCGGCACCTACTACCTCTGGGGCGGGGACCCCGCGGACCGGGACAAGAGGTACCCCGGCCTGCTCGACCTCGCGACCGCCCCCGGCTTCGCGGCCGTCGACTCGCAGGACGGCCCCGATCCCTCCAAGGGCCCGGTCGCCACGCTGTACCGGATCGACGCCTGCGGGGCCATCACACCCGGAGCGTTCCCTTCGTCGTCGTCCTGACCCCGCCCTCTCCTCGCACTTGCCGCGGAAAGTGCGCTAAGGACCCCCTCCTTGTCGCACTTGCCGCGGAAAGTGCGACAAGGAGGAGAGGGGCGTCAGCGGGAGCGGACCAGGCCCAGCGCCCCGGCCGAGGAGAAGCCCGGGAACACCTCCGACAGCGACCCGGCGCCGCAGCGCTTCTGCAGCACCTCGCCGATGACGTCGCGGTAGTCGGTCACGCTGGCCACCGCCCCGTTGTCCAGCGCGGACGCGCCGAGCCCGGGGTACTTGCCGTGCACCTTCCCGCCGGCCACGCCGCCGCCCAGGGCGAGCATGAGGTTGCCGTGCCCGTGGTCGAGGCCGCCGGAGCCGTTCTCGTCGGCCCGGCGCCCGAACTCGCTGATGGTCAGCACCGTCACGCCGGACATGAGCGCGCCGAGGTCGGCGTCGAACGCCGCCAGCGCCGTCGCCAGCTCGGTGAGCTTGTCCTTCATCCAGCCGCCGCCCGCGGCGCCGAGGCCGGAGTGCATGTCCCAGTCGCCGTGGTCGACGGCTGCCGCCTGCACGCCCACGCCGGCCTTCACCATCCGGGCGAGGTCGCGCAGGGACTTCCCCAGGTCGGTGTCCGGGTAGCCGCTGCCCGCGGGCGTGGAGCCGAGGGTGCTGGAGATGGTGGCCGCGGCGGCCAGCGCCGCCCGCCCGGTCTCGGCGACGGTCGGCGGTCCCTCGGCGTGCAGCGCCGCGTACGCCTTGGTCCAGCGGGCCTTCTCCACGGCGCTGTCGCCGGGGCCGGCCAGCGCGAAGCCCTCCAGCCGCTTGAGCGTCAGCTCCGGAGCGGGCCCGGCGAGCATCTGCGGGGTCTGCGAGCCCGTCATCGACACGGCCTGGAAGGTCCCCGCGGCCCCGCCGTTGACCGAGCGCGTCCCGAGGGTCCGGTCCAGCCAGCCCGTGCGCAGGGACGTCCCCGGCGCGGCCTTCTCCATGTCCTCCATGGCGGCGAAGTGGCTGCGGCTCGCACCGGGCAGCCCCACGCCGTGCACCGCTCCGAGCCGTCCCGCCTTCCACAGCGGCATCAGCGGTGCCATCGCCGGGTGCAGCCCGAACGTGCCGTCCAGCCCCAGCAGCGACGACTGCGGCACCGCGATCGTCGGCCGCAGGCGGTAGTAGTCGGGGTCTCCACCGGGGACCACGGCGCTCAGCCCGTCCATGCCGCCGCGCAGGCTGAGCACCACGAGCACGTCGCCGGTGTAGCCGGGCGCGGCGAACGCCACCTGCGTGTGCACCTGCTCGGTGGCCACGAGCGTCATCGCGCCCACGCCGAGGGCCTTGAGCAGCGAGCGGCGCGAGAAGCTCCCGGCGCCGCCGCGCCCGTCAGGGCAGCCGCACCCGGCGGTCGTCGTCGCCGAGGTCGCCGACGTCGAGGAGGACGGCGAGGGCGCAGCGGGCTGCGTGCGGGGGAGCGGAACGGGTCGGGCCATCAGCGCTCCATGTGTCCGGGCGAGTTGAGGATGGTGGTCACCACGCTGTTCAGCCGCCAGCCGACCCACTGGTCGGTGCTCTTCAGCGCGTCGCCCGCGCCGTGCTCGGTGAAGGCCAGCAGCGCGGCGCGCTCGGTGGCGGTGGCCGGGCGGCCGAGCAGGCGCAGCACGAGGGCGTCGACCAGCGCGCCGAACGTCGTCGGCAGCGGGGAGGGCAGGAGGCTCTTGTCGGGCAGGCGGGCCAGCTTGTTGGGCCACCACCCGTTGACCACCTTGGTGCTCTCGTTCCAGCGGCTCAGGGTGCCGCCGGCCGAGCGCCACGCGGCCGCGACGTCCGGGTAGCCGTTGGGCGGGGCCCACGCCAGCGGCGCCTGGCCGAGCTCGCGGGTCTGCCAGTACAGGTCGTCGATGCCGCCGCGCCCGGCGTCGCCGGGGGTGGAGCCGGTCATGCGCACGGTGGCGATGAACCCCTCCAGCGGCCGCCGGGTCTTCTGGCCGGCCGAGGCCCAGAACTCGTCGGAGGTGAACAGCGCCTTGAGCACCGGAACCACCTGCGTGCCCGCTGCGGTGTAGACGCCCGCGAGCCGGCTGACCAGGGACGCCGGGGGGTCGTCGCTGACGAAGCGGACGGCCAGCTTGCGCGCGACCGCCGTCGCCGTGGCGCTGTGCCGCGCGAGGTGGCGCAGCAGGGAGGTGGCCACCGCCTCGCCGTCGGCGGCGCTGTGCGCGGGGGTCGACCAGCCCAGCACGGACGCGGCCGAGGTGTCGTGGCGGCTGGGGTCGTAGGCGTAGGTGCCGTCCTTGCCGACGGTCAGGCCCGTGAGGACGCGGGCTGCGGCGCGCACGCCGGCCTCGCCGTACCCGGCGCCGACCCCGACGGTGTGCAGCTCCATGACCTCGCGCGCGTAGTTCTCGTTCGGCGCCTTCTTGGTGGAGGAGGTGTTGTCGAGGTAGCGCAGCATCGCGGGGTGCTTGGCCGAGGCGACGAGCATCTCCTCGAACGAGCCCAGGGCGTGGCGCCGGATGACGGCGGCGTCGTAGTCGTGCCGGGAGTCCCACACGTCGGAGCTGGGGTTCGTGACGTTGAGGTGGTTGGACCAGAAGTCGCAGACCACCTCGAAGAGCTGGCGCCGGCTCCACGCGTACCGCGCGGTGGTGAGCCAGCCGAGCTCGGACATGGTGTCCCAGCTGCCGTTCTTGTCCTGCGCCCGCACCTCGGCGATCGAGCGCCGCACCTTGGTGAACCGGGCGGTGTACCCGTCGCAGGCGGAGTCGTCGACGCGGGACGGGTCGAGCTGGGCGTCGAACCACGCCTGCGGGTCCCGCCGCACCTCCTCGAGCAGGCCGGGGGACTCGCCCCAGGTGAGGCGCCGCACGAGGTGGCGCACGCCGGCGGCGTCCAGCGGCACGGGGAGGCCGCCGGGCGCGTACAGGCGCACGCGGTCGTGGAGGGCGTCGAGCTGGGGGCTGAGCGCCACGGGGGTCCTCCGCACTCCGGGCTCGGGCTGGCCGGGCAGCTGGTCGCGAGGTGGTCTTCGCGTGTCTGGCCCCGACGCTAGGTGATGACGTGTGACGATCTGTGCACATCCGGACGATCCGCTCGGCGCGTCGCCCATTCGCGAGGAGGACGGCCGTGGCGAACAGGACCGGCGGCGAGGACCGCTACGCGACCGCCGCGCTCGTGGCCGCCCAGGTGGTCGCCGCGCTGCGCGAGGGCGGGGCCGCCCCCGGCGGGGTGCTGCTCGCCAGCGGCGAGGACGCCCCCGGCGGCATCGACGCGCTCTCGGCGTCCTTCCTGGCCGGACACCTGTCGGCGCCCCTCCTGCTCACCGCCCGCGGTGGCCTGCCGGCCCCGACCGCTGCCGCGCTGCGCGACCTGCTGCCCTCCCTGCCCCGCGACTCCGGGGGCAGGCCGACCGTGCACGTCATGGGCGGCACCGCCGTCATCACCGCTGACGTGGTGCGGGCCGTGGAGGCGCTCGGCGCCGCGGTGGTGCGGGTGGCCGGCGACGACAGGTACGGCACCGCGGCCGCGGCCGCCGCCATCGGCGCCCCCTCGGCCCGCACGTACGCGCTGGTGGGTCGCTCGTCCGGGACCGCCGCCGAGCGCACGGCCATCATCGCCAGCGGCACCAACCCCGCCGACGCCCTCTCCGCCGGACCGCTCGCGTGCGCGGCCCGCGTGCCGCTGCTGCTGACCGGCCGCGACGCGCTGCCGGACGCCACGCGCACCGCGCTGACGACCATGAAGGTGCGCCAGGTGGTCACCCTCGGCGGCCCGGCGGCCATCGGGACGGCGGTCCTCGACGCCCTCCACGCCATGGGCCTGGCGGTGCTGCCCGTGCGCGGCGCCGACAGGTACGACACCTCCGCGGTGCTCCTGGCGCTCGCCTGCGCCCCGCAGCTGGGCAGCGGCGCGAAGGACGGCGACGTCGGCGGCTTCGGGACCGGCTTCGACACCGCCGCGTCCGGCTACCTGGCCAACGGCGCCCGCTTCCCCGACGCCCTGGCCTGCGGCCCCCTGGCCGGGCTGGCGCGCCGCCCGCTGTTCGTCACCGGGCCCGACGCGCTCGCGGACGCGACGCGCTCGGTGCTGCCGGGCACGGGCGTCCGCTCGCTGGTGGGCGTGGGCCGCTCCGGCGCCCTGCCCGACGCGGTGCTCGACGCCGCCGTCGGCGCCCTGGCCCGCTGACACCGAGCCGCGCCGGCCCCGGGGGCGTGACGCCCGACGTGCAGAACCCCGCCGGAGGGACCTCGGGGACGGCTCCCCGCGACTTCTGCACGTCTGACGTCACGCGCCGGAGCGATCCATCGTCACTACGACATTGCGTATCTACGTAGTCCGACATAGCGTCGTCGCATGCGCAGCTCACCGAGACTCCGCACCCCAGCCCCGTCCGTCCTGGCCGCGCTCGTCGCCCTGGTGGTCGGCGCCGTCGCTGCCGCGCTGGTGGGCCCGCGCCCGCTGGACCTGGGTGACGCCCGCACGGGCGACCCCGCCCTGGCCGAGCGCGTCACCGCCGCCCTCGGCACCACCGCGGGCCACCGCGGCCTGGCGGTCGCCTGGGTCGAGGACGGCCGCGTCACCACGGCCGGGCTCGGCACCGCCGCGCGCGGCGGCGCCCCGGTCACCGGTGGCACGCCGTTCGAGACCGGGTCGGTGGCCAAGGTGCTCACAGGGATGCTGCTGGCCGACGCCGCCGGGCGCGGCGAGGTCCGCCTCGACCAGCCCGTGGGCGAGCTGGTCCCCGGCACCGCCCTCGCCGACGGGCGCGCGACCCTGGCCGAGCTGGCCACCCACCGCTCCGGCCTGCCCCGGCTCGACCCCGCCCCGGCAGCCGTGCTGCGCGCCACGACCGCCTCCCTGACCGCGGGCGACCCCTACGACGGCAGCGCGGCCGAGGTGCTCGACGCCGCGGGCCGCGCCGGTGCTCCCGGCGGCGCCGAGCCCGCCTACTCCAACCTCGGCGTCGCGGCCCTCGGCGACGCGCTCGCCGCCCGCGCGGGCACCAGCTACGCCGACCTCCTCGCCGACCGCCTCACCGGTCCGCTGGGCATGACCTCGACCACCGTCGCCACCACGGCGCAGGAGGTGCCCGCCGGTGCCGCCCAGCCGGTGTCCGCCAACGGGCGCGAGCACGCCTTCTGGACCGCCGAGGGCTACGCCCCCGCGGGCGTCGGCACCTTCTCCACCGCCGCCGACCTGGGCGCCCTCGCCGCCGCCGCGCTCGAGGGGCGCGCGCCCGGCCAGACCGCGCTCGACCCCGTCGCCCCCGCCGGCGGCGACGCGCCCGCAGGCCAGCAGGACGGGCTCGGCTGGGTGGTCGACCCGGCCGACCCCGCCACGGGTCGTCCAGCGATCACCTGGCACAACGGCGGCACCGGCGGGACCCGCACCTACGTCGGGCTCGACAGGGCGGGCGGGCGCGCCGTCGTCGTCCTGGCCACCGGGGCCGACGGCGTGGAGGCGCTCGGGCGGGCCCTGCTCACCGACGGCAGCGGCACTGACGGCGCGCCAGGGCGGGACCGGTGACCGGGGCGCTGCTCGGCTGGGGTGTGCTCGCCCTCGCCGCCCTGTACGCCGCGGGGCTCGTGCGCGCCGCGCACCGCGCGACCTCCGGAGCCCCGGGCGCCGACCGCGCCGGCCTGCTGCGCCGCGCCGTGGCCGCCACCACGGGCCTCGTCGCCGCTCGGGCGCTCGCCCCCGGTGAGGACGTCGTGACGCTCGTGTGGGGGCTGCTCGTCGCCGCCTGGGCCTGGGCCCTGCTGGTGGGCGCCGCGTCCGTGCACCACCTGCCCTGGCGCGCCGCCGGCGGCCCGGGACCGCGCCGCACCGTCACCGACCTCGCGGCCGAGGCCGCGCTGCTGGTGGTCGCCGTCGCGGTGCTCGTGCCGTGAGGGAGGGTGGCGCCGTGCGCCACCCCGGTCCCCGCCACGAGCAGGACGACGACGAGGACGACCGCTGGCGCGCCCTCGAGCGCCGCGTCGCCGCCCTCGAGGCCGCTGCCGGGGCCGAGCGGGCCGGGTCCGCGGCCGAGCTCCCGTCGTCCCCGTCGCCCGCGGCTGGGTCCGTGCCCCCGGCGCGCGCCGGGGGCGGGGCCTCGTTCTGGGCCCTGGAGGAGGTGCGCCGCCAGGTCGCCGGGCACGGCCTGGACGGGGGAGCGGTGCTGTTCACCGGCACCGCCACCCTTCCCGGCGGCACGGCCGAGTGGCAGGAGACCCGCGTGGTCGACGACCTCCTCGACGACGGCTCCCTCGACGCCCTCGAGGCCCCGGCGTCCGCGCTGGCCGCCCTCGGCAGCCCGGTCCGCCTGCTCCTGCTGGTGCGCGTGCTGCGCAGCCCCACCGGCACGGCCAGCGCCGCCGAGCTCACCGCCGACGAGGCGCTCGGGACGAGCGGGCAGGTGTACCACCACGTGCGGCAGCTGGTGGCCGCCGGCTGGCTGCGCACCGCCGCGCGCGGTCGCTACGCCGTCCCCGCGGAGCGCGTGGTGCCGCTGCTGGTGGCGCTGGCGCTCGCCGGCCGCTGACCGGCCGCTGACCGGCCGCTGACCGCCGTCCTGGGTGCGCCGGGCGGACGGGAGATCGAGTGCTCCGCGCCAGCGCGCGGGCCGCCGTCTACGGTGGGACCCGTGTCCGCACAGCTCCGCGTCGTCGCCGTCGTGGTCGCGCACGACAGGCGCGAGCTGCTCCTGGCCTGCCTGAGGGCGCTGGCGGAGCAGAAGCGCCCCGTCGACCTCGTCGTCGTCGTCGACAACGCCTCCCACGACGGGTCCGCCGACGCCGCCGTCACCCTCGCGCACGAGCTCGACCTCCCCGTCGACGTGATCCGCCTGGTCCGCAACACCGGCGGCGCGGGCGGCTTCGCCGCCGGCCTCGCACGCGCCGTGGCCGGGCACGCCGCCGACCGGGTCTGGCTCATGGACGACGACACCATCCCCACACCCACGGCGCTGGGTGAGCTGCTCGCCGTGGACGAGCGCTACCAGTGGCTCGGCGGCGCACGCCCCGCCGTCACCGCCAGCCGCGTGGTGTGGACCGACGGGCGCGACCACCCCATGAACACCCCGCGCCGCCGCCCGCTCGCCCGCACCGCGGACCAGCGCCTCGCGGCGCGGGCCGGTGCGGTGCCGGTGCGCTCGTCGTCGTTCGTGTCGATGCTCGTCGACGCCTCCGCGGTGCGTCGCCACGGCCTGCCCGTGGCCGACTACTTCCTCTGGAACGACGACTTCGAGTACTCCACCCGACTGCTGCGCCACGGCGTGGGGCTGTACGTGCCGACGTCCGTGGTGGAGCACCGCACGAAGACGTTCGGCGCCACCGACGCCGACCCCGGCGAGCGCTTCCGGTGGGAGGTGCGCAACAAGCTCTGGATGTTCACCCGCTCCGGCAGCCTCGCGTGGTGGGAGAAGCTCCTCTACGGCGGCTCCAGCGCGCGCCGCTGGGTGCGGACCTTCCGGCGCTCCCAGGCTCCCGAGGTGCTGTGGGCGGCGGCCCGCGCCGGCGTCCGCGAGGCGCTGCGGCCGCCGCGGACCACCGCGCAGGTGCTCGCCGGGCTCGGTCCGGTGAGCGAGCAGGCCGCCGGCCTGGAGGCCGGGACCTGGCGATGAGCCCACCGCTCGCAGGAGCGGGTGAGCCCTTCTCCCTGCTCCTGCCGGTCTACCGCCGCGACAGCCCTGCGTTCCTGCGCCGCGCGTTCGCGTCGGCCACGCGGGAGCAGACCCGGCCGCCGGCCGAGGTCGTGCTCGTGCGCGACGGCCCCGTGCCGGACGCGCTGGCCGTCGTGCTCGACCAGCTGGAGGCCAGCTCGGCGGTCCCAGTGGTGCGCGTCGACCTGCCCGTCAACCGCGGCCTCGCCGCGGCGCTGGAGGCCGGCCTGGCCCGCTGCTCCCACGAGCTGGTGGCCCGCATGGACGCCGACGACGTCTCCCTGCCCCACCGCTTCGCCGTGCAGCTGCCGCTGCTCGACGGGGAGGTCGACACCTGCGACGTGGTCGGCTCGGCGCTGGAGGAGTTCTCCGGCGGCCCGTCGGACCAGGACGACGACGAGCACGCGGCGTCCGGAGCGGGGGAGACCACGCTCGCGGTGCGCACGCCCCCCGCCGGGCACGACGCCATCGCCGTCCGCGCGCGCTTCCACAGCCCGTTCAACCACCCCACGGTGGTGTACCGGCGCTCCGCGGTGGCGCGCGCCGGCGGGTACCGGGACCTGCCGCTGCTGGAGGACTACTGGCTGTTCACCCGGATGATCGCCACCGGCTCCAGGGCCGCGAACGTGCAGGTGCCGCTGGTGCGCTACCGCGTCGGGGCGGGGGCCTACGCACGCCGCGGCGGGCTGCGGCTGCTGCGCAGCGAGCTGCAGCTGCAGCGCCACCTCGTGGCGGAGGGCTTCACCACGCCCGCGCAGTTCGCGCGCAACGTCCTGGTGCGCGGCGGGTACCGGGCCGTGCCGCAGGGGCTGCGCCGCCTGGCGTACCGCGCGGTGTTCACGCGGCGCCCGCCGTCGTCGTCCTGAGCGGTCACCGGGACGAGCCTGGCCAAACGGGCGAGCGCCGCAGGATGCGCCGTTAGGGTGAGCCGGTCTACCGAGGTGGGAGTGTCGTGAACGCAGATCTGGTGGTCGTGGGCTCCGGCTTCTACGGCCTGACCGTGGCCCAGCGGTGCGCCGAGGAGCTCGGCCTGGAGGTGCTGGTCGTCGACCGGCGCTCGCACATCGGCGGCAACGCCTACAGCGAGTTCGAGCCGGAGACCGGCGTGGAGGTGCACCGCTACGGCGCGCACCTGTTCCACACGAGCAACGAGCGGGTGTGGCAGCACGTCAACCGGTTCACGAGCTTCACCAGCTACGTGCACAAGGTCTACTCGACCTACAAGGGCGAGGTGTACCCGCTGCCGATCAACCTCGGCACCATCAACCAGTTCTTCCGCGCCGCGCACGGCCCCGACGCCGCCCGCGCGCTCGTGGCCGAGCTGGCCGGTGAGATCGAGACCTCCGAGGCGTCCAACCTCGAGGAGAAGGCGATCTCCCTCATCGGGCGCCCGCTGTACGAGGCGTTCATCAAGGACTACACCGCCAAGCAGTGGCAGACCGACCCGCGCGACTTGCCCGCCGAGGTGATCTCCCGCCTCCCCGTGCGCTACACGTACGACAACCGCTACTTCAACGACACGCACGAGGGCCTGCCCACCAAGGGCTACACGGCGTGGCTGGAGAACCTGGCGGACCACCCGAAGATCACGGTGCAGCTCGACACCGACTTCCTCGACCTGTCGCAGCCGCTCAACAAGCGCGACGTCGTGGGCCAGGTGCCGGTCATCTACACCGGCCCGGTGGACGAGTACTTCGACAACGTCGAGGGGGCGCTCAGCTGGCGCACGCTCGACTTCGAGCAGGAGGTCCTGCCCACGCGCGACTTCCAGGGCTGCCCGGTCATGAACTACGCCGGCGACGAGGTCCCCTACACGCGCATCCACGAGTTCCGGCACTTCCACCCGGAGCGCGAGGCCCAGCACTCCCAGGACAAGACCGTCATCATGCGGGAGTTCTCGCGCTTCGCCGAGAAGGGCGACGAGCCGTACTACCCGGTGAACACCGCGGAGGACCGCGCCCGCCTGCTGGCCTACCGCGACCTCGCCAAGGGCGAGACGGGCACGATCTTCGGCGGCCGTCTGGGCACCTACAAGTACCTGGACATGCACATGGCCATCGGTGCCGCGCTCAGCACCTTCGACAACAAGCTCGTCCCGCACTTCAGCAAGGGCGAGCCGCTGGTCTCCGGTGGGGTGGACGCGTGAGCGCCGCCACCACCTCCGCGATGACGACGGGCGCCGCTGCCGCGCGGGGCGCCGCCGAGCGCGTCCTGCAGCGCGTGGTGCTGCCGCTCGACGGCGACCAGGACGTGCTGCCGCTCTACGTGGACGGCCAGCTCATGGCCGCGCCGAAGGGTGACGCCGCCCCGAACCCGAACGCCGTGCAGGCCACCGTGGCCGCTCCGGGCACCGCACCCACCACCGACCAGGTGCTGGGCCGCACGCGCTTCAGCGTGCCGGTGGGGGAGCGGGCCTCCTTCGCCACGTACTTCAACGCCTTCCCCGCCAGCTACTGGCGGCGCTTCAGCGTGGTCTCGGCGGTGCGCCTGTCGGTCAGCACCACCGGCTCGGGCACCGTGGTGGTGTACCGCTCCAACGCCAAGGGCAACGTGCAGCGCGTGTCGTCCGTCGTGGTGGAGGCCGCCGGCGGGCCGACGACGACCACGTTCGACCTGCCGCTGAAGCCGTTCACCGACGGCGGCTGGTACTGGTTCGACCTGCACGCCGGCTCCGACGACCTCGTGCTCGAGGAGGCGGCGTGGACCACGTCGCCCACGGCGCCGCTGACCCCCGAGCAGGCCGCGAAGAAGGGCAGCGTGGTGGTCACCATCACCACGCTCAACCGTCCCGACTACTGCTCGCGCCTGCTGCGCACCCTCGGCGAGGCCGTGCAGCCCGGCGGCGGGCTCGACGGGATCGTGGCCGAGGTCGTCTGCACCGACCAGGGCACCCAGCTGGTCTCCGACGACGTCGAGGCCTTCCCCGACGCGCAGCGCCTCCTGGGCGACAGGCTCACCGTCATCCGCCAGGCCAACCTCGGCGGCTCCGGCGGCTTCTCCCGCGGCATGTACGAGGGGCTGCAGCGCGGCCACGACTACGTGCTCCTGCTCGACGACGACGTCATGGTGGAGCCCGAGGGCATCGCCCGCGGCGCCGCCTTCGCCGACCTCGCCAAGACGCCCACGATCGTGGGCGGCCACATGTTCTCGATGTACCAGCGCACGCTGCTCAACGCGTGGGCCGAGGGCGTGCAGCGGTGGAAGTTCTGGTGGGGCCCCTCGGGCGCCTCCGAGCCCAACCACGACCTCGGCATGCAGAACCTCCGGTCCACGCCGTGGCTGCACCGCCGCTTCGACGTCGACTACAACGGCTGGTGGATGTGCCTCATCCCCACCTCCGTCATCCGCCAGCTGGGCCTGTCCCTGCCGATCTTCATCAAGTGGGACGACGCCGAGTACGGCCTGCGCGCGCAGGACGCCGGCATCCCCACCGCCTCCTTCCCGGGCATGGCCGTGTGGCACATCCCGTGGACCGACAAGGACGACGGCATCGACTGGCAGGCGTACTACCACGCGCGCAACCGCGTGGTCGCCGCGCTGCTGCACTCCCCGTACCCGCGCGGCGGCAACGTGGTGCGCGAGCTGCTCACCACCCAGCTCAAGCACCTGCTGTCGATGCAGTACTCCGCCGTCGAGCTGCGGCTCATGGCCCTGGAGGACGTCTTCGCCGGGCCGGCGGCCATGCACGGCGAGCTGCCCACCAAGCTGCCGCAGATCCGGGCGCTGCGCTCCGGCTACTCCGACGCCGTCTACAAGGCCGACGCCGCCGACTTCCCCGCGCGCAAGCGCAAGAAGCCGCCGCGCAAGGGCCGCGAGGCCGAGGTCCCGAAGGGACGGCTCGCGGTGCTCAAGACCGCGGCGCTCGGCATCGTCAAGCAGGGCCGCTCCGTCGACGCCCTGGCCCAGAGCAACCCCCAGGCCGCCGTCGCCCACCAGGACGCGCGCTGGTGGATGCTCAGCCAGTACGACTCGGCGCTCGTCTCCGCCGCCGACGGCACCGGCATGGCCTGGTACCGCCGCGACCGGGGTCGGTTCCTCGACCTCGTGCGCCGCAGCACGGCCCTGCACGAGCGGCTCGCCCGCGAGTGGCCCGAGCTGGCCGCCCAGTACCGCGCCGCGATGCCCGACCTGGTCTCCCCGGAGAGCTGGGAGAGGACCTTCCACGGCACGCCGGTCGCGGGTCAGGCGACACCGGTCACCGACCCCGCGAAGCGGTGAGCGCGCCGGCCCCGCTCGTCGACCAGCCCTGGACCGAACCGGGGAGGGGCGCCGGGCTGCTCGACGTCGTCCGGCGGCGGTACCTGCTGAAGCTGCTCGTCCGCAAGGAGCTGCGGGTCCGCTACCGCGGGTCGGTGCTCGGGCTGGCGTGGAGCTACGTCAAGCCGGGCGTGCAGTACGTCGTGTACTTCCTCGCGCTGGGGATCTTCCTGAACCTGCGCGGGTCCATCGAGGACTACCCGGTCTACCTGTTCTCGGGCCTGGTGGTGGTGAACTTCTTCACGGAGGCCTTCGGCAACGCCACCCGGGCGGTGGTGTGGAACGCCCCGCTGGTGAAGAAGATCTTCCTGCCGCGCGAGCTGTTCCCCGTGGCCAGCGTCTGGGTGGCCGGCGTGCACTTCGTGCCGCAGCTGGTGGTGCTGCTCGTGGGCGCTGTCATCTCCGGGTGGCGCCCGGAGGTGGGCCCCCTCGTCGGTGCCGTCCTCGCCACGCTGATCATCGCTGCGCTCGCCACCGGGCTGGGCCTGCTCTTCGGCTCGCTCAACGTGGTCTTCCGCGACATGGAGAACTTCGTCGACCTGTTCAACATGGTCGTCGTCTGGCTCTCGCCGGTGCTCTACCAGTTCAGCCAGGTCTCGAGGGCCGTCCCCGAGTGGGTGGCGACGCTGTACCAGCTCAACCCCATCACCGTGGCGGTGGAGCTGTACCACTACGCGTTCTGGTGGCCGGGCACGGAGAACACCCCCACGTCGGCGCTGCCCCCGGACCTCCTGGTCAACTCGCTGGTGGCCGTCGTCGTCGCCGCCGTCGTCCTCGTGGCCGGCCAGCTGGTCTTCCGGCGGGTCGAGGGCCGCTTCGCCATCGACCTGTGAGACACGAGACCCCCGTGAGGGCACGATGACCTCGATGAGCACCACCAGCAGCGCTCCGCGCGCCGCGGGGCCGAACGCCCGCATCGTCGTCGACGACGTCCGCATGCAGTTCGTGCTGCGGCACAACCGCTCCCTCAAGGAGCTGGCGATGGCGATGGTCCGCGGCAAGGACCTCGGCAACACGTTCATGGCGCTGGACGGCGTCTCGCTCCAGGTCGACTCCGGCGAGACCGTCGCGCTGCTGGGCCACAACGGCTCCGGCAAGTCGACGCTGCTCAAGCTCATCTCCGGCGTCATGCACCCGACGTCGGGCTCCGTGCGGCTGCGCGGGCGGATCGCCGGCCTCATCGAGGTGGGTGCCGGGTTCCACCCCGACCTCACCGGCCGCGAGAACGTCTACCTCAACGGCGCGATCCTCGGCATGGACGAGGCCTCCATCCGCGCCCGGTTCGACGAGATCGTCGCGTTCAGCGAGATCGAGAGGTTCATCGACACCGAGGTCAAGCACTACTCCTCGGGCATGTTCCTGCGCCTGGCGTTCTCCGTGGCGGTGCACACCGATCCGGAGATCTTCCTCATCGACGAGATCCTGTCGGTCGGTGACGAGCCGTTCCAGCGCAAGTGCCTGGACCGCATCCGCGAGCTCAAGGACGAGGGCCGCACGCTCGTCGTCGTCTCCCACGACCTCAACATGGTCTCCGAGCTGTGCTCGCGCGGCATCGTGCTGCAGCGCGGCAACCAGGTCTTCGACGGCAGCGCCGCCGACGCGGTCGCGCACCTGCGCTCCCTCTGACCCACCCCCTCCTCCCGCCGCCGTCCTTTCCGCACTTTCCGCGGCAAGTGCGGAAAGGACAGGGGCGGGTAGCGCACTTTCCGCGGCAAGTGCGAGAACGACGACGAGCGGGAGCGTCAGCCCAGGGACGGGACCGAGGGGCCCTCCCAGCCCGGGGCGGTCTCCGGTTCGAGGGTCATGTCGTAAGCGTCAGCTGCGTACGGGTACACCAGCTGCGCCACCTGGCCCCAGCGCGGCACCGCCTGCCGCAGCTCCGGGTACGCGAACTCGCTGACCGGCTCGAACAGCGTCGCCGCGTCCGGCAGGGGCGCGGCGATGCCGCCGCGCCCGTACTGCCAGATGGAGTCGTTGGTGCCCTCCAGCGGGTCACCACCCCACAGCACCGTGTACGTGGGGCGCTCCACGACGCCGTCGCTGATGGCCGGCTGCTGCTGGCAGCCGAAGAGGTACGTGAACTGCCAGGACGTGATTACCACCGCGTCGCGGGGGATCCAGTCCTCCAGCAGCACCGCGGGCTGCGCGACCGGCGCCGAGACGGCGAGCCAGCCGCCCGTGCCGCCCGACGCGTCACGGGCCACGAGGCGCACCAGGTCGGCCCCGTCGCGCGGGTCCTGACCGGGGCGCAGCAGGAGCACCGAGCGCCACTCGGGGGAGTCGATGCTGTCGTCGACCTCGCGGGTGCGCACCACCTCCACCGAGCCGTCGGCGGCGCGGCGCCCGTACTCCACCTCGAGGGAGTTGCCGAGGTCGAGGCGGCCCGCCACGACCGTGGTGACGTACTCGTCGCTCCGCGTCGATCCGTCCCGGAGCTGGTACCAGCCGGTGGTGAGCGAGCCGGTGTTGTCGTCACCGGCGCCGGTGAGGCTGCCCCACACCTGCGGGAAGGCGCCCTGGCCCGGCGTCCCCGGCAGCGGGTCGCCGTTCCACCAGCCGCCCTGGGACGCGAAGCCCTCCACCTGCCCGCGGCCCTCGGCGCCCGGGAGCGCCTCCAGGGCCCGAGACCGGGCCGGGTCGGCCACCTGGATGGCCGACGCCGCGTCGCAGCGCGTGCCGAACGGGTCCTTCACGCGCGCCTGGGCCGCGGACCAGGTGTTCCAGGTGCCGTAGACGGAGGCCGCGAAGGTGCCGCCGAGCACGGCGGTGGTCAGCCCGAGGGCGACGACGGCGGTGGTCGCGGCCCCCACCACCAGGGCGTCCGGCCGGCTGTCGTCCCCACCGGAGCGGCTGCGACGCCTCAGCACGGCGCGCGCGACCAGCACCGCCACCACCGCCACCAGCACCCACAGCGCCGGCGAGGAGAGCGGCCCCCGCCCCACCAGCTCGTCGCCCTGGAACGGCATGCCGAGCTGCCAGCTGTACGGCCACAGGTTGGGGCCGCGGAAGGACAGCGCGGCGACGGCGACGACGCCCGCGACGAGCCCGAGGCGCGGCGCCAGGGCCGTGCGGGGCCACAGCCGTGCGGCGGCGGCCGGTCCCACGAGGACGAGCACCACCACGAGCAGGGGGAGCAGGCCGGACAGGCTCCCGAAGTGGTGGGTCCACTTGCTGGGCGTGATCCACAGCGCGAGGTAGGCGAGCAGGCCCGTCAGGCCCAGGGCCGCCATCTCCGCGGGGAGGACGGCGGTGGGGGCACCCGCACCGGTGGTGGGGGCGCCGCGCCGCCGCGCCGCCGCGACGAGCAGGAGGGAGACCAGCACCGCCAGCAGCCCCACCAGCACGGTGGTGCGCTTGGCGTAGGCGCCCATGGGGATGCCCGGGTTGAGCAGGAAGCTGTACCGGACGTACTCGTCGGTCCAGCGCAGCGGCTCCTCGATCGACGTGAAGATCTTGCGACCCTCGCGGTAGTCGAAGAGCGTGCCGTCGGCGAAGCCCCCCGCGCTCGCCATCGCCCCCGGCGCGATGACGGCCAGCGCGCGGACCGCCGTCGCCGTCCTCTCGCCCCAGGTCCGCGTGCCGGTGCTGACCAGCGTCCACAGCCGCGGCAGGTACGCCACCAGGGGCGCCACGGCCACGAGGCCCGTGGGGTGCGCCGCGCAGGAGAACGCCGCCAGCACCACGGCCAGCGCCAGCGGCAGCAGCCGACGGGTCCGCAGCGCCGTGAGAACCCCCACGAGGGTCCACGCCGACAGGGCCGCGACCACGCCCTCCGGGCGCACGCCCATGACGTAGGGCGAGCAGGCGGCCGCGTACACGAGGGCGAGCAGCCACACCGACCGGTGCCGCGAGCCCGCGCGCCCGTCCGCCGCCGCCGCGCCGCCGCGGCGCCAGGCGGGCACCAGCGGCAGCACGAGGTCGAGCGCCCGGCGCAGCGCGAACCAGGTGGCCACGCAGAAGAGGAACCCGGGGACGCGCAGGAACAGCGCCCCGTCCCCCAGCTGCTCCCACCACGACAGCGCGTACCAGGGCCAGGTCAGCGGCACGAACGACTGGTCGTACAGCTGGTAGTACTGCCCCACGAAGCCGCTGTGCGGCACGTTGCGGGCCATCGCGGCGTAGTAGCCGTCGTCGTCGGTCATCGGCGCGAGGGCCGTCCACACCGCCAGGCCCACCACGACGACGACGTGCGCGGTCACCGGTCGCAGCGTCGAGCGCCAGCGGGGCAGGGCGGCCGCCTGCAGCGCCGCCGCAGCGCCGGGGGAGGCGGCTGGACCGGTGGCCGGGCCGGCGCGGACGGGGTGCGCGCGGCGGTCGAGCAGCCACACCCCGAGCAGGAGCAGCAGGCCGCTGGCCACGAGCGTCCACACCAGCGCGAGCTTGAGCGGCGTGGGGGAGCTGGCGAACTCGTCGTCCACGGCCACCCGCACCTGCAGCTGCTGCCCCGTGCCGGCGGTGGCCCCGGTGACGCTGGTCACCAGCGAGTCGAGCCGCGGCTGGCCGCGGACCGGCTCCCCGACCTGCTGGCCGTCCAGGGTGGCCGTGGTGGTGTCGTCGCGCAGCTCGGTCACCAGCTCGCAGTCACCGGTGGCGGGGACGGCGACGTCGGCGGCCTGCTCCCCCTTGACCGTGAGCACCGCCCGCCCGTCGCGCACCTGCCACAGCAGCGCCTCCTGCCGGGCCAGGGCCACGTCGGGGCGCTGCGTGGAGAACAGCACGCCGTCGGCGCTGGAGCCCGCGGCGCGCACGGCGGCGCAGTTCGCGGTGAGGCGCAGGGCCGACGGCGTCTGCGCCGCCAGCACCAGGCTGCTGCTCACCGGGGCGGAGGGGTCCTGCGGCCAGGAGACCACGGGCCGCTCGTGCCGCACGGGCGCCAGCGGCAGGGCCGCGGCGCACACCAGCGCGAGCAGGCCCAGCACCGACAGGAGCGGCAGCAGCAGGTCGAGGCGGCGTCCGGCCGGCGCGGGCGGAGGCGCCGCGGAGGCCCCGGAGCCGGACGGCGCGGCGGGCGGCTGGTCGGGCGGTGGTCCACCAGCGGACCCCGGTGCCTCCGGACGCTCGGGACCCCCCACTGCCTGTGCCACGCTCCCACCGGTCTCCGGCGCCGCACGGGCGCTCGGTGCTCTGCTCTCCCGCGCCACCGTAACGGGAGTTCCCGGGCGTGCGGTCCAGGCGAGGTCCGGGCGCGGCCCGGTGCGGGGAGGGCCGCGGCCCGTAGTGTGGCCGCTCGTGCGCGGCGGCTTCCTCGGCGTGGCGGTGGCCACCGGCGCCGCCGCCGTCTTCACCCTCCTGCTGAACGCCGCCGTCTTCCGCGGGTCGACCACCCCGGACCAGGCTGCCGCCTTCAACCTCTTCTGGTACGGCGCGCTCATCGTCAGCTTCGGCGTCTTCCTGCCGCTGGAGCAGGTGGTCTCGCGGGCGGCCACCGAGGGCCGGCTGCGAGGGGCCGCCGTGGTGCGGCCCGCGCTCGTGCTCGTCGTCGTCGCCGTCGCCGGGGTGCTGCTCGCCTCCCCGCTCCTGGGCCGGGACGCCGCCACCCGCGCCTGGGTGGTCACGGCCCTCGTGGCGCTGGCCGCCGTCAGCGCGCTGCAGTACGCGGCCCGGGGCCTGGCCCTGGGCCGGAGCCGGTTGGGCGCCTACGCCGGGGCCCTGGCCGCCGACGCCGGGCTGCGCGGCCTCGCCGCCCTGGCCACCACCGTGGTGGTGTTCCGCCCGCCGGGCTGGCTCTTCGCGGTCTTCGTGGTCTCCAGCGCGCTGGTGGCCCACGCCGCCCTCCTGCTGGTGGTCCGGCGCGGCGGCAGGCGTGCCGGCCCGGCGGAGGAGCTGCACGACTTCGGCGACCTGGGCCTGGCCCGCGAGCACCGCGGCCCCGGCGCCGCGCCCTCCTCGCGGACCATGACGCGGGCGGTGCTGACGCTGCTCGGCGCCAGCGTGGCCGGGCAGCTCCTGCTCAACGCCGGACCGATCGCGGTCGGCCTCGAGGGCAGCGAGGCCGTGCTCGCGGCGTACGGCGCGGCGTTCACGCTGGCCAGGGCCCCGCTCTTCGTCGTCGTCCCCGCCCAGGCGGTGCTCGTGCCCCCGCTCACGCGGATGGTGGCCGAGGGGCGCCTCCACGAGCTGCGGGTGCGGATGGCGCAGTTCTCCGCAGCCGTCGTGGTGGTGGCCGCGGTGGGCGCGGTGGCGGGTGCGCTGCTGTCGGGACTGGCCATGGAGCTCTTCACCAAGGGCAAGTACGAGGTGCCCGCCGGGCTCATGGCGCTCATGGTGGGCGGCTGCCTCGTCCACGCCGGCCTCGTCGTGGGGACGCAGGCGCTGGTGGCCATCGGCAAGGAGCGCGCCGTGCTCACCTGCTGGGTGGCGGGCCTGGTCGTGGCGGCGGCGTGGATCGCGGTGGTCCAGCTCGGTCTGGGCGTCGGCGCCTCCTGGGGCGTGGCCGGCGGGTTCACCGCGGGGTCGGCAGCGGCCTGGCTGCTCTCGGTGCTCGTCCTGGTGCAGAGCCCGCAGGGCGCCACCAGCGGCAGCCGCTAGCGTTCACCAGTGCCTCGTTCGCCCCGCCTCCCACTGCTCCTGCCGCCCGCAGCCGCCGGACGCCGTGGTCAGAGGCCGCCGGACGTCGTCATGGGGCTCACCTACTACACGCCGTACGTCTCCGGCCTGACCAACGCCGCCCGCGACGTCGCCGAGGGCCTCGTGCGCCGCGGCCGCTCCGTGACGGTGGTGACCACCCGCCACGACGACGCGCTCCCGGTCGAGGAGTGGGTCAACGGCGTCCGGGTGCTGCGCGCGCCGGTCGTCGCCCGCCTCGGCAAGGGCACCATCGCCCCCGCGCTGCCGGTGTGGCTGGCCGCCGCGTCCAAGGGTGCCGGGGTGGTCAACCTCCACCTGCCGCTGCTCGAGGCCGGCGTGCTCGCCGCCGCCGCCCGCGGGGCGGGCGCGCCCGTGGTCCTGACCTACCAGTGCGACGTCGACCTGCCGCCCGGCGTCGCCGGTGAGGTGCAGAAGGTCGTCGTCGACGCCTCCTCGCGGGTGGCGATGCGCCTCGCCACCACGGTGTGCACCACCTCCCTCGACTACGCCGAGCACAGCCGCCTGTTCGCGTCCATGCGCGGCAAGGTGGAGGGCATCCCCGCCGCCTGCCACGACCGGTCCGGCGGCGCCCCCCGCTTCCGCGACGGGACCGGCTTCCACGTGGGCTTCCTCGGCCGGATCGTGGAGGAGAAGGGCGTGCCGTGGCTCGTGGAGGGCTTCCGGGCCCTGGACGACGACGACGCCCGCCTCATCATCGCCGGCGACTTCGCCAAGATCGCCGGCGGCAGCGTCATCGACGCCGTCCGCGACGCCATCGGCGGCGACGACAGGATCCGCGTGCTCGGGTTCGTCCCCGACGACGCCCTGCCCGACCTGTACGCCTCGATCGACGCGTTCGCGCTGCCGTCGGTCAACGCCTTCGAGGCGTTCGGCATCGTGCAGGTGGAGGCGATGATGCTGGGCGTCCCGGCGCTGGCCTCCGACCTCCCGGGCGTGCGCGTGCCGGTGCAGCGGGTGGGGGAGGGCGTCATCGTGGCCCCGAAGGACGCCGCCGCCATCACGCGCGGCCTGGAGCAGCTGCGCGACCAGCACGTCGCGGGGACCATCGACAGGCCCGCCCTGGCGGAGCGCGCGCGCCAGCACTACGGCGTGGAGCTCACCGTCGACTCCTACGAGCGCGTCTTCGACGCCGCCCGGGACGCCGCCCGGCGCTGACGGGTCACGCCAGGGGGAGGTACACGCCCAGGGCGAAGCTCGCGACCCACGCCAGCGCCACGACCTGGAGCACCCGGTCGCGCAGGGCGATGTCCTCCGGGGCGCCCGCGCGGCCGCCGTCCACGTCGACCGCGTACCGCAGCACCGCCAGCACGAACGGCACGATGGAGATGGCCGACCACGTCGAGCCGCCGGCCGAGACCGTGGCGGAGTCCCCCTCGCGGATCTCGAACGCCCACAGCGCGTAGGCGGTGACCATGACGCTGGCCGCCAGGCTCCACACGAACCGCAGGTAGCTCTGGGAGTACCGCAGCAGCGACGCCCGCGTGGTGCCGCCGGCGGCCTCGGCGAGCTTCATCTCGCTGTACCGCTTGCCGGCCACCATGAACAGCGAGCCGAACGCCGTGACGAGCAGGAACCACTGCGACAGGGGGATGCCGCTGGCCACGCCGCCGGCGATGGCGCGCAGCAGGAACCCCGAGGCGACGATGGCGATGTCGAGGACGGGCTCGTGCTTGAGGCGCACGCAGTACCCGACCTGCACCACGAGGTACACGGTCATGAGCACGGTGAGCTGCCAGGAGGCCGCCCAGGCCACCGCCAGGGAGGCCACCGCCAGCAGCACGGCCGTCGCGCCGGCGGCCGGCACAGGCACCACTCCGGCTGCGATGGGGCGGTTCCGCTTGGTGGGGTGGGCGCGGTCGGCCTCGACGTCGAGGGTGTCGTTGAGCAGGTACACGGCCGAGGCGGCCAGGCAGAAGCTCACGAACGCCAGCGCCGTGGTGACCACGACGTCGACGTGGAAGAGAAGCCCTGCCGACAGCGGCGCCGCCCCCACCAGGACGTTCTTGACCCACTGGCGCGGGCGCATGGTGCGCAGCACGCCGAGCGCGGCCCCGGTCGGGGTGCGGCGCACGGGCGTGTCGACCCCGGAGCTCACCGCTGGCCGCCCTTCGCCGCGACCAGGCGGTCGGTGATGACACCCGTCAGCGCGCCGACCAGCACGTCGGTGGGGAAGTGCAGGCCCAGCAGCACCCGCGACACCCCCTGCGCGGGGACGAGGACGGGGGCCAGCGGCAGGCGCAGCAGCCGGCCGTAGGCCAGCGCCGCCGCCGTCGTCGAGGCCGCGTGGGAGGACGGGAAGCTCAGGCGCGAGGGCGAGGTGGAGCGCACCTGGACCGCGGCGTCGCCCGAGGAGCCGTCGGTGCCGGGGCGCAGGCGCCGCACCACCCGCTTGAGGACGACGGTGGCCGCGTGCGCGCCGAGCACGGACACCAGCGCGCACGACCACTGCGGGCGGCGGGGCGCGTCCAGCAGCCATCCGGCGGCGCCGATGACCAGCCACCCGGCCGCGTGGTCGCCGAACCGCCCCAGCTGCGTGGCGGCCGCGACGACGCCCGGCTGCTCCGTCCGGCGCTGCAGGGCCACGAGCAGGGAGGTCTCTGCGCCTCTCAGTGAAAGGCCATCGCGGGACGTCACGTCCTGGGACAGTACCCGTTGAGTCGAGCCCGGTCCCCCGACCGGCCGGTGGCCCGACCCGCCCGGTTCGTCCGGTCGTGTGGCCTCCGTGACGCCTGGCTGCTCGGCCGGGCGGTCAAGGCTGCCCCCGGACCTGCCGAGGTGATACGTGTGCACCACCACGACCGCGACGCCCAGCCCGCTGCCCGCCACGCCCGCCGCTCCGCCGAGCGCAAGGCTGACGGGGCTGCGCGCCACCGGCGCGGGCGGTGGTGGCACAAGCCGGCCGCGCTGCTGGCCGTGGTGGCCGCCGGCGCCGGCGGGGTGCAGCTCTCCCAGGGGGACGACGCGCGCGCCGACACGAGCCAGCTGACGCTCACCGGGCACGGCTTCGGCCACGGGCGCGGCCTGAGCCAGTGGGGCTCCTACGGCTACGCCGTGGACAAGGGCTGGTCCTCCGCGCGGATCCTCGACAGGTACTACGGCGG
Organism: Quadrisphaera setariae; assembly: GCF_008041935.1. Lineage (NCBI taxonomy): Bacteria > Bacillati > Actinomycetota > Actinomycetes > Kineosporiales > Kineosporiaceae > Quadrisphaera > Quadrisphaera setariae. The sequence continues at coordinate 521,238 of NZ_VKAC01000001.1, forward strand.
CACCACCGCCGGCTCCATCCGCAACGACGAGGTCTCCGTCCGCCTCCTGGCCCTGGACGGCGCCTCCACCATCACCCTCGCCTCCGGCGGCGACTACAACGTCGAGGGCACCTCCGTCCCCGCGGGCACTGCCGCGCGCTTCACCCGCACCGGCGGCACCTGGGCGCTCACCACGGTGCCCGGCGGCTGCGCCGCGGCCGCCAGCCCGAGCGCGACGCCCGCGACCGGGCCGGTGGACGTCGGCCCCAGCCCGGCCGTCTGGCTGACGAACGACCCCGGCGACGACCGCTCCAAGATGTTCACCGTCTGCAACAGCGGCTCCACCTACCGCGGCAGCTTCCGGCCCGTCGTCGACAGCACCGGGACCTCCCGCCTGGTCAACTTCGTGGCCATCGAGCAGTACCTGCGCGGCGTGGTCCCCGCGGAGTCACCCGCGGCCTGGGGCGACGCTGCCGGCGGCGCCGGCATGGCGGCGCTGGAGGCGCAGGCGGTGGCGGCCCGCTCCTACGCGCGCTCCGAGGGCCGCTACAGCTACGCCCAGACCTGCGACACCACCGCCTGCCAGGTGTACGGCGGCGCGGGCCGCGAGGACCGCCGCACCGACACCGCCATCCGCGGCACCGCCGGGGTGGTCCGCCTGGACTCCCGCGGCGCCGTGGTCCGCACCGAGTTCAGCGCCTCCACCGGCGGCTGGACCGCTGGCGGTGCCTTCCCCGCCGTGGAGGACGAGGGCGACACCCGCTCGCCGTACCACGACTGGAAGGTCACGGTCGACGGTCCGAGCATCAGCCGCGCGTGGCCGCAGATCGGCGCCTTCTCCAGCATGCAGGTGACCGCCCGCAACGGCCTCGGCGCCGACGGCGGCCGCGCCACCAAGGTGGTCGTCACCGGCAGCGCGGGCTCGGTGACCACCACCGGGAGCGACGTGCGCAGCCGCCTGGGCCTGCGCTCGGACTGGTTCTCCGTGGTGAGCCCGTCCGCGCAGACGTGGATGCTGCGCGGCACCCCCGACGGCGGCGACCCCGCCCTCACCTCGCGCTTCGGCGGCCCCAAGGACACCACCCTGGCCTGCGACTTCGACGGCTCCGGCCGTGACGGGCTGACCACGTACCGCAATGGGGTGTGGACCAAGCGCGACGACGCCTCGACGCCCGACCCGAACGCCGTGGCCTCCCCTGACGCGACGATCTCCTACGGCGCCTCCTGGATGCTGCCGGTCTGCGGCGACTGGGACGGTGACGGCAAGGACGGCGTCGGCGTGTACGACACCCGCACCGGCACCTGGTACCTGCGGAACTCCTTCTCCGGGGGGAACCCCGACACCAAGTTCCAGTACGGCTGGTCCGCGGCGCTGCCCGTGGTCGGCGACTGGGACGGCGACGGCAAGGACTCCATCGGCGTCTACTACGCCGGCACCTGGATGGTCCGCAACACCGCCACCCCCGGTCGTCCCGACACCACGGTCCAGTACGGGTGGAAGGGCGCCACGCCGGTGACCGGTGACTGGGCCGGGAGCGGCTTGTCTGGTATCGGCGTGTTCTCCGGCGGTCGGTGGATGCTTCGTGACACCGTGTCACCGGGTGACCCGCAGCGGCTCTTCGACTACGGGGTGCCCGGAGACGCCCCCGTGGCCGGCCGCTGGACGGACGGCCGCGACGGCGCCGGCATCACCCGCCCGACAGCGTGAGGCCCGCCGCCCCGGCTCGCCGCGCGCTGAGCCACCCGACCGACCACGTCGTCGACCACCCCGCACGAACCGCCCACCGAGACGACCCGGCCCCCGCCCGCCCGCGGGTGGCGGCCGAGCGCGAGGAGCAGCAGCCGTGACACCACGCCCGCACGCCACCAGCCGGACCAGCAGGACGGCCGGGTGGTGGGGCGGCCGCTGGGCGCTGCGCTGCGGCGCCCTGGCCGTGCTCGCCTCCGGAGCCGGCGTCGTGCCCGTCGTCAGCGCCGGTGCGGCCCCGAAGCCCGTCACCCCCACCTCCCAGGTGCTCGAGGTGCCGGTCGTGGCCGTGGACGGCACGCCGACGGCCCCGCCGTCGTCGTCCTCGAAGCCCTCCGCGAGCTCGTCGGCGACGCCGTCGGCCACCCCGCCGGGGGGCGGCTCCAAGGACGGCCTCGCCGCCGACGGCCGCCAGGCCGTGCCGTCGGCGCCCGGTGGGGAGCCAGCCGAGGAGCTGGCCACCGGACCGGTCCGCACCAAGGACTTCAACCTGGTCTCCGTCATGTGGGACGGCGACCCCGAGGCCGACGTCGACGTGCAGGTGCGCGTGCGCACCGACGACGGCTGGTCGGGCTGGCAGGCCCTGGAGGTGGAGGACTCCTCGCCCGACCCGGGCACCAAGGAGGCCGCCCAGGCCGCCGACAAGGGCAGCACCAGCCCGCTGTGGGTCTCCGGCGGCGCCGACGCCGTGGACGTGCGCGTCACCGTGCCGTCCGACGCGAAGACCCCCGACGGGGAGCCGGCCGTGTCCGACGTGCGCACCAGCCTCGTGGACCCCAAGGCGTCCGTGGGCACCCAGCCCGCCGCCGCCACACCGGCCGCGTCCGCTCAGGCCGCCTCGGCCATGCCGGGCGTCATCACCCGCGCCCAGTGGGGCGCCGACGAGTCGCTGCGCCTGGCGAAGTGCTCCGCGCCCACGTACACCGGCACCCCCAAGGTGGCCTTCGTCCACCACACGGCCGGGTCGAACACGTACACCGCCGCGGAGTCCGCGGCCATCGTGCGCGGCATCTACTACCAGCACACGGTGGTCCAGGGCTGGTGCGACATCGGCTACAACTTCCTCGTCGACAAGTACGGCCAGGTCTTCGAGGGCCGCTACGGCGGCATGGACAAGGCCGTCCTCGGCGCCCACGCCGGAGGCTTCAACGGCAACAGCTTCGGCGTCTCGGTGCTCGGCAACTACGAGACCGCCGCGCCCACCCCGGCGATCCTCGACGCGCTCGCCCGGGTCATCGCGTGGAAGTTCTCGCTCAGCCAGACCGACCCGACCGGCAAGGCCGTGCTCTACAGCGCCGGCATCGGCGGCACCAACATCCGCTACCCCGCGGGCACCCCGGTGACGCTCAACGCCATCTCCGGGCACCGCGACGTGGGCGCCACCGCCTGCCCCGGCGCCAACCTCTACTCCCAGCTCCCGGCGCTGCGCACGAAGGTCGCGCAGCTCATGAGCGAGAAGGAGTGGGACCTGCGCACCACCGCCACGCCCGGCGCCCCGGACGGCACCGCCTACTTCGGCGAGCAGAAGGGCACGGCCCTGTCGTGCGACTGGGACGGCGACGGCACCGACGGCCTCGCCGTCTACAACGCCGGGCGCTGGTCGATCAAGCAGACCCCGGGCAACGACGACGCCGACCTGACCTTCAGCTACGGCTCGGCGAGCATGCTCCCCGTCTGCGGCGACTGGACCGGGAAGGGCACCGACGGCATCGGCGTCTACGACCCGACCACCTACACCTGGTGGCTGCGCGACACCGCCACACCCGGCCCGCCGGACCACAAGTTCGTCTACGGCTTCAAGGGCACCCGCCCGGTGGTCGGCGACTGGGACGGTGCTGGTCGTTCCGGCATCGGCGTCTACGACGGCTACAGCTGGTGGTTGCGCGGCACCGCGACGCCCGGACGCGCCGGCGCGGTGTTCGGCTACGGCTGGCCCCAGGCGACCCCCGTGGTCGGCGACTGGGACGGCGACGGCCGCGACTCGATCGGCGTGTACGCCGCGGGGACGTGGTGGCTGCGGAACTCCATCACCCCCGGCCAGCCCGACTCCCTGTTCGGCTACGGCGCCGCCACCGACAGGCCCGTCGTGGGTCGGTGGGACGTCAGCGGCCTGACGGCGTCCGCCGCCACGGGCGGCGGCTCCGGCGGCGGCAGCGAGGGCGCCGGCGACGGCGACGCCGCCACGGGGGTCAGCCCCGGGCGCGGCGACGGCGTGGGCGTCTGGCGCACCTGGCCGTAGCCCCCTGAGGCCGAGAGGGCCCGTCCCCGCGCAGCGCGGGGGCGGGCCCTCTCGTCGTCGTCCCCGAGGGGTCAGGCGTCGAGGAGCGCCAGGTCCGCGTCGACCATGGCGCCGACGACGTCGGCGAACGGCACCGTCGGGGCCCATCCCAGCGCCTCGCGGGCGAGGGTCGGGTCGCCCACCAGGTCCGCGGCGTCGTTGGGGCGCACGAACGCCGGGTCGGTGCGCACCAGGTGCAGCCACTCGGCCACCCCGGCCCGCGCGAACGCGGCCGCCACGAACTCCTCCACGGAGTGCGACGTGCCCGTGGCCACCACGAGGTCGAGCGGCTCGGTGTGCCGCAGCGCCGCCACCATCGCGCGCACCGTGTCGGGGGCCCAGCCCCAGTCGCGGCGGGCGGCGGTGTTGCCGAGCACCAGCTCGTCGGCGCGGCCGCGGGCGATCGCCGCCACCGTCGACGTGATCTTGCGGGTCACGAAGCGCGCGGGGCGCCGCGGCGACTCGTGCGGGTAGAGCACGGCGTTCACCGCGAAGGCGCCGCCCGCCCGGTGCGCCTGCACGAGGTGGTGGGCGTAGGCCTTGGCGGCGCCGTAGGGGTTGGTCGGCACCACCGGCGTCGACTCGTCCTGCGGGGTCACCCCCGAACCCGCGTAGACCTCGGCGCTGGACGCCTGGAGCACGCGGACCTGGCCTCCGCTGGAGCTCGTGGTCTGCTCCGCCGCGTGCAGGAGCGCCGCCGGGAGCACGGCGTTGAGGAGGGCCGTCTCCACCGGCTCCTCCCACGAGCGCGCCACCGAGCTCTCCGCCGCGAGGTTGTAGACCTCGTCGGGGCGCACGTCACGCACCAGCGCGTCGGCCGCGCCCGGGTCGAGCAGGTCGATCGTGTGGACGACGAGGCGGTCGCCGAGCGCCTCCAGGTGGGGCGGCAGCGGACCGCTGCCGCGCCGCACCCCGTGGACGAGCGTGCCTTCGGCGGCGAGCAGCTCGGCGAGGTAGCCGCCGTCCTGCCCGGTGAGCCCGGTGACCAGCGCGACCCGGCGCGCGGCAGCCGGAGGGGCCGTCTGCTCGCTCACTTGCCGGCGAGCGCCTTCTGCTCGGCGAGGTCGGAGTCGACCATCATCTGCACCAGCTCGGTGAAGCCGACCTTCAGCTCCCAGCCGAGCTGGGTCTTGGCCTTGGTCGGGTCGCCGATGAGCAGGTCGACCTCGGCCGGGCGCATGAAGGCCGGGTCCTGGCGGACGTAGCCGGACCAGTCGCTGATGCCGACGTGGGCGAAGGCGACGTCGAGCAGCTCGCTGATGGCGTGGGTCTCCCCGGTGGCCACGACGTAGTCGTCGGCGGTGTCCTGCTGCAGCATCCGCCACATCGCCTCGACGTAGTCCCCGGCGAAGCCCCAGTCGCGGCGGGCGTCGAGGTTGCCCAGCACGAGTTCATCCTGCAGGCCCAGGCTGATGCGGGCGACGGCCTGGGTGACCTTGCGGGTGACGAACTCCGGGCCGCGCCGGGGGCTCTCGTGGTTGAACAGGATCCCCGAGGAGGCGTGCATGCCGTAGGACTCGCGGTAGTTGATGGTCATGTAGTGGCCGAAGACCTTGGCCACGCCGTAGGGGGAGCGGGGCCACAGCAGGGTGTCCTCCTTCTGGGGCACGGCCTGGACCTTGCCGTACATCTCCGAGGAGGAGGCCTGGTAGAAGCGGACCTTGGTCATGTCGTCGCCGGAGTAGAGGCGGACGGCTTCCAGGGCGTTGAGCACCCCCTTGCCGGTGACCTCGGCGGTGAGGTCGGCGTTCTCCCAGGAGTAGGCCACGAAGGAGATGGCACCGAGGTTGTAGAACTCGTCGGGCCGGGCGATGTTGAGGGCCCTGATCAGGGAGGACAGGTCCATGAGGTCGCCGGTGAGGACCTTGACGCCGGGGACCTCGCGGGCCAGCAGCGGCAGCTTGGGGTTGTTCTGCCCGCGGACCAGGCCGTACACCTCATAGCCCTTGGACAGCAGCAGCTCGGACAGGTACAGACCGTCCTGGCCGGTGACTCCGGTGATCAGCGCGCGCTTGGCCATGCGCCGACCCTAGGGGACGGTCCTCGACGTCGTCCTCGGAGTGCTCGGCTGTGCCACCCTGGGACCGGGCCCCTGACCGGGCCCCCGGACGAGGGTGCCGTACCCGGACAGCGACAAGACGGCCGTGCTGTCGACTGGGAGGTCACCCGTGTCCTGGCTCGTGCTCGTCCTGTCCGGTGTGCTGGAGGCCGTCTGGGCCACCGCCCTGGGCCGGTCGGAGGGCTTCACCCGGCCCGGCCCGACCGTCGTCTTCGCCGTCGTGATCCTCGCGAGCATGGCCGGCCTGGCCTACGCGATGCGCGAGCTGCCCGTCGGCACGTCCTACGCGGTGTGGGTGGGCATCGGCGCGACGCTCACGGTCGCGTACGCGATGGCCACCGGCACCGAGCCGGTCTCCGTGCTCAAGGTGGTGTTCCTGGCGATGATCGTCGGCGGCGTGGTGGGCCTCAAGCTCGTCCACTGACCGCGGTGGCGCCCTCCTGGGCGGCCACGCGGTCAGCGTCGGGGGCGCCGGGGCCCAGCAGCACCGCGCTGCCGCCGCCGGCGAGCGCCGACAGCACCGCGTCGAGCGCGGCAGCGTCGCCCAGCTCGCGCACGTCGACGAGCACGCGGGCGCCCGGCGCGGCCGGGTCCGCCACCTCCAGGCCCGGGGCGTCCAGCACGAAGGGCAGGGCGTCACCGAACCCGGCCACCACCGCGGCCGAGTCCAGCGCCCCCGCCGGCACGGACGAGGCGCGCAGCGCCAGCGCCCCCAGCGCCTGCACCACCACCTGCTCCGCACCCTCGCTGGCGGCCGGGTCGGCTCCGTCGGCGACCACCGCGACGCGCGCGTCGTCGTCCTGCTCCACCGGCTCCGCGCCGACCGCGCCCAGCGCGAGCCGCCAGGCCACCGTCCGCCAGTGCGCGGGCAGCGCCAGGAGCACGGGGTCGCCGACCTCGACGTCCAGCTCCTCCACGAGCAGGTTGGCGGTCTTGGCCACCCAGTTCTCCAGCACGCGCGCCGACAGCTCCACGCGCTCGCCGTCAGCGCCGTACCAGGTGACGCGGGGGCGGCCCGAGTCCTGGGAGCGCAGGCCGGCCAGGAGGCGGGCGACGTCGACGCGGGTGGTGCTGTCGGCGGGGGAGCTCACGACGACGACGGTAGGCGCAGGGTTCCGCGGCGCCTCGCGCAGGCCGCAGGATGGACGCGTGGACCGGGCGGGGGGAGCGGGGGCTGCTCCGGCGGCGCAGCGCACGCTCGTGCTGCGGCAGCCGCTCGACCTGTCCGCCACGCTCGGGCCGCTGCGCCGCGGCGGCGGGGACCCCGCGGTGCGCCGCGTGGGCGTCGGGCCGTGGGCCACGTGGTGGTGGGCCACGCGGACCCCTGCGGGCACTGCGCTGATGAGCCTGCAGCACCTGCCCAGTGGCGGTCCGCACGGAGCGGTGCGGGCCGCGGCGTGGGGCGCGGGCGCCGACTGCGCGGTGGCGGGCGTGCCCGAGCTGCTCGGGGAGGACCAGGACGGCAGCGCGTTCGTCCCCCGCGCCGAGCACGCCGCGCTGGTCTCCGCGTGGCGCCGCCACCGGGGCGTGCGCGTGCCGCGCACCCGCGCCGTCTTCGAGGCGCTGGCCGGCGCCGCCATCGAGCAGGTGGTGACCGGCGTGGAGGCGCACCGCGCGTGGCGCGACCTGCTGCGCCGCTTCGGGGAGGTGGCGCCCGGAGGCCTCCACGACGCCGGGCCGGTCGGGCCGTCGGCGCCCGGAGGCCCCGCCGAGGGCATGCGCGTGCCCCCGACAGCACGGGAGTGGGCCGCGATCCCCAGCTGGGAGTGGCTGCGCGCGGGCGTGGAGGAGCGCCGCCGCCGCGTGGTGGTCGGCGCCTCGCGGTGCGCGCCCGCGCTGGAGCGCACCGTGCTCCTGCCGCCCGAGCGCGTCGAGCCGGCCCTGCGGACGCTGCCGGGGGTGGGCGTGTGGACGGCGGCCGAGGTGCGCCACCGCGCCCACGGAGACCCCGACGCCTTCTCCTTCGCCGACTACCACGTGGCCAAGAACGTCTCCTACGCCCTGACCGGCCAGGTGCTGGACGACGCCGGCTGCGCCGAGGTCATCGAGTGCTACCGCGGGCACCGCTACCGGGTGCAGCGGCTGCTGGAGCTCGACGGCATCGCCAGGCCCCGCCGTGCGGCGCGGATGACGCTGCCCACCCACGTGCCGGTGGCCACCGGCATGAGGTCGTGAACCACCCCTGACCCACGCCCGCTGGGTCGTCGAACCGCGCTGACCTGCGGATCTGGCGGAGCTGGCGGTGCTGGGCTCTGCCGTCCGGGCGATCGCCGTCCCGAATCCCTGTGGCGAACGGGGGACGAGATCACATCGCCCGTCAAGCGGACGACGCCCTCCGTCGATGCGTTCTTCGTAGACCACCCGTCGAAGGCATCACGGAGGAAGCCATGCGCAGGAAAACCGCCATCGTCCTAGGCGTGTCGGGCGCTGCCCTGGCGCTGACCGCCAGCAGCGCGTTCACGGCGGGAGGACTCACCTTCGCGACCGGTGCGACGGGGTTCATCGGCGGCAGCCAGCAGGTGACCATCTCCGGCACCGAGGTCAGCTCCATCGAGTACACGAAGAACACCGCTGGTGACGAGCTGACCGCTGCCAAGTTCGTCTTCTCCGACACCAACGCCGTGGGCAAGACCCCGACCATCACCCTCAACGACGGCTCCAGCTCGGGCGTGACGGACTGGACGTGCACGGCGGTGGCCACGGCGAGCACGGTCACCTCCTCGACCTGCTCCAAGGGCACCAGCGGCACCGCCGTCACCCTGGCGTCGCTCGTCTCCATCAAGCTGACCGTCGCCTGATCCCCTTGGTCCTGTGACCGCACGGCAGCGCCTCGCCGCCGCCGCGACCGCCCTCGCGGTGGTCGTGGCGGCGGCGGTCGTGCTGCCCGTGCTCCTGGGGCAGATGAAGCTCGTGGTCACCCACGGCGTCAGCATGCAGCCCCTCTACCACCAGGGAGACCTGGTGGCCGTGTGGCGGGAGGACCACTACCGGGTCGGCGACATCATCGCCTTCGACCACGACGGCACCGACGCCAGCAAGACCCGCGTGCTCCACCGCGTCATCTCCGCCGGCGACGGGGGGTTCGTCACCCAGGGCGACAACAACCCGAACCCGGACCCGGGCGTCACCCATCCCGACCGGGTCCTCGGCCGCGCCGTCCTCCACCTGGCCGGCGCGGGCGTCTGGGTGCAGCGCGCGGGAAGCCCCTGGGGCATCGCCCTCCTCGTCGGGGTGCCCCTCCTGCTGTCCCTCGGCGGCGGGGCTGCTGCCAGCGTCGGTCGTGGCGCCAGCCGAGCCCGCGGCGCCAGGGCGCGGCGCGCCGGGCAGCCCCTGGCGCCCGCGGCCCGTTCCCAGCTCCGCGTCGGCGCGCACACCAACCCTCCCGGCTCCGACCGCTGGGGCTCCCGGGCGGGACCCCCGACCCGGTCGAGCACCGCCGTCCCCACCCCGGGCGCGAACCCCATCGCCCTCGGGGTCGTCCTGGTGCTCGGGGCCGCCGGTCTCGGGCTCGGGGTCAGCGGCTGGACGACGCCGCCCGACACCACCACCACCCAGCCCGCAGCGGACCTCGTGCGCACGGCGACGTTCTCCTACGCCGCGGACGTGCGCCGCTCACCCGTCTACGACGGCTCCGTCGTCACCTCCCCCACCCCGGTCTTCCGCGCGGTGGCCACCGGCGTCCACGCCGACCTCGTCTACCGCGGCGCCGACGGCGAAGCGGGCAGCATCGACCTCACCGCCCTCCTGTCCAGCCCGGGAGGGTGGACGACGACGGTGCCCGTCGCCACCGGTCTCCGCTACAGCGGCGGGTCGGCGGACCTGCAGGAGCTGCTCGACCTCGACGCGTTCCTCGCGCGCTCCGCGGCCGCCGCCGCCATCACCAAGCTCGACCCCCAGCCGCTGGCGGTGACGCTGACGGCCACGATCACCCCAGCCGACGCTGACCACGCCTCAGACCCGACGGCCGGTGGCCCGCTCGTCGCCACCATGCCGCTGACCGTGAGCGACGCCCAGGTCGGCCTCTCCAGCGCGGACGCCGAGCTTGTGGCCACCGCCAAGGTGCCGCAGACGCGGACCGTCACCTCACCCGGTGCCGTCTCCGTGGTGGGGATGGAGCTGCCCGTGCAGCCGGTGCGCGTCGCCGCCGTCGTCCTGCTCGTCCTCGCGGCTCTCGGTGGCCTCGTGCTGGCGCTCGTCACTGCGCTCGCCCGTTCCCGCGCCGCACACGCCGACGCGCGCAGCACCGAGACCGAGCGCGTGGCCGCGTGCCTCGCCGACCTGCTCGTGCCCGTCGTCGAGATCCCCGGCGCGGACGCCGCCGTCGAGGTCATCTCGCCCGAGGCGCTGGAGCGCCTCGCCCGCGCCCACGAGCTCCCGGTGCTGCACCGCCGCGACCACGGGGCGGCGGTCTTCGCCGTCGTCGTGGAGGGCACCACCTACACCTGGTCGGAGCACGACGGCGAGGTCGTCTCGGACGAGGGGTTCCTCCTCGACCACGTGCTCCACCACGCGGACGGGGCGGGACCGATGCCCTGGGACGAGCCGTGCGGAGCGTCGCCGTCGTCGTCGCCCTTCGCGGCGACGACCCGGCCGGACGCTCCCGAGCACTGGAGCACTCCCGACCCCCAGGCCGCTCCGGCCCCCCTGTCACCGCGCCGCGCGGCGCGCGCGGCGCTGGCGGCCCAGCGCGAACCCGACCCCGACGAGCCGACCTTCGCGGAGCTCCTCCAGCCCGACGCCTTCAGCCGCCTCGTGGACCCCGATCCGTTCGCCCGCCTCGGGCCAGCGGCGCGAGGACCGGCGCGGCGCGCGCGCTCCGGTGACGGAGCTGGTCAGAGGACAGGTCAGCTCGGCTCGACCCGGCGGGAGCTCCCGCCGGGTCCTTCGCACGCCCGGCGCTGACCGCGAGGAGCCGCCTCAGAGGCGCAGGCGGCGCAGCAGCCGCGGCGGCGCCCACCGCAGCACCTCGGTCACGGCCTGCGCTCCCGGCGGCGCCCACACGACGTCGCGCTCGTCCTCCAGGCCCTGCGCGGTGAGGTCGGCGACGGCCTCCTTGGTGGTCGCCAGCCAGGCGGACCGTCCCGCCGTCATCCGCGTCCGCACGAAGCCCGGGCGCACCACCACCACGCGCACGCCGTCACCGCGGACGGCCTCCCGCAGCCCTGAGGCGAAGGCGTCGAGCCCGGCCTTGCTGGCCCCGTAGGCGAAGTCGGTGGAGCGCGCCCGCACCGCCGCGGCGCTGGAGAGCACCACGAGCGTGCCGCCGCGCTGGGTCTTCAACCGCTGCGCCGCCTCGGCGGCCAGCGCCACCGGCGCCGCCGTGTTGACCTGCACGAGGTCGGCCGCAGCGGTCGGGTCCTGCCAGGAGCGCTTGCCGTCAGGCAGCACCCCCACCGCCAGGACGACGACGTCGACGGGACCGACCGGCACGCCGCCGGCCACTCCGCGGGACCCGAACGCCTCCGCGAGCGCGGGTGACCACGTGGACGGTGCGCGGGCGTCCAGCGGCACGGCCCGCGCCGCGTGCCCCTCGGCGACCAGGGCCGTCACCGCCTCGGACAGCCGCGGGCCGGGACGTCCGGCGAGCACCACGTCCAGCGCGCGGTCGCGCCCGAGGCGGCGCACCAGGGCGAGGCCGATGTCGGAGGTGCCGCCGAGCAGCACCACGCGCTTCGGCTCGTGCGGCGGGCGGACCGGCAGCGCGGGCGGGGCGGCGGGGCCGGCCGCCGGGTCGCCGTCGCGTCCGGCCAGTCGGCTGGCGATCTGGTCCGAGAGGCGGTCTGCGAGGTCACCGAGCGGCAGCTGGGGGAGGCGCACCCCGACCATGCTGGCCGAGGGGCCGCTCATCGGCCAGAGCGGGCCAGACCGGCTCTGGAGCCGGTGTGAAGATGGACGACGTGCACATCTCGGCCATCGCCGGGGGCGTGGGCGGTGCGCGCTTCCTGCGCGGGCTGCTCGCCCACCTCGCGGCCTCGCCCGACCCCGACCGCCGCAGCGCCCGCGTGACCGCCGTCGTCAACACCGGCGACGACACCACGATGCACGGCCTGCGCATCACGCCCGACCTCGACACGGTCATGTACACCCTCGGCGGCGCCGTCCACGAGGAGCAGGGCTGGGGCCGGCGCGACGAGAGCCGCGTCGTCTCGTCAGAGCTCGCCGCCTACGGCACGGGCCCGGACTGGTTCACGCTCGGAGACCGCGACCTCGGCACGCACGTCTTCCGCACCCAGCTGCTGCGCGAGGGACTGCCCCTGTCGGCGGTGGTGGAGCGCCTGTGCCAGCGGTGGCTGCCCGGCGGGGTGCCCGCCGGTGGGCTGCCCGGTGGGCCGACCGTGCGGCTGCTCCCCATGAGCGACGACGACGTCGAGACGCACGTCCACCTGACCGACGGCCGGACCGTGCACTTCCAGGAGTGGTGGGTGCGGCTGCGGGCCTCGGTGCCCGCCACGGGCTTCTCGCAGGTGGGCGTCGACGCCGCGTCGCCCGCGCCGGGCGTGCTGGAGGCGCTGCGCGACGCCGACGCGGTGCTCCTGCCGCCGTCCAACCCCGTGGTGAGCATCGGCACGGTGCTCGGGGTGCCCGGCGTGAGGGAGGCGCTGCGCGACGGGGGAGCACCCGTCGTCGGCGTCTCGCCGATCCTCGGCGGGAAGGCGGTGCGGGGCATGGCCGACGCGTGCCTGAGCGCGATCGGCGCGGAGACGTCCGCCCTGGGCGTGGCCGGCCTGCACGCCGACCTGCTCGACACCTGGCTCGTGGACGACGACGCCGACGGCGCTCTGCACGGCACCAGCGTCCCGGGAGCCGCGCCCGGCAGGGGGCGGGTGCTCGCCCGGCCGCTGCTCATGAGCTCGCCGCAGGCCGCCGCCGACCTCGCCGGAGCCGCCCTCGACGCCGCCCTGGCCACCGGTCGCCGCCCGAGGCGGAGCGCCGCATGACCCCCCCGACCATGATCACGGTGGTGGGGCGGGTGGTGGCCGAAGGCGTGGGGCTGCTCGCCGCGGCGCTCGCCCGCGCTGACGGCGCCAGCTGCCGCACGGTCGAGGTGCCGGGCGTGCCCGGCGCCCGCGACGGCGAGCTGGTGAGGGTGCGGGTGTGCTCCGGCGCCCGCGGCCGCACCTACGCCCGCGGCGGCACCACGTACGGCACCACCTACGTCACGGGCCCCCACCCCCGCACGTGCGCCGACGACCGGCTGCGCCACGAGGCCGTCCACGTGCTGCAGTGGCAGCGCTGGGGACTGCTCCTGCCGCTGCTGTACGGCCTGGCCGAGCTGCGCGCCGGCGGCGACCCCGCCCGCAACCGCTTCGAGGCCGCAGCCGGTCTGCGCGACGGAGGCTACGCATGAGCACGCCCCACCCCGGCCCGCCGTCCAGCGCGAGCACCCCGCCGCTGCCGCCCGGCGAGGTGGTGGCGCTGTCCGTTCCCGGGCTGCCCGAGGTCGGCCCGAGCGACGACCTCGCCGGCCTGCTCGCCCGCGCCTGCGCCGCAGCGGGGATCGCGCTGGGGGCCGAGGACGTCGTCGTCGTCGCCAGCAAGGTGGTCGCCAAGGCGGAGGGGCGGAGCATCCCGGCGGCGATGCGAGAGCGCGCCCTCGACCGGGAGTCCGTGCGGCTCGTGGCGGAGCGGGGCCTGCCGGACGGGCGCACCACGCGGGTGGTGCAGTCGCGGTCCGGGCCGGTGATGGCGGCCGCGGGCATCGACGCCTCCGACGTCGCCGAGGGCACGGTGCTGCTGCTCCCCGCCGACCCCGACGCCTCCGCGCGCGCCCTGAGGACCCGCCTGCGGGCGCTGCTCGAGCCCGCCCTCGGCGGGAGAGCCCCGGCCGTGGTGGTCAGCGACACCAGCGGGCGGCCGTGGCGCGACGGCGTCACCGACTTCGCCCTCGGCGCCGCGGGCCTGGAGGTCCTCGACGACGCCCGGGGGCGCCTCGACAGGTCCGGCCGCGTCATGGAGGTCACCGTGCGCGGCGTGGCCGACGAGGTCGCCGCGCTCGCGGACCTCGTCAAGGGCAAGGCCGCCGGCACGCCCGTGGCCGTGGTGCGCGGGCTGGGGGCGCACGTCGCCGACGACGACGGCGACGGCGCCGCCCGGCTCGTCCGCACAGGACCTGCCGACTGGTTCGCCTTCGGGCACGTCGAGGCGGTGCGCGCTGCGCTCGGGCTCGCCGAGCGCGAGGTGGCGCCCCCGCCCATCGCCCCCGGCGGTCCGGTGCGCGAGCGGGTGGCGCGGGCCGTGGACGTGGCGGCCGCCGGGCGCGGCCTCGGTGAGGCCGCCGTCTCGGCGGACGGCGACGTGCTCGCGGTCAGCGGGCCCGCCTACGACGTCGGCGCAGCGGTGGAGCGCCTGCGCGCGGCCCTGTGGGCCGAGCGCCTGGAGGCGGACGTGGCTCCTGGTGCGGTGCGGTCGGTCGACGGCGTGGAGGTCGTCGACGTCGCGGTGGCCGTCCAGCTGCGGGCGCGCGAGCGCTCCTGAGCGACCAGGCGGTGGTCGCGCTGGGTGACGGGGTGTCGGTGGTCGGTGCCACCCTCTGCTGGACGTGGCGCCGTGGCGGGTGTGACAGGTGGTACGCCTGTGACCAATGGGGCATCGGTGCTGGTCAGGAGCGCGCGATCGTCCCCCCGTGGCGCCACTGGTCCGATCCGTCCGGTCCGTCCCGGGCGCCGATCGGGCCCGGATCGGGCCCGGAGTGTCCAGCGGTGTCCGTTCTGCCCCGCGGCGCGCAGGGCGCGACACGCCAGGGCTGACAAACACGTGACGCGGCTTCCTGCGTTTCGCCTGCACGCGGAGTAGTCGCACGTATGTAATTCAGTCACCGCCTCACCCGGTGGGAGCTCCTCCGCGGGGCTCGCTGAGACTGATCCAAGGAGTCGAGATGAGCGAGAGCACCACCGTCTCCCTCGGCCTTCCGCGACCGCGGACGGCCCTCCCCACCGAGACGGGCTCACTGCCCGTCGTCGCTGCTGCGAGTGCCGGCGTCATCGCGCCGCGCAGCTCGTTCGAGGCGCTCACCGGCCCCTCGCTGGAGGAGCTCGACACCGAGCTCGAGGCCGTGCTGGACGACCTGTCCGACGTCGACGACGACGCCGAGGACGAGGAGCTCACCGACGGCGACCCGGCCCTGGAGCTGCTGCTCGGCGAGGGCGACGCCGACGACGCCGTCGACTGGCAGGAGCGCGCCCTGTGCGCGCAGACCGACCCCGAGAGCTTCTTCCCCGAGAAGGGCGGCTCGACCCGTGAGGCCAAGCGCGTCTGCATGAGCTGCGAGGTGCGCGTCCCGTGCCTCGAGTACGCGCTGGCCAACGACGAGCGCTTCGGCATCTGGGGCGGGCTCTCCGAGCGCGAGCGGCGCCGCGTCAAGCGCCGCGCGGTCTGAGCCCCAGCCCCTCCTCGGCGCCCCTGTCGCCGCAGCCCCGGCACGCCCGCCGGGGTGCGGCGGAGCGCGGCGCCACCGCCACCGCCAGCGGTGAGCGGCTCGTCAGCCGCGAGCGCGGCGCCGGGGAGCTCCCGGCGCACACCGGGCGCCTGCGGCAGGTGCCGCGCGAGCGCGGTGACGGCGCGCTGGTGGCCCACGTCGACGTCGTGGTGCTCGCCTGCGACGGCGAGCGCTGGCTGCCGGACGCGCTGTCGGCGCTCGACGCGCAGACCCGCACCCCCGACCGCGTCGTCCTCCTGGACGCCGCGTCCACCGACGGCAGCGCCGCGCTGCTGGGGGCGCACGCGCGCCGGTCGCGCGCCCTCGGCGGACCACCGGTCGTGGGTGTGCTGCCGCTGCGCCGCCGCGCCGGCCTGATGGACGCCGCGCGCGCCGCGCTCGCCGCCACCGACGCCGACGCCCTCGTCGCCGGCCCGGCGACCAGCGCCTCCGGTCCGTCGTCCGGCGCCCCGGCGCCGCGCCAGCACACGAGCGCGCCCGCACCGCTGCGCTGGGTGTGGCTGCTCCACGACGACTGCGCCCCCGCCCCCGACGCGCTCGAGCAGCTGCTCGCCGCGGTGGAGGTGGCGCCCTCGGTCGGCGTCGCCGGCTGCAAGGTCGTCGACTGGCACGACGAGGGCCTGCTCCACCAGGTGGGCTTCAGCACGTCCGCCATGGGCCGGCGCCTGACCGGTGTGGAGCACGGCGACCGCGACCAGGGCCAGCGCGACCACCGCGACGACGTCCTCGCCGTGTCCAGCGCCGGCGTGCTGGTGCGCCGCGACCTGCTCGAGCGCCTCGGGGGAGACCCCGGCCTGCCCGTGCTCGGCGAGGACCTCGACCTGTGCCGCCGCGCGCGGCTCGCGGGTTCGCGCGTGGTCGTCGTCCCCAGCGCCGTGGTGCGCCACGTCGACGCGACGCGCTCGGGAGCCCGCTCCACCCGCGCCGCGCAGTCCGTCCGCTGGACCGAGCGCCGCCACGAGGCCCACGCCCGCCTCGTGGCCGCCGCGCCCCTCGCGCTGCCGCTGGTGGCGCTGGCCGTGCTGCTGGGCGGGCTCGCGCGCCTGCTCGTGCGGGTGGCGGCCAAGCAGCCCAGCAGCGCCGGCGGCGAGCTCACGGCCGTGCTCGCGGCGCTGGGACGTCCCGACCGGGTGCTCGCCGCCCGCCGCGCGGCCGCCCTCACCGCGGTGCGCCCCCGCAGCTCGCTCAAGCCCCTCCTCGTGCCGCGCCGGGAGGTGGTGCGCTGGCACCGCGACCGCTGGGCCCGCACGGGCATCGCCCCGGCCACCGGCGTGCTGCCCGTGGTCGCCGCGCGGGCGCTGGCCGCCGCCACCACACCGCCGTCCGGCGTGCCGGTGGTCCGGCTGCCGTCGGTTCCCGTCCCGCGGGAGGCGTCCGACGCCCCCCTGCTCGCCGGGGACGACGCCGAGCCGGCGCGCCGCGGCCTCGGCGTGCTCGTCCCGCTGCTGGTGGCGCTGCTCGTGGCAGGTGCGGTGGTCCTGCACCCCCTGCTGGGGGCCCTCGCACCCGGCGCGCAGGTCACCGGCGGCGCCCTGGCCGCCGCGCCCGGCCTGGGCGACCTGTGGGCCGCCGCCCGCTCCGACTGGCAGCCCCTCGGCCTCGGCACCCCGGCCCCCGCCGACCCGTGGCTGTCCGCGCTGGCGGTGCTGAGCCTGCCGGTGGGCGGGTCGCCGCACCTGGCGGTGGTGGCCCTGCTGCTCCTGGCCCTGCCGCTGGCCGCCCTCAGCGGGTGGGTCGCCGCGGGCACCGCCACGCGCTCCGGCCTGCTGCGCGCCGCCGCGGCGCTGACCTGGGCGTGCGCCGCGCCGCTGCTGGCGGCCTCCACCACCGGCCGCCTCGGCGCGCTCGTCGCCCACCTCGCACTGCCCTGGGTGGCGGTGGGCCTGGCCCGCACCGCCACGGCCGCGGCGCGCCGTCCCGCCGTGGCCGCCGGCGCCCTCGCCGGGATGGCGGGCGCCCTCGCCGTGGCAGGGGCGCCGCTGCTCCTGCTCCCGCTGCTCCTGGTAGTCTCGGTGGTGGCCGTCACCGCCCGCCGCTGGCCGGGCGCGGTGCTGTGGGCGGTCCTCGCGCCGCTGGCCGTGACCGGTCCGCTGCTCGCTCCCGCGCTCGCCGACCCCCGCGCTCTGCTCCTCGGCCCCGGGCTGCCGCTGGCGGTGACCGCCGTGCCGTCGTGGCAGCTGCTCCTGGCCGATCCCGGTGCCGTCCTCGGCGTCCGCGCCGGGGCCGCGCTGCCGGCCACTGCGCTGCCCGTGCTCCCCGGCGCCGTGGCGCTGGTGCTGGCCCTGGTCGGGGCGGCTGCCCGGGGACCCCGGGCGCGCGTCGCCCGCGCCGGGTGGTGGACCGCCGGAGCGGGTCTGCTCGCCGGGGTGGCCGCCGCGGCGGCCGGCGGGTGGTCCGGCCCCGCCGCGAGCCTGGTGCTGCTCGGCCTGGGCGCCGCCGCCCTCGCGCGCGCGCCGCGCGTGCTGCGGGCCACGGCCCCCGACCTGCCCCTCGACCCCCTCGACCCCCTCGACCCCCTCGACGAGGACGGGGACGACCCCTCCGACCACGACGGGCGCCCCCACCGGACCAGCCGCGGCGCTGGCCGCGGGGTGCGCTGGGCGACCCTGGCCGGCGTCACCGCCCTCCTGGGCCCGGCGCTGCTGCTGGCCGGGTGGGCGCTGCAGCAGACCGGTGCGGACGGGCGCGCGGCCGCACCGCAGCCGGGCGTGGCCGTCAGCCGCGCCACCGACCAGGTGCCGGCCGTCGCCCTGGACGCCGCCCGCTCGCCCGACGCCGTGAGCACCCTGCACCTGCGCTTCGGCGGCGAGGGCGCCGACAGCACCGTCACCGCGCTGCTGCGCCGCGGCCCGCTGACGCTGGCCAGCACCTCGGTGGTCGCCCAGCTCGCGGCCGAGGGCAGCCCCGTGGCCGGTGCCAGCACCGCGACGTCGGGTGCTGCTGCCGACACCGCCCTGCGCTCGGCCACCGCCCTGCTCGTGGCCGGCACCACCGACCCGCGGACCGCGCTCGCCCAGCTGGGCGTCGGGTACGTCCTCCTCGAGCCCACGGCCGCGGCCGTGCCCGAGCGCGCCACCGCCCGCTTCGACGCGGTGGCGGGCCTGTCGCGGGCGGGCAGCACCGGCGCCGGCGTCCTCTACCGCGTGCTCCCGGCGAGCGGCGCCGGTGACACCGCCGCGGACCGCCCCTCCCGCGCCCGCCTGGTGGCCTCCGACGGCACCGTGCTGGCGGCGCTGCCCTCCGACGGCCAGGACGTCGACGCCCGCGTGCCCGCGATCGGCACCGCCTCCGGGGGAGGGGCTGCGGAGGACCGCACCGTCGTCGTCGCCGAGCGCTCCGACCCGGGCTGGACCGCCCGCCTGGACGGCCGCCGGCTGCCCGTGGTGACCGTGGACGGGTGGGCCCTCGGTGTGGAGGTCCCCGCCTCCGGCGGCCACCTCGTCATCACCCGCTCCGCCCCCGCGACCCTCGTCTGGGACTGGCTGCAGGGCGCGGTGCTGCTGCTCACCGCCATGGTCGCGGTGCCCGTTCCGGTGCGCGGACGGAGGCGGTCGTGAGCCGCGCCGGGCGCGCCGCGGCGGCCCTCAGCGCCCTCGGTGCCGCGGCCCTGGTGGCCGGCGGCCTGGCGCTGGGCGCCGTCGCGGCCCCCGTCGGCGGAGCCGCAGGCGCCCCGGGCGCCGCCCCCACCGGTCGGGGGGGCGCCGTGGGCGTCCCCGTGCCCGCCTCCGGCGCCCAGCTGGTGTGCCCGGGCGCACCCGTGCCCGTCACGGGCGGCGAGGCCGGTGCCCGCCGCGGGACACCTCCCGCGGTCACGAGCGGCGCGGTGGGGCTGGTGGTCGCGAGCGGCGCACCGGTGCTCAGCGGCCAGCCGCTGGTGCAGCGTCCGACCACCGACGCCGACCCGGCCCCCAGCGCGAGCCCCGGCTCGAGCGAAGGGGCTCCGCCCGCAGCTGCCGCGACGACCCTCGGCGACCTCCAGCGGGTCGACGCCGACGCCGCCGCCGCGTCCGCCGGCAGCGCCGCGGCGCTGTCCTCCGGCCCCGTCGACGGGCGCGCCCCGCTGCTCGCCGGTGCCGCGACGTCGGTGGCGGCCACCGGCGACCTGCGCGGGCTGTCCACACCGGCGTGCACGGCGCCGCAGGAGCAGTCGTGGCTCGTCGGCGGCGGCACGGGGGCCGGCAGGTCCACCCGGCTCGTGCTCGCCGACGTCGCCCAGACCCCCACCACCGTCGACGTCACCGTGCTCACCGCGCAGGGCGCCCAGCAGCCGCCCTCCCTGCAGGGGCTGTCCCTAGGCCCCGGCGAGCAGCGGTCGGTGCTGCTGGAGGGCGCCCTCGAGGGCACCGCCGACACCTCGGGGGGCGGCGCGAGCGGTGCCGGGTCCCCGCTGGCGGTGCAGGTGCGCTCCTCCGCCGGGCCGGTGGCCGCGTGGCTGGTCGAGCAGGTCCTCCACGGCCTCGTGCCCGGCGGCACCGAGGTGGTCGGCCCCGCGGCGGCTCCCGCCACCTCCCTCGTGGTGCCCGGCGTCGCGGCCACCGGCACCCAGCCGGCCGTGCTGCGGCTGGCGAACCCGGGCACCGACCCGGTGGTCGCGCGGTTCGCCGTGGTCGGCGCCTCGGGGTCCAGCGTGCCCGCGGGCACCGCACCCGCCACCGCCGTGCCGCCGCAGTCGGTGGTCGACGTGCCGCTGCCGGGCCTCCCGGCCGGCGGCGTGGCGCTGTCGGTGGAGGCCGACGGCCCCGTGCTCGCCGGCGTCCGCACGGACACCGCCCCCTCCGCCGACGGCACCCAGCCCGGCGACCTCGCCTGGACCGCGGCGGCCCCGCCGCTGACCGGGGCCACCCTCGTGGCGCTCCCGCCCGCCGCGAAGCAGGGCCGCCAGGGCGCGGGTGGGTCGGGGACCACCCCCGACGTGCGGCTGGTGCTCAGCTCGCGCGGACCCTCGCAGGTCGACGTCGCCGTCGTCGGCGCCGACGGCCGCACCAGCCCGGCGCGGCGCGTGGAGCTGCCCGCCTCCACGACCACCGCCGCCGACGTCGACGACCTCGCCCGCGCCGCCGGCGCCACCGGCACCCCGGTCGCGCTGCTCCTCACCCCCGTCGCGCCCTCCACCGGTCCCGGGAAGGACGACGACGGCGCCGGTCAGGTGGTCGCTGCGCTCACCGCGCGCGTCGCGGCACCCGCCGGTGGTGGGGGAGACCTCGTCTCGGCCGCCCCCGTGGGCGGTGGCGCTGCCGCGCCGTCGTCGGTCTCGGTGGTGCTCACCGGTCCGTGACCGCGGGACCCCCGCGTTCCAGGGCGTCCAGCAGGGCGTCCTCGCGGGCGGCCTGCGCCGCGTCGGCGCGGGCCCAGCGGCGGCACGCGAGGAGCAGCAGCGGCACGGCCACCACCTCCGCCACCACCACCGACAGGGTCCCGCCGAGCAGCTGGTCCTGCGGGGCGGTCATGGACCCGGGGAGGCGGTGCGCGACGTACCAGCCGCCCGCCACCGCGGCGCCGCTCACGCCCACCACCAGGCCGGGCACCGCGTCGACCACCCCGTCGACGAAGGCGAGCAGCACCCGCAGCCCCGCCGCGCCCGAGGTGCCGCCGGTGCCCGGGCCGTCGTCGGCGGCGAAGACGGGCAGGGCGAACAGCGTCCCCACCGCCACCAGCGCCAGGCCCGTTCCGGACCTGACCGGTCCGGAGCGGAGCGTGGCGGCCCACCACGGGCTGAGGAACAGCGCCAGCTGCAGCGCCACCCCCGCCAGCGCGCCGACCACCGGCAGCGCCAGCACCCGCCGGGTCAGCCGACGGCCCGCGTCGTCGTCCTGGCGGGGCGGTAGCACGCCGGCCAGGCGCAGCAGCCGCAGCGGGTCGCCCACGGCGATCCCCGCGGGGACGACGACGAGCAGCAGCGCGCTGGCCAGCGCCCCGGGCCAGAAGGCCACCTCGCGGTAGACGGCCAGGAACGAGCAGCTGGCCAGGAGCAGCACCCCCGGGCCCAGCACGGCGCCCACCGCTGTGCGCCACCACGGCCACCGGTGGCCCCTGCTGCGCGCTCGTCGCACCAGCCACAGCTGGCCGGCCACCAGGAGCACCGCCACCGCGACCGCGGCGGGGTCGACCGTCCACGTGCCCAGCGCCGCGGACGGGGTCAGAGGGCCCGGCACCGTCGCTGCGGCGCCCACCACCACCTGCTCCACCACGGGCGCGGAGGCTAGGGCCGGCGCCTGGGCGACGCCTGTGACCGCGCCCCTGCCAGCGGCTGCGCGCGGGGGAGGTCAGTCGTCGTCGGCCCGGTAGCGGGGGTCCACCTGCTCGGGGGTCATGCCCGTGGCCGCGGCGACCTGCTCGACCACCACCTCGTGCACGAGGGAGGCGAGGTCCGCCTCGTCGGTGCTGCGGGTCTCCAGCGGGCGGCGGTACAGCACGATCCGCGCGCGCTGCGTCCGCGTGGCGGGGAAGAAGCGGCCGAGGGCCACCTCGGGCCGCTCCCACGCGGCGGAGTCGCCCGGGGGGACGTCCTCCACCGCGAACTCCACCGCGGCCATCGGCTCGGCCCAGCGGCGCTCGAGGCGCTCGACGGCGTCCAGGACGAGGTCGTCGAAGCGCTCGGCGCGGGTGCGCGTGCCGGGCAGCTCCGGCGGCATGAGCGGACCTCGCAGCCCGCGGCCGTGGCGGTCGCGGCGGCGACGGCGGACTCCGTGGGCGCTGGGCACCACCCGACCCTAGACGCCGGCGGGTGGCAGGACCCGCGGCCCACGACGCGCCCGGGATCGTGGCGACGCGAACACGGCGAGTCGTGGCG
The DNA here is from genome assembly GCF_008041935.1 of Quadrisphaera setariae. Lineage (NCBI taxonomy): Bacteria > Bacillati > Actinomycetota > Actinomycetes > Kineosporiales > Kineosporiaceae > Quadrisphaera > Quadrisphaera setariae. The sequence goes on from NZ_VKAC01000001.1 coordinate 543,527, forward strand.
AATACCCGACCGGAGCAGCGGGCAGGAGTACCGTCAGGTCATGGCGTCGCGACGGTGCAGCAGGACAGGGTGCGGGTCTCCCGCGATCGCCACGCTGACGTACGTGTACGCCGACTCCACGGCCGTGCTGGGGCCGCTCGCGCTGGCCGCGGAGCCCCACTGCTACGACCTGTGCTCGGCCCACGCCGAGCGGCTCACCGCGCCGCGCGGGTGGGAGGTGGTCCGGCTGCAGCCGGAGGCCTACGAGCACCGGCAGAGCCACGACGACCTGCTGGCCCTCGCCGACGCCGTCCGCGAGGCGGCGCGCCCGGCTCCCGAGCCGGTGCAGGTGCGCGAGCCGGTGTCCGTGGGTCCCGCCGCGGGCAGCGGCCCGGGTCGGCGCGGGCACCTGCGGGTGCTGCGCGACTGACGCCCCCCCCAGACACGGCGGAGCCCCGTCGAGCGCACCGCTCGACGGGGCTCCGCCGTGTCTGGGGTCTGACGCCGGCCGGGTCAGCCCCGGCTGCGCTCCAGCACCTCGCTGATGCTCAGGGTCGAGTCCTGCGCGTCCCACTGCCGGTGCTCGCAGCCGCGGCAGGAGCTGAAGCGGACGGCGGTGCCGTCGGTCAGCACCAGCGACAGGACGGTCAGCTGCTCGGCGCCGCACGCCGGGCACGCCGGTCGCGCGGACGCGACCTGCAGGAGCGACCCCAGCGGCTGGGGCGCCGCGGCCTGGCGGCGCCGACGGCGGGGAGCACCCGCCGGGCTGGCCGCACCCCCGCCCGGGGCGGTGCTCACAGGGGTGGGGGGCAGGGTGGTGGTGGAGCTGGTGCTGGTGGGCTGGACCACGGTCCTCCTCGGCGGGGAAAGGCCAGGGTGCGCCGCTCGTGAGCGGCTGGGCGCGCTGGTGGGGGCGCTGCGGCACTCATCCCATCGGCGCAGCGCACTGCTCCCTGAGGGGTTCCTGGGCGCCCCTCCGGGCGGTTGGGCCTTCCTCGCGGCCTCGGCGTGGCTACGCTTCCCGCTCGTGCCGACCCAGCGGATCGACCTGGCCACCATCGTCAAGGCGTACGACGTCCGGGGCCTCGCCCCCGAGCAGCTCGACGAGACGGCGGCCCACGCCCTCGGAGCCGCCGCCGCCGACGTCCTCGGCGTCGCCGGCCGCACCGGCCAGCCCGGAGGCACCCTCGTCATCGGGCACGACATGCGTCCCACCAGCCCGGTGCTGGTCGACGCCTTCGCGCGCGGCGTCAACGACCGCGGCGGCGACGTGCTGGTCATCGGGCTGTGCTCCACCGACGGCCTCTACTTCGCCTCCGGGCACCTCGGCGCGCCGGGCGCCATGTTCACGGCCAGCCACAACCCGGCCGCCTACAACGGCATCAAGATGTGCTTCGCCGGCGCCAAGCCCGTCGGCACCGGCACCGGCCTCGACGACGTGCGCACCCTCGCGCAGCAGTACCTCGACTCCGGCGAGCTGCCGCCCGCCGCCGCGGCCGGCACCCGCAGCGACCGCGCGATGCTCGCCGAGTACGCCGCGCACCTGCGCTCCCTCGTGGACCTGTCCGGCTCGCGCCGCCTGAAGGTGGTCGTCGACGCCGGCAACGGCATGGCCGGGCTCACCGCCCCCGCCGTCCTGGGCGCGGAGGCGGGCCTGCCGGAGCTGCCCCTCGACGTCGTGCCGATGTACTTCGAGCTGGACGGCACGTTCCCCAACCACGAGGCGAACCCGCTGGAGCCCGCCAACCTCGTCGACCTGCAGAAGGCCGTCGTGGAGCACGGCGCGGACATCGGCCTGGCCTTCGACGGCGACGCCGACCGCGTCTTCGTCGTCGACGAGCGCGGCGAGCCGGTGAGCCCGTCGGCGGTGACCGCGATGGTGGCGCTGCGCGAGCTCGCCAAGACCCCCGGCGCCACGGTGCTGCACAACCTCATCTGCTCGCGCGCCGTGCCGGAGCAGATCGCCGCCGCCGGGGGCGTGCCCGTGCGCACCCGCGTCGGCCACTCCTTCATCAAGGCCGAGATGGCCCGCACCGGCGCCGTCTTCGGCGGCGAGCACTCCGCGCACTTCTACTTCCAGGACTTCTGGGGCGCCGACACCGGCATGCTCGCCGCGATGCACGTGCTCGCCGCGCTGGGGGAGCAGCCCGGCGCGCTCTCGGCGCTCGTGGCCGACTACGACCCGTACACCGCCAGCGGTGAGATCAACTCGACCGTCACCGACGTCGCGGGGACCACGGCCGCGGTGCGCGCCACCTGGGAGGCCCGCGGCGGCGTCGTCGACACCATGGACGGCCTCACCGTCTCCTCGCCCGAGGGCGAGAGCCCGATGTGGTGGTTCAACCTGCGCCCCTCCAACACCGAGCCGCTGCTGCGCCTCAACGCCGAGGGGGCGGACACTGCCACCATGGAGCGCGTGCGCGACGAGGTGCTGTCCCAGGTCCGCGGCGGGACCGCCTGATGGCGGGCGCCCCCGCCGGCAGCGGTGAGCCGTGGCGCGAGGAGTGGGTCCGCTCCCTCCTGCGCTGCCCGGTCGACCACGCCGAGCTGCGCGACGTCGCGCTCGCCGACGAGGTCGCGGGACTGGCCTGCACCGACGCCGGCCACCGCGTGGCCTACCCCGTCATCGACGGGGTCCCGGTGCTCCTCGTCGACGACGCCGTCCCCCTGGGCTGACGCCGCCGACGGGCCTCGTCGGCAGTCCCGCCCCGCGGCGGTGGCGGGACGTCGGATGATGGGGGCGTGATGCCGCGATGATCGACGAAGCCCTCCTCGACGACCCCGCCGGCCTCGAGGCCGGTGACCCGCTCGGCGTGCTGCGCGCGCTCGCCGGGGCAGGCGCCCAGGTCCGCCGCGCCACCGACCACGCCCTCGAGAGCGGCATCGCCCGGCTCGACCCCTCCGACCGGCCGCGCGCCGTGCTCGTGGCCGCCCGCGGCGGCTCGGAGGTGGTGGCCGACGCCGTCACCGCGCTCGCCGGCGCCGCCTCCCCGGTGCCCGTCATCGCGCGCACCGGAGACGTCCTTCCCGGGTGGGTGGGGCCGCTCGACATGGTGGTGTCGGTCTCGCTGTCCGGGTCCCACAGCCCGGCCATCCCCGTGGTGGCCGAGGCGGGACGGCGCGGCGCGCGCGTGCTCACCGTCTCCCGCGAGGGCTCCGCGCTGGCCCGCGTCAGCCAGCAGGTGCGCGGCCTGCACGTCGAGACCCCGTCACCGGGCCGCGACGCCGTGGCGGTGCCCACCACCCGCACCGCCCTGTGGTCGCTGCTGACGCCCGTGCTGCTGGCCTTCGACAGGCTCGGCCTGCTCAGCGCCGGCCCGTCGGAGCTGGCGGCGCTGGCCGACGCCCTCGACGAGGAGGCCCGCGAGGACCGCCCCTCCTCGGAGACCTTCGTCAACCCCGCGAAGGCCCTCGCGGTGGAGCTGGACGGGTCGGTGCCCGTGGTGCTGGGCGACGGTCCCGTCTCCGCGGTGGCCGCGCGCCGCGCCGCCACGGTGCTGGCCCGCTCCGCGCGCGTGCCGGCGCTGGCCGGCACCCTCCCGGACGACGCCGGCGACGTCGTGGCGACCTTCGGCGGTCCCTTCGCCAGCGACGGCGGAGACGTCTCCAGCGTCTTCAGGGACCCCTTCCTCGACGGGCCCGGCGGTCCGAAGCTGCGGCTCATGCTGCTGCGCGAGCTGGAGGCGCCCGCCAGCTCCGCCGTCGTCGACATCGCCGAGCGCGCCGGGGTGCGCGTCTCGCAGGTGTCCGTGAAGGGTGAGAGCCCGCTGGAGCGGCTGGGGCTGCTCATCGCCCGCACCGACTTCGCCGCCACCTACCTGGCGCTCGGCTCCGGGACCGACCCGGGCTCGAGCCCGCACGTGGCGGACCTGCGCGACGCCCTCCGCTGACAGCGCCGCCCCGCTCACCGAGTGCGGTGGGCGGGGCGGCAGGGCTGAGCAGGGGTGTCAGCAGGTCTCAGTAGCGGAAGAGCGCCACCTGGGCGCGCAGCGCCGTCGCCATCTCCGCCAGACCCGCCACGGACGCGTTCGCCGCCGCCACCGACGTGCTGGTGGTGCCCGCGGCCGTGGTGACGCCGCCGATGGTCGACGCGATCTGCTGCGCCCCGTCGGCGGCCTCGCCCACCGAGCGGGACATCTCCTGCGTCGTGGCCGACTGCTCCTCCACCGCCGAGGCGATGGTGGTCTGGAAGGTGGAGATCTGCGAGATCACGTCGGTGATCTGCGCGATGGCGGTGGCGGCGCCGGCAGAGTCCTGCTGGATGGTCTCCACGCGGTGGGCGATGTCCTCGGTGGCGCGCGCCGTCTCGCGGGCCAGCTCCTTGACCTCCCCGGCGACCACGGCGAAGCCCTTGCCGAGCTCTCCGGCGCGCGCTGCCTCGATGGTGGCGTTGAGGGCGAGGAGGTTGGTCTGCTCGGCGATGGAGGTGATGACCTTGACGACGTCGCCGATCTCGCGGCTGGAGACCGCCAGCTGGGTGACGGTGCCCGAGGCGGCCTCCGCCGCGGTGACCGCGTCGCTGGCCACCCGGGTCGCCTCGGAGGTGGACCTGGCGATCTCGCGGATCGCGGAGCCCATCTCGTCGGCGCCCGCGGCGACGGTCTGCACGCTGGCGGAGACCTCGTGAGCGGTGCTCGCGACCTGGTCGGACTGCGCGCTGGTCTGCTCGGCGGCCGCGGTGATGCGGGACGTGGTCGACGCCAGGTCGGCGGAGGCGGCGGCCACCCGGTCCGCGGACCCGACCACGGAGGCCATCACGCCGCGCAGCGACCCCATGGCGCTCGCGAGGGAGGTCGCCACCTCACCGAGCTCGTCGCGGTCGTGCACCTGAGGCACCACCGTGAGGTCACCGCTGGCCAGCGCCTCCGTGGCGGTGCGCACCGAGGCCAGCGCCCGCACCGTGCGGCGCACGACGAGCAGCGCCACGGCCCCGGCCACGAGGACACCGGCCACCAGCGCCGCCCACAGCGCCCGCTCCGCCGCGACCGCCGTGGCCTCGCCGCTCGCCGCGATGGCGCCGGCGGTCTCGCGGTTGTGGTCGGCCTCGGCCTGGATGTCGTCCATGACCGCGTCGACACCCGCCTGAAGCGGTCCGGTGATGACCGCCGACGCGGCGCCGGGCTGCCCGCTGTCGGCGGCGGGGACCAGCTGCTCGGTGGCGACCGCGTAGTAGGTGCCCAGGTCCTTCGAGAGCTCCTCGTAGGCCGCGGGGCTCGACGCCACGGTGGCGTAGTCCTCCAGCTGCGCGTCGATCTTCTGCTTGCGCTCGGCGAGCTCGGTCACCACGTCCGCGCGAGCTGCCGCGTCGAGGGAGTCGTAGGAGGCGTACCTGGCCCGGTCGCCCTGGTAGGAGCGCTGCAGGTCGTTGAGCTTGCTCATCGGCACGACGGTCTCGGCGTAGAGGTGCTGCTCGCCCTCCGCCAGCGCGTGGAGCCTGTCGACGGCGAGGACGGTCAGACCGGTGCTCACCACGCCCAGCAGGGCCAGGGAGGTGCCGATCTTGACGCTGAGGGACCTGTCGGTGAAGAAGCGGAGTGCGGGGGCCATGAGTGCTCCTGGTGTGCGACGTCGCTGGTGCACGGTGCCGGGCGACCGCGCGAGGTTCGGCGCGCTTCTCGGCCTTCTCCTCAGGGATCGGCCGCTGCCGCCGCACCTTGAGCGGCTGGGGCGCCCTCACGGGAGGGACGGCCCCGCCTCGGCTGCGCGCTGATGCGTCCGGGTGGGCGCGGCTACCATGGGTGTGCTCGGCGTCGGTGCTGACCGAGGCCCAGAGGGGCCGCGCCGGCAAGGTCATCGTCGGCTGCTGCCCCCTCGCGCGGCAGCACCCGACCGTCGCCACACCCTCTGGAGGCCCACCCATGGCAGTGCAGCACCGCGTCCGCGACCTCTCCCTGGCCCCCGCCGGACGCCACCAGATCCGCCTGGCCGAGCACGAGATGCCCGGTCTCATGGCCCTGCGCGAGCGCTACACCGCGTCGCAGCCGCTGGCCGGCGCCCGCATCGCGGGCTCCATCCACATGACCGTGCAGACCGCCGTGCTCATCGAGACCCTCGTCGCGCTCGGCGCCGAGGTCCGCTGGGCCAGCTGCAACATCTTCTCCACGGACGACGCCGCCGCGGCCGCCGTCGTCGTCGGCCCCTCGGAGCAGGGCGGGACCCCGGAGGACCCCCGGGGCGTGCCGGTCTTCGCCTGGAAGGGCGAGACCCTCGAGGAGTACTGGGAGTGCACCGACCAGATCTTCCGCTGGGACGGGGTGGACGGCCCCAACATGATCCTCGACGACGGCGGTGACGCCACCCTGCTCGTGCACAAGGGCGTCGAGTTCGAGGCCGCCGGCGCGGTGCCGTCAGCGGGCGAGGACGACTCCGAGGAGTACCGCGTCATCCTCGAGACCCTGCGCCGCTCGGTGGCCGAGGACGGCCAGCGCTTCACGCGCATGGCCCCCGGCATCAAGGGCGTCACCGAGGAGACCACCACCGGCGTGCACCGCCTGTACGAGATGCAGCGCGCCGGCACGCTGCTCTTCCCGGCGATGAACGTCAACGACGCCGTCACCAAGAGCAAGTTCGACAACACCTACGGCTGCCGCCACTCGCTCGTCGACGGCCTCAACCGCGCCACCGACGTGCTCATCGGCGGCAAGACCGCCGTCGTGTGCGGCTACGGGGACGTCGGCAAGGGCTCCGCTGAGTCGCTGCGCGGCCAGGGCGCCCGGGTGCTCGTCACCGAGGTCGACCCGATCTGCGCCCTCCAGGCCGCCATGGACGGCTACCAGGTGGTCCGCCTGGAGGACGTCCTCGACCAGGCGCACATCGTCATCACCACCACCGGCTGCAAGGACGTCATCACCGCGGAGCACCTGCAGGGGCTGCGCGACAAGGCGATCGTCGGCAACATCGGCCACTTCGACAACGAGATCGACATGGCCGGCCTGGCCCGCGTCCCCGGTGTGCAGCGCACCGAGATCAAGCCGCAGGTCCACGAGTGGACCTTCCCCGACGGCCACTCGATCATCATCCTGTCCGAGGGGCGCCTGCTGAACCTCGGCAACGCGACCGGGCACCCGTCGTTCGTGATGTCCAACTCGTTCTCGGACCAGACGATCGCCCAGATCGAGCTGTTCACGAAGCCCGACGAGTACCCGACCGGCGTGCACCTGCTGCCCAAGCACCTGGACGAGGAGGTCGCGCGCCTGCACCTCGACGCCCTCGGGGCCAAGCTCACCGAGCTGACCAAGTCGCAGGCGGAGTACCTCGGCGTGGACGTGGCCGGCCCCTACAAGCCGGACCACTACAAGTACTGAGCCGCTGACGCGCTCCCGGCGGGCCGCTCCCTCACCTCAAGGGGGCGGCCCGCCGTCGTCGTCCCGCTCGCCGGCCCCTCAGAGGCCGGTGAGCCGGCGCGCCTGGTCGTGGAGGGCGTCGCGACGGGCGCGCTCCCGCTGCGCCCGGGCGGTGTCGCGGTCGCGCCGCTCCGCCAGGACGGCGGCCAGCAGCCGCTCCGGCCGGGTCCCCGCAGGGGGCGGGGGAGCCACCAGCGCCGACACCTCAGCGGCCAGGTCACCCAGCACCCGCTCCCGCGAGGCCGGGTGCAGCTGGTCGGCGCGGGCCAGGGCCGTGCGCGCGGCCACCGCGAGCCGACCGGGCAGCATGCCGACGTCGGCGCTGCGCGCCCAGTCCGCCAGCTCGGGGGCCTGGGGCAGCGGCTGCGGACGAGGCCGCGGCACCCGGTCGCGCACCACGACCGTGCCCGCCAGCTGGTCGCCCACCCGCTTGCCGCGGCTGGAGACCAGCGACGCGATGGCCGCCACGGAGCCTCCCGCGACCCACAGCTCACCCACGCCGGCCAGCGCGCGCACCAGCGCCTGGCGGGCGCGGACGGGGCCGCCGTCGTCACGGACCACCCGCAGCCCGGCGGCGGCCTTCCCGGGGGAGCGGCCCCGGCTCAGCGTCTCCCAGGCCACCGGCAGCACCACCAGCGCGAGCACCGACAGCGCCAGGGCGGTGGCGGCCAGGGTCGCCTCGTCGGCGCCGTCGGTGGCCACCGCCAGCACGAAGAAGCCGGCGAGGAGCAGACCCAGCTGGACGACGACGTCGAGGGCGAGCGCCAGCACCCGCGACAGCAGGCCCGCCGTGCGGACCTCCAGCTCCACCGCCTCGCCCGTGACGAGCGCAGGGGGCAGGGCGAGCGCGTCGTCGGGGTGGTCCACCACCGCTGCCTCCTCCACGCCGCTCGACCGCTGGCGGCTGCGTGCAGTCTGGCGCCTGCCCGGCACGGCACACTGGGCGGGTGGACGCCGAGGCCTTCGCGGCCGTGCACTCCGACGAGTGGGACGAGCTGGAGCAGCTGCTCCGCCGCCGCCAGCTCAGCGGCGCCCAGGCCGACCGGCTGGTGCTGCTGTACCAGCGCGCCGCCACCCACCTGTCGCAGGTGCGCTCCTCCGGGGGCGACCCCGCCGTGGCCGCCCACCTCTCGCGCCTCGTGGCGCGGGCGCGCACGCGCATCGCCGGCGCCCGCGAGCCCGCGTGGCGGGACCTCGTCCGCTTCGTCACCACCTCGTTCCCCGCGGCGCTGTGGCGGGTGCGCTGGTGGACGGCGGGTGCAGCGGCCTTCACCCTGGTCGTCGCCGCCGCCACGGCCGTGTGGATCGTCCGCGACCCCGCCGTCCTGGCGTCGCTGGGCACGCCCGAGGAGCTGCGCCAGTACGTCGAGTCCGACTTCGCCGGGTACTACTCCGCAGACCCGGCCGCGGCCTTCTCGGCCCGCGTCTGGACCAACAACGCCTGGATCGCCGCCCAGTGCGTCATCTTCGGCATCAGCGGCTTCTGGGTGCCGTGGGCGCTGTTCCAGAACGGGCTCAACGTCGGCGTCGCCGCCGGGCTGATGATCAGCTACGGGCAGGGCCCGCTCTTCTTCGGGCTCATCCTCCCGCACGGGCTCCTCGAGCTGACCAGCGTCTTCGTGGCCGCCGGCGCCGGGCTCAAGCTGTTCTGGGCCCTCGTGGACCCGGGCCCGCGTCCCCGCACCCGTGCCCTCGCCGAGGAGGGCCGGGGGCTGGTCACGGTGGCCCTGGGGCTCGTGGTGGTGCTGGCCCTGTCAGGGGTCGTGGAGGGCTTCGTCACACCGAGCGGCCTGCCCACGTGGGCCCGCATCGGCATCGGCGCCCTGGCGCTGGGCTCCTTCCTCGCCTACGGCGGCGTGCTCGGCCGGCGGGCCACCCGTCGCGGTGAGACCGGTGACGTGCGCGAGGAGCAGCGCGAGGCCGTCCAGCCCGTCGCGGGCTGACAGCACCCCGACGCGCGCTCAGGCGCTCCCGAACGGCACGTCGAGCACCTCGATCGCGGAGAAGCAGTCCGCCAGGTGACCGGGCAGCGAGCCGCCGTCCAGGGCCCAGTGCTCCGAGGCGGTGAGGACCGCCGCCATCACGGCCCCCGCCTGCGCCTCGGCGGCAGCGGTGCCCGGGCCGCTGGACCGCCCGGCGATGACCTCGGCCAGGCGCAGCTGCCCCTCGCGACCCGCCGCCAGCCAGCGGCGCGTCAGGGGCGGCTGGTCGAGGCACACGACGATCATCCGGCGCAGGTCCAGAGCAGGGGCCTCGACCGTCGCGAAGACCTCCTGCACCCCCTCGTGCACCGCCCACAGCAACGACGCCCCGCGGCGGCGGGACACCGCGTCGGCGAGGTCGCCCGCGGCGGTCACGAGGTGGCAGGTGGCGGCGTCCTCCGCGGTGTCGCAGTAGCGGCGCAGCGCGCTGGTGGAGATCCCCGCCGCCGCGGCGACCTGCTCGAACGACACCGCCTCGCAGCCGTGCTCCTCGAACAGGTCCGCAGCAGCGCGCTGGACGGCCAGCCTCGTGGCTCTCCGGTGCCGCTCCACGAGGGCCACGATCTCACCCGGGCAGGACGGGCCCGCCACCGGTGTGATCTTCGGCTCGAGGTGGTCAGCAGCTCACAGGCGTCCGGCGGCCTTGAGCGACAGGTAGGCGTCGGCCAGCCGCGACGGGAGGAGGTCCGGGTCCGCGTCCACCACCACCGCACCGGTGCGCCGCACCAAGGCCGTCAGCGCCGCCCGCTCCAGACGGGTCCGCTCGGCAGCCGCTGCCGTGTACGCGTCAGCGGCGTCCGGCGCCCGTCGTCGTCCTGGTCCCCCGGGGCGCTGGCGGCCGGCGGCGCCCCCCTCACCGCGCTCGGAGGCCATCGCGTCCAGCGCGGGGTCGGCCACGGAGGCCACCACCACCGCGTGCAGCGCGGTGAGGCTGGACAGCACGGGCAGCAGTCCCGCCTCCGCCGCCGGCTCCAGCGGCGTGAGGAGCACCAGCAGGCCCCGGTGCGGCATGCGGCGACGCACCTGCGCGACCAGCGCCGGCCAGTCGGCCTCCACGAGCGCCGGCTCCAGCGGTGCCATCGCCTGCACGAGGGCGGGCATCAGCGCGGGCGGGCGCTGCGAGGTCACCGCCGCCCGGACGGTGCGGTCCGCGGCGAGCAGGTCCACCCGGTCCCCGGCGGTGGCGGCCACCGCCGCGAGCAGCAGCGCGGCGTCCATGGCGGCGTCCAGGCGGGGGGCGTCCCCGATGCGCGCCGCGGACGTGCGGGAGGTGTCGAGCACCACCAGCACCCGCCGGTCGCGCTCGGGACGCCAGGTGCGCACCACCAGCGAGCCGCGCCGGGCGGTGGCGCGCCAGTCGACCGAGCGCGCGTCGTCACCGTCCACCCACTCGCGCAGGCTGTCGAACTCGGTGCCCTGCCCGCGCACCTGCACGCTGGCCGAGCCGTCGAGGGTGCGCAGCCGCTCCAGCGCCGCCGGCAGGTGCCGGCGCGAGGAGAACGGCGGGAGCACGCGCACCCGGCCCGGGACGGGCAGCGTCCGCTGCCGCGCCGCCACGCCCAGCGGACCCCGCGACCTCACCACCACGGCCGCCACCTCGCGGTCGCCGCGGCGCACCGGCTCCAGCTCGGTGACCAGGCGGCGCCGCTCCCCGGGCGGCGCGTCGAACCGGTGACGACCCGCCGCGGGGACGACGACGCCCGCCGAAGGCCCCCACGCGTCGCGCAGCGCCCCGCGCACGCGCCGGGCGCCGGTGTTCTCCACCACCAGCGGCACCGCGGTCCGCTCGCCCAGGCGGACGGGCCCGGTCTCCTCGCGCCGCACCGACAGCGACCGCGGCGACCCCGCCAGGAGCAGGTCGAGCGCCGTGAGCCCCACCACGACGACGGCCCAGCCGAGCACGCCGGCCCAGGGCAGCCAGCCGCTGCCCCCGCCACCGGCATGGACCAGCGCGGGAACGAGCGCCGCCGGCAGCGCCCCGACCGCCACCAGCAGCACCCACCGGCCGGTCAGCACCACGGCGAGACCCCCACCGCGCTGGTCACCTGAGTGGTCACCGGGATGGTCAACGGGGGACCGGCACGCCGGCCAGCACGCTCTCGAGCACCGCGTCGACGCTGGCGCCGTCGAGCTCCGCCTCCGGGCGCAGCTGCACGCGGTGGCGCAGCACGGGCAGGCTGAACGCCTTGACGTCGTCGGGCACCACGTAGTCGCGCCCGGTCAGCCACGCCCACGCCCGCGCGGCCGCCAGCAGCGCCGTCGCTCCGCGGGGGGAGGCGCCCAGCCGCAGCGACGGTGCGGTCCGGGTGGCGCGGGCCACGTCGACGACGTACTCGACCACCTCGGGCGCCACGTGCACGCGGGCGACCGCCGCGCGCGCGGCGGCCAGGTCCTCAGGGCCGGCGACGGCCCGGACGCCCGCGGCTGACAGGTCCCGCGGGTCGAAGCCGGCGGCGTGGCGCGCCAGCACCTCCACCTCCGCGTCGCGCGGGGGCAGCGGCACCACCAGCTTGAGCAGGAACCTGTCGAGCTGCGCCTCCGGCAGCGGGTAGGTGCCCTCCTGCTCCACGGGGTTCTGCGTGGCGGCCACCATGAACGGCTCCGGCAGGCGGTGCGCCGCGCCGTCCACCGTGACCTGCCGCTCCTCCATGGCCTCCAGCAGCGACGCCTGCGTCTTGGGAGGGGTGCGGTTGATCTCGTCGGCGAGCAGCAGCTGCGTGAACACCGGACCCGGGCGGAAGACGAACCCCCCGGTGTGCGACTCGTAGACGAGCGACCCCGTCACGTCGCCGGGCATGAGGTCGGGGGTGAACTGGACCCGCTTGCTGCCCATCGACAGCGACGCCGAGAGCGCCCTCACCAGCAGCGTCTTCGCGGTGCCCGGCACGCCCTCCAGCAGCACGTGGCCGCCGCAGAGCAGGGCGACGACGACGCCGGTCACCACGCCCTCCTGGCCCACCACGGCCTTGCCCACCTCGGCGCGGACGGCTGCCAGCGCCGCCCGGGCGCGCTGGTCCGCCGCCTGCGCGCCCGGGGCCTGCGGCGCGGGCTGCTGGGTCGGCTCGGTCGCAGGGACCGCGGGGTCGCCCGACGGCTCGACGGGGGAGTCGGTCACGGGAGGTCCTCCGGGGTCTTCGACGGCTGGGGGGTCTGGGGGGTCTGGTCGGCCTGGGTCGCCTGGGCGGGGCGCGCCGGCCGGGGGGTCCGCGCGCTGGCTGCCGGGGCGAGCGCCGCCTCGAGGTCGTCGACGTCGCGCAGCAGCGCGGCGAGCTGGGCGTCGTCGGCGGGCGGCGGGCCGGCCAGGAGCCGCTCCACCGCCGGTGCGGTCCACCGGCCGGCCGCAGCGCTCGAGCCCGTGGTGCGCAGGTCGTGGGCGGTGCCGACCGCGAGCACGTCCGCCGCGGTCCCCGCGGGGAGCCCCAGGCGCTGCTGCAGCCGCCAGCGCAGCCCCGCCCGCAGGGCGCTCCCGGCGCCCGCCGGGTCTCGCGAGGCGCGGTACAGGGCGGCGCGGCCGCGGGCGGTCTCCACCGACCTCACCACCACGGGCAGCGGTTCGAGCACGAGCGCCCCGAAGCGCCGGGCCCGCCACACCACCGCGGCCACCGCCGCGAGCACCAGCTGCACCACCAGGGGCAGCACCCACCCCGGCACCAGCTGGGCCGGGGAGGGCGGCGCGTCCGGCGCGGCGTCGAGGAAGGAGGCCACCAGCCACACCACCCGCGGCTGCGACCCCGCGGCCCGCAGCCCGAGGGCGGCGTCGCCGGCGTCGTCCAGCAGCTCGTTCGACACCAGCGCCGGCTGGGTGAGCACCCGCACCGGGGAGCCGCCGGCGGTCGCGCCGACGCCGTAGAGGCCGTCGAAGCAGGTCTGCGCCCCTGGACCGCCGGAGCCGCTGCCAGAGCCGCTGACCGCCTCGAGCCGCTCGCGGCGGGCGTCGTAGGCGTCGGCGCGGGCGGTGTCGGCCTCGCTGGCCACGGTGCCCGCGGCCGAGGCGTCGCCGTCGCCGCAGCGCGCGGGGACCGGGTCGTCGTCGGGCGGGGCGTCCTGCGACCCCGCCGGTGCCGCGAGCGCCTCGCTCCGCACTCCCGTCCAGGTCGTCTGGGTGGTCTGCGTGGTCTGGGTGCTGCCGGCGGCGTCCCCGACCAGGCGCAGCCCCGAGCCGGTGGCCTCCAGCGCCGAGGGCGACGCCCCCAGGAGCAGCACCGCGCGGGAGCGCCCCACCAGGTCCGTGAGCTTGGCGGGGTCCAGCACCTGGGGGTCGGTGACCACCAGCGTGGCTCCTCCGTCGTCGTCCCCCAGGGCCTGCGAGGCCGCGGCGGCGGTGCCGACGCGCTGCACCGGCACCCCGCCCTGCTCCAGGAGCGCGGCCAGCGCCCGCGCTCCGCCGGGCGCGGGGTTGTCGGGGTCGAGGTCGCGTCCGCTCGAGCGGGTGCTGAGGACGCCGCCGAGCACCGGCAGGCCCACGAGCAGGACGACGAGCAGCGCCACGAGCAGTCGTCGGCGGCCCGGGCCGGACGCGCGGCCGGACGCGCGGGCGGTGGTCGTCACAGCCCCGGGCGCAGCCGCCGCCGGCTGCGTCGTCGTCACAGGCCAGCGCCCTGGGCGGTCGGCCGGGTGACCGTCGGCGCGGGGCGCGCCGGGCGCGTGGTGGTGGCGGTGCGGTCCAGGGACGCGACGGAGCCGGCGTCCTCGCGGGTGGCGCGCCGGCCGCCGTAGAGGACGCCGTCGAAGAGGTCCGCCACGGCGCGCAGCCGCGGCGCGAGGTCGGGCAGGGCGCGTCCGGCCTCGCGGGCGGCCTCGGCGGCGGTGAGCCCGGGGGCGGCGCCCACGAGGTCGCGCTCCTGGAGGCCGCGCACCAGCGCCCGGAAGCCCACCACCACGGCGTCGTCCCAGCGCTCCTCGCGAGCGGCCCGCGCGGCCTCGCGCCGCAGCGCCTCGGCGTCCACCGGTCCGGTCAGCCCCGCCTCCTGCGCGGCGGGGGCCCGGCGGGCGGCGGCGCCGGTGCGGCGCACGAGCAGGGCGACCACCACGACCACGGCCAGCACGAGCAGCACGACCACCACCACCTGCAGCACCCCGCCGCCGGAGGGCCCCTGGATCCGGGAGAGGGCGTCGAGCACGGCGTCCCACGCGCGCTGGAGCAGGCCGGGCTCGGCGTCCCGGTAGACCTGCTTCGCCAGCTCGCGCTCCGCCGCGCGGCGCGCCTCGTCAGCGCCCGGCGCCAGCGGGGCGCCGGCGAGCAGCGTCACTGGGCCGCGGAGCGGGCGAGCTCCACGTCGAGGCCCTCCTGGCGCATGCGCTGGTCGACGTAGAGCAGCGCCGTCACCGCCGACTGCAGCGGGTACACGACGGTGGAGACCAGCGCGGTCCCGATGCCGGTGATGCCCAGCGTCACGGGCAGGTAGAGCGGGCTGCCGATGCCGACGGCCATGCCCGCCAGCCCCCCGACGATCGAGAAGGGGGCACCGACGACGCCCGAGACCACGGCGATGCACACCGCCGTCAGCAGCCAGATGCCCAGCAGCCTCCAGAAGCCGCGGCGCGACAGCGCCCACGCTCGCTTGACCGCCCCGCCGACGCCCTGCCCCTCGAGGATGAGGGCCGCCGGCGCCAGCAGCAGCCGGGTGGCGAGCCAGAGGCCGAGGGCCACCGCCACCAGGCCGCCGAGCAGCAGGAGCGCGACACCGCCGGCCACCGAGCCACCGCTGCCGCCGACGGCTCCACCCACCGTCAGGACGAGCCCGGGCACCAGCAGGGCCGCCACGGCGATCCCGGGGACCACCGAGATGAGCACCGACAGGCCGACCAGCGCCCAGAGCCGCTCGCGCACCCGGCGCCACAGCTCCGCTCCCGGGGTGCGGCGCCCCAGCACCGCGGTGCTGACGGAGACCGTGACCACGCCCGTGAGCACCGCCGTGGCCACCAGGCTCAGCACGGTGGTGAGCACGTAGCCGCCGACGAGCCCCGGGGCGTCCGCGCCGAAGGCGCTGAGGACCTGCTCGGGCGACGCCGTCGGGTCCTGCTCGAGGGAGAGCACCCGCCCCTGGAGGATCCCCGAGAGCACCATCGAGGCCGCCGTGATGATGACGACGACGACGGCCGAGAAGCCCAGCAGAGGCTTCGGGTTGGAGCGCACCGCGCGGAAGGCGCCGTCCCACAGCTCCCCGAGGGACAGCGGCCGCAGCGGGATGATGCCCGGCCGGGGCGCGGCCGGCGCCCAGGAGCCGCCCGGGGCCCCCGCCGGCTGCCCCCAGCCACCGGGGCTGGGTGGCTGCGGTGCCTTCTGAGGTGCTCCCTGGGGCGGGACGGGCTGCTGCCCTCCGGTGCCGGGCGCGGTCCAGCTCGGCGGCTCGCTCATGCCTCCCATCGTGGCACCCCCCGGCCGTCCACCGGGCGCAGCGCTCACCCGAGCGCTGCGGTGCTCGGGGAACTCCCAGCGCCGGTCAGGCAGACTGTGGGGGTGAAGGGACGGGTCCTCGTCGTCGATGACGACACCGCGCTCGCCGAGATGATCGGCATCGTGCTCGGCGCGGAGGGGCTCGAGGTCTCCTTCTGCGCCACCGGCAGCGGCGCCGTCACGGCGTTCCGCGAGGCCCGGCCCGACCTCGTGCTGCTGGACCTCATGCTGCCGGGCATCGACGGCATCGAGGTCTGCCGCCGCATCCGCGCCGAGTCCGGCGTCCCCATCGTCATGCTCACCGCCCGCACGGACAGCATCGACGTGGTGGCGGGGCTGGAGTCCGGCGCCGACGACTACGTGCCCAAGCCGTTCAAGCCCAAGGAGCTCGTGGCGCGCGTGCGCGCCCGCCTGCGCCGCAACGACACCCCCGAGCAGGAGGTGCTGCGGATCGGGCCGGTGACCATCGACGTCGCCGGTCACGCCGTTCACCGGGGTGACGAGCCCGTCAACCTCACCCCGCTGGAGTTCGACCTGCTGCTGGCGCTCGCGCGCCGCCCCTGGCAGGTCTTCAGCCGCGAGGTGCTCCTCGAGCAGGTGTGGGGCTACCGCCACGCCGCCGACACCCGCCTGGTCAACGTCCACGTGCAACGGCTGCGCTCCAAGGTCGAGACCGACCCCGAGCACCCCGAGGTGGTGCTGACGGTGCGCGGCGTCGGCTACAAGGCCGGCCCGCCCTGACCGGAGCCGGTCACCAGCCGGGCGCCCTGCCGGTGCTGCGCCCCACCCCCGAGGCGCCCGGGCGGTGGCGCGCGCGGTGGCAGGCGCTGCTGTCGGGACCCGGCCCGCGGAGGCGCTGGCGGCGCTCCCTGCAGCTGCGCGTCGTCGCCACCACCACCCTGCTGACCCTCCTGGCGGTGGCGCTCGCGGGCGCCTACCTCGCGGGGCGCATCAGCGACCAGCTCTTCGACAGCCGCCGCGACCAGGCCCTCACGGAGGCGCTGCGCGGCGCGCAGGACGCGCAGACGCGGTTCGACCAGTTCACCGCCCAGAACTCCTACGAGGTCCAGCTGCAGACGCAGACCCTGCTGGGACAGCTGGAGGGGGTCGGCCTCGACCGCGACCGCACGGTGCTGCTCCTGCAGCCCCCGGGCGGCCGGCCGCAGACGTCCATCGGCACCGCGCTCTTCAGCGCCTCCAACGGCCCCCTCACCGTGCCCGAGGAGCTGCGCGCCGCGGTGCGCAAGGGGGGCAAGACCCAGCAGTACCAGTCCATCAGCGTGGACGTCGGGGGTCGGGAGCGCCCGTGGCTGGCCGTCGGGTCGATGGTCACGGTGCCGATCGCCGGCGACTACGAGCTGTACTTCCTCTTCGACCTCTCGCGGGAGCAGGCCACCCTCGACGCCGTGCAGCGCACGCTGCTGGTGGGGGCCTCCGTGCTGGTGCTGCTCGTGGGGGTGGTCACCGCCGTCGTCGTCCACCAGGTGGTCGAGCCGGTCCGCGCGGCCGCGGCCGTCGCGTCGCGGATGGGCGACGGGCACCTGGGCGACCGGATGGAGGTCAAGGGCGAGGACGACCTCGCCCGCCTCGCGGCGTCGTTCAACACGATGGCGGCGAGCCTGGAGCAGCAGATCACCGAGCTGGAGCAGCTGGGCACGCTGCAGCAGCGCTTCGTCTCCGACGTCTCCCACGAGCTGCGCACCCCGCTGACCACCATCCGCATGGCCGGGGAGGTGCTCCACGACGCCCGCGAGGACTTCCCGCCCGCGGTGGCCCGCTCCGCGGAGCTGCTGTACACCCAGCTGGACAGGTTCGAGGACCTGCTGGCCGACCTGCTGGAGATCAGCAGGTACGACGCCGGCGCCGCCAACCTCGACCTCGAGCGCGTGGACGTCGGAGCGCTGGCGCACCGGGCGGTGGAAGGGGCGCTGCCGCTGGCCGAGCGCACCGGCAGCGCGCTGCGGGTGACGGTCCACCCGGTCCCGCGCGGTCTCGGCGCGGACCCTCGGGACGACGGCGGTACGGACGCCGGCGCGCCGGGGACCTGCACCGCCGAGGTGGACCGCCGCCGGGTCGAGCGGGTGCTGCGCAACCTCGTGGTCAACGCCGTCGAGCACGGCGAGGGCCGGCCGGTGGAGGTCGACGTCGCCGCGGACGACGTCGCCGTCGCGGTGCGGGTCCGCGACCACGGCGTCGGCCTGACACCCACCGACGCCGCACGCGTCTTCGACAGGTTCTGGCGCGCCGACCCGGCCCGCGCGCGCACCACGGGGGGCACCGGCCTCGGGCTGGCGATCTCCAAGGAGGACGCCCTCCTGCACCGCGGGCGCCTGGAGGTCACCGGCCGGCCCGGGGAGGGCGCGACGTTCCTCCTGACGCTGCCGCGCACCCGCGAGGCGCAGCTGGGCGCCGGGTCGCCGCTGCCGCTGCGCCCGATGCTGCAGATCACGGCGGCGCCCCGTGCGTGACCCGGGGCGCCGTGCGGTCCTGCTCGCCCTGACGGGCGCGCTGGGGGCCGCCGCCGCGGGGTGCGCGCGGATCCCGGTGACGGGACCGGTCCGCCAGGGCCGGGTGGTCCAGGCGGACCCCGAGCCCGGCTACCGCGTCGACCCGGTGGGTCCGGTGCCGGGAGCCACCCCCGAGGAGGTCGTGCGGGGGTTCCTCCTGGCCGGGGTCGGTGTGGACGAGGAGTTCCAGGCGGCGCGCGCCTTCCTCAGCTCCACGCGCCGCGCCAGCTGGAGGCCCACGGCGCTCACCGTCGTGCTGCCGGTGGGGACCCTCACGGTCGTGCAGCAGCAGCAGCCTGCGTCGGCGGCGTCGCCGTCGGTGTCGGCGTCGGAGGGGCAGCAGCAGCCGGAGGCCGCCGGGCAGGTGGCGGTGGTGGCCGTCGGGGCACCGGAGCTGGCCCAGGTCGACCCGACAGGCCTCTACCGGCCCTCACCGGTGGGCCAGCGGCGCGATTTCCTCGTGACGCTGAGGCCGGAGGAGGGGCAGTGGCGCATCGACGACGCCCCCGACCTGCTGGTGCTGGACGAGGCCCGCTTCCAGCAGACCTTCACCCAGCGACCGGTGATGTTCGTCGCGCGCCCCGACGGCGACGCCCTCGTCCCCGACCCGCGCTGGCTGCTGGACCGCCCGGCCACGGCCACCACCCTCGTGGAGCAGGTGCTGGCCGGACCACCGGCGCAGCTGGCGGCGGCCACCAGCAGCGGCGCCCCCAGCGGCACCGACCTCCCGTCGAACAGCGTCAGCATCGCGCTGGGGATCGCCGCGGTGGACCTGCCCGGTGAGCTCCAGCGGCAGCGCGCCGCCCAGCTGCGCCAGCTGCAGCAGCAGGTCAGCGCCACCCTCCTCGCCTCGGGCCTGGGGATCACCCAGGTGGTGACGAGCCTGGACGGCGGCGAGCTGACCCCCATGGCCCCGCTGCCCCTGCCGGTGCCCCCCGACGAGGACTCGCCCCTGGTCCTGTCGCAGGACCGGGTCTGCCGGCTCGTCGGCTCCCAGCTGGTCCCGCTCGAGGGGGTGCCCGCCGTGCCCGGGGCGTCCTCGCCCGCGGTCCGGGGCGACGACCTCGTGGTCCTCGTCGCCGGCCGCACGGCGCTGCAGCGGCTGAGCGCCGCAGCCCTCGACGGGGCCGCCCAGGCGCTGCCCGCCGCGGTGCCACTGGGCGCGGGCCTGACACCCCCGTCGATCGACACCGCCGGCTGGACGTGGACCACGCCCGCCGCCTGCACCGGCGTCGTGCTCGCGGTGTCCGGGGAGGACGCCGTGGCGCAGGTGACCGCCCCGTGGCTCGCCGGGCGCACGGTGCTGGGGGTGCGCGCGGCGGAGGACACCGCTCGGCTGCTCGTCACGTCCACCGGGGCGCCGGGTCAGCCCGATGCCGTCCGGGTGGACGTGGTGGGCGTGGAGAGGTCCGCCAGCGGTGCGCCGGTGTCGCTGACCGCCTCGCAGGACCCGCCGACCCCCTGGCTGTCCGCGGTCGCGGGGGCCGTGTGGGTGGGTCCGACCACCGTGGCCGTCCTCGGGGCGGTCGCACCCGGAAGCGCCCAGGCCGAGTCGGCGGCGGGCCAGGCCGGGGGCGACGCGGCGCCGCTCGGCGCACCGGCCGTGTGGCTGGTCGACGGGGGGCGCGTGACCTACCTGGGCGGGCCTCCCCGCGAGGCGGGCGCTGTGACCATCGCCGGCGGCGCCGGGAGGCAGTCGCTGATCGTCGGGGGCGGTGACGGGCGCATCTGGCCGCGCGAGGGCTCGCGGTGGCTGCCGGTGGCGTCGCTGCCCCCCGCCTTCGACCCGGTCTACCCCGGCTGACCCCCGCGGGCCTGTCCACAGGTCCGTCCACAGGCGTGCACAGCCAGGGCCGGCCTCCGCCCCGCTGTCCACAGGGACGACGACGGGAGCGGTGACCGGCGGGCGGGCGCGCCAGGCTCGAGGGGTGGCGCAGCGCGCGGGGGAGCCCGCACCCCCGGTCATCGCGACCCTGCCGACCTCGACCCCGCCGACCTCCCCCGTGCCGTCCGGAGGCACCCCCGCTCGGGTCCACCTCCTGCGGCCGCCGGGCCGGGACCGGCGCGCACCGGGTCCGCTGCGGGCTCTGGCCGGAGTCGTCTGGCCGGCGGTGTGCGCCGGCTGCGGGGCACCGGACGAGCCGCTGTGCCGGGCGTGCGCCACGGCGGTCCGCGGGAGCGGCCTGCCGGCGGCGCTGGCCGGGACCACGGTCCGCGGAGCACCGCCGACCTGGGCCGCCACCGCCTACGAGGGGGTGGTGCGCCGCGCGGTGGTGGCGTGGAAGGACCGCGACCGGGCCGACCTCGACCGCTGGCTGGCGCAGGGCCTGGCGGCCTCGGTGCTCGCCGCGCTGCAGCAGACCGAGCTGCTCGCCGGGCACCTCGCCGGGCACGCGGGCGGTCCCGGTGGTCGTCCGACGCCCGTGCTCCTCGTCCCGGTCCCCTCGCGCCGGCGGGCCGTGGCGCAGCGCGGGCGCGACGTCGTCGCCGACCTCGCCCGGTCAGCGGCGCGCACCCTCCGCCGCCAGGGCCTGCCCGTGGTGGTGGCGCCGGTGCTGCGACTTGCGAGGCGGCTGCGCGACCAGGCAGGGCTGGACGCCGCCGGCCGCGCCGGCAACCTCGAGCGGGCGCTCGTCGTGGCGCCACCCGGCCGCTGGTCCGTCGCCGCGCCTCCCCGCACCGGGGACCCGGGCGGGGAGGGGCCGGCGGGTCCCGCTTTCGTCGTCGTCGACGACGTGGTCACCACCGGGGCGACCCTCGCCGAGGCGGCCCGGGCCCTGCGCTCCGCGGGCCGTCCTCCCCTCGCGGCGGCCGTGCTGGCGGCGGCCCAGCGGCGTGGCGACGGCGAGCCGGGTGACGGCTGACACCCGGGACTGGTCAGGTCTGGAGGGTCCGACTAACGTCGGTCCATGGCAGCCCCGTCGCCCTCCACCCCGTCGTGGAGCCGAGCGCTGGGCGCCTCCGTCGCGAGCGCGAGGGGGTGGTCGCCGTCCTCCTGAGCGCCGTGCCGAGCACCTGATGCTCGTGGCTCTTGCACAGCGCGCCCCACGGTCCCGCCGGCTGACGCGGCTCACCCCTGGAGCCAGCGCCCGGTCCGGACCGCCATCCGTCCCCCTGCAGCATCGGAGGAGAGACATCGTGGAGATCGTGGTCACCGCTCGGCACACCGAGGTGCCCGGACGGTTCCGCCGTCACCTGGACGAGAAGCTCGCCAAGGTCGAGCAGCTCGCGCCCAAGGTGCAGCGCATCGAGGTCGCCGTCAGTCACGAGGCCAACAAGCGGCAGTCCGAGCGCTGTGAGCGCATCGAGCTGACGCTGCGCGGCGCAGGACCGGTGGTGCGCGCCGAGGCGTGCGCCGGCGACGCCTACGCCGCCCTCGACATGGCCACCACGAAGCTCATGGAACGCCTGCGACGAGCGAGCGACCGCAAGAAGGTCCACAAGGGCGGGCACGCCGGCCACCACGCGCGGGGGAGCGCGGAGCCGGTGGAGGGGGTCGCGGGCGCTCCTGCGCCGGCCGCTCCCCCCGTCGAGGACGACGCCGACGAGCTGGCGGCCGCTGGCGAGCACGTGCACAGCGCCCCGGCGCCGGCGGTGGGGGACGGCGAGTGGGTGCTGGGGGAGTCACCCGTCGTCATCCGCGACAAGGTCCACCCGGCCACGCCCATGACGCTCGAGGCCGCGCTGGAGCAGATGGAGCTCGTCGGGCACGACTTCTACCTGTTCGTCGACGCCGAGAGCGGGCGTCCGAGCGTCGTCTACCGCCGCCGCGGCTGGAGCTACGGCGTGCTGAGGCTGGCCGGCGAGGGGGAGACCGCTGACGACGGGACGACCTCCGCCGAGTCCGCGGCGCTGGGAGCCGCCGCGCAGAACGGTGCGGGCAGCGCTTCCGCAGACCGCCGCGAGCCCGTGGCCGCCGGAGCGAGCGCCGGGTGAGCCCGGTCGGGGCGGGCGCCCGCTGAGGCGCCCGCCCCGGCCTCGGCCCGGCGCCGCAGCCGTCCGGTACGCCCGTTCCGGACGGATTTCCGCCAGTTCGGCCCCGGATGTCGGCGAGTCGCCCGGGTCTGGAGGCTACGGCTGGCACGATGCTGTGGTCCGTGCGACGCGCGAGGAGCGCGCGATCTGGGACCAGTCGCCGGCGAGCCCGACGGCTGGGCACCGACGGCAGCGGGCGTGAGCGGGGGACGACGGGTGACGGGGTCTGGCAAGAGCGCCGAGGTCGCAGGCGGCGCGACGGGGGACGCGATCGACGTGCGGTCCACCTACGTGCTCGGCGACACCATCCGCGTGCTCATGGCCGACGACCACGCGCTGTACCGGCGCGGCCTGGAGATGGTCCTCGACACCGAGGACGACATCGACATCGTCGGCGAGGCCGGTGACGGGCTCGAGGCGATCACCAAGGCGCGAGCGCTCCTGCCGGACATCGTGCTGATGGACCTGCGCATGCCGCGCCGCTCCGGCACGGAGGCGTGCTCCGCCATCAAGGCCGTCGCACCCTCCACGAAGATCATCATGCTGACGATGAGCGACGAGGAGGCCGACCTCTTCGAGGCGGTCCGCGCGGGCGCCAACGGCTACCTCCTCAAGGACGTGCCCGGCGAGGACATCGCCGACGGGCTGCGCGCCGTGATGGGCGGCCAGTCGCTGATCAGCCCGTCCATGGCGGGGGCGCTGCTGTCGGAGTTCGCTGCGCTCTCGCGCGCCAGCGAGGCCCGTCCGTCGATGCCGGTGCCGCGCCTCACCGACCGGGAGGTGCAGGTGCTGGGGCTCGTGGCCCGGGGCATGGGCAACCGGGACATCGCCGCTGAGCTCTTCATCAGCGAGAACACCGTGAAGAACCACGTCCGCAACATCCTCGAGAAGCTGCAGCTGCACTCGCGGATGGAGGCGGTCATGTACGCCGTCAAGGAAGGCATGATCGAGTTCAGCTGACACCGGTCGCGTGGCCTGTCGGTGGCCGCTGGCAGGGTGACCGGTGTGACGGCGCGCAGGGCTGCTGACCTCCTCCCGGCTCCCGCGGAGCGGTGGACGGCCGCTCAGGCCCGACGCACCGCCATCGCTTCGCAGGGGCTGGCCGCGCCCCGGCCCGCGGGGCCGCCGACGGCACGCCACCTGCAGCGCGTCGTCGACGCCGTGGGCCTCCTGCAGATCGACAGCATCCAGGTGCTGGCCCGCAGCCACACCCTGCCGCTGTTCAGCCGGCTCGGCCCGTACGACCTCGACCTGCTGCGCCGCGCGGCGGAGGAGCGACCGCGCCGGCTCGTCGAGTACTGGGCGCACGAGGCCAGCTACGTGCCGCTGGCCACCCACCACCTGCTGCGGTGGCGGATGGCGCGGGCGGCCTCCGACGCCTGGGGCAGCGTGCGGAGCGTCGTCACCGAGCACCCCGGTGTCGTCGACGCGGTGCGCGCGGAGGTGGCCGCCGGCGGCCCGATGACGGCCCGCGAGCTCGAGGCGGCCCTCGCCCACGACGCACCGCGTGCCCGCGACCACTGGGGCTGGAACTGGAGCGCCGTCAAGCGCGCCTGCGAGCACCTCTTCTTCACGGGCGAGCTGACGGCTGCCGGGCGCACGGCGTCCTTCGAGCGCCGCTACGACCTCACCGAGCGCGTCCTGCCGCCCGAGGTCGCCGCCGCCCCGGACCCGGACGAGGGCGAGGCCGTCCGCGGGCTCGTCGAGGTGTCAGCGCGGGCGCTGGGGGTGGCCGACGAGCCCGCCCTGCGCGACTACTTCCGCCTCAAGCCCGGGGCGAGCCGCCGTGCTGTGGCCGAGCTGGTGGAGGCCGGGACCCTCGTTCCGGTCGAGGTGGCCGGCTGGACGAGACCCGCGTACCGGTGGGTCGGTGCCCCGCGCCCGCGGCGCGTGGCGGCGCGGGCGCTGCTCTCGCCGTTCGACTCCCTGGTCTTCTTCCGCCCGCGCACCGAGGAGGTCTTCGGGGTGCGGGTGAGGCTGGAGGTCTACACGCCTGCCGAGCAGCGCGTGCACGGCTACTACGTGCTGCCCTTCCTCCTCGGTGACGCGGTGGTCGGCCGGGTCGACCTCAAGGCCGACCGCGCCCGCGGCGTGCTCGTGGTGCTCGCCTCCCACCGAGAGCCGTGGGCGCCGCCCGAGACCCCGGCCGAGCTGGCCGCGGAGCTGGCCTCGATGGCCAGCTGGCTCGGCCTCGGCGACGTGGAGGTGCAGCCGCGCGGAGACCTCGCCGCCGACCTCCGCGAGGCGGTCCGCTCTCACGTTCCGTGAGGCTGCGATCACGCTTCTGACGTGCGGCGATGGGGTCCACCGGGCTGTCGGTGGTGACCTCTGGCGTCTGGGACATGACCTCCAGCGCGCCCCCGGTGCGGGCGGTCGGTGATGACGCTGACCCGCCCACCCAGCGCGCCGAGGCCTACGCCGAGGAGGGCGCCTGGGGACCTGCCACCCCCACCCGGCTGCGCGGAGGGCTCATCGAGACCGACGACCTGGGGTGCACCTGCCAGCGCTGGCACACCGCCAAGACCCACGGGGACTGGGACCTGCACCAGCCCACCCCGGGCAGCTTCACCTGGCCCTCCCCGAGCGGGCGGGTCTACCACCGCAGGTCCACCCCGCTCCTGCCCGACCTCGCCGACCTCCTCCACCGCGACTGAGACTGCGGCTGGGCACCGCACCGGGCGCCTCGAGCGGCGGAGCAGACGGTGGTCTCAGGGCAGGTAGGCGTCCCTGACCACGACCTGGCTGGGCCTGGCCGACTCGTGGTCCAGCCCCGCACCCTCGAGGGCCTCGCGCACCACGGCGAGCGCCTCCTCCTCAGCGTCCTCCTCCGTGCTCGCCTCCAGCAGGAGGACCACCTCGAGGGCGCCGCTGTCCTCCGCGGCGACCACGGCGGCGTCCCGCGAGGCGCTGTCCGTCATCGCCGGCAGCCGCGACCACGGCAGCTTGGCGGCGACGGCATCAGCCACCGCGTCGAGGCCTCCCGTGGCACCGTCGGCCGGCGCCTGCAGGTCCACCACCACGTGCACCCGTCGCAGTGACGGGTCGCCGGGGGCGGCGGTGGGAGCGGGGCCGCTCGTCGGGGCGGTCGTGCTGTTCACGTCGGTCATCGGGCCAGTGTGGAACCCGGACGTCCGCCGCACCTCCGGAGCCGGCAGCGTCCTCATGCCTGCACCCGGAGCACGTGCTGCTCCTCTCCCGCGAGGAGGTCGTAGCGGACGAAGTCGTCCACAGTCCCGTCCCGCAGCCGCTCCGCAGCCCGGTCGACCCCCACCTCGCGGAAGCCGGCCCTGACCGCCACCCGCCGGCTGGCGGCGTTGCGGCTGGCGACGCGCATGACCACGCGCTCGAGCCCCAACCCTCCGCACTCGACCGGCGCCAGGGCGTACTGCACCACCAGGCGCACCGCGGCGGTGGTGATGCCCCGTCCTCGGGCGCCCGGATGGCACCAGTAGCCGACCTCTCCGGTGCGCACGCCGTCTCCGAGGGTGAAGAGCCCGACCTCCGCGACGAGCGGTTCCGCGACCGGCTGGCCGTCATCGTCGTCGCCCCCGTCCCGGTCGTCTGCTGGGAGCGGGGGACCGGCGGCGGCTGCCGACCCCTCCCGGTCCGCACGGACGGCCCAGAACACCCCGGCGCCGCGGGCCTGCTCCTCCTCGCGGCCCGCGATCCAGCTGGCGGCGTCGAGCACCGTGTACGGGGCGGGCAGCGACGGCAGCCACGCCTGGGTGGACGCCGCCGAGCACGCCTCCGCCACCCGCTGCACGTCCCCGGCGACGTGCGGGCCCAGCCGGACGCCTCCACCCGCGAGCTCCACCGGTGAGAGCCAGCGCTCGGCGCGCTGCAGGGAGGAGTCCCAGCGCCAGGTGCCCACCCACGCGTCACGCAGGTCCCCGCGCACGGGCAGCAGGCAGCGCACCGTGCCGTCGACCCCGCTGCCGCAGGCCCAGGCCAGGCGCCTCGCCGGCCACGCACCGGCCTCCACGCACCAGCGCACGGCCTGCAGGCCCAGCTCCACGAACGCCCAGGTCAGCACCAGCCGGACCGCGCCGGCCGTGGTGCCGCGGCCGCGCGCCGCCGGCGGAGCGGCGCAGGTGAGCCAGCCGCCGCCCTCGCCGTCCTCGGCGAGGAGCACGAGGCCCGCGAACTCACCGGCGACCTCCACCACGAGGCGGTGGGACGGGCCGGAGGGGCGGATCCCAGGGACCCCCAGGGCGGCCGACGCACTCGGCGCGCCCCCCGCCGCGCCCAGGTCGGGCAGCCAGCGGGCCACGTCGCGGTCGTCCAGGAGGGCCGCGACGGCGGCGGCGTCCGCGGGGCAGGCGCGGCGCACGAGCACCCCGCGCTCCCGCAGCCGAGGCCCCGCAGGCTCCGGCTCCTCAGGATCGTCGCGGACCATCGCGGCACAGTGTGCCCTGGGCGCCTCCTGGGCAAGTGGGCCTGCGCGCAGCGGCCCGCGCCTACGATGGCAAGACCCTTTCGGGTGCTGTGCGAGTGGAGAAGAA
Source organism: Quadrisphaera setariae (assembly GCF_008041935.1). NCBI lineage: Bacteria > Bacillati > Actinomycetota > Actinomycetes > Kineosporiales > Kineosporiaceae > Quadrisphaera > Quadrisphaera setariae. The sequence goes on from NZ_VKAC01000001.1 coordinate 570,212, forward strand.
GGAAGCGGGGAGTGACCGTGCCTGGTCTGCTGGAGAAGGTGCTGCGCGCCGGCGAGGGTCGGACGCTGCGCCGCCTGCAGGGGCTCGTGAAGCAGGTGAACGCCCTCGAGGACGACTTCACCCCCCTGTCCGACGCCGAGCTGGCCGAGGAGACCGACAGGTTCCGCGCCCGCTACAAGGACGGCGAGACCCTCGACGACCTGCTCCCCGAGGCGTTCGCGGTGGTCCGCGAGGGCGCCCGCCGCGTGCTGGGCCAGCGCCCGTACGACGTGCAGCTCATGGGCGGCGCGGCCCTCCACCAGGGGAACATCGCCGAGATGAAGACCGGTGAGGGCAAGACCCTCACCGGTGTCTTCGCCGCCTACCTCAACGCGATCCCCGGCAGAGGCACGCACGTCATCACCGTCAACGACTTCCTCGCCAGCTACCAGAGCGACCTCATGGGCCGCGTCTACCGCCACCTGGGCCTGACCAGCGGCTGCGTGCTGGACGGCATGGCCCCGGCGGAGCGCCGCCAGCAGTACGGCGCCGACATCACCTACGGCACCAACACCCAGTTCGGGTTCGACTACCTGCGCGACAACATGGCGTGGAACGCCGGCGACCTCGTGCAGCGCGGCCACCACTTCTGCATCGTCGACGAGGTCGACTCCATCCTCATCGACGAGGCCCGCACCCCGCTGATCATCTCCGGCCCGTCGCAGGGCGACGCCTCGAAGTGGTTCGCCGAGTTCGCGCGGATCGTGCGCCGGCTGGAGCGCGAGGTCGACTACGAGGTCGACGAGAAGAAGCGCACCGTCGGCATCCTCGAGCCGGGCATCGAGAAGGTCGAGGACCAGCTCGGCATCGAGAACCTCTACGACTCGGTGAACACGCCCTACGTCGGCTACATCAACAACGCGGTGAAGGCCAAGGAGCTCTTCAAGCGCGACAAGGACTACGTCGTCGCCGACGGCGAGGTGCTCATCGTGGACGAGCACACCGGCCGCATCCTCGCCGGGCGCCGCTACAACGAGGGCATGCACCAGGCGATCGAGGCCAAGGAGGGCGTCGAGGTCAAGGCCGAGAACCAGACCCTCGCCACGATCACGCTGCAGAACTACTTCCGCCTCTACGACAAGCTGTCGGGGATGACCGGCACGGCCACCACCGAGGCCGCCGAGTTCCACGGCACCTACAAGCTCGGCGTGGTGCCGATCCCCACCAACAAGCCGGTGGCCCGCACCGACCAGCCCGACCTCGTCTACAAGACCGAGGTGGCGAAGTTCGACGCCGTGGTCGAGGACATCGCCGAGCGCCACGGGACCGGGCAGCCGGTGCTGGTGGGCACCACGAGCGTGGCCAAGAGCGAGTACCTCTCCCAGCAGCTGGTGAAGAAGGGCATCCCCCACGAGGTGCTCAACGCCAAGCAGCACGCGCGGGAGGCGGCCATCGTGGCGATGGCCGGTCGGGCCGGCGCCGTCACCGTGGCCACCAACATGGCCGGCCGCGGCACCGACATCATGCTCGGCGGCAACGCCGAGTTCCTCGCCGTGGCGGAGCTGTCCGAGCGCGGTCTCGACCCCGTCGAGGACGCCGAGGCCTACGACGCCGCCTGGCCCGAGGCGCTGCAGCGCGCGAAGGACGCCGTGGCCGCCGACGCCGCGAAGGTCACCGAGCTGGGCGGCCTGTACGTGCTCGGCACGGAGCGGCACGAGTCGCGCCGCATCGACAACCAGCTCCGCGGCCGCTCCGGCCGCCAGGGCGACCCGGGCGAGTCCCGCTTCTACCTGTCCATGGCCGACGACCTCATGCGCCTGTTCAACTCGGGGCTGGCGGAGTCCATGCTGACCCGCGCCGGCATCCCCGACGACGTGCCGCTGGAGTCGAAGCTCGTCAGCCGCGCCATCCAGAGCGCGCAGAGCCAGGTGGAGTCCCGCAACTTCGAGATCCGCAAGAACGTCCTCAAGTACGACGACGTCCTCAACCGCCAGCGCGAGGTCATCTACGCCGAGCGCCGCCGCGTGCTCGAGGGCGAGGACCTCCACGAGCAGGTGGGCCACTTCGTCCGCGACGTGGTCACCGGCTACGTCACCTCGGCGACGTCGGACGGCTTCGCCGAGGACTGGGACCTCGACCAGCTCTGGCAGGCCCTCAAGACCCTGTACCCGGTGTCCATCACCGTCGCCGACGTCGAGCAGGAGGCCGGGGGCCGCTCAGCGGTGACGCAGCAGATGCTCCTGGAGGAGCTGGTCTCCGACGCCGAGCAGCAGTTCCTCGAGCGCGAGCGCACCCTGGGGCCGGCCGTCGTCCGCGAGCTGGAGCGCCGGGTGGTCCTCAGCGTGCTCGACCGGAAGTGGCGCGAGCACCTCTACGAGATGGACTACCTGCAGGAGGGCATCTCGCTGCGCGCGATGGCCCAGCGCGACCCGCTGGTCGAGTACCAGCGCGAGGGCTTCCTGCTCTTCCAGGCGATGCTCGAGGGCATCAAGGAGGAGTCGGTCGGGTACGTCTTCAACCTCGAGGTGCAGGTCCCGGCGGAGCCGGTCCGCGACGACGAGGCAGCGGTGGCCGGCGAGCAGGCTCCGGCCCTCGTGGCTCCCGGCCTCGAGGGCGGCGGGGCTCCGCAGCAGCTGCAGTACACGGCGCCGTCCGCTGACGGCGACGTCGAGGTCACCGGCGGACCCACCGCCGAGGGCGGTAGCCGCCGCGAGCGGCGCGCCCGCAAGAAGGCCTGAGCCGGGAGGCAGCGGCCTCCCCGCTCCTCGCGCCACGCCCGCCCTCCGGACCGGCTGCTGCACCGTCGGTCAGCCGATCTGGAGGGCGGTGACGCGCCAGCGACCGTCCACGCCCTCCAGGCGCAGTGCGGCTGCGCGCACGCGCTCACCGTCGCGCACCACGACCGCCGCCTCGACGACGTCGTCGCGCGGGCAGCTGACGAGGACCCTGCGGACCACGGCCCGCGTGTGCCGGCGACGTCCACGGACCCGCTGCGCCAGCGCTGCTCGCTGCTGCAGACCGGCGTAGACGTCAGCGGTGAGCCAGCGCAGCAGCTGCGCGGCGGGTCGGGTCCCAGCGAGGACCTCGACGGCGGCGACCACCAGCCCGGCGCACAGGGGCTCCGGGTCGGGCAGGGAGGAGGACGCCGTCGGGCGGGGGGCGACCGCCGGGTCGACGCCGCGCGGGAGCCGCCCGTCCAGCACCAGCGGCAGCACCCCCTGCAGGGCGATGACCGGGGGACGACGGCGCTCGACGGGAGCCCCGAGCGCCTTCGGCTCCGACCGCGGTGCAGGGACGACGCGCAGCGCGGGCAGCGGTGCCGCGGGCACTGCGAGGTCGTCGGTGAGGGGTGTCGCTGCGCTGGAGGTGCTCACGGCGCCACCAGCCGCTGGCCGGGACGCAGGTGGTCGGGGTCGGAGCCGATGACGGCGCGGTTGGCGGCGTACCAGCGGGGCCACGCGGCGGCCACGGCTGCGCGGGTGCTGCCGGCGGGCAGGTTGCGGGCGGCGATGGACCACAGGGTGTCGCCGCTGCGGACCACCACCTCGGTGGTCGTGCGGCCCGTGGCCGGGACCTGGCTCGTCCTGGGCGGTGCGGTCGAGGTCTGTGCGGTCGAGGTCTGTGCGGTCGAGGTCTGTGAGCTCGGGGTCTGTGAGCTCGGGGTCTGTGAGCTCGGGGTCTGTGGGTTCGAGGCCTCGGCAGCACGGGGACCCGTGCCCGGACGAGCGGCCGGAGCGCTGGTCGCGGGAGCCGTCGTCGAGGTGGCGGGTGCCGGGGCGGACGTGGTGGTCGGACTGCTGCTCGGGGTGGTGGCCGGCTCGCTCGACGTGCGGCTCGTCGAGGGCCAGCTGAGCCCGCTGGCGCTCGCCGCCGCGGCAGGAGCGGGGCGGCTGCCGGCGAAGGCGGGAGCGCTGACCCCGCCGAGCACCGCGGCTCCCACGGCCGCGGCGATCAGGCGCCGAAGCAGCAGCGGGGTGGTGGCGTCGGCGACGGCGCGCAGGGCGGCCCCGGTCCTCCCGGTGGTGCCGAGCAGCACGGCGCCCACGGCGGCCGCCGACCCGGCGCACCACACGAGGAGCACCGTGCCCAGTGCCAGTCCCGCCAGGGCGGCGACGGCGGAGTCCAGGTCGGCTGGGACGTGGTCGAGGTCGCGCAGGGCCTCGACGGCCAGGAGTCCGCCCGTGGCGCCGAGCAGTGCGACGGACCCTGACGTCAGCAGCGTCGCCATCGGCCTGGGTGTCGCCCTCATGCGCTTGCCTTCGTTTGATGCAGTTTGCTGTTGTTCGGTGCCATGTGCGGATCATGCACGAGCGCTGGCGGCCGATCGTGGAACGGAGGGCTCCCTGTGGACGGCGTCCACCGCGAGGAGCAGCGCCCCTACCGTGGGCTCATGCGCTGGGACGCTCTGTTCGCCGACCTGGAGGCCCAGCTCGTCGCCGCCGACGACGACGTCGCGGCCATGCACGCCGAGCGCGTGCGCGCCGAGGTCGCCGGCGTGGAGCTGCGGGACAGGCTGCGCGCTGCCCTGGGGCAGCGCGTGGCGCTGCGGCTGGCCGGCGGCGAGCGCGTCGACGGCGCGCTGCGGGCGGCGGGCCCCGACTGGCTGCTCGTCGAGGAGGTAGCGGGGGAGGCCCTCGTCGCGCTGCCGGCCGTGGTGCTCGCCGAGGGGCTGACGAGGTCGCTCGCGGCCCCCGCGGGCGCCGTCGAGGGTCGGCTCGGGCTGGCTGCGGCCCTGCGCGGCGTGGCGCGAGACCGGTCAGCCGTGCGGATCTGGCTGCGCGCCGAAGGGAGCGGTGTGCTGACCGGCACGGTGGACAGGGTGGGGGCGGACCACCTCGACCTGGCCCGTCACGCCGTGGACGAGGCGAGGCGCGCGGGTGCCGTGCGCGGCGTCGTCACGGTGCCGCTGCCGGCCCTGGCCTGCCTGCGGCGCTCAGCGACCTGACGGGCGGCAGGCGCGCGTCAACTGCGCAGCGCGTCCTCGTGCAGCGCCTCGACGTCGCCGAGGTCCGACTGCGAGGCCACGAGGGCGCGCGTCTCGGCGTACTTGCCCTGGATGTAGTCCTCCAGGACCGAGATCTCCACGCGCCACTGGCCGCGGCCGCCCACCTTGATGGCGGGCAGCTCGCCGCTGCGCACCAGCGCGTACGCCTGCGCCGCCGACACCTGGAGGGTGTCGGCCACGTCGGCGAGGGTCATGAAGCGCGCGGCCACCTCCGGATGGTCCCACGCCAGGAGCTTCCCGCGGCCTCGGTCCCCGGGTGATCACCCGCAGTGACCAGGCGCTGCCGGCTGTGGCGTCTCCCTCCGGAGAGACGCAGGCGAGATCATCCGGTCGGGGGCGGTCGCCACCCGGACGGAGCGATCCGGCGTGCACGTCCTCGGATCCGCGACCAGCCGGCTGCCACGCTCCGTGACGTCCCTCCCGTCTCTTCCCCCGCCAGGAGCCGCCATGGCCGCCACCCGCCCGACAGCGCTCACCCCGGCCTCGCCGCCTGCGGCCCGCCTTCGCGCTCCGTCGTGGCGCGACCCGCGCCTCGTCGTCGGCCTGCTGCTCGTGCTGGCCTCGGTGCTGGCCGGCGCCAGGGTGGTCTCCGCGGCGGACAGCACGGTGCCGGTGTGGGTGGCGGCCAGCACCCTGGTGCCGGGCCAGGAGATCACCGCCGCCGACCTGCGCGCGGTCCGCGTCCACCTCGAGGGTGGCACCGGCGGCTACCTCCCGGCGGACGAGCGGGCTCCGCAGGGCGCCGTCGCCCTGCGGGAGGTCACCTCCGGTGACCTGCTGCCGCGCAGCGCGGTCGGCAGCGCCTCCGCTCTCGCCACCCGCCCCGTGGGCCTGCCGGTCACCGGTCCGCTGCCCTCCGGCCTGGTCGCCGGGGCGCTCGTGGACGTCTGGGTGACGCCCGCCCCCGCGCGGCTCGGCGCCAGCCCGGTCACCGCAGCCGGCACCTCCACCACCACCGGTGCTGGTGCGCAGGGCGCCAGCGGACCCCACCAGCTCGCCACGAGCGCGGTGGTGCACGAGGTCGTCACCGACGGGGGGTCCTTCGCCACCGGTCGCGGCGGTCTGGTGCAGGTGGACCTGCCGCCCGCCCAGCTGCAGCAGGCGCTGCAGGCCCTCGCGGCCGAGGCGACGGTCTCGCTGGTGCTCGTGCCCGGCTCGTCCCCGGCGGGCCGCTGAGTGTCCGCCGTCCCGCGCCGCGGCCCGTCGCCGCTGCCGCTGCTCACCGCTGTGCCCGGGCCCGAGGAGGCGCAGCTCGTCGCGGCCCTGGGCCGCACCCCCGGTGTCTCGGTGGTCCGCCGCTGCGCGGACCTCGGCGAGCTCCTCTCCGCCAGCGCCGCCGGCCACGGCCGCGCCGCGCTGGTCTCCGCGGACCTGCACCGGCTCGACCGCGAGGCGCTGGCCCGCCTCGAGGCGCAGGGCACGGCCGTGGTCGGGGTCCTGCCCGCCACGGGCGAGGGGGCTGCAGCCGCCCGCCTGGTGGCGCTCGGCGTGGGCCGGCACGTCGCTGCCGGTGCCTCCGGCGAGGAGGTGGCTGCAGCGGTCACCGCCGCTGTCGCCCGCCTCCTCGTGGGCCGCGCCGCCCCGGGCGGCCCTGCGCCCTCCGCCTCGACCAGCACCCGGGACGCTCCTCCGGCCGGGTCCGGCGCCGCCCCCGTACCCGCCCCCGCGCCGGTCCCCACCGCCGAGCGGGTGCGCCCCGACTCCGCGGGCGCGGCCGGCGCGTCCTCCCTCGGCGCGGCCGAGGACGACGACGAGCTGGCCGAGGTGCCGCTGCCGGAGCGGCCCGGGCGCCTCGTCGCCGTCTGGGGCGCCCCCGGAGCCCCGGGCCGTACGACCGTCGCGGTCTCGCTGGCCGCGGAGCTGGCGGCGCTGGGCGAGCGGGTGCTCCTGGTGGACGCCGACACCTGGGCCGCCAGCACCGCCCAGGTGCTCGGCCTGCTGGACGAGACGGCCGGCGTCGCCGCCGCCTGCCGCGCCGCCGCGGCCGGCACCCTCACCCCGGGACGGCTGCTGCAGCTCGCACCCGAGGCCCTTCCGCGGGTGTCGGTGCTCACCGGGCTGCCGCGCGCTGAGCGCTGGCACGAGCTGGGAGCCGCCGCCCTCGAGGAGCTGTGGTCCACCTGCCGCTCAGCTGCCCCCTGGACCGTGGTCGACTGCGCCGCACCGCTCGAGCAGGACGAGGAGCTGGTCCTCGACACCGCCGCTCCCCGCCGCAACGCGGCGACCACCACCGCGCTGGCGGCCGCCGACGAGGTGCTCGTGGTGGGCCAGGCCGACCCCGTGGGACTGCAGCGGCTCGTCCGTGCCCTCGGCGACCTCGCCGAGGCCCAGCCGGACGTCGTCGAGCGGCGCCGCACCGTGGTCACCAAGGTCCGCTCCGCGGCCGTCGGGCACGGACCCGCCGCCCGCGTCCAGGAGGCGCTGGCCCGGTACGCCGGGGTGCGCGACGCCGTGCTCGTCCCCGACGACCGCGCCGCCTGCGACACCGCCCTGCTCACCGGCCGCACGCTGCGCGAGTCCGCCCCCGGGTCACCCGCCCGCGCCGCGCTCGCGGCGCTCGCCGCCCAGCTGGTGGGCGCCTGCCGCGAGGAGGGGAGCACTGGCACCCGGACCGGCGGTGGCGCGGCCCCTGCGCGCACCCGGCGCCGCGGGTGGGCCAGGATGCGCGGGTGAGCCCCTCCCTCGGCAGCCCTCCCGAGCGCGTCTACGCCGCCCTGCGGCCGGACCAGCTCGCCGAGTGCCTGCGCAGCGGGCGCCTGCCCGCCGACGCGCCGGTGCACGCCGTCACGCCCGCACTGCGGGAGCACTACACCGAGGGCGACGCCGAGGAGCTCGAGCTCGCGGCGATGCTCGACGCCGCCGACTCCTCGCTGCGCCTCCTCGCTGACGGTCCGGCCCGGGCCGACGGGGGTGGCGGTGGAGCGCCGGGCCGGGTGGTCGCCCGCCGGCTGGTCCTCGCCGCTGACGTCCCCGGCAGCGTGGTCTCGCCCCGGCCGGTCGGTGACGGCGACCCCGCCGAGGCCCTCTCCCGCGTGGAGCTGGCGCAGCCGCTGCAGGTGTCCGCCGTCGTCAGCGCGCACGTCGACGAGGCGGAGGCCGTCGCCGACGTGTCCGCCGCGGCCGCGGCGCTGCCTGCCGCTGACGCCGGCGACGACGACGCCGCCTTCGCGGTCGACGGCGCGCAGGGGCACGACCTGCTCTGGTACGACGCCACCGAGCTGGAGGCGCTGGCCGACGAGCTCGGCTGACCCACCGGGTCAGCCGGGCCGGTCGGCAGATCAACCGGTCGGCAGATCGGCCGGTCGGCCGGTCGGCTCAGGCCAGCAGCTGGCCGATCTCGCGCTCCTGGTCGCGCAGGGCGCGCACGACCGGCTCCTCGGCCGCCCGCTCGATCTTGCCGCCCAGCAGCGGGACCGCCGCTGTCAGCGTGCCGCTCACGGAGTGCTCCGTGTGCACCCCGCGGCCGGGCACCACCCCCGTGCGCACCGGCCGCAGCCCCGTCGTGGCCGTCGCGGTCACGGGCGCACCCGGCACCTGCAGCTCCGTCGTGCCGGTGCGCGAGCCGTCAGCGGCCGGGGCCTCCCACGTGTCGACCTGGCGCAGCCGCATCGAGGCGCCCACGAAGCGGCGGGCCATCTCGGGCAGCTCGTCGGTGGGCAGCACGCGCTCGATGGTCACCACGAAGCGTCCCTCGGGTCCGCCCTGGACGTCCACCTCGTGCGACAGCGCGTCGCTGGCGGTCAGCAGCCGGTCCAGCACGGCGGGGTCCGCCAGGAGCTGCGCCACCCGCTGCGGGTCGCCGGGGTAGCGGAGCAGGACGTCGAGGCGCACGGCCCCACCGTAGGCCCGGTGCCGCGGACCGCCCGCCCTGAGCACCCGCGGGCTGCCTCTAGGGTTGTCGGGTGCCGACCCTGAGCTCTCTCGTGCGCAGGCTGGGAGTCCTCGACGCCGCTGACGAGGAGTGGCTGCACCTGCTCGTCGGCGACTGGCAGATGCTCTCGGACCTGTCCTTCGCCGACCTGCTGCTGTGGGTGCCGGACCGCGAGGGCGGCTTCGTCGTCGTCGCCCACTGCCGCCCCAGCACCGGCGTCACCGTCCACGACGAGGACGTCGTGGGAACGCACATCGCCCCCGGCCAGCGCGAGCAGGTCGACAGGGCCTTCGCCGAGGCGCGCATCTGCCGCGACCACGACCCGGAGTGGCTGGACGGCTCCCCGGTGCGCGAGGAGACGGTGCCGGTGGTGCGCCAGGGCCGCGTCATCGCGGTGATGTCGCGCGACACGAGCCTGTCGGTGCCGCGCGCCCCCTCGCGGCTGGAGCGCAACTACCTGCAGTGCGCCGACGCCCTGGCGCGCATGGTCTCCGAGGGCACGTTCCCCCACCAGGGGGCCCCCACGGGCACCCGCCGCGGCGCCCCGCGCGTCGGCGACGGCCTGGTCCGCCTCGACGTGGAGGGCGTGGTGGTCTACGCCAGCCCCAACGCCCGCTCCGACTACCGCCGCCTGGGCTTCACCGGAGACCTCGTCGGCAGGTCGCTGGCCGAGGTCACCGCCAGCTGCCTGGACAGCACCCACCAGGTGGACGAGACGCTGCCGCTGGTGGTCACCGGTCGCGCCCCGTGGCGCTGCGACGTGGAGTCGCGCCAGGCCGCGCTGTCGCTGCGCGCGGTGCCGCTGCTGGAGGAGGGCGTGCGCACGGGCGCGCTGGTGCTGTGCCGCGACGTCACCGAGCTGCGCCGCCGCGAGCAGGAGCTGCTCACCAAGGACGCCACCATCCGGGAGATCCACCACCGGGTGAAGAACAACCTGCAGACCGTGTCGGCCCTGCTGCGGCTGCAGACGCGCCGCATCGAGTCCGACGCGGGGCGTGCGGCCCTCGAGGAGGCGATGCGGCGCGTCAGCACCATCGCGCTGGTCCACGAGACGCTCTCGGCGGGGTTCGAGGAGGTCGTCGAGTTCGACGACGTCATGGAGCGCGGTCTCCAGCTCATCGTCAGCCTGGCCGCCAGCCACGGAGCGGCCAGCGTCCGGCGCATCGGCACCTTCGGGCAGGTGGGTGCCGAGGACGCGACGGCCCTCGCGCTGGTGCTCACCGAGCTGGTCACCAACGCCGTGGAGCACGGACTTCGCGGCGGCGACGGACGGGTGGAGGTGCGCGCCGAGCGCGACGGCACCGCCCTGGTGGCCACCGTCGCCGACGACGGTGCCGGCCTGCCCGAGGACTTCTCCCCGCACGCCGGCGGGCTGGGGTCGCAGATCGTGCAGGCGCTCGTGCAGGGCGAGCTGCGCGGCAGCATCGTGTGGCGCAACCGTCCCGACGGCGGCGCGGAGGCCGTGGTCAACGCCGAGCTGCACGAGCCCCGCGGGGACCGCGCAGCCGCCTCGGCCGCTGTGTGAGCACGTGACGAGCGCCGTGACGACGACGAAGGGCCGCCCCCAGCAGGGGACGGCCCTTCGTGCAGGCGCTGCGCGCGCCCGGCGTCGCGTGCCGCGGGGGGCTGGTTCAGCCGGCGCGGCGGGCGCGGGCGGTGCGGCGCTTGAGCGCGCGGCGCTCGTCCTCGGAGAGGCCGCCCCAGACGCCGGAGTCCTGACCGTTCTCGAGCGCCCACTTCAGGCAGGTCTCCACGACGTCGCAACGCCGGCAGATGGCCTTCGCCTCCTCGATCTGCAGCAGGGCCGGGCCCGTGTTGCCGATCGGGAAGAACAGCTCGGGGTCTTCCTCGAGGCACGCTGAGCGGTGCCGCCAGTCCATCAGTGAGCTCCTCAGTGGATCGGGGTCTCGTCCGGTCGCTCCGCTCTTGTGAAGCGGTTCACGAGTCCGAACACGTATATGGGGCGCTCAGTGGCGCCCCGTCCGCAGGTATCGTCACAGAGTCCGCTGCGTTGCACAAGGGTCAACTGCGGCGAGTCACTCGCGGGGTGTCGGGTTCTGGTACAGGTCGTGCGCGGAACATCATCGGGACGTCTCGTGCTCTGATCTGACCAACGGTGGAGCACCCCGGAGTGTTCCGCCAACCGGGAACCGATCTCGGCAGCGCTCCGGCGGGCGGACCGCCGGGCGAGCACGGGGAGGGTGGACGCGTGACGAGCGGGAAGCGGCCCACGGCGCTGGTCGTGGCCGTGGAGGCGGTCGCCGTGGAGGTGGTCGCGCTGGCCGCCGTCGTGGTCTTCTACGGCATCGAGCTGACGCGCGCCGAGGACCCCACCGGAGCAGTCGCCACGGCCGTCCTCCTGGCCGCACTCGCCGTCGGGCTGGCGCTGTGCGCCCGGGCGCTGCTCGCCGGCCGTCGCTGGGCGCGTGCGCCGCTGCTCACCTGGCAGCTGTTCCAGGTGGTGCTCACCGCACCGCTGTTCCTGCGGCCGCAGTGGCCGGTGGCAGCGGTGTTCGTGCTCGTGGCCGTCGCGGCCGGCGTGTGCCTGGCGTCGCGGCCGCTGTCGGTGTGGGTCGGCGACGACGACGCGGAACCGCCCGTCCACTGACACCGGGGACCGCCCGGGCCCGCGGGCGCGGCTCAGCCCTGGGCGCCGTCGCCCAGCTCGGCGCGCATGGTCGCCAGCGTCCGCGTCAGCAGCCGCGAGACGTGCATCTGGGAGATGCCGACCTCCTCGGCGATCTGCGACTGCGACATCCCGCGCACGAACCGCAGCGCGATGATCCGCCGCTCCCGCGCGGGCAGCCGCGCCAGCAGGGGGCGCAGGGCCTCGCGGTCCTCCACCACCCGCAGCGCCTCGTCGTCGGTGGCGAGCCAGGCGCCGGGGGCGTCGACCTCGCCGGTGTCCAGCGGCACCGTCGTGTACGCACCGGCCGACTCCATGCCCTCCAGCACGGCGTCCTCGTCCACCTGCGCCCGCTCGGCCAGCTCGGAGACGGTGGGCGCGCGTCCCAGCTCCTGCGTCAGCTCGGTGCGGGCGTCGGCGAGCGTGCGGGAGAGCTCCTGCAGGCGGCGCGGCACGCGCACCGCCCACCCCCGGTCGCGGAAGTGCCGGCGGATCTCGCCGAGCACGGTCGGCACGGCGAACGCCGAGAACGGCACGCCGCGCTCGGGGTCGTAGCGGTCCACGGCCTTGAGCAGCCCGATGGTGCCGACCTGCACGAGGTCGTCCATGGGCTCGCCGCGGTCGGCGTAGCGCCGCGCCAGGTGGCGCACCAGCGGCAGGTGCGACTCCACCACGCGGTTGCGCAGCGCCGTGCGCCGCGGGTCGTCCTCGGCCATCCGGGACAGCTCCAGGAGCTCCGGCGGCAGGTCGGGGTGGGGGCCGGGGTTCTGCTCGGGCACGGCCGCCCGCACCACCGACGAGGGGGAGCCCTCGGATCCCTGAGCGCTCACGGCGGTGCCGCGCTACCCGCGTCCGGGTCCGTCGTGGCGCAGCCGGATCCAGTGGCGCCCGGCGTCGTCCCGGCCGGTCTCCAGACCGCTGACCAGCGCCTCCAGCACCGCCCACGCGAAGCTGTCGCGACCCGGCAGCGTCTGCGCCGGCCCGCTGACCTGCACCTTCATACCCGGGGCCACCAGCTCGAAGACGGCCGTCAGCACCGGTGCCGAGGCGTCGGGCGCTGCGCCGGGCTCGACGGCGTGCAGGTCGGGTGAGCCGTCCAGCGCCTGCGGGCCCAGCACCAGCGCGCACGCCTCGTCGACGGCGATGCGCAGGTCCTCGATCTCGTCGATGGTGAGGTCGAGCCGCGCGGCGAGCCCGGCCGTCGCCGTCCGCAGCACCGACAGGTACTCCGGGGCGGCGGGCACCACCAGCTCGACCCGGTCACCGGACGAGGCCGTCGGGGCCACCTGGGCCGCCTGTGGCGACGCGGCTGCGGGGGCGCTGGCGGGCCGGTCTGCTGGAGCTGTCACGCCGTCGCCTCCTCGGATCGGCTCGCGCAGCCCATGACTGCACCGCGTCGTCGTCGTGTCGTCGAGGTCGTCATCGTCGCACCCGTCCTCAGGGGCGCGCAGGTGGGCCGCGCCAGCCGCCAGCGCCACGTCGACGGGTGGGCCGTCGGAGCAGACCGGCTGAGCGGGCCTGCTGATCAGCTCGGCACGCTGCCGGACGCCGCGAGCGCCTCCAGCTCGGGGCCGGCGAGGCGCCAGCGCGTCCACTCCTCCAGCGGCTGGGCGCCGATGGCGGTGTAGACGGCCTGCGCGGGGGTGTTCCAGTCCAGCACCGACCACTCCAGCCGGCGGTGCCCGGCCGCCACGGCATCGGCGGCGAGGGCGGACAGCAGCGCCCGGCCCAGCCCCAGACCGCGGTGCTGGGGCCTGACGAAGAGGTCCTCCAGCCAGGTGCCGTGGCGACCCGTCCACGTGGAGTAGGTGGTGAAGGAGATCGCCGTGCCGGCCACGACCCACGTCTCGCCCTCGAGGACCTCGGCCACCAGGGCCCGCACGCGCGGGTCGGGGCCGAACAGCGCGGCGCGCAGGTCGTCCGGGGTGGCCTCCACCGCGTCGGGCTCGCGCTCGTAGACCGCCAGCTGGCGGATGAGGCCGTCGATGGCCTCCACGTCCGCCGGTCCGGCCCAGCGGACCCTCGTCCTCGGTGCCACGCGTCCTCCGTCGTGCCCTGGTCGTGCCCTGGTCGTGCCCTGGTCGTGCCCTGGTCGTGCCCTGGTCGTGCTCGGGCCGGTCCCGCTGGCGGGTGCCGTCTTCCCGTGGGAGGAACCGTAGAGGGCGGCGGGCGGCGTCTCACGCAGACCGCCCCCGGCGCGTCGCCCCCGGCTCGCCGACGTGGCCTCTCGCATCAGGGCAGGGCGAGCTGGACGACGACGAGAGCGCCCGACCGGACCAGGCTCGCCCTTCCGCGTGGCCCGCCGCGCACCACGGGGGCCCGGGCGCCCACCACCTCTGCGTCTCCGGGGGCGAGCGGGTGCAGGAGCAGGCCGGTGCGGTGGCGGCGCAGCGCCGCTGCCAGCCCCCGGTGAGTGGGCAGCAGGCCGCTCGTGCCCGCCGCCACGACGGCGCACGCGGGCCCGTCGCCGTCGGCGAGGTCGAGGAGGAGGGCCTCCAGCGGGCTGCCGAGCAGCAGCTCGGCGTCGTCGACGAGCACGAGCGGTGCGGGCGCGGGTCGGGACGGCGGCGCGGCAGCCGCTGCGAGAGCGGCGAGCAGGGCCCGGCCTGCGGCGGTGTCCGTCCCGGTCACCACGGGGACGCCCCCGGCGGCGGTCGTCGTGCGCGGGGCGCTCGTCGTGCCGGCGGTGATGGGCAGGGGCAGGCGCGGCTGCACCAGGACGCACGGCCGACCTGCAGCTGCGGCCTGGGCGGCGAGCAGACGCAGCGCGCTGGACCTGCCGGAGCCCGGTGGCCCCACCACCAGGGCGCCCGAGCCGGCTGCGAGGGGGATCTCCGTGGGAGCGGCCCGCAGGCCACCGAGACCCACGACGGGTGAGGCGGCGCCCGAGGAGGGAGCGGAGGACGGGGCGAGCGCGCGCAGCTCGGCCAGCGCCAGGTAGCTCGGCAGCGCACCGAGCCGCACCGCGCCGTCGGGGCTGGGCAGCCCCGGGCGAGGTGCCGCTGGGACCAGGGCCCCGGGGCGGAGCAGGTCTGGGTCGAGCAGGGCCAGCTGGACCTCCCGCAGCGGCCCCGGGCGCAGGCGCAGCGCCCGCCCCGGCGGCCAGTGGACCGGCGTCGCCGCCGACGGGACCCCGGCCAGCACCGCGGCCGTGCGGTCCGCGGGCGCCAGCAGCAGCACCTCCCGCACGCTCGCCAGCGCGCGCGACGTCAGCGAGGCGGCGTCGCAGGTGAGGAGCACGGGGGCGCCGGCGGTGACGAGACCTGCCAGCAGGTCGGCTGCGGCCTCCGCCTCGTGGCGCTGGCCGGCGGCGGCGCGCCCGGCCAGCACGCGGTCGGCGGCGTCGACGAGCAGCAGCGGCCGGGGCCCGCACGCACCGTTCCGGCGGCTGCGGGGCACGTCGGTGAGGTGCTGCAGGACGCGCAGGAGGTGCTCGCCGTCATCGGGGTCGACGGTGCTCGCGACCTGCGGCAGCGCAGCCAGGTCCGCCACCTCGGCCGGGTCGCCCACCACGTGGACCTCGCCGGTGCTCGCCGCCGCGACCCAGCGCAGGGCGGCGGTGCGCCCCGAACCCGGACCTCCGCACACCGCCAGCGGCGCGGTGGCGTCCCAGCGCAGCACCCGCTGGGCGGGCACCTCGGGTTCGTCCAGCAGGCCGAGCGCCGTGCCCGCGGCGTCGGGCTGGTCGTCGTCGGCATCGCCGTCCTGGGCGTCGTGCGGGTGGCGCCAGGGCAGCAGGTCGGGCAGGGGCGGCAGCCACGGGGAGCTGACCCGGGGCCGCCCGGCCGCGGCTGTCCGCAGCGACGCCACGAGCAGCGGCACCTCGTCCACGGCCTCCCCTCCCGGCGGAACCACCTGACCCACCGCCAGCACGCGCACCGGAACGGATGGCGGGCGCACCAGCGACGCCACCTGGACCGCCTCCAGCCCGCCGCCGCCGCGGCGCACCAGGGCTGCCCCCGGTCGGTCCGGCGGCAGCGCAGCAGCGCCCGGGTCGTCCAGGACGTCGAGGGAGTCCGGGGCGTCGCGCACCCGCAGGGCGATGCGCAGGTTGGTGTTGGCCCTCGCATCCGGGCTCACCGCTCCCGCCGGGCGCTGCGTGGCCAGCACCAGGTGCACCCCCAGCGACCGCCCGACGGTCGCCAGGCGCACCAGGCCCGGCACGAGGTCCGGGACCTCGTCCACCAGCACCCGCACCTCGTCCACCACCACGAGCAGCCGCGGCAGCAGCCGTGCGCCGTCGACGCGGCAGCGCAGCAGCTCCGCCCTGTCCGCCACCCCGTGCTCGGCCAGCACCCGCTCGCGGCGGCGCACCTCGGCGGACAGGGACGTGAGCGCCCGCTGGGCCAGGTGCTCGTCGAGGTCGGTGACGCAGCCCGCCAGGTGCGGCAGGCTCTTCAGCCGCCCCGCTGTGGCGCCGCCCTTGTAGTCGACCAGCACCACCGACAGCTCCTCCGGCGGCACCGCCACCGCCAGCGCCAGCAGCCACGCCACGAGCAGCGAGCTCTTGCCCGCCCCCGTGGTGCCCGCGACCAGCGCGTGCGGGCCGTCGCGGTCGAGGTCGAGCACCCACGGACCCCCACTGGCGCGCACGCCGACGGCCACCGCGAGGTCCCGCCCCCGCGGCCCGTCCCACCCCCGCGCCACCGCTCGCGGGTCCAGGGCGTCCAGGCCTGCCGCCCCCTCCAGGACCTCGGTCAGCGGAGGTGACGCCGGCGCGACCTGCCCCTCGGCGCTCGCGGCGGGACGCAGCGGTGCCAGTGCCCGGGCGAGGCGCTCCGCCCGCTCCTGCGTGAGGAGGTCGGTGACGAGGGCCGTCGTCGTACCCGCGGTCGACCAGGTGGCGGCGCCGCCGCTGTCCACCAGCAGGACGGCGTCCGGCGCACCCGCACTGCGCCCGCCCTCACCACCGGGCAGGACGACGACGGTGGTGCCCGCCCCCGTGGACGTCCACGAGCCGTCCAGGCAGTCCTGGCCGTCGCCCACGGCCACGCGGGCGACGGCGCCACCGCGGTCGTGGCCGCCCTGGCCGTCCCGACCTCCAGCGGTGGTCCCGGCGCCCGGCGGCAGGACGTGGGGGAGCCAGCGCGCCCAGCGCCACGGCCCCGGGACCGCGGGCAGGACCAGCTCGAGGCGGTCGGGGCCGTGCAGCACCGCCAGCTGGCAGACGAGGGCACGCGCCGCGGCGTGCGCGGCCTCGGCGTCGCCGCGCACCTCCACGCGCCGCAGTCCGCCGAGGTCGACCACCAGGGGACCCGCCTCGTGCTCGATCGGGCTCGGCGCGCCACCACCGTCGTCGTCCTCGGCAACGTCGCGCACCACCACACCGCTCGGCACCCGAGCCGTGCCCAGCCGGACCCTCAGGGCGCCGCCGGCGGAGCGCGGCTCCGCGGGACGGGACCACAGCAGCGGGTCCCGTGCCTCCACCAGGGCGAGCAGGGCGCCTGCAGCGGGGTGCAGCAGCTCCAGCGCGGAGCGCTCGCGGACCAGGGCCCGTTCGGCGCGTGCGTGGTGCCGGCGCACCGCATCGCGGTGGTCGGCCAGGGCGCGCACGTGGTCGCGGCGGCGGCGCCGCCGGTCTCCGGCGGCCGTCACGAGGGCCACCAGGGGGCCGGTGGTCGCCAGGAGCAGCGCCACCGGCGACCACAGGAGCGCCAGCGGCACCGCGACGAGGGCGGGGGCGAGCACCGCCGCCCAGGCCACCGGGGTCCCAGCTCTGGGCTGCGGTGGCTCAGGGAGCACCACCTCCACAGTATCCGGCGCCTCCTCGGCCGCAGGGACCTCGGAGGCGCCGAGCACGAGACGTCCGTGGCCGTCGGGTGTCGCGGGAGGGGGCGGCGGCAGCCCTGGGCCGGGAGCGGCCACCACCTGGAGCACGCCCGCGCCCACCTGCAGGAGCGCCCCCGGTGCCAGGACGGTCCACGCCTCGCCCAGGAGACGTCCGTCCAGGCGGGTGCCGTTGGCCGAGCCGGCGTCCCGCACGCGGGTGCCCGCCGGCGTGCGGTCGAGCTCGACGTGGCGCCGTGAGGCGGTCGGGTCGGTCAGGGCCACGAGCCCACCCGCGTCACGGCCGACCCAGGACCTGCCGAGCGGAACCCGGGCGCTGGAACCGGCGTCGGGCCCTGAGAGCACGCGCAGCGCGCCCCCGGGGGACGGCGCAGCAGCGGCGCTCTCGTCGTCGTCGCCCAGCACCAGTCGCGCCCCCCGCACCAGCGGTGGCGCCCCCAGCGGTGCGTCGTCCGCCACGCACGCCCCGCCGACCAGCACGCGAGCCGCTCCCAGTCCGCCGAGCCCCGCCGCAGCGGCCAGCTGGGGCAGCACCTCGCGCAGCGGCGTGCCGGCGGGGGCTTCCACGACGACGTCGGCGCCGGGGCCGCAGCACCCGGCGCCACCGGCGGTCAGCTCCAGGCGCACCCGTCGACCCTGCACCGTCGGGAGCTGGTCGCGCTGGGCGCTGCCCGCGGCCTGTGGACGACCGGTCCGCTACGCCGCTGACGTCCCGTTTCGTGGCGCAGTGTCACGGTTGCGTCCGATCCACCCCGATGTGCGGGGTCGCCGTGATCACGGTGAGTGATCACCCGTCGTCTCTCGGTCGGGGGACGCCCGGCTCGGGCGTGACCCGTCACCCGCACGCCTGCGGTCGTCGCGCCGACCTGCCTAGCGTCCGCTGCACGCCGTCCTGGGAGCCGCGCGCCGCCGGGGACGGCGTCGCGCTGCATGGGGCTGCGTCGCTCCGCGACGCAGCGCCAGGCGGACCAGCCGACGGGTCAGCACGACGAGCAGCAGGAGGAGGACGGACGTGGAAGCCACCGCGATCGTCGAGGACGAGGTCCGCGAGCTGGTGCGCCGCCGCGCCCTCGACCCCGCAGCTGACGCCGAGGTGGTGCGCCGCCTCGTCGAGGAGGTCGTCGCCGACTACGACGAGCGGTCCCTGCTGGGCGTCCTGCCCGGCCTCGTCGACCGCAGCGGCACCGTCCGCGCCGTCGTCGACGCCGTGGCCGGCCTCGGCCCGCTGCAGGTCCACCTCGACGACCCCGAGGTCGAGGAGATCTGGATCAACGAGCCCGGCAAGGTCTTCGTCGCCCGCGGCGGCCGCTCCGAGCTCACCACCACCATCCTCACCGAGGCCGCCGTCCACGACCTCGTCGAGCGGATGCTGCGCACCACCGGCCGCCGCCTCGACCTCAGCTCGCCGTTCGTCGACGCCGCCCTGCCGTCCGGCGCGCGCCTGCACGTGGCCATCCCCGACGTCACCCGCCGCCACTGGGCGGTGAACATCCGCAAGTTCGTGGTGAAGGCCTCCCGCACCGAGCACCTCGTGCAGCTGGGCACCCTGACGGCGAGCTGCGCGGCCTTCCTCGACGCCGCCGTCGCGTCGGGCCTCAACGTGCTGGTCGCCGGCGGCACGCAGGCCGGCAAGACGACGATGCTCAACTGCCTGTCGGGTGCCATCCCCTCCCGCGAGCGCGTCATCACGGTCGAGGAGGTCTTCGAGCTGGCCTTCCACGGCCGGGACGTGGTCGGCCTGCAGTGCCGCCAGCCCAGCCTGGAGGGCACCGGGGAGATCACGCTGCGCCGCCTGGTGAAGGAGGCGCTGCGGATGCGCCCGGACCGCCTGGTGGTGGGGGAGGTGCGCCAGGCGGAGAGCCTGGACCTGCTCATCGCGCTGAACAGCGGTCTTCCCGGCATGGCCACCGTGCACGCCAACAGCGCCCGCGAGGCCGTCACCAAGCTGTGCACGCTGCCCCTGCTGGCGGGCCCGAACGTCACGGCGGACTTCGTCGTCCCGACGGTGGCCTCCGCGGTGGACCTCGTGGTGCACGTGGCGCTGGAGGCCGACGGCCGCCGCCGCGTCCGCGAGGTGCTGGCGGTGCCCGGCCGCGTCGAGGGCGGTGTCATCGAGACGGGCACGGTCTTCGGCACCGTGCTCGACGGCGGCAGCCCGCGTCTGGTGCGGGGCACCGGGAGCGCACCGCACGAGGAGCGCTTCGCCCGCGCCGGCTTCGACCTGACCGCCCTGCTGCGCCCGGAGGCCTGAGTGGGCGCGCTGACCGGGCTCCTGCTGGGGGCTGGCCTCTTCTGCCTCTGGTGGGCCTGCTGGGTGGACGCCCAGGACGACGACGCGACCGGGGACCGTCCCGGGCTGCGCGACCGCGCCGAGGACCTCCTGGGCAGCGCCGGCCTGACGGGACTGCCGCCGGCGGCGCTGCCCACGGCCTGCGCCGCGACCGCGCTGGCCGTGGCGGTGGCGGCCCTGCTGGTGTCCGGCTCCGCGGTGCTGGCGCTGCTGCTCGGCGCCGGCGCCTCCTGGGGGCCGGTGGCCCTCCTGCGCGCCCGTGCGCGCAGCCGCGCCGCCGCCGTGCGGGAGCTGTGGCCCGACGCCGTCGACCACCTGGCCTCCGGCGTGCGCGCAGGGCTGTCCCTGCCCGAGGCCCTCGCCGCGCTCGCGGTGCACGGCCCGGAACCGCTGCGCCCCGCGTTCGCCGACTTCGCCGACGACCACCGCGCCACCGGCCGCTTCCTGCCCGCCCTGGACCGGCTCAAGGAGGCGCTGGCCGACCCGGTGGCCGACCGCGTGGTCGAGGCGCTGCGCCTGACCCGCGAGGTCGGCGGCAGCGACCTGGGCCGGGTGCTGCGCTCGCTGTCCGCGTTCCTGCG
Source organism: Quadrisphaera setariae (assembly GCF_008041935.1). Taxonomy (NCBI): domain Bacteria; kingdom Bacillati; phylum Actinomycetota; class Actinomycetes; order Kineosporiales; family Kineosporiaceae; genus Quadrisphaera; species Quadrisphaera setariae. The sequence goes on from NZ_VKAC01000001.1 coordinate 590,351, forward strand.
CGACGACGCCCGCACCCGCGGGGAGCTGCTGGCCCGGCAGAGCTGGACCGTGGCCACCGCGCGCCTCGCCGTCGCCGCACCGTGGGTGGTCCTGCTCCTGCTGTGCACCCGGCCCGGGACGGTGGACGCGTTCCGCGAGCCCGCGGGCGCGCTGGTCATCGGCGCGGGGGCGGCGTGCTGCGTCCTCGCCTACGTGGTCATGCGTCGCGTCGGGCGGCTGCCCGAGGACGAGCGGGTGCTCCGGTGAGCGCGGTGCTGGGTCCTCTGGTGGGTCCGCAGCTGAGCCCCCTGGGGGCCGGGCTGGGCCTGCTGGCGGGTGCGGGGCTGTGGCTGGTGCTGCTGGGCGTGCCGGCGTGGGCGCGGCCCTCCCTGGACGCCCGCCTGGCCCCGCACCTGGCGGACCGGCCGCGCGGGTCGCGGCTGCTCGCACCCGGCCGGGCGCCTGCAGGGGTGCTGGCGCGCCTGCTCGGCACCGCGCCCGGCGGTCTGCTCGCCCCGCTGGCCCGCGCGGCCGCGCGGCGCTCCCCGAGCACCGCCGCCGTCTCGCGGCGCCTGCTGCAGGCCGGCAGCGCCACCACGGTGGAGCACTACCGCGCCGAGCAGGTGGTGTGGGGAGCCCTGGGCGGCGCGGCGGGGCTGCTGCTCGCGCTCGGCGTGGTCGCCCGGGGCGGTCCGCTGCTCGCCGCGGTGCTCCTGGTGCCCACCGGTGTGCTCGGCGGGGTGCTGGGCCGGGACCAGGCGCTCGGACGCGCGGTGCGCCGCCGCGAGGAGCGCCTCCTGGCCGAGCTCCCCACCGTCGCGGAGCTGCTCGCGCTCGCCGTCGGCGCCGGTGAGGGCGCCGTCGGTGCGCTCCACAGGGTCGCTCGCACCTGCCGCGGGGAGCTGTCGGCGGAGCTGGGCGCCACCCTCGCCGACGCCCGCTCGGGCACCCCGCTGGTGGCGGCGCTGGCGCGGATGGGGGAGCGCACCTCCGCGGAGCCGCTCACCCGCTTCGTGGACGGCATCGCCGTGGCCGTGGAGCGCGGCTCGCCGCTGGCCGACGTCCTCGCCGCGCAGGCCCAGGACGTGCGCCAGCTCGCCCGTCGCCGGCTCGTGGAGGCCGGAGGCCGCAAGGAGCTGGCCATGATCGTCCCGGTGGTGTTCCTCGTGCTCCCGGTGACCGTCGTCTTCGCCGTCTACCCCGGTCTGGCCGTCCTGAGGATGTCGCCCTGACCCGGCCCTGACCTCGACCCGCCCCGCTCACCCCCTCGAGAACCCGCAGAGAACCACGGAGGACCCGATGTCCCGCCTCACCGCCCTGCTCCTGACCGCCCTCACCGCCGCCTCGGCCACCTCCGCGACCGCTCTGGCGCGGCCCGCCGACCGCGAGCGCGGTGACGTGCCCGGCTGGGTGCTCGTCACCGTCATGACGGCCGGCATCGTCGTCGGGCTCGCGGCGGTGGCCCAGCCGATGCTCGTCCAGATGTTCCAGAGCGCCATCTCCGCCGTGACGGTCAAGTGAGGCGGCCTCCGGCCGCCGGTCCTCCCCGCGCCCAGAACCCCTCCGGGAACTGCTCCGAGGCGCCTCGCGGCGACGCGGGCGCCGCCGTCGCCGAGTCCGTCATGGTGATGGCGCTCGTCTCGGTCCTCTTCGCCGGTCTGCTCCAGCTGGGTCTCGCGCTCCACCTGCGCGGGACGCTGGTCGACTGCGTCGGCGAGGGCGCCCGCTTCGGGGCCCTGGCCGACCGGACGCCCGCCGACGGCGCCGAGCGCGCCCGCGAGCTGGTCCGCGCCTCGCTGCCGGCGAGCTACGCCGACACCGTCACTGCTGCCGAGGTCCACCGCGGCGGCCTCGACGTGGTGGAGGTCACCGCCACCGTCCCGCTGCCGCTGGTCGGCTGGTTCGGCGGCGGCACCATGACGGTGCGCGGGCACGGGCTCGTGGAGGTGCTCCCGTGAGGCGGCTCCGGGCCGGCCTGCGCCGTGCTGCTCCGCGCTGTGCCCGCGGTGACGGCGGCAGCGCCTCGGTGGAGTTCATCGCGCTGGCGCTGCTCCTGCTCGTGCCCGTCGCCTACCTCGTCATGACCCTCGCCAGGGTGCAGGCCGGCGCGTACGCCGCCTCCGCGGGTGCCCGCTCCGCCGCTCGGGCCTACGTGACCGCGGCCCAGGCCGCCGAGGCGCCCGGGCGGGCGGAGGCCGCGCTGGCCCTGGCGCTCACCGACCAGGGCTTCACCCCCGCCGACGCCACCGCGGCCACCTCCTGCGAGGCCACCGGCTGCTTCGCGCCCGACGCCGCCGTCGTCGTGACGGTCCGGGTGGACGTCCCGCTGCCGTTCGTCCCGCCGCTCCTGCGCGCCGCCGTACCCGCTCGGGTGCCCGTGGAGGCCACCGGCACCGCGGTGGTCGACAGGTTCGCGGCCCTGCCCGCGACGAGGACGACGACGGGCGCGGGCCGGTGAGGCCGGTGCGGCGCGCCCGGCGGGCTGCCGCCGCGGTGGGGGACGACGGCTCGGTGACGCCGCTCGTCGTGGCCGACGCTCTCGTCGTCGTCGCCCTCGTGCTCGTCGGAGCCGCGGCCACCGAGCTGCACCTCGCCCGCACCCACCTGCTGTCCGTGGCCGACTCCGCCGCGCTCGACGCCGCGGACGCCCTCGACGAGGCCGCCTACTACCGCGACGGCGTGGTGCCCGGCCAGGGCGTGCCCCTCGACGACGCCGGCGTGCGGCGCAGCGCCGCGGACCTGCTGGCTCGCACGCCCCACCCGGCAGACCTCCTCGGACTGGCCGTGGTCGCCCCGACCGGCACCCCCGACGGCCTGACCGCCGAGGTGACCCTCGCCGCCAGCGTCAGGCCGGCGCTGCTGCCGGCGTGGGTCGGTGACGGAGTCACCGTGCCGCTGGAGGTGACCTCCCGCGCCCGCCAGGGCCTGGTCCTGCCCTGACCTGGCACGTCCCTGGGAAGCCCCCTGGGACGACGGAGCGCCCGCCCCCACGCGGGGAGCGGGCGCTGGCGCCGGTCGGCGAGCCGGCTGGTCAGCTGGCGGCGGACTGGTACTGCTCGAGCACCGTCTTGGGGATGCGACCGCGGGCCGGGACGGCCACGCCGTTGGCCGAGGCCCACGCGCGGACGGCCTTGGCGTCGTAGTCGGCGCCGCCGGAGGCGGAGGCGGAGCCGGAGCTGCGCGGGCTGCTGGCGCGGCGCGCGGTGCCGCCGCTCGCCTTGCGGGCCACCGAGAGGTAGGGCTCCAGCGCGGCCTCGAGCTTCTTCTGGTTGTCCTCGGAGAGGTCGATCTCGTAGGTGGCGCCCCACAGGCCGAACTTGACGGTCTCGGCGTCCGAGGAGCCGTCGAGGTCGTCGGTGATGTGGGTGATGGTCTTGGTGGCCATGCCGTCTCTCTCGCGAAGGGCTGGGAAGTGCAGCGTCCGCCGCGAGGAGGACGTGCGCAGCATTTATCGCACATCCGGTGATGAATTCGCAATGCGAGCGCGCCGTGTCACCGGATTGGCGGCGATTTCCCAGTGACGAGCGGCATCGCGGAGCTCCGGCACTCGCGAATCTCAGGAGACTTCCGAGTCCTCCAGGTCCTCCTCGGCGAACTCCGGCAGGAAGTCCGACAGCACCTGCACCGCCGGGACCACGCCGCCCAGCTGGCACATGACGCCGATCCCGCCGAACCACACCCGGTGGATGAGCACGTACTCCGGAGGCAGGTTGACCTTGAGGTTGATCGTCCACTCGGGGCGCTCGCGGTCGTTCACGTGCTTGAACAGCGACTGCAGCCACGCCCTGTCGAAGCGGAACTCCTCGTGGCGCAGCGGCTCCACGAAAGGGCTGAGGTAGTCGAGCAGCTGGTCGGGGTCCACCTGGATGCGCTCGCGGATGAAGCCCTCGTCGCGCAGCCCCTCGGCCACCGTCTCGGAATCGCCGTCGAGAGCGGCCCCCAGGAGCCGGCCGATGGCCGGTGGCATTCCGTGCGGAAGGCGGTTCACCGCGCCGAAGTCGAGGATTCCGAAACGACCGTCAGGGGTGAGGCGGAAGTTGCCCGGGTGCGGGTCGGCGTGCAGCAGCCCGGCCCGCGCCGGGCCCAGCAGGAGCACCTCCAGGTAGCGGCGCGCCGCCAGGTCGCGCTGCTCCTGCGTGCCGTCGGCGATGACCTTCGACAGCGGCACCCCGTCGAGCCACTCGCTGACCAGCACGCGGCCGGTGGCCATGACGACCGCCGGGACGACCACCTCGTCATCGTCGGCGAAGGCGTCCGCGAACGCCTGCTGCGACGCTCCCTCGGCGCGGTAGTCGAGCTCCTCGGCCACCCGCTCGCGCAGCTCGGCGATGATCGGGCCGACCTCCATGCCGGGGATCCACCCCGCCGCGACGCGGACGAGCCGTCCCACCTGGTCGAGGTCCCCCAGCAGCGCGTCCCCGGCGCCGGGGTACTGCACCTTGACCGCGACCTGCCGACCGTCCGACCACACCGCCCGGTGCACCTGCCCCACGGACGCGGCAGCGGCGGGCTTCTCCTCGAAGCTCGTGAACAGCGAGCGCCAGCCCGGTCCCAGCTCGGCGGCGAGCACGGCGCGGACCGTGGCGGCCGGCATGGGGGGAGCGGCGTCCTGCAGCTTGGTGAGCGCCGCGCGGTACGGGCCCGCCTGCTCCTCGGGCAGGGCCGCCTCGAGCACCGACAGCGCCTGCCCGACCTTCATGGCGCCGCCCTTGAGCTGACCGAGCACCTTGAAGACCTGCTCCGCGGTGGCCTGCTGCACCGAGGCCTGCACGTCGGCCTGCGAGCGGCCGCCCAGCCGGCGCCCCAGCCCCACCGCCTGGCGCCCTGCGAACGCGGCGGGCAGCTGGGCCAGCCGCAGGCCCCTGCTCAGGGAGCCACGAGGGATCGCGCCTCCCCGGCGGGCGCCGCGCTCGTCGTCGTCCTCCGCGGGGCCGTCCGGCTGGCGGTCCAGGGGGTCCTCGGCGGGTGCGTCCACCCCGCCATCCTGCGACGGCTCCCCGACTCTCGCAGCGGGGGACCGATCACGGCTGACCGGCCCCCTGCCACCCGCCCGCCCACCGAGCCGGCCGCCTCGCCGGTCAGAGGAGCGCTGGCGCCCCACCGGCCCAGCCGTCGCTCAGCCCCTCACCCAGGTCGTCGGCCCAGGTGCAGCCGCAGGCGGGGTGCGCCGACCAGGGCCGCACCCCCAGCGCACCGGTGAGGTCGAGCTCCACGGTCGCGTCGAGAGCGGCCGGGTCGTGCCCGAGCAGCTGTGCCACCGCCTGCTGCACCGCCACCGCGGCGGCCAGCGCCGCCAGGTGCGGGGGTTCCGGCCGGAGCGGCCCTCCCGGCGGCGCGGCCAGCTGGGGCAGCAGGCGCGGCCACTCCGGGTCGCGGTCGGTGCGGTGCAGGTCCAGGCAGCGCAGGCACGCCCCGGCACCGGGGCGCACGAGAGGTCCCACCACGGCGGAGGTGCCCAGCTGCAGCACTCCCAGGTGCGGCACGCCCTCGCGCACCAGCGGGTCGGCGCGCCGGGCGTCGTGGGCCCCGGAGGCCACGAGGACGACGACGTCGGGGCGCACCGGTCCGGTGTTCGGCGGCCGTGTGCGCACGGCCGGGTGGTGGTGCGCCAGGGCGCGAGCGGTGGCGGCCCCGCGGGACAGGTCGAGGTCGCCCGCGCAGAACGCGCCCGGCCCCACGTCGGCCCCCGTCACGGGGGCCTCGTCCTCGACGAGCACGGTGCCCGTCCCGGCGGCCGCCAGGCCGAGGGCCACGGCCCGCCCGGTGGGGGAGGCGCCCACGACGACGGCGCACGCCCGAGCGAGCCGACCCGACGAGGCCGCCGGCGCGCTGCGGCGGGCGTCGGCGGCGCGCGGGGCGGAGTCGTCCAGGGCGCCGGCGGAGGCGAGGGCGTCGACCAGGGCGCGCGTGCGCTGGGGCGTCCCCCCGCGCAGGGCGGCGAGGCGCTGGAGCGAGGTCGGGTCGGCGCCAGCGGTCAGCGCGTCGACCACCAGCTCGTCAGCGGCGGTGAGGCCCTCCAGCACGTGGGCGCCGGTGCCCACACCGAGCTGGAGCCGGCCGGGGGAGCGCCACGCGGTGAGGAGCCCGGGGCGCAGGCGCAGGGGAGTCGTGCCGGTCACGGTGCGAGCGTGGCACCGACGGGCCCTGCGCCGCTGGCGCCGTCCACAGGGGAGCGGCGCCAGCGGGGCGGTGCAGGAGGGCTCAGGCCTTGCCGAGGATGCGGTTGAGGTTGGTGCCGCAGACGGGGCACTTCGCCTTGGCCATGCGACGGCCGTTGGTCTCCACCACACCGCCCTCGGCGTCGCGCTTCTCCTTGCACTTCACGCAGTAGAACGAACCCGAGTAGGTCTCGGCCACGGGGGCCTCCTCGTGTCTGGGCCCGGGCGGGGCCCGGACCGGTGGTGCGGTCCGCGCCACCGTAGCGGCTGGTCCGGACACCACCGGCGGAACAGAAGAGTCCTCCGGCCGAGGAGCCGTGCCGCCTTCCCCTGCGGTGGGCTCCTCGACCGGAGGACTGGTGATGACGGTAGGGCCGCCAGCAGGCACCGTCAACGCGGAGACGCCCGTCTGGCCCTGTCCGCCCCGGACCGGCGGTCACGCTCCGTGGTGATCGGTGGCCCCTCGTGAGGTGCTCGCCCACCAGGCGCCCGTGCGCGGTCGCGGCCTCGCCGACCGGGGCCCCACGAGGGTGTCGTGGCCGGTGGAGAGCCCCTCGGGGCAGTAGCGTTGGTCCATGGCGGCGCAGGGGGCGCGAGTGGCCGGGGGTGACCCTGTGCCCGTCCCCGCGCGCTCGGAGGCCCCCGCCCTCCCTCCCGTGGAGGTGCGCCGCAGCGCCCGCCGCCGACGCACCGTGACCGCCTTCCGCGACGGCGGCACCGTGGTGGTCTGCATCCCGGCGGGGTTCACCCGTGCGCAGGAGCGCGTCTGGGTGGACCGGATGGTCACCAAGCTCGCCGCGCAGGACCAGCGCCGCCGCCCCAGCGACGACGCCCTCGCCCGGCGCGCCGCCGAGCTGAGCGCCCGCTACCTCGGGGGCCGCGCACGACCCTCCAGCGTCCGGTGGGTGGCCAACCAGACCACCCGCTGGGGCTCCACCACCACCGCTGACGGCACCATCCGCCTGTCCGACCGGCTGCAGGGCATGCCCTCCTGGGTGGTCGACTACGTGCTCGTCCACGAGCTGGCCCACCTGCTCGAGCACGGCCACGGCGACCGCTTCTGGGAGCTCGTGGAGGCCTACCCGCGCACCGAGCGGGCCCGCGGCTACCTGGAGGGGTTCGCCACCGCGCGCGACCTGCCCATCGCTGACGTCGACGACGGCGCAGACCCCGCCGCGCAGCTGCCCGGCTGACGGGTCCGGGGTCCGCCGGTCGGGCCCCGGTCCTCGGCCCGCCGCGGGTGACCGAGGTCAGGTCCGGGACTGACCGTGGTCAGGTGCGGTGGACTGGTCCTGGGCCGACGCCTCCGCACCTGACCGAGGTCACGTGCGGTGCGAGGCTGGTGCGGTGGTGACCACCGACGCAGCCCACCAGTCCGACCAGCTCGACGCCGAGCACGTGCGGACCGCCGCCGCGGCGGCCGCTGACTGGCTCGAGGCCCGGCGCGACCACCTGCGCGTGCCGGGCGTGCAGGCGGCGCTGTCGCTGCGCGGGGAGCTGCTGCTGAGCACCGCGTCGGGCGTGGCGGACGAGGGGACCGGCGAGCCGCTGCGCACCGACCACCTCTTCCGGGTGGCCTCCCACTCCAAGGCCTTCGCGGCCACCCTCGTGCTGCGGCTGGCGGACGCCGGGGCGCTGTCCCTCGAAGACCGGCTCGGCCGGTGGGTGCCCGAGCTCGCCGCCGCCGGGAGCCCCGCCGCGACCGTGCCGCTGCGGGCGCTGCTGGAGCACACGGCGGGCCTGGCGCGCGACAGCGTCGAGGGGGCCGGCCACGGCGACGCCGACCACTGGCAGGGCGAGCGCCCCTTCCCCGACCGCGCCGAGCTCGTGGCGGTGCTGTCCGCGCCCGGCGTCGCCGTCCTGGGGGTCTACGAGCGGTTCAAGTACTCCAACCTCGGCTACGCCGCGCTCGGACTCGTGCTCGAGGCGGTGACCGGGCGACCGTGGGCCGAGCTGGTGCGCACCGAGCTGCTGGAGCCGCTCGGCCTGCGCCGCACGGAGCCGACGTGGGTGCCCGAGCGCGCCGCCGAGCACGCCAGCGGTCACGCCCTGCTGGCCCTCGGCGGTGCGCGCCGGCCCGTGCGCTGGGAGTCCCTCACCGCCGACGCCCGCGCCATGGACGCCGCCACCGGCGTGTCCAGCACCGCCGAGGACCTCGTCCGGTGGGCCACCGCCCACTGCGACGCCCCGGCCACCGCCCGCCGGGTGCGCCAGGACCCCGACGACGAGCGCCCGGTCCTGCCGGCCCACCTGCGCCGCCTGGCGCGGCAGGGCGCCTGGGCCACCGACGACCCCAGCGGTGGCGGTCCCGCCGCCAGCGGTGACGAGTACGGCCTGGGCTGGCAGCGGCTGACCGCCGGCGGGCGCCGCACCGTCGGCCACGGCGGGGGCTTCTTCGGGCACGCGACCCGCACCGCCTTCGACCCGGTCACGGGCCTGGCGGTGGCCGTGTGCACCAACGCCGTCGACGGGCCGGCGCTGCCGCTGGCACGCGGCGTGCTGCGGCTCGTGGAGCTCGCCACCACCGGCACCCCCGACCCGGCCGCCGCGCGGCCCGGAGCGCTGGAGCGCTTCACCGGGCGCTTCGCGTCGCAGTGGGGCGTGCTCGACGTGGTCCGCCTCGGAGACCGGCTGGTGGCGCTCGACCCGGCAGCCGACCTCCCCGGTCCCAGCGCCGAGCTGCGGGTCGCCTCTGACGACGCGCTGCTCGTGACGGCCGCGCCGGGCTTCGCCGCCCCGGGGGAGCTGCTGCGGTACGCCTTCGACGTCGACGGCCGCGCCGCGGCCGTGCGCGGCGCCGGTGGCATCACGCACCGCCCCGTCTCCCGCCCCTGAGCCCCTCCGAACCGCAGCCGGGCGCGCGGCTGCGGTTAGGACCCCTCCGGGACCGCGCCCGGGCGCCCGGCTGCGGGGACGGGGGGACCGGAGGTCAGGCCCGCAGGAGCGCTGAGGCCAGCGCCAGCCGCGGGGGCAGGTCGGGCGCGGTGCCGTCGGGCAGGTCGTCCACGGCGAACCACGCCAGCCCCTCGCTCTCCTCGGAGACCACCAGCGGTGAGCCGTCGGGCACCACGAACACGTGCGCGACGTCGAGGTGCGCGGTGCACCGGCCGTACGAGGTGGCCAGCTCGTGGCGCTGCACGTCGAGGGGCATCCCTCCGAGCGCCAGCTCCAGCAGCCCGCCCAGGCCCGTCTCCTCCGCCGCCTCCCGACGCGCCGCCGCCGCGAACGAGGCGTCGCCGGGCTCGAGGTGGCCGCCGGGCTGCAGCCACATCCCCAGGCGGCGGTGGGCCACCAGGGCAGTCCGTCGACCTGACCGCTCGAAGACGAACGCCGTGGTGGTGAGGTGCTCGGACGTGCCGTCGCGGTCGAGCGCGCTGCCCGCGAAGGACCCTCCGGACCCGCTTCCGCCGTGCCCGGGGAAGCGGGCCAGGCGCTCGCGGAGCACCTCGCGCAGCGCCGCCTGGGCGGCGTCGCGCGGGTGCACCGCGGCGAGCTCGGCGTCGGCCTGCTCCGGAGTCATCGGTCGAGGGTCATCGAGACGTCACCGGGCCGGGCCGCCCGGCTCGTCGTCCCGGGTCTCCTCGGGGCGGGGGTCGTCGTCGCGGGCCTCCTCGCCGCGCAGCAGCGCCTCGAGCGCGGCGTCGACGTCGGCCGATGCGGCCTCGGCGTCGCTGCGCCGGGTGGCGAAGCCGTCGGGGTCGTCGAGGTCCGCGGCGGTGGGCAGCAGGTCGGGGTGGGCCCACACGGCGTCCCGCCCGTCCGAGCCGCGGGCGGCCTCCACCGCCTCCCACAGGCGCGAGGCCTCTCGCAGCCGGCGCGGGCGGAGCTCCAGGCCCACCAGGCCCGCCATGACGTGCTCGGCCGGCCCGCCGACGGCGCGGCGGCGGCGCACGGCCTCCCGCAGCGCCGCGCTGCTCGGCAGCGTGGACCTGGTGGCGAGGTCCACGACGTGGTCGACCCAGCCCTCCACGAGCGCCAGCGCCGTCTCCAGCCGCTCCAGCGCCGCCTGCTGCGCGGGGGTCTTCTCCGGCTCGAGCATCCCCGAGCCGAGAGCCTCCTGCAGGGCGGTCGGGTCGGAGGGGTCGATGCTGCGCACGGCCTCCTCGATCCGGCTGGTGTCCAGGGTGATGCCGCGGGCGTAGGCCTCCACCGTGCCGAGCAGGTGGCCGCGCAGCCACGGCACGCCGGCGAACAGGCGCGCGTGCGCGGCCTCGCGGGCCGCGAGGAAGAGGCGCACCTCGCCGGCGGGCACGCCCAGGCCGTCGGCGAACGCCGCGACGCCCGTCGGCAGGAGGGCGGTGGTGCTGCCGGCCACCAGCGGGATGCCGACGTCGGTGGCCGAGACGACCTCGCGGCTCAGCCCCCCGACCGCCTGGCCCAGCTGGGCGCCGAAGACGGTGCCGCCGATCGAGCGCATCACCGACGACGCGCCGGCGACCATGCCGCGGGCCTCCTCGGGCACCTGCTCGGACATGGCGGAGGCGACCGCGTCGGCGACGTGGGCGGCCACCGGCTCGGCCAGGCGCTTCCAGGTGGGCAGGGTGGCCTCCACCCACTCCGAGCGCGACCACGCACGACCGGCCGCGGCGGCGGAGGTGAGGTCGGTGACCGGGTCGAGCCACAGGTCGGCGAGGCGCAGCGCCTCGGAGACCTCCCGCTCCTCGGCGGAGCTGGGGGTCGGGTCACCGTCGGCCACCGCGGCCTGGCGAGCGACGTCGTGGGCCAGCTGCCAGTTCACGGGGCCGTCTCCGGCCGAGGCCATGAGCTGCTGGACGGCGGCCATCGCCTGGGCCATGGCCTGGGGGTCCTTCTGGAGCTGCTCGAAGAGCTGCGCCGGGTCGATGCCGCCGGCGCCGCCCGGGCCTCCCAGCCCCCCGGCCAGACCGCCCAGGCCACCGAGCCCGCCGGGGAGCCCTCCGGCGCCTCCGGGCAGGCCGCCGCCGAGGGCGGAGAACAGCTGGGACAGCGGGTCGGTCGGGCCGTCGGAGCCACCGGCGGGACCGCCACCGGGGCGCTCGCCCTTCGCGCCCTCCTCCGGGTCCTCGTCGGGACGAGGGGGCGGCGGGGTCTCGGGCACCGGGTCCTCCAACCGCGCGTGAGGGGGAGCCGAGGGCGGTGCGGCGGCCGCCGCCGGGGCGAGGCGGCAGGATGTGCCTGACGCCGTCTGCCCCCACGGTACCCAGGGGCGGCGGACGGCGACCGCCCCGGAGTGACGCTCGCAGCGAACGCACGGCGCACGCCCACCGGTCGTGCGGCGGACCCGCCGGGCGGGCGGCGGTGGGGGCTCGGTCGGAGCTCGCAGCAGCAGGGAACGGCGGAGGAGCGCGAGTGGCGGACCTGGTCGACGGCGGGGCAGCGGTCCCGCTGTCCCTGGACGGCCACGTGGTGGTCACGGGCGCGCAGACCCCCGCCGGGCGGGCGCTCGCCCGCAGGCTCGCGGCGGCGGGCGCCGTCGTCGTCGCGCTCGAGGACTCCCCGGGCGCCCCCGCGGCCCGGGTGGAGGACGACCACGAGAGCCCCGCCGACGACGACGGCGCCCACCGGCCGCTGCGCGTCGCCGTGGACCTCACCGCCCCCGACGTGCTCCCCGCCATGTCCGGGGGCCCTGCGGGTGCACCGGTGGTGACCGGTGCACCGGCCGCGGTGGTGCACGTGGCCCTCGACAGCGACCTGCGCGCCGCGCTGGCCGCACCCGCCGCCCGGCGGCGCGAGCGGGCGGAGGCGTCGGTGCGGGCCGTGGTCACGGCGGCAGCGGCGGCGGGGTCGGGTCGCCTGGTGCTCGTGAGCAGCGCGATGGTGCACGGGGCGCTCCCGGACGCGCCGGTGCCGCTGCCTGACGACGCCCCGCTGCTGGCGGCCCCCGACGACGGCCTCGTGGGGGACCTGCTGGCCGTGGAGGACGTGTGGGAGCGCGCCGCGCGGGCGCTCCCGGGCGTGCCGACGGCGGTGCTGAGGCCCGCGGCCGTGGTGGGGCCCGGCGTGGACACGGTGGTGACGCGCTCCTTCGAGGTGCCGCGGCTGCTGGCGCTGCGCGAGCGGGCCCCGGTGTGGCAGTTCTGCCACGTCGACGACCTCGCCGACGCCGTCGCCGTCGTGCTGGCCGAGGGGTTGAGCGGGGCGCTGGGCGCCGGCGCCGAGGGGGTGCTGCCGCACGAGGCGCTGGAGAGGTCCTCCGGGCTGCGCTCGGTGGAGCTGCCGGCGCGGCTGGCGCACGCGACGGCGGAGCGGCTGGCGCGGCTGGGCCTGCTGCCGACGCCCGCCGGTGACCTCGCGTACGTGGTGCACCCGTGGGCGGTGTCGTCGGAGCGGCTGCGCGCGGCGGGGTGGCGCCCGGCGCGCACCAACGAGGAGTGCCTGGCCGTGCTGCTGGAGGGCGTCGCCGAGCGCCGCTCGGGCCGCCGCAGCGCGGCGGGCGGTCCCCGGCTGCCGCGCGAGGCCGCCCTGGGCGCCGCCGGTGCCGCGGGAGCCGCCGTGGCGGTGGTCGCCACGGCCGCGGTGCTGCGCCAGGCGCGGTCGCGGCGGGGGCGGTGATCCGCCGGTGAGCGAGCCGCGTCCGGAGGAGCCGGTCGAGGAGCCGGCCGAGGAGCGCGGCGCCGAGCCGGACGACGCGGACGACCTGCCCCCGGCGACGCGGGCGCAGGTGCGCGCGTCGGCGCGTGCGGTCGCCGCGCTGGTCTGCGGCGCCGCGTCCGTCGCCCTGGTCTCGGTGGTCGCCCTGCTGCCGGTGCCGTTCGCCGTGGAGGGCCCCGGGCCCGTGCGCGACGTCCTGTCCGGCGAGGGCGACCAGCGCCTGATCACCATCACCGGCGCGCAGACCTACCCGACCACGGGCTCGCTCGACCTCACCACCGTCAGCGTCCGCGGCGGCCCGGGCCGCTCCCTCGACCTGGGCGGCCAGGTGGCCGCCTGGCTCGACGACGACAGCGCCGTGCTGCCGGAGGCCGCGCTGTTCCCGCCCGGGGCCACGGAGCAGCAGGTCGACGAGAGCAACGCCGCGGCGTTCACCGACTCCCAGCAGTCGGCGACCGTCGCGGCGCTCACCGAGCTCGGCTACGACGTGCCCGTGCAGGTGGTCGTCACCGACGTCGTCGACAGCTCCGGGGCGGCCGGGAAGCTGCGCGACGGCGACGTCGTCACCGCCGTCGACGGCGGCGCCGTCACCGACGCCGCGGTGCTGCGCGACGCCGTGAGGGCGGTGGGGGTCGGGAAGGACGCCGACGTGCGCGTGGAGCGCGACGGGAGGGCGGTGGACGTCGCGGTCCCGGTGGGGGCGGGGCAGGACGGCTCGCCCGTCCTGGGCGTGCTGGTGCGCGAGCGCGCCGAGCCGCCCGTGGACGTGAAGATCGCCGTCGACCAGATCGGCGGGCCCAGCGCCGGCATGGTGTTCGCCCTCGGCGTCGTGGACCTGCTGACCCCGGGAGACATGACCGGCGGGAAGCGGTTCGCGGGCACGGGCACCATCGACTCCGCCGGGACCGTCGGCGCCATCGGCGGGATCCGGCAGAAGCTGCTCGGGGCGCGCGCCGCCGGCGCGGAGGTCTTCCTCGCCCCGCAGGCGAACTGCGGCGAGGTGACCGGGCACGTCCCGGACGGGCTGCGGGTGGTGGCGGTGTCCACGCTCGCGGACGCTCGGCGTGCGGTGGAGGAGCTCGGGAAGGGGCAGGGCCAGGACCTGCCCGGCTGCTCCTGACTCCCCGGCGTCCGCAGCACCGAGCACCTCCCAGCGACCCCGAGAGCCGTTCTCAGCGAGCCGTGACCCTCCTGTGATGCGAGGACGGGCCTCTGCGGCGGAGGGGGCCAGGTGGCCGTGCGACGATCGGACCCCGCCCCGAGCCGCCCGTCGCAGGTCTGACGGGCTTGATGGAGGAAGAGCCCGGTGACGTCGCCACCGCCCCGCCCACCACGACCGGGCGCGCCCGGCACGCCTCGGGGGGGCCCGCAGCGGCGCCGCCCTCTCGTGCCCGTGCTCGTCGGCGTCGCCGTCCTGGTGCTGCTCGTCAGCCTGGTCGCGTCCGTGGCCACCGAGGTCCTCTGGTTCAACCAGCTCGGCTTCAGCAGGGTCTACCTGACCCAGCTGGCCCTGCGCGTGGGCCTGTTCGTCGTGGCCGGCGCGCTCATGGCCGCCGCCGTGGTGGTGAGCATGACGCTCGCCTACAAGCACCGGCCCGTCTACGCGCCCGTGCCCGGGCCCGCCGCAAGCCTCGACAGGTACCGCGAGGGCCTGGAGCCGCTGCGCCGCGTGCTCACCGTGGTGCTCCCGCTGCTGCTCGGCCTGTTCGCCGGGTCCGCCGCGTCCAGCCGGTGGGAGACCGTGCTGCTGTGGTGGAACCGCACCTCGTTCGGCCAGGTCGACCCCGTGTTCGGCCACGACATCGGCCTGTACGTCTTCACCATCCCGTTCGTGCGCTTCGCCGTCGGGCTGCTCACGGCGGTCGTGCTGCTGGCGGGCATCGCCGGCGCCATCACGCTGTACCTGTACGGCGCGCTGCGCCTGTCCGGCCCCGGTGCTCGCACCACGGTGGCCGCCCGCGTGCAACTGGCCTCCACCGCAGCGGTGCTCGTGGGCCTGCAGGCCGTCAGCTACTGGCTCGACAGGTACTCCACGCTCACCAACACCCACGTCCGCTTCGCGGGCGCCAGCTACACCGACGTGGCCGTGGTGGTGCCCGCTCGCGGCATCCTCGCGATCGCCGCGGTCATCTGCGCGGTCCTCTTCGTCGTCACCGCCGTGCGCGGCGGCTGGCGCTTCCCGGCTGCGGGCGTGGGCCTGCTCGTCGTCGTCGCCGTGGTGGCCGCGGGCATCGTGCCGGCGGTGGTCCAGCGCGTGCAGGTGGTGCCCAACGAGGCCCGCGTCGAGGCGCCGTACATCGAGGACAACATCCGGGCCACGCGGGCGGCGTTCGGCCTCGACGGCACCGACGTCACCCAGTACGACCCGGCGCAGACGGCGGCCCCCGGTGCGCTGTCCGCGGACGCCGGCACCACCGCGAGCATCCGCATCATGGACCCCGCCGTGGTGAGCCCCACCTTCGGCCAGAACCAGCAGGTCAGGAACTTCTACCAGTTCGCCAGCCCGCTGGACGTCGACCGGTACGCCATCGAGGGTCGCGACCAGGACGTCGTGGTGGCCCTGCGCGAGCTCAACCTCAACAACGTCGGCAACCAGTCGTGGGTCAACACCCGCACCCAGTACACGCACGGGTACGGCCTCGTGGCTGCAGCCGGCAACCAGCAGGGCACCAACGGCCTGCCCGACTACCTCGAGGGCGGCATCCCCAGCACCGGCTCGCTGCCGGAGTACGAGCCGCGCATCTACTTCGGGGAGTACAGCCCGGAGTACTCCATCGTCGGAGGCCCGGCGGCCGCGCCGGGCGACGGCAACGAGATCGACTACCCCACCGAGAGCGGCGAGGCCCGCTACACGTTCCAGGGGAGCGGCGGACCCGGCGTGGGCAACATCGTGGAGCGGGCGCTGTACGCGATCAAGTTCCGCGACGCCAACATCCTCCTGTCCAGCGCCATCAACCCCCAGAGCCAGATCCTCTACGACCGCAACCCCCGCGAGCGGGTGCAGAAGGTCGCGCCGTTCCTCACCCTCGACGGCGACCCGTACCCGACGATCGTCGGCGACCGGATCAAGTGGGTCGTCGACGGCTACACCACGTCGGAGGAGTACCCCTACTCCCAGCCGCAGGTGCTGCAGGACGCCACGCAGGACACGCTCACCACCCCCACCGGCACCATCGCCGCCCTGCCCCCCAACCAGGTCAACTACCTGCGCAACTCCGTCAAGGCGACGGTGGACGCCTACGACGGCAGCGTGGAGCTGTACGCGTGGGACGAGTCCGACCCGGTCCTGCGCGCCTGGCAGAAGGCCTTCCCCGACGCCGTGAAGCCGCTGCAGCAGATGTCGGGCGACCTCATGGCGCACGTGCGCTACCCCGAGGACCTCTTCAAGGTCCAGCGCACCGTGCTGTCCAGCTACCACGTGACCGACCCGGGCTCGTTCTTCTCCCAGCAGGACTTCTGGCGCGTCCCCGACGACCCGACGCGCCAGGGGACGGCCCCCGGCGGCGGCACGGAGGCCGCAGCGCAGCCGCCGTACTACCTGACGCTGCAGATGCCCGGCCAGGGCGAGGAGGCGTTCTCGCTGACCTCGACCTACATCCCCCGGAGCCAGCAGGGACAGGCGGGGCGCAACATCCTCACCGGCTTCCTCGCTGTGGACGCCGACGCCGGCTCCACGGACGGGCAGAAGAAGCCCGGTTACGGGCAGCTCCGCCTCCTGCAGATGCCGACCGACGGCACCGTGGAGGGTCCCGGCCAGGTGCAGGCGGACATCAACTCCAACACCGAGATCTCCCAGGAGCTGAACCTGCTGCGGCAGGGAGGCACCGAGGTCATCAACGGCAACCTGCTGACGCTGCCCGTCGGTGACGGCCTCCTCTACGTGCAGCCGGTCTACATCCGCTCCACCGGAGAGACGTCCTACCCGGTGCTGCGCCGGGTGATCACCTCCTTCGGAGACCAGATCGGCTTCGCCCCCACCCTCGACGAGGCGCTGGACGAGGTCTTCGGCGGCAACTCCGGGGTGACCGGTCCGGATGCCGGGCAGGGCTCGGGCGACCAGCCCGCGCCGGGTGCCTCGGGGTCGCCGGGAGCCTCGCCGAGCCAGGGCACCTCGCCCTCGCAGGCGCCGAGCAGCAGCGCCACCGGGGCACCAGTGCCCGAGAGCGTCCGCGCGGCGCTGCAGGAGGCCGTGGCCGCCGAGGGCGAGGCGCAGCGCGCCTTGCAGAACGGCGACTTCGCCGCGTACGGGCAGGCGCAGGCGAAGCTCAAGGCGGCGCTCGACAAGGCGGTGGCCGCTGAGGCGGCCGCCACCGCCTCGCCGTCGGCGACACCCGCCGGCTGAGCCGGTCGAGCACCTCCGCGTGCACCCGAACGGGCCCCCTCGGCAGCTGCCGAGGGGGCCCGTTTGGTTCTCCGCCAGGGGTCGGGTAATGTTCTGTTCACCGACGCGGGGTGGAGCAGCTCGGTAGCTCGCTGGGCTCATAACCCAGAGGCCGCAGGTTCAAATCCTGCCCCCGCTACTCCTGACGAAGGCCGCCGATCCTCTGGATCGGCGGCCTTCGTGCTGTTCGGGCTCCCTCACCTGCGGAACCCGGTACCGGTCCGTCCCGGGAGGTCCCGTGTCCGGTGAGCACCCCTGGCGCTGGCGGCTGGCCGCAGCGGCGTTCGCGTTCTGGGCCACGATGCTCGGCACCACGCTGCCGACCCCGCTCTACGGCCTCTACACGCAGCGCCTCGGGCTGTCCGCCCTGCTGCAGACCACCGTCTTCGCCGCCTACGCCCTCGGCGTGGTCGCCGCGCTCGTCGCCGCCGGGCAGGCCAGCGACAGGTTCGGCCGGCGCCCGGTGCTGGCCGTCGGCCTGGGCTTCGCCGCGGCGTCCGCCGTCGTCTTCCTCCTGCCGCCGACGGTGCCGGGGCTGCTGCTCGGGCGGGTGCTGTCGGGGGTGTCCGCGGGCCTGTTCACCGGTGCCGCGACCGCGCTCGTCTCCGAGCTGGCACCCCCTCGCTCGGCCCGCGCCGCCTCCCTCGTGGCCACCGCCGCCAACATCGGCGGGCTCGGCTCCGGGCCGCTGCTCGCCGGCGCCGTGGCCCAGCTCGACTGGGCCCCGCTGGTGGTGCCCTACGCGGTGCACCTCGCGCTGCTGGCGCTGGCCGGGGCCGCGCTCGTCGTCGTCCCCGAGACCGTCAGCGGACCGGTGGGGGAGCGCCCCGCCTGGCGCCCGCTGCGACCGGCCGTGCCGAGCCGGGCGCGGGCGGCGTTCGTGCCGGCGGCCGTGAGCGGCTTCGCGGGGTTCGCCTGCCTCGGGCTGTACTCCGCGGCGGAGCCGCGCGTGCTGGGCCAGCTGCTGGACGTCAGCGCCCCGCTCGCCGCCGGAGCCGTGGCAGCGCTCATCTTCGCGGCCTCGGTGGGCGGCCAGGTCGCCACGGCGCGCCTGGCGCCCGCGAGCGTGCTCCCCGCCGGCTGCGCCGCCCTCCTGGCGGGCACCGCTCTGCTCGCGGCGAGCCTCGAGCTGGTCTCGCTGCCGCTGCTCCTGCTCGCCACCGCGGTGCTCGGTGCGGCGCAGGGCGCGTGCTTCCGCGCCGGGGTGGCCGAGGTGGGTGCGGCGGCACCGCCGCAGCGCCGGGCGGAGGTGGTCTCCACGCTGTTCGTCGTCTTCTACGTCGCCATCTCCGTGCCCGTGGTGGGGGTCGGGGCCCTGGCCGACTCCGCGGGGCTGCGCGTCGCCGTGCTCGCCCTGGCAGGGCTCGCGGGCGGGCTCGCGGCGGCCGCCCTCGTCCTGCTGCTCGTGCGCCGCCGCCGGACCGCGGTGACGCAGGGGTAGGGGACGCGCGGCCGCAGGGAGGGCGGAAGGGGCTTGACCCGCCCCGCCGGGTGTCCCTACGGTGATCGACGTCGGTCATGAGTGGCAGCGGCAAGCCCTGGCTCGCTGTCCAGCAACCCCCCTCCGCGGCGGGGTGCTCCAGGTGAAGACCGGGCAGGACGCAGCCGCGATCCTGTCAGCGCGAGGTCCCCCAGAGGGACGAGACAGGAGCTCCCCATGAGCCTTCCTCCCCGCACGTCCGAGGTCCTCACCCGCAGGCTCGTCGTCGACCTGGGCCGGACGTCGTCCACGCGCTGTCGCGCCTGACGACGCCACCGAGCCCTCCCCCCGACGACCACCCTCCCGGCGCCCCCGCGTGCGCCCCGACGACCTCCGGAGCACCCGATGACCCTCCTCGACGACGCCCTGTCCAGCACGTCCTCCCGCACGGCGCCCACCTCGACCGCGTCGACCGCGTCGACCGCCGGCACGGGCCCGGTCCGCAGCGGCCGGCCCGCGGTCGGCCACCTCATCGCCGGCGCCGAGCACTGGCGCACGTCACCCCGCCCCTCCGACGCCGCGGGCTGGCTCCTGCGCGCCGAGGACGTCGCCGCGCAGCTGCGCCGCGGCGCCGTCGAGCGCGACCGCGCCGGCGGGCACCCCCGCGAGGAGGTCGACCTGCTCAAGGCCTCCGGCCTGGTCACCCTCCTCGGCCCGGCCGAGCACGGCGGAGCCGCCCAGAGCTGGGAGACCGCCCTGCGCGTGGTGCGGACCGTGGCCCGCGGCGACGGCTCGATCGGGCAGCTCCTCGGCTACCACTACCTGTGGGCGTGGGCGGCGAGGCTGGTCGGCACCGAGGAGCAGATCACCGCGGTCGAGCAGCTGTACACGGCAGGGGAGCTGCTCTTCGGCGGAGCCGTCAACCCCCGCGACGGCGACCTCGTCATCACCGAGGACGGCGACGAGCTCGTCTTCCACGGCCGCAAGTCGTTCTCCACCGGTGGCGTGGTCTCCGACCTCACCGTGCTCGAGGGCGTCGTCGACGGCACGGACACCCACGTCTTCGCGATCGTGCCGACCGACCAGCCCGGCATCGTCTTCAACGACGACTGGGACAACCTCGGGCAGCGGCTCACCGAGAGCGGCTCGGTGCGGGTCGACGGGGTCCGCGTGCCCTGGGCGGCCGCGGCCGGGTTCGTCGACGGGGTGTTCCAGCCGCTGACGTACAACACGCTCAACGTGCCGACCATCCAGGTCGTCTTCGCCAACTTCTACCTGGGCATCGCCCAGGGTGCCCTGCAGCGGGCCGCGGAGTACACCCGCACCACCACCCGCGCCTGGCCGTACGGCGGTGACGACAAGGAGTCCGCCACGCAGGAGTGGTACGTGCTGGAGGGCTACGGCGAGCTCGCCACGAAGCTGTGGGCCGACGAGGCCCTGCTCGACGCCGTGGGCGCCGAGGCGAGCGCGGTGCTCCACGCACCGCGCGAGGGGCTCACCGAGCGTCGCCGCGGTGAGCTGGCGGTCCGCATCGCGGCCGCCAAGGTCCGCACCGTCGACGACGGCCTGGAGGTGGCCACCAAGGTGTTCGAGCTGACCGGAGCCCGGGCCAGCGCCAACGCCGTCGGGCTGGACGTGCACTGGCGCAACCTGCGCACCCACAGCCTCCACGACCCGCTGCCGTACAAGAAGCGGGAGGTGGGGGGCTTCGTGCTGCTCGACGAGGTGCCCGAGCCGACCTGGTACACGTGACCTGCTGACCGCGCTCGTCGTCGTCCTGGGCCGTCCCCGGGGGACTCAGGACGACGACGAGCGTCAGCGCCGCTGCAGCAGCCCCAGCACCTCGTCGTGCAGCAGCCCGTTGGTGGCCACCGCGTTGCCGCCGTGCGGACCGTCCTCACCGGCCAGCGACGTGAACCGGCCGCCCGCCTCGGTCACCACCGGGACGAGCGCGGCCATGTCGTACAGCTCCAGCTCGGGCTCGCAGGCGATGTCCGCGGCGCCCTCGGCCACCAGGACGTAGCTCCAGAAGTCGCCGTAGCCGCGGGTGCGCCACACCTTCTTGGTGAGGTCCAGGAAGCCCTCCAGCCGGCCCGCCTCCTCCCACTCCCAGATCTCGGAGTGCGACAGGCTCGCGTCCGACAGGGCGGCGACCCTGGACACCTGCAGCCGCTTCGCCGAGCTCAGCCGCGGCCCGGTGTACGCGCCGGTGCCCTGCGCCGCCCACCAGCGCCGGTTCAGCGCCGGGGCGGACACCACGCCGAGCACGGGCACACCGTCGTCGAGGAGGGCGATGAGCGTGGCCCACACGGGTACTCCGCGCACGAAGTTCTTGGTGCCGTCGATCGGGTCGACCACCCACTGGCGCCCCGAGGAGCCCTTCGAGACCCCGCTCTCCTCGCCCACGAAGCCGTCGCGGCTGCGGGTGCGGCTCAGCTGCGACCTGACGATCTCCTCCGCCGCCCTGTCGGCGTCGGTGACGGGGGTCAGGTCGGGCTTCGTGTCGACCACGAGGTCGCGGGCCTTGAAGCGGGTGGTGGTGAGGTTGTCCACGGCGTCGGCGATGACGTGCGCGAGCCTCAGGTCGTCGTCATAACCGGGCACACCTCGCACCGTATCGGTCGCTCCTACCCTGGGTGACGTGGTCCCCGCACCTCACGGCAGCTCGAGCGGCAGCACCGACGGCGCCATCGGCGAACCGCTGCAGCAGGCCCTGGCCGCTCGGGAGAAGGTGCTGCGCGCCTTCCTGGACGCCGACGGGCGCCTGACCTCCATCCCCGTCAAGCGCGCGAAGCGCCTCGTGGTGCTCGACCTCATCGCCAGGGTCTTCGAGCCGGGGGAGCGCTACCCCGAGCTGGAGGTCAACGCGCTCCTGCGGGCCTTCCACGACGACGTCGCCGCACTGCGCCGCTACCTCGTCGACGAGGGCTTCCTCGACAGGGCCGACGGCGTCTACTGGCGCACCGGCGGTTCGGTCGACCT
Source organism: Quadrisphaera setariae (assembly GCF_008041935.1). NCBI lineage: Bacteria > Bacillati > Actinomycetota > Actinomycetes > Kineosporiales > Kineosporiaceae > Quadrisphaera > Quadrisphaera setariae. The sequence continues at coordinate 611,842 of NZ_VKAC01000001.1, forward strand.
CTGACCCCTCGCCGTGGTCGTGGACTTCCCGAGCGCTTTCCAGTCGTGATCATGGACCTCCGGAACAGGATCGGGGGGTGCCGCTCCAGCCGTACGCCGCCAGCACCGCCCGACGCGCCCGCCAGGTGACCGCCGACGTCGCCGTCCTGGTCTGGGCGGTGGTCTGCGCGGGCACGGGCGTGGTGGTCCACGGCGCCGTCGCCGCCCTCGCCGACCCGGCGCGGTCCCTGTCGAGCGGGGCCGGGGGGCTGCGCGACCAGCTGGGCGGGGCTGCCGACGCCGCGGGGCGCGTCCCGCTGGTGGGCGACCGGCTGTCGGCCCCGCTCGACGGTGCCAGCGGCTCCGCGGGCGACCTCGCCACCGCCGGCGCCGACCTGGCGACGACGATCGACCACCTGGCCGCCGTGCTGGGCCTCGCGGTCGCGGTGCTCCCCGTGCTGCTGGTGGTGGCGCTGTGGCTGCCGGTCAGGCTCCGCTTTGCGCGCCGGGCGGGCGCCGCGCGGGCCTGGCTCGAGGGCGACGCAGCCACCTCCGCCTCGACCGGGCGCAGCCGCACCGAGCTGCTCGCCTGGCGCGCCCTGGCCAGCCAGCCGCTCTCGGCGCTGGCCGCCGTCAGTCCCGACCCCCTCGCCGACGTCCGCGGCGGGGACCCGCGCACCACGGCGGCGCTGGCCGCGCTGGAGCGCCGCTCGCTGGGCCTGGCCCCCTGAGCGGGAGCGGAGGGTGTTCTGGAAGTCCACGACCACGGTCGGTCAGCGGAGGTCGGCCTCCCCGGAGCGGCTGCGCAGCAGGCGCCGCAGCGAGTCCAGGCGCGCCGGGCCGGCCTCCCCGGCCGCCCCGGAGGCCACGTAGGCGTCGAGCGCGCACCCGGTGCTCTCGGCGTCGTCGTGGGTGCACCCGCGCGGGCAGTCGGCCGTGCCGGGCTCCAGGTCGCTGAAGGCGCGCAGCAGGCGCTCCGGCGTGAGGTGGGCCAGCCCGAAGCTGCGCACGCCGGGGGTGTCCACCACCCAGCCGACGCGCCGGCCCGAGGCGTCGCGCAGCGACAGGGCCACGGCCGAGCTGGACGTGTGCCGACCCCGCCCCGTGTTCTCGTTGACGGTGCCCGTGGCCCGGCCCGCGCCGGGCACGAGCGCGTTGACCAGCGTCGACTTCCCCACGCCGGAGGGGCCGACGAGCACGCTCTCGTGGCCGGTCAGCCGCTCGCGCACGGCGTCCACGCCCTCCAGCGCGCGCGTGCCGTCCTCCAGCACCCGGCGGCGCACCACGAGGACGGGCACGTCGAGCGCCGACCACGCGGCCAGCGCCTCGGCGGGGTCGCCGAGGTCGGCCTTGGTGAGCACGAGCACCGGCTGCAGCCCGCCGTCGTAGGCGGCGGCCAGGCACCTGTCGACCATGCGCTGCACCGGTGCCGGGTCGGCCACGGCCGTCACCACGAGCAGCTGGTCGGCGTTCCCGACGAGCACCCGCTCGACCGGGTCGGTGTCGTCGGCGGTGCGCCGCAGCACCGAGCTGCGCTCCTCGATCCGCACGATGCGGGCGAGGGCGTCCACCTCGCCGCTGGTGTCGCCGACCACGCCCACGCGGTCGCCCACCGCGATGCCCGCCCGCCCCAGCTCACGGGCCCGCATCGCGACCACCTCGCGCTCGCCTCTGCCCCCGGACCCCTCGGCTCCTTCATCGACAAGGGTGGTGATGCGGCCCCTGTCGATGGTGAGCACGCGCGCCGGCACGGCGTCGGCGTGGTCGGGACGGTCCTTGGTGCGCGGTCGCGAGCCGCGCCGGTTGGGCCTGACCCGCACGTCGCGCTCGTCGTACCCGGAGGCGCGCCGGCGCTCGTCGCCCATCTGCCTGTCGGAGCGTCCGGCCATCAGCCCGCGAGCATCCCCGTCCACAGGCCCGGGAAGTCGGGCAGCGTCTTGGCGGTGGTGCCCACGTCGAGGACGACGACGCCGGGCACGGCCAGCCCGAGCACGGCCGCCGCCGTCGCCATCCGGTGGTCGCCGTAGGTGGAGAACCTGCCGCCGTGCAGCGGGCGCGGCCGGATGAGCAGGCCGTCCTCCGTCTCGGAGACGTCGCCGCCGAGGGCGTTGAGCTCGGTGGCCAGGGCCGCCAGCCGGTCGGTCTCGTGCCCGCGCAGGTGCGCGATGCCCCGCAGGCGCGTGGGGGTGTCGGCGAGGGCCGCCACGGCGGCCAGCACGGGGGTGAGCTCGCCGACGTCGTGCAGGTCGGCGTCGATGCCCGAGACGCCGTCCCCGCCGCGCACGGTGAGGCCCTCGGGGGTGAGGTCGACGTCGGCGCCCATCTCGTCGAGCAGGTCGCGCAGCGCGTCGCCGGCCTGCGTGGTGCGCTGGGGCCAGCCCGGCACCGTGACGCGGCCGCCCGTCACCAGGGCGGCGGCCAGGAACGGCGCGGCGTTGGACAGGTCGGGCTCGACGTCCACGTCGAGGGCGCCCACGCGTCCGGGCGCCACCCGCCAGCGGGTCCCCGAGGCGCCCCCGGTGGTGGCGAGGTCGGACTCGACCTCCACGCCGGCGTCGCGCAGCACCTGCTGGGTCATGACCAGGTGCGGCGCGCTCGGGACGGGCTCGCCCTCGTGCACCACCTCGACGCCGGCGTCGCTGCGCGCCGCCGCCAGCAGCAGGGCGGAGACGAACTGGCTGGAGGCGCTGGCGTCCATGACCGTGCGACCGCCGGGCAGGTGGCCGGTGCCGCGCACGGTGAAGGGCATGAGGCCGCGGCCGTCGTCGTCGACGCGGGCACCGAGGTCGCGCAGGGCGCCGAGCAGGGGAGCCATGGGGCGGGTGCGGGCGTGCGGGTCTCCGTCGAACGTCGTGCCGCCCGAGGCCAGCGCCGCCACCGGCGGCAGGAAGCGCATGACCGTTCCCGCCAGGCCGCAGTCGAGCGGGCCGGCACCGCGCAGGGCTCCGGGCTCCACCCGCCAGCCGGGGACCTCGGTGGGGTCGCTCGCGGGGACGTCGCTGACGCGCGCCCCCAGCGAGGCCACCGCCGCCGCCATGAGCAGCGTGTCGCGCGAGCGCAGCGGAGCGCGCAGCTCCGAGGGGCCCTCCGCGAGGGCCGCCAGCACGAGGTAGCGGTTGGTCAGCGACTTCGAGCCCGGGAGGCGGACGTCGGCGTCGACGGGGGCCTCGCTCAGGGGCGCCGCCCAGTCGAGGGGGGCGCCGCCCGTGCTGGTCGCGGTGCTGGTCGTCGTGCTGGCGGAGGGGCTCATCACCGCCGAGCCTACGGCGCGGCCGGTGCCCTCGGCCACGAGCGAGCGGCCGCGCGGGTGGGGGAGGGGCCAGGGACGACGACGGGCCGGCCCCCGCGGCGCTGCGCGGGAGCCGGCCCGTCGGCCGGAGGGGTCGGCGTCGGGTCAGTCGAGGGCCTTGTGCAGCCTCTTCTGGGCGCGCTGAGCGCTCTTGCGCGCCTTCTTCTGCGCCCGCTTGGCCGAGGCGGAGCCCGCGGCGGTGGCGACCTTCACCGAGCGCTGCGTGGTCTTCGCGGCGTGCTGCGCGCGCCAGGCCAGGCCCGGCTTGCCGTCGAGGTCGACGGCGGCGATGAGCAGGCCGCCGAAGAGCGCGGCGTTCTTCAGCGCCTGCACCAGCTGCAGCTGGCGGGTCTTGGCGTCGGGGGCCTCCCAGAACCGGTGCCCGGTCAGGGTGGTGGGCACGAGCGAGGCGGCCAGCACGGCGGAGGACACCCGCGGCGCCTTGCCCACCGCCAGGGCCAGGCCGGCGGTGGTCATGAGGGCTCCGTTGAGGCGCACCAGGCCGGCGTCGTCGCTGGGGAGGGTCACCGGCCCCACCGACAGGCCCTTGAGCGCCGGGATGACCGGGCCGCCGCCGTCGGTCTTGGCGGAGGGCTTGCGGAGCTGGTCGATGCCGCCGTAGACGAACGGGGCCGCGAGCAGCGGTCGGGCGAGACGACGGACGAGGCTCATGCAGCCGGTCTACCGCACCGGCGGACCGCTCGCCACCACGGGTGGTCGACTCCGGCGGGCGGGGCGCGGGCCCGCCCGCCGGACCCGGCGGGGCGAGGGCCGCGACGAAGGCCGGAACAAGGGCCGGGCGGGTGGCGTTGCACGGCGTGGCGGACACCCGACCCGCCGGAGCAGGAGGAGCGCGTGCTCGTCGCCGAACCGCTGGGAGAGGCCCTCGTGCCACCCCCGCGACTACTGTGGGGGTCGATGAGCGACGACCCGGCCACCCGTGCTGATGCCGGCACCGACGAGACGGTGCGGGCACCCGAGGAGACCACGCAGGAGCGCACGGCCCGGTTCGAGGCCGAGGCGCTGCAGCACCTCGACCAGCTGTACTCCGCCGCGCTGCGCATGACGCGCAACCCCGCTGACGCGGAGGACCTGGTGCAGGAGGCGTTCGCGAAGGCCTTCGCGAGCTTCCACCAGTACCGGCCGGGGACCAACCTCAAGGCCTGGCTCTACCGGATCCTCACCAACACGTACATCAACACCTACCGCAAGAAGCAGCGGCAGCCCCAGCAGGCGGCCACCGACGAGATCGAGGACTGGCAGCTCGCGCGCGCCGAGGCGCACAGCTCCACCGGTCTGCGCTCGGCGGAGACCGAGGCGCTGGACCACCTGCCCGACTCCGACGTCAAGCGCGCCCTGCAGGCCGTCCCCGAGGACTTCCGCATGGCGGTCTACTACGCGGACGTCGAGGGCTTCGCGTACAAGGAGATCGCTGAGATCATGGGAACGCCGATCGGCACCGTGATGTCGCGCCTGCACCGCGGACGCCGCATCCTGCGCCACCAGCTCGAGGACTACGCGCGCGAGCGCGGGCTCATCCCCGCCGCGACCGCTTCCGCAGGATCGGGGGACGCGTCGTGAGCGCCGAGTGCGACGGGGTGCTGGCCCGCATCTACGACGCGATCGACGGCGAGGCGACCTCCGCCGAGCTGGAGGAGATCCACCGCCACCTCGAGGCGTGCCCTCCCTGCCTGGAGGAGTACGAGGTCGAGGCGGCGCTGAAGGCGCTGGTGCGCCGGTGCTGCGCGGAGCAGGCCCCCGAGGCGCTGCGGGCGAAGATCGTGGCGTCCATCACCACGGTGCAGACGGTGACGACGGTGCAGGCGCACGCCGGTGACGGCTCCGCCGTGGTCACCCGGGTGACCCGCACGACCACCGTCGAGGGCTGACCCCACCGGCGACCCGCGCGGCAGGACGACGACGAGAGGCCGGGACCCCCGACGGGGTCCCGGCCTCTCGTGCTCACAGCGGCGGGTCGCCGCCCCTCCCTCAGGAGTTGGGGCGCTTGCCGTGGTTGGCGCCGCCCTTCTTCCGGTCGCGGCGCTTGCGTGCACGCTTGCTCATGGGGGACCTCCTCTCGAGACTCAGCTGGTGCCGTCAGGCTCCTCCGATGGTCCCACAGGCTCAGGGGGGCGCCGTCACGAGCCGATGGCCGTGGGGTGAGCCAGGTCAGCGAAGGGGCGCGCGTGCCCGCCCAGGTCCCGCCCTCCGCGCCGCCGTCAGCGCCGGTCCCACCGTCAGCGCCGGTCGCGGCCGCTGCGCCGCTGTCGTTGGACCAGCACCTGCGCACCCTGGTGGAGCTGTCCGGCTCCGACCTGCACTGCAAGGTGGGGTCGCCGCCGCGGGTGCGCATCGACGGCCGTCTGCGCCGGCTGCGCGCCCCGGAGCTGAGCCCCTCCGACACCGAGCGCATGGCGGCGCAGGTGCTGCGCGCCGACCTCGTCGAGGAGTTCGCCCGCACCAACGAGGCCGACTTCGCCCACTCCGTGCCCGGCCTGGGGCGCTTCCGCGTCAACGCCTACCGCCAGCGCGGCACCGTCGGCCTGGTGTTCCGCCGGGTCTCCACCCAGCCCGTGCCCCTGCACGAGCTGGGCCTGCCCGACGTCGTCTCCTCCCTCGCGCTGGAGCCGCGCGGGCTGGTGCTCGTCACCGGCCCCACCGGCTCGGGCAAGACGACCACGCTCTCGAGCATGATCGACCACGTCAACAGCACCCGCGAGTGCCACATCATGACCCTGGAGGACCCGATCGAGGTCCTGCACCCGGACAAGCTGGGCATGGTCAACCAGCGCGAGCTGCGGGTGGACACCCGCGACTTCGCCAGCGCGCTGCGCGCCGCCATGCGCCAGGACCCGGACGTCATCCTCGTGGGGGAGATGCGCGACGCCGAGACCGTGCGAGCCGCCCTGTCCGCCGCCGAGACCGGGCACCTGGTCCTGTCCACGCTGCACACCACCGACGCCACCGAGACCGTCACCCGCATCGTCGACTTCTTCCCCCCGCACGAGCAGCAGCAGGTGCGCCTCGGGCTGGCCGGGTCGCTGCGGGGCGTCGTCTGCCAGCGCCTCGTGCAGCGGGCGGACGGGCAGGGCCGCGTCGTCGTCCTCGAGGTGGCGGTGAGCACACCGCGCGTGGCGCAGGCCATCGCCGACCCCTCGCTGACCGCCGGCATCCACGACGTCGTGGCCGACGGCGCCTTCTACGGCATGCGGACCTTCGACCAGTCCCTCGTGGCCCTGGTGCGCGACGGCGTGGTCGCGGAGGCGGACGCGCTGGCCGCGGCGAGCCACCCGCACGACCTCGCGGTCGAGCTGCGCCGCCTCGGCATCGGCGGCTGAGACGGCCCTCGGTCACGACGACGACGACGCGCCGGTGGCGTCCTGCGGCTCCGCCGCCGCGCGCGCTGCCCGGACAGGAGAGCATGGGCGTGTGAGCACGGTGGTGGCGCGGCAGGAGCGCCGGTCGGGCCGAGCGGCCTGGCGGGAGGTGCTGGGCGCGCTGCCCTGGGCCGTGAGGTCCCAGCTGAGCCGGCAGGACCTCCTCCTGCACGGCGCCGCCGTCACCTTCTACGCCGCCATCGCCGGCGTCCCCATGCTCATGCTGGCCGTGCGCCTGGCCACGCTCGTCGTCGGCGAGGAGCGGATCAGGTACCTGTCCACCACGCTGGAGGCCGCGCTGCCTCGCGGGTCCGGTGCGGGACCGGTGGCCCGCACGGTCATCGACCAGGCGGCCTCCACCAGCTGGTTCGTGGCGCTGTTCGCGGCCTTCGCGGCCAGCCTGTACGGGGAGGGCCTGCGGCGCGCGTACGGGTCGCTGGACCGGGTCACCGAGAGCCGCACCGGGTGGCGCGGGCGCATCGCCGTCCTCCCGGTCCTGGCAGCCGCCCCGCTGCTGCTGCTGGCGGTGCTGGGGATCACCCCGCTGCTCGCCACCCTCTTCTCCGAGGGGCGGCCCGCGGCCACGGCGCTGGGCGTGTACGTGGCGCTCAACGTCGACTGGATCGCGGTGTCCGTGCCGCTGGCGTGGTCCTTCCGGGTGGTGGCCCCCGACCCGCCGTCCTGGCGGCTGGCGCTGGTGGGCGGGTTCGCCACAGGGGCGTTCATCTCCGGGTTCCTCCAGGGCTTCACGCTCTTCCTGTGGCTGCCCATCGACCTGGGCGCGCCGTTCGGCGGCAACCAGGCCGTGGGCGGGTGGACGGCCGTGCTGCTGTGGGTGTGGCTGCTGCACCTCGTGGCGCTGCTCGGGTACGTGGCCACCCAGCAGGCCGGGCGGCTCATCGCCACCCGCCGGGAGGTGGCCGAGATCGTGCGCCGGGGCGAGCCCGTCCCCTGACGGCTAGCGTGGCCGGATGCTGGCTGCTCGCGCCGTGCGCCCCCTCGACGCCCCGCCGTCCACCGGAGCCGACGACGACCCGCTCCAGTTCCTCGAGGTGGCCGAGCGCGAGCCCGCTCCCGTCCCCGACGCCTGGGTGCCGGTGCGGGTGCGCGCTGCCGCCCTGAACCGCCACGACCTGTGGACCCTGCGCGGGGTGGGCGTGCACCCCGAGGCGCTGCCGGTGGTGCTGGGCTGCGACGCCGCCGGCACCACCGAGGACGGGCGCGACGTGGTCGTCCACGCCGTGCTGTCGGACGCGGACTGGGCGGGGGAGGAGACCCTCGACCCGGGGCGGACGCTGCTGTCCGAGCGCTGGCCCGGCACGCTCGCACCGGTGGTGCGGGTGCCCGCGCGCAACCTCGTGGACAAGCCGGCCGAGCTGAGCTTCGAGGAGGCCGCCTGCCTGCCCACCGCGTGGCTGACCGCCTACCGGATGCTCTTCACGAACTCCGGGACGTCACCGGGGGACACGGTCCTGGTGCAGGGCGCCGGAGGCGGCGTCTCCACCGCGCTCGTGGCGCTCGGGGCGGCCGCCGGGCTGCGGGTGTGGGTGACGAGCCGCTCGGAGGAGCGCCGCGCCCGCGCGCTCGAGCTGGGCGCGCACGCGGCCTTCGCGCCGGGGGAGCGGCTGCCCGAGCGCGTCGACGCGGTGCTCGAGAGCGTGGGCAGGGCCACGTGGGCCCACTCGCTGCGCTCCCTCAAGCCCGGCGGGACCGTGGTGGTGTGCGGCGCGACCACGGGTGACGCCCCCGCCGAGCTCAACCGGGTGTTCTTCACGCAGCTGCGCGTGGTCGGCTCGACGATGGGCAGCCGCGACGAGCTGCGCCGCCTGGCGCAGCTGTGCGCCGCCACGGGGGTGCGCCCCCTCGTCGACGACGTGCTGCCGCTGGCGGAGACCGCCGAGGGACTGCGCCGGCTGGAGGCCGGCGAGGTCTTCGGCAAGCTCGTCATCCGCCCCTGACCCGACCCCCTCCTCGCACTTGCCGCGGAAAGTGCGAGACGGGAGGCGTGGGAGCCGCACTTGCCGCGGAAAGTGCGGCTCCGAGGAGGCGGGTGGCGCACTTGCCGCGGAAAGTGCGGCTCCGAGGAGGCGGGTGGCGCACTTGCCGCGGAAAGTGCGGGCAGAGGTGTCAAGGGGTGAGGGGCAGGCCCAGCCAGGCGTGCCAGCCGCCGTGCAGCACCAGCCACGCCAGCAGGCCGTAGCCCACCTGGCCGGGGTGCACGCCGTCACCCGCCTCGAGGTCGGCGATCCACTGGTCGTGGGACAGCAGCGGGCTGAAGCAGTCGACGTAGGGCACGCCGCGCCGGCTGGACACGTCGGCCCAGCCGCCCGCCAGCTCGGACACCGCCGCACGCAGCGACGGGTCGAGCGGCGGCGGCGGACCCACCACGAACGCCGGCACGTCGGCGGCAGCAGCGGTGTCGAGCACGTCGGCGAGGTTCAGCCGGCTGCGGGCCAGCGACGACCCGGCCGCCGCGTCGGCGTGGCCCAGAGCCACCACCAGGCGGTCGTCGGCACCGCCCCAGCGGCGAGCCGCCTCGGGGTACCAGCGCTCGCGCAGGGCCGAGGTCGACTCGCCGGGCACGCCCAGCGCCATGACGGTGGCGGCGACCGCGTCGTGCTCGGTGCGGGTGCGGGCGGCGACCCGCCCGACCCACCCGAGCGCGCGCGGGTCGCCCACCCCGGCGACGAGGTCGTCACCGACCACGCAGACCCGCGTGGCCGGTGCCCTCACCTGGAGTCACCCCGGGCGAGGGCCGACGACCGGGTCAACGGTCGAAGGCTTCCGAGACCAGGCTCTTCTGCTCCACGGCGTGCACCTTGGACCGCCCGGTGGCCGGCGAGGCCGACGCCGGACGGCTGATGCGCCGCACCGACCTGTCGGCCAGCACCTCCGCCAGCGCGTAGCCGAGGAACGGCCACGCGCCCTGGTTGGCCGGCTCCTCCTGGACCCACACCAGCTCGGCGGAGGACGGGAAGGCCGACAGCGCCTCGTCCAGCGCGCGGGCGTCGAGCGGGTACAGCTGCTCGAGGCGGACGACGGCCGTGCGCCGGTCGCCGCGGCGCTCGCGCTCGGCCAGCAGGTCGTAGGCGACCTTGCCCGAGCACAGCAGCACCCTGTCGACGGAGGAGGCGTCCACGGAGCCCGGGGCGTCACCGAGCACGGGCTGGAACCCGCCCTCGGTGAAGGCGGACACCGGCGAGCCCGCGGCCTTGAGCCGCAGCATCGACTTGGGCGTGAACACCACCAGTGGACGGCGGGGCCGCGCGTACGCCTGGCGGCGCAGCAGGTGGAAGTGCGACGCGGGCGTGGAGGGCATCGCCACGGTCATGTTCTCCTCGGCGCACAGCTGGAGGAACCGCTCGATGCGCGCCGAGGAGTGGTCCGGCCCCTGCCCCTCGTAGCCGTGGGGGAGCAGCAGCACCACGGAGGAGCGCTGCGCCCACTTCTGCTGGGAGGAGGAGATGAACTCGTCGATGATGGTCTGGGCGCCGCCGGCGAAGTCGCCGAACTGGGCCTCCCACATGACCAGCGCGTCCGGCCGCTCCACCGAGTAGCCGTACTCGAAGCCCATCGCGGCGTACTCGGACAGCAGCGAGTCGTACACCCAGAAGCGCGCGTCGCCGGTGGCGAACTTCTGCAGCGGGGTCCACTCGTCACCGGTGACCCGGTCGATGAGCACGGCGTGGCGCTGCGCGAAGGTGCCGCGGCGGCTGTCCTGGCCGGACAGGCGCACCCCGGTGCCCTCGTTGAGCAGGGAGCCGATCGCCAGCAGCTCGCCCATCGCCCAGTCGACGCCGCCCTCGCGGGTCATCTGCGCGCGCTTGTCGAGCATCGGCTTGAGCTTGGGGTGCACCGTGAAGCCGTCGGGCAGCTCGGTGTGCGCCGCACCGATGGCCTCCAGCAGCTGGCCCTCGATGGCCGTCTGGGAGGGGTCGGCCACCGAGTCGTCCCGCTGGGAGGCGGGACGGTCGAGGCCGGCCGTCGTCGAGGAGCTGTCAGACCCGTCGCCGGCGCCGGAGCGTGCCGGCGGCTCCGCGCCGTCCTTGGTCTCCTCGAAGGCGCGCTCGAGCTGCTGGCGGTAGTCGTCGAGGACCTTCTCGGCCTCGTCGACCGTGATGTCGCCGCGGCCGATGAGCGCCTCGGTGTACAGCTTGCGGGTGCTGCGCTTGGCCTCGATGAGGCCGTACATCAGCGGCTGCGTCATGGACGGGTCGTCGCCCTCGTTGTGACCGCGGCGGCGGTAGCAGACCATGTCGATGACGACGTCCTTGGCGAACTCCTCGCGGAAGGCGAAGGCCAGCTTGGCCACGCGCACGCACGCCTCGGGGTCGTCGCCGTTGACGTGGAAGATCGGCGCCTGCACCATGCGCGCGACGTCGGTGCAGTAGAAGGACGAGCGCGAGCTCGCCGGCGCCGTGGTGAAGCCCACCTGGTTGTTGATGACCACGTGCACCGTGCCGCCGGTGCGGTAGCCGCGCAGCTGGGACAGGTTCAGCGTCTCCGCCACCACGCCCTGGCCCGCGAACGCGGCGTCGCCGTGGACGAGCACCGGCAGCACCGGGAAGCGCGAGCCGCCGAGGTTGATGCGGTCCTGCTTGGCGCGCACGATGCCCTCGAGCACCGGGTCGACCGCCTCCAGGTGGGAGGGGTTGGCCGCCAGGTAGACCTTCGTCTCGGCGCCGTCCTCGGCGGTGAAGACGCCCTCGGTGCCGAGGTGGTACTTCACGTCGCCCGAGCCCTGCACGGACTTCGGGTCCTGCACGCCCTCGAACTCGCGGAAGATCTGCGCGTAGCTCTTGCCGGCGATGTTGGCCAGGACGTTGAGGCGGCCGCGGTGGGCCATCCCGATCCCGACCTCCTCGATGCCGGCGTGCGCCGCCTCGGACAGCACCGCGTCCAGCAGCGGGATGACCGACTCGGCGCCCTCGAGGCTGAAGCGCTTCTGCCCGACGTACTTGGTCTGCAGGAACGTCTCGAAGGCCTCGGCGTCGTTGAGGCGCTTGAGCACCCGCAGGTGCCCCTCGCGGCTCAGCGGGGTGTACGGCCGCTCCACCCGCTCCTGGATCCAGCGGCGCTGGGCCGGGTCCTGGATGTGCATGTACTCGAGGCCGACGGTGCGGCAGTAGGAGTCGCGCAGGACGCCGAGGATGTCGCGCAGCTTCATGAGCGGCTTGCCGCCGAAGCCGCCGGTGGGGAACTCGCGGTCCAGGTCCCACAGCGTCAGGCCGTGGTTGCGGATGTCGAGGTCGTAGTGGCGGCGCTGGCGGTACTCCAGCGGGTCGGTGTCGGCCATGAGGTGGCCGCGGACCCGGTAGGCGTGCACCAGCTCGACCACGCGCGCGGTCTTGCCGATCTCGTCGTCGTGGGAGACGGAGATGTCCTGCACCCAGCGGACCGGCTCGTAGGGGATCCGCAGGGCGGTGAAGATGCCGTCCCAGAAGTCGTCACCCAGGAGCTTGCCGTGCACCAGCCGCAGGAACTCCCCGGACTGGGCGCCCTGGATGATCCTGTGGTCGTAGGTGCTGGTCAGCGTGAGGGTCTTGCTGACGGCCAGGCGGGCGAGGGTCTCCGCGGAGGCTCCGGAGTACTCAGCCGGGTAGTCCATCGCGCCGACGCCGATGATCGTGCCCTGGCCCTGCACCAGGCGCGGCACCGAGTGGACGGTGCCGATGGTGCCGGGGTTGGTCAGGCTGATCGTGGTGCCCGCGAAGTCCGGCACGCCGAGGGCGCCGGAGCGCGCGCGGCGCACGAGGTCCTCGTACGCGGCCCAGAAGTGCGCGAAGTCGAGCGTCTCGGCCTTCTTGATGGACGGGACGAGGAGCTGGCGCGAGCCGTCCTTGGCGGGGAGGTCGATGGCCAGGCCGAAGTTGACGTGCGCCGGCTGGGAGATGCCGGGCTTGCCGTCCACCTCGGTGTAGGCCCAGTTCATCTCGGGCATCTCGCGCAGCGCCTCGACCACCGCGTAGCCGATGAGGTGGGTGAAGGAGACCTTCCCGCCCCGGGCGCGCTTGAGGTGGTTGTTGATGACGATGCGGTTGTCGATGAGCAGCTTGGCCGGCACGGTCCGCACGCTCGTGGCGGTCGGGACCGCCAGCGAGGCCTCCATGTTGGTGACCACGCGCGCGGCGGGGCCGCGCAGGCGCACCTGGGTGGGGGCCTCGGACGGCTCCTTCGCGGCGGGGGCCGGTGCCGGACGGCTCGGCTGGGCCGGCTGGGCGCTGCTGCTGCGGGTCTCGGGCCGCTCGGCCGGGCGCGACGGTCCGGGGGCGCCCGGGGTGGCGGGTGCGTCCGTGGCGGACGCGGGCGCCTTGGCGGGGGCCGTGCGCTGCGCGGCCGCCGGCTGCGGGGGCGCGACGGCCTTCGGGGCCTGCTGCGCCGGGGCCCGGGACGCCTCCTCGGATGCCGGGGCCGGCTGCTGGGCCGCCGGGGCCGAGGGCTGCGCCGGCGCGGCAGCACTGCCGCCGTTCCCGTTCCCGCCGGACCCGTTCGCCGCGTAGCCGGCGAAGAAGTCCCACCAGGCGGGGTCGACCGAGGTCCGGTCTCGGAGGTACTGCTGGTAGAGGTCCTCGACCAGCCATTCGTTGGCGCCGAACGCGGCAGCGGGGTCGAACCCCGGCCCGTCCTGGCGTCCACCGGTCGTCGGTGTCTGCGTCACGGCGAGGATCGCCCACTTCCACGTGTCAGCGCTGGCGAGGTTCTTGGTGAGCAACCCTACCCTCACGCCGCTGGGCCCTCCGAGCGAGGCGGTGTCGTGGGCGCGCCGCTCGGCTACCCTGGGTCCACGTGCGATTCCTGCCCGGCCAGCGGCCCGCGACGGACCTGACCTACAACGACGTCTTCCTCGTCCCGTCCCGGTCGGCGGTGACCTCCCGGCTCGACGTGGACCTCTCCAGCGACGACGGGACCGGCACCACCGTCCCCGTCGTCGTCGCCAACATGACCGCGGTCTCCGGGCGCCGCATGGCGGAGACGGTCGCCCGCCGCGGTGCGGTCTCGGTGCTCCCGCAGGACCTCCCCCTCGACGTCGTCAGCGACGTCGTCGCCTGGGTGAAGGGCCGCCACCCCGTGCTCGAGACCCCGGTGGAGCTGAGCCCCACCCACACCGTCACCGACGCGCTCCACCTGCTCCCCAAGCGCTCCCACGGCGCCGCCGTCGTCCTCGACGCGCAGCGCGCGCCGGTGGGCGTGGTCACCGAGGCCGACTGCCGCGGCGTGGACAGGTTCACGCAGGTCGGCGAGGTGATGACGCGGGAGCCGTTCGTCCTGCGGGGTGAGGACGTGCTGGGCGAGGGCGGCCTCGAGCGCGCCTTCACCGCCCTGGACTCCTCCCGCAGGTCCTTCGCCCCGGTCGTCGACGGCGACGGGGTCCTGCTGGGCGCGCTCACGCGCACCGGGTGCCTGCGCTCCCGCATCTACGCGCCCGCGCTGGACGCGTCCGGCCGGCTGCGGATCGGCGTGGCCATCGGCCTGGGCGGCGACGTCGCCGCGACCGCCCGCGCCGTCCTGGAGGCCGGCGCAGACGTGCTGGTGGTCGACACCGCGCACGGGCACCAGGAGCGGATGGTGTCCGCGCTGCGGGCGGTCTCCTCGGTGCGGGGCGCCTTCCCGGACGTCCCCGTGGTGGCCGGCAACATCGTCACCGCCGACGGCGTGCGCGACCTCGTCGAGGCCGGGGCCGACGTCATCAAGGTGGGCGTGGGGCCGGGCGCGATGTGCACCACCCGCATGATGACCGGCGTCGGCAGGCCGCAGTTCTCCGCCGTGCTCGAGTGCGCCGCCGCGGCGCGCGAGCTCGGCGCGCGGGTCTGGGCCGACGGCGGGGTGCGCCACCCCCGTGACGTGGCCCTCGCGCTGGCCGCCGGTGCCAGCCAGGTGATGGTCGGGTCGTGGTTCGCCGGCACCCACGAGAGCCCGGGCGACCTCATGGTCGGTGCGGACGGGCGCGCCTACAAGGAGAGCTTCGGCATGGCCTCGGCCCGGGCGGTCGCGGCGCGGACCCGCACGGACAGCCCCTTCGAGCGGGCCCGCAAGGCGCTGTTCGAGGAGGGCATCTCCTCCTCGCGCATGCACCTCGACCCGCGTCGGCCGGGCGTGGAGGACCTGCTCGACCAGATCACCTCCGGGGTTCGCAGCGCCTGCACCTACGCGGGCGCCCGCGACCTCGCGGAGCTGCGCGACCGCGCCGTGGTGGGCCTGCAGTCCGACGCCGGCTACCAGGAGGGCCGCCCGATCCCCGCAGGCTGGTGACCCCGTCCGGCACCGGGCCGGGGGCGGGTGGCCAACCCCTGGCCCGGTGCCGCGGCGCGTCGGCGTGGCGTGTCGCAGCGTCACAGGTCTGTGACCTGCAGTGAACGACAGTGGTGCAACTCCTTTTCCACAGGAAGTCCCGAAGTCCCCGACCCGAGGGCGCCCTTCACCTAGTCTCGCAGTCGTCGAAGCCCCGGCCGAGACGCTCCGCCGCACGTCAGGGGCGGGGCGCGGCCGTGCGCTCCACCCGCTGTCGAGTCCCGTGGAGGTCCCGCTGTGCCGTCTCACCGCGGAGCTGAGGGAGGACTCGCGGAGTCGCCCGCTGCTCCGGTGGACGTGCGCGAGCGGCCCTCCGGCGCTCAGGCGCGCAGCAGCTGGCCCAACAGCCGCGCCTCCCGCGAGGACCTCGCCGCCCGTGGCGGTCGCCGCCCAGCGGTGAACGGCCCGCGGGCCCTGGCGGACGCGCCGCTGCCGGTGCCCGCTCAGCGCTCGACGACTGCGCTGGCCACGCCTCCCGACGGGTTCGCCGAGCTGGCGGCGCTGCTGGGCGTGCCCGGCCAGCGCACGGCCCCGCCGTCGTGGGCGGGGGACTGGTCGGACGGCATGCCCGCCGCCCACCCCTCGGCGCCGGTGCCGACCCCCGTCGCGCGGGCCGCGTCCGCCGCCCCGAGCACCACGAGCGCACCGACCCCCTCGAGCGCACCGACCCCCTCCAGCGCGTTCGGCACCGGCTGGCCGACGACCGACGAGATCGCCGCGATCGAGGCCCCCCTGCGCCGGCGCCGGCGCGCCGCCTCGCTGCCCGCCGACGGCACCACCACCGCTCTCGCTGCCGCCACCACCGCCTTCACGACGACCGCGCCCGTCGAGGCCCGCGCCGCCGCGCCGTCCGCGCCCGTCGCGCCGCCGGCGCCCGCCGACCCGGCCGCGCCCCTCACGCGCCGCGCCCGGCGCGCCGCCCAGGGCCCGGTCGACCTGCAGCCTCGCGCCGCTGAGCCCGCCCGCCCGGGGAGCCGCCGCGCACTGCGGGAGCAGGCCGCCCTCGCCCAGCAGCAGCCCACCCGCTCCGACGCCGACGTCCTGGCCCAGCTCGAGGCGCTCCTGGCGGAGCCCCTGACCGGGCGCTCCACCGAGCTGCTCACCGCCTCCGGCCCGGCGCCCGAGCTCGACCTGCGCACGGACCCGCTGTTCCCCGGCGTCGGCTGGACCCGCCACCACCCGGGCACCGAGGCCCCCCAGCACCCGCTGGCCGCCCCCGCTCCTCGCCCCGCCGGACCGCTCGACCCCGTCGACTCCGTCGACGTCGCAGAGCTGCTCCCGACGCCCGCTGCCCCGGAGGCCCCGGCGCCCTCGGCGCCCCGGACGGCCCCCTGGACCCCGCCGGTCGGGATCACGCCCGTGGTCCTCGCGCCCGCGCCGGTCGCCGCCGCCGTGGCGGGTGCGCTGCTCGCCCAGGACGACGAGGCGACGACGGAGGCCGACGCCTTCGCACCCCGCCGCGGTCGTGGCGCCCACCGCCTTCCCCGCCGCGTCCGGGTCGCCCTGCCCCACGTGGCGGTGGTGAGCGCCCTCGGCGTCGCCACGCTCGTGGCGCCGCTGGTCGGCACCCACCTGCGGGCCGAGGCCGACACCGCCACCGGGACCACCGTCGACGCCGGCGCCAGCACCGCCCGGGCCGCGGCCGCCGCGAGCCTCGCCAGCGCCACCGACCTCGTGGCCGAGCGAGCGTCCCAGGCGCTGACCCTCTCGCGCACCTCCGCCCGCCAGGCCGCGGCGGAGGCCACCGCGGAGCGCGCCGGTGCCGCCAAGGCGGCCGCTGACCAGGCCGCCCTGGACCAGCAGGAGGAGCTGCAGCGCCAGCTCGCCCAGCAGGAGGCGGCCGCCAAGGCCGCCGCCGACCACCAGGCCGCCCTCGAGTCGCTGGTCGGCCAGTGCAGCGGGGACCGCCCGGACGTCAGCGGCACCCGCAACGGCCGCCTCACCGACGGCCAGATGTGCGACCTGTGGACCGGGGGGCACCAGCTGCGCTCGGACGCGGCCGTCGCCTTCGCCGAGCTGAACCTCGCCTACCGCGAGCACTTCGGCAAGGACATCGTCATCACCGACTCCTACCGCTCCTACGCCGCGCAGGTGCAGGTCCGCCGCAAGAAGCCCGGCCTCGCCGCGGTCCCCGGCACCAGCGAGCACGGCTGGGGCCTGGCGGTGGACCTCGGCGACGGCGTGCAGAACAGCGACGAGCACTACGACTGGCTCATCGAGAACGCGCCGAAGTACGGCTGGGACCACCCGGGGTGGGCACGCCGCGGTGGTGGCGGCCCCTACGAGCCCTGGCACTGGGAGTTCGTGGCCGGCGAGTGAGCCGCGTCGGCGGCCCACGGGCGCGCTGGTAGTCTCGTCAGGCCGCAGCAGTGCGGCAGCTGCCCCCGTAGCTCAGGGGATAGAGCACCGCCCTCCGGAGGCGGGGGCGCAGGTTCGAATCCTGCCGGGGGCACCGATGGAGGTCCGGTCAGACCGCGAGGTCGGGCCGGGCCTCAGTCGTCTGCCGGAGCAGCTCGCGCGGCTGCCGCCGCCGTCGAGCGGCGCGCGTCCCGGCAGTCCCTTCCGATGCCCCGGAGGCATCGCCGGACGGGTGAGCAGGCATTGGACGGGTCCTGCCGCCTCGATCCACGCTGCTCCGCAGTGCGCGACGGCGTCGTCAGCGCAGCGACCCGGAGGACCGCCGCCGCCGGGTCCCGTCGGCGCCGCCGCGCGGCGCGCTCGCAGCGAGCGCCCCGACACCAGCGGAGGACCCCGTGCAGCACAGCCAGCACACCGTCGAGCGCGACGTCGACGTCGTCGTCGTGGGGGCCGGCGCCGCCGGCCTGACCGCCGCCACCGACCTGCGCCGGGCGGGCCTGAGCGTCGTCGTCCTGGAGGCCCGCGACCGCGTCGGCGGTCGCCTGCACACCGACGTCGTCGACGGCGCGGTGCTGGAGGTGGGAGGCCAGTGGGTGTCCCCGGACCAGACGGCGCTGCTCGCCACCCTCGACGAGCTCGGGCTGCAGACCTTCCCGCGGTACCGGGACGGAGCGAGCGTCTTCGTCGACGCCGACGGCACGCGCACCCGCTACACCGGCGAGGTGCTGCCCTGCGACCCGCGCACCGAGGCCGAGGTGAGCCGCCTCACCGCCCTGCTCGACGTGCTCGTGGCGCAGGTCGACCCCGACCGCCCCTGGGAGCACCCGGACGCCGAGCGCCTCGACGCGACGAGCTTCGAGGCCTGGCTCGCCGACCAGACCGACGACGAGCAGGCCCGGGTCCAGGTCGCCCTGTTCGTGGCCGGCGCCATGCTCACCAAGCCCGCGCACGCCTTCTCGGTGCTGCAGGCGCTGCTCATGGCGGCCAGCGCCGGCAGCTTCTCGCACCTGGTGGACCCCGACTTCATCCTCGACCGCCGCGTGGTCGGCGGGCTGCAGCAGGTGCCGCTGCTGCTGGCCGGGCAGCTCGGTGACGACGTGCTGCTGGGCCGGCCGGTCCGCACGCTGCGCTGGTCGGCGGGGGAGGACGGCGACGACGACGGCGGGCGCGTGGTGGCCGAGGCCGAGGGCGTCGTCGTGCGCGCCCGTCGCGCCGTGCTCGCCCTGGCGCCCGTGCTGCTGCCGCGCATCACCTTCGACCCGCCGCTGCCGCGCCGCCAGCAGCAGCTGCACCAGCACCTGTCGATGGGCTTCGTGATCAAGGTGCACGCGGTGTACGAGACGCCGTTCTGGCGCGCCGACGGCCTGTCGGGCACCGCCTTCGGCCCGCACCAGCTGTGCCACGAGGCGTACGACAACACCGGCCACGGTGAGGCCCGCGGAACGCTCGTCGGCTTCGTCTCCGACGCCCGCGCCGACGAGGTCTTCGCGCTGTCCGCCGACGAGCGGCGCGAGCGCGTGCTGGCCTCCCTGGCCGCCTACTACGGCGAGCCGGCGTTGCACCCGGTCGTGTACTACGAGAGCGACTGGGGCTCGGAGGAGTGGACCCGCGGCGCCTACGCCGCCAGCTTCGACCTGGGCGGGCTGGGCCGCTACGGCCCCGACCTGCGCACCCCCGTCGGACCGATCAGCTTCGCGTGCTCCGACCTGGCGGGGCTGGGGTACCAGCACGTCGACGGGGCCATCCGCATGGGCCACCTCGTCGCCGAGCAGATCACCGCCGAGCTCCGCGCACCCGTCGGCGCCCTCCGGTGAGCGGCCCCGTGGGCCGCACGGTCGTCGGGTACACCTCCACCGAGGCGGGCCGGGCCGCGGTGACCGCCGCCGCCCGGCTGGTCAGCGCCCTCGGCGGCGAGCTGCACCTCGTGCTGGTCCTGCCCGACGCCGGCCGCGGCGCCGTCGTCCCGCCCGACGCCGGCTACGAGGCGCTGCTGCGCTCCAGCGCCGACGCGTGGCTGGCCGAGGCCGCGGCGCTCGTGCCCGCCGGCGTGCCACACGCCTCCCACGTGCGCCGAGCGGAGTCCGCCGCCGAGGGCCTGCTGGAGGTCGCCCACGAGCTGGGCGCCGCGCGCCTGGTGGTCGGCTCGGGCGCCGAGCGGGGTCTGGGCCGGATCGGCGTCGGCACGGCCGCCAGCGAGCTGCTGCACAGCGCGGACCTGCCCGTCGTCGTCGTCCCGGTCACCGCGGTCGAGGGGGACGACGACGGTGTCGACGGTGGAGGGCCCGCGCTGAGCCGCGTCACCGTGGCCGTCGGCACCCGTCCCGGGGCCGACGTGCTGCTGGAGGAGGCGCTCGCCCTCGCGCGGGCCTCCGGGGCGCCGCTGCGGCTGGTGTCGCTGCAGGTGCTCGACCTGCCGGGGCGCCTGGACCGCGTCGCGGCGGCGGACACCGCCGACGCCCACCTGCGGGGCGTGCTCGAGGAGGCCCGCGCAGCCGTCGGCGCGGCCCAGGTGCAGGACGCGCTGCTGGTGCGCGGCCGCGACGTCGCCGACGCCGTCGGAGGGCTCGGTTGGCTGCCGGGGGAGGTGGTGGTGGTCGGCTCCAGCCGGCTCGCGGCGCCGCACCGCTTGTTCCTGGGCGCCACGGCCGCCAGGCTGCTGCGCGCGGTGCCCGTGCCCGTCGTCGTCGTCCCCCGCACCCGCCCCCAGGGAGGCCGTCCGTGAGCGCCCAGCAGGTCGCACCACCCACCGGAGACCTGTCCAGCAAGGGCCTGGGCGCCGGCACCGTCGGCCTGGTCGGCGCGGTGGTCATCGGGCTGTCGTGCATCGCGCCCGCCTACACGATGACCGCGGCGCTCGGCCCCACCGTCTCCGAGGTCGGCTACCAGGTGCCCGCGCTGGTGCTGGTGGGCTTCGTGCCGATGCTGCTGGTGGCGCTCGGCTACCGGGAGCTCAACCGGGCCATGCCCGACTCGGGCACCACCTTCACGTGGGCCACCCGGGCCTTCGGCCCGTGGGCCGGGTGGATGGCGGGCTGGGGCCTCGTGGCGGCGACCGTGCTGGTGCTGTCCAACCTCGCGGGCATCGCCGTGGACTTCCTCTTCCTCCTGCTGGCGCAGGTGACCGGGAACGGCTCCCTGGCCGACCTCGCCTCGAACACGCTCGTCAACGTGCTGGTGTGCCTGGCGTTCATGGCCGCCGCCACCGCCGTCGCCTACCGCGACATGCAGACCACCCAGCGGGTGCAGTACGCCCTGGTCGGCTTCCAGCTGCTGGTGCTGCTGCTCTTCGCGGGCGTGGCCCTGTACCGGGCCCTCACCGGTGTGCCGGGGAGCGCGACCCCCTCGCCGGAGTGGTTCGACCCGACCGCCGTGCCGAGCACCGCGGCGCTCGCCGCCGGCCTGTCGCTGTCGATCTTCATCTTCTGGGGCTGGGACGTCACCCTGACGATGAACGAGGAGACCAAGGACCCCGACCGCACGCCCGGACGGGCCGCCACGGTGACCGTCGTGGTCATCCTCAGCGTCTACCTGCTGCTGGCGGTCTCGCTGCTCGCCTTCGCCGGGACCGGCGGGAGCGGCCACGGGCTGGGCAACCCCGAGATCCAGGACAACGCCTTCTTCGCCCTCGCGGGCCCGGTGCTGGGTCCGCTCGCGGCGCTGGTGTCGCTGGCGGTGCTCACCAGCTCGGCGTCGTCGCTGCAGTCGACGTTCGTCTCACCGGCCCGCACCCTGCTGGCGATGGGCCACTACGGCGCGCTGCCGGCGTGGTTCGCGCGGGTGCACCCCCGCTTCTTCACGCCCGGCAACGCCACGGTGGCGGCCGCGGTGGTGGCCTCCGCGTTCTACGCGGTGATGCGCGTGGTCAGCGAGAACGTCCTGTGGGACACCATCACCGCGCTCGGCATGATGATCTGCTTCTACTACGGCACCACCGCCTTCGCCTGCGTCTGGTACTTCCGCCGGCAGTGGTGGACGTCCGTGCGCTCGGCCCTGTTCACGCTGCTCTGCCCGCTCGTGGGCGGCGTGGTCCTGGCGGTGCTCTTCGTGACCACGCTGGTGGACAGCACCGACCCCGAGTACGGCAGCGGCTCCTCCGTCGGCGGGGTCGGCCTGGTGTTCGTCCTGGGCGTCGGGGTGATCGGGCTGGGTGCCGTCCTCATGGTGGCCCAGCGCCTGGTGTCACCCGCCTTCTTCCGCTCTGAGACGCTGCGCCGCAGCGACAGCACCGCTGACCTCAGCCCACACCTCAGCCCAGACCGCACCGACAGGGAGCACGCATGAGCGCCACCAGCGAGTACCGGGTCGTCAACCCCGCCACCGGCGAGGAGCTGGACTCCTACCCCACCGCCACCGACACCGAGGTCGAGGCGGCGATCGCCGCCGCCGCCGACGCCCACCGCGGCTGGTCGCGCTCGGCCACCGCCGCCCAGCGCGGCGAGCTGGTGCGCCGCGTCGCCGCGCTGCACCGGGAGCGCCGCGAGGAGCTGGCCGACGCGATCGTGCGCGAGATGGGCAAGCCGAAGGAGGCCGCCCTCGGCGAGGTCGACTTCGCCGCGGACATCTACGAGTACTACGCCGACCGCGCCGAGCAGCTCACCGCCGACCAGCCCATCGACCTGCTGGGCGGTGAGGGCACCGCCGTGGTGCGCCGCGCCTCCCTGGGCCCGCTGCTGGGGATCATGCCGTGGAACTTCCCCTACTACCAGGTCGCCCGGTTCGCGGGCCCGAACCTCGTGGTGGGCAACACGATCATCCTCAAGCACGCCCCGCAGTGCCCGGTCTCGGCGGAGCTGATCCAGAAGGCGTTCGACGACGCCGGCGCCGAGCTCGGCGTGCCGCGCGGCGCCTACGTCAACGTGCGCCTGTCCAACGACCAGGCCGCCGCGGTCATCGGCGACCCGCGCGTCGCCGGGGTCTCGCTGACCGGCTCCGAGCGCGCCGGCGCCGCCGTGGCCGAGATCGCCGGGCGGCACCTCAAGAAGGTCGCCCTGGAGCTGGGCGGCTCCGACCCGTTCGTGCTGCTGTCCACCGACGACCTCGACTCCGTCGTGGAGTCCGCCGTGGCGGCGCGGCTGGACAACACCGGGCAGTCCTGCAACGCCGCCAAGCGCTTCATCGTGGTGGACGACCTCTACGAGCCCTTCGTCGACAAGCTGACCGCCAAGATGGCCGAGGCGACCACGGGAGACCCGTTCGCCGACGGCACCGACCTCGGACCGCTGAGCTCGCTGGCCGCCGCCGAGCGCCTGGCCGACCAGGTGGACCGCGCCGTGGCCGCCGGGGCGACGCTGGTGACCGGCGGCACCCGCGACGGCGCCTTCTACGCACCGACCGTGCTCACCGACGTGGTCCCGGGCAACCCGGCCTACTCGGAGGAGCTCTTCGGTCCGGTGGCCGTGGTGTACCGCGTGGCGGACGAGGACGACGCCGTGGAGCTCGCCAACGACACCGCCTACGGCCTGGGCTCCTACGTCTTCACCACCGACGCCGAGCAGGCCGAGCGGGTGGCGGACAAGATCGAGGCCGGCATGGTGTTCGTCAACTGCGTGCTCGCCGACTCCCCGGAGCTGCCCTTCGGCGGTGTGAAGCGCAGCGGGACCTCCCGCGAGATGGGAACGCTGGCCGCTGACGAGTTCGTCAACAAGAAGCTCATCCGCACCGCCGGCTGAACCCTCCCGCCGTGATCACAGGTCGCCGACCACCTGCCCGGTGTGAGGCGACCTGTGATCACGAGGGGTAGCGGGCGAGGACGAAGTCGCTGATCCGCGTGGCCAGTGCCGCCAGCACCCCGGCCGCGGGGTGCCGCGGGTCCCAGGCGCAGTGCAGCAGGACGCGCAGCTCGTCGTCGTCATCGTCGTCGCCGGTGCCGGTCAGGGAGACGGCGACGCGGGCCAGGTCGAAGCGCGGGTCGTCGGAGACCACGGCCACCCCGCGACCTGCCGCGCTGAGCGCCTGCGCCACGGTGCCGTTGCTGGCCTCGAGCAGGCGGGGGGCGTCGAGCCCGGCCGTGGTCAGGGCCGCGTCGAGCACCCGGCGCGCCGGGTGGCTGGTGGGCAGGACGACGAGCGGCTGCTCGGCCAGCGCCGCCAGGCCCACGCGCCGCACGCCGTCGACGCCGTCGCCGCCGGCCCAGGGGTGGTCGGCGGGCAGGTAGGCCCACACCGGCAGCGGCGGCAGGGCGCGGGACGCCAGCGGGCGCGGCGGACGACCGGCCACGATGACGAGGTCGGCGCCGGCGCGCAGCGCCTCCTGCGCGGACGCGCCGTCGGTCTCGCGCACGGAGGGCACCGGGTCGTCGGGGGCCAGCGTGGTGAGGAACGGCGAGACGACGTCGGTGAGCGTGGTGGTCGGAGCCGCCACCGTCACCCGCTCCAGCGCCCCGCGGGCGTGGACGCGCGCGGCGCGGCGCAGCGCCTCGGCGTCGTCGAGCAGCGCCCGGGCGCGCGGCAGCAGCGCCCGCCCGGCCGAGGACAGCTCCAGCCGCCGCTGCCCCCGCTCGAAGAGGGCCACCCCCAGCTCGCGCTCGAGGCCGCGCAGCTGGCGGGACAGCGACGGCTGCGTCACGTGCACGCGCTCGGCGGCGGCGCTGACCGTGCCGGCGTCGGCCGTCGCGACGAAGTAGCCCAGGGTGCGAAGCTCCACGACCGCTGTTCTGCCAGAGCGCGGGCCGCCGCGTCCAGGCGGTGACCGCCCCTCCACCCGCATGCCCCGCAGGCATGGTGGAGCGAGACCGCCGGCATTGGACGGCATGACCGGCGCAGCTCCACGCTGACCGAGGACGGCGAGCGCGGCACAGCGACCAGCCGCCCGCCCGACCAGACCTCGACGAGGAGCGCCCCGTGACCCAGCTCGCCGACCGCACGCCCTCCGGCACCACCGGCTCGAACGGCGCGCCCCTCCTCGACGCGCTGCCGCAGTCGCGCCACCTCGCCACCGAGCTGCCCGGCCCGCGCTCGCGAGCGCTCATGGCCCGCAAGACCTCCGCCGTCGCGGGTGGCGTCGGCACCACGGTGCCCGTCTTCGCAGCGCGCGCCGGCGGCGGGATCGTCGAGGACGTCGACGGCAACCGCTTCGTCGACCTCGGCTCCGGCATCGCCGTGACCACGGTCGGCGCGAGCAACCCGGCCGTGGTGGCCGCCGTCCAGGAGCAGGTGGCGGCCTTCACCCACACCTGCTTCATGGTCACCCCCTACGAGCCGTACGTGGCCGTGGCCGAGAAGCTCAACGAGGTCACCCCCGGTGACCACGCCAAGAAGACGGCCCTGTTCAACTCCGGCGCCGAGGCGGTCGAGAACGCCGTCAAGATCGCCCGGCACGCCACCGGGCGCGACGCCGTCGTCGTCTTCGACCACGCCTACCACGGCCGCACCAACCTCACGATGGCCATGACCGCCAAGGCCATGCCCTACAAGAGCGGCTTCGGCCCCTTCGCCGGCGAGGTCTACCGCGCCCCGATGAGCTACCCCTTCCGCGACCCCGAGGGCATGACCGGCGAGCAGGCCGCGGCCCGCGCCATCGCCGTCATCGAGGCGCAGGTCGGCGCCGACCAGGTCGCCTGCGTGGTCATCGAGCCCGTCCAGGGCGAGGGCGGCTTCATCGAGCCCGCGCCCGGCTTCCTGCCCGCGCTGGCCGCGTGGTGCCGCCAGAGCGGCGCGCTGTTCGTGGCCGACGAGGTGCAGACGGGCGTCGCCCGCACCGGGGACTGGTTCGCCTGCGACCGCGAGGGCGTCGTCCCCGACCTCGTCGTGGTGGCCAAGGGCGTCGCCGGGGGCATGCCGCTGTCGGCCGTCACCGGCCGCGCCGAGCTGGTCGACGCCGTCCACACCGGCGGGCTCGGCGGCACCTACGGCGGCAACCCCGTCGCCTGCGCCGCGGCGCTGGCGGCGCTGGACAGCGTCGAGCGCGACGGACTGCTGCAGCGCGCCCGCGCCGTGGAGGCGCTGGTCACGGGGCGCCTGCACGCGCTGGCCGCCCGTGACAGCCGCGTCGGGGACGTGCGTGGCCGCGGCGCGATGCTGGCCGTGGAGCTGGTCGGCGCGGACGGCCTCACCCCCGACCCGGCGCTCGCCGCGGCGGTCGCCGGCGCCGCCAAGGCGCAGGGCGTCATCGTGCTGACCTGCGGCACCCACGGCAACGTGCTTCGCTTCCTGCCGCCGCTGACGATCAGCGACGAGCTGCTCCACGACGCCTTCGACGTGCTCGACGCCGCCTTCGCGGCCACCTCGACGACGACGGCGAGCGCCCGGTGACCGCCGTCGAGCACCGCCCGGCCGCGCCGGCCGGTCCCGGCGCCGACCTCGCGCACGGCCCCGCCCTCGAGGTCCTGATCGCCGAGCTCGAGCCCGCCCGCGCCGTCCTCGTCGGGGGTCGCGCCCTGTCCGGAGCCGGCACCTTCCCGGTGGAGGACCCGGCCACCCTCGAGGTGCTCGCGCACGTCTCCGACGGGACCGCCGCGGACGCGACGGCCGCCGTGGACGCCGCCGCGGCCGCCTTCGACGCCTGGCGGCGCACCCCGCCGCGCGAGCGCGCCGAGGTGCTGCGCCACGCCTTCGAGCTGCTCGTGCGCGACGCCGACCGCCTCGCCGCCCTGGTCAGCGCCGAGAACGGCAAGTCGCTGGCCGACGCCCGCGGCGAGGTCCTCTACTCCGCGGAGTTCTTCCGCTGGTACGCCGAGGAGGCCGTGCGCCCCCACGGGGACTTCGGCAGCTCGCCCGCGGGCGGCACCCGCACGGTCGTGACCCACCGCCCGGTGGGCGTGGCCGCGCTCGTGACGCCGTGGAACTTCCCGGCGGCCATGGCCGCCCGCAAGATCGCCCCGGCGCTCGCCGCGGGGTGCACCGCGGTGCTCAAGCCCGCCGCCCAGACGCCGCTGACGGCCGTGGCCGTGGTGCGCCTGCTGGCAGAGGCGGGCGTGCCCGACGGCGTCGTCAACCTCGTCCCCACCACGGACCCCGGCGCGGTGGTGTCCACCTGGCTGACCGACGAGCGCGTCCGCAAGCTGTCCTTCACCGGGTCCACCGGCGTGGGCCGGCTCCTGCTGCGCCAGGCCGCCGACCGCGTGCTGACCACCTCGATGGAGCTCGGCGGCAACGCCCCCTTCGTCGTCCTGCCCGGAGCGGACGTCGAGGCCGCGGTTGCCGGTGCGATGACCGCGAAGTTCCGCGGCGGGGGCCAGGCCTGCACCGCGGCCAACCGCTTCTACGTGCACGCCTCCCTCGCGCAGGAGTTCACCGCGCGGTTCGGCGCCGCCGTCGAGGCGCTCACCGTGGGGCCGGCGAGCACGGGCGCGCAGGTGGGCCCGCTCATCTCCGAGCGCGAGCGCGCGGGCGTCGAGGCGCTCGTGGACGGCGCCCTCGCGCAGGGCGCGCGCGTCGCCGCGCGCGCCGCCGTCCCCGGGCACCTCACCGGCCACTTCCTCGCCCCGGTGCTGCTGGTCGACGTGCCCGCCGACGCCGACGTGCTGGACGAGGAGCTGTTCGGACCGGTGGCCCCCGTCGTCGTCTTCGACGACTCCTGGGGCGCCACCACCGGGTGGGACGGGCTGCTGGAGCGCGTCAACGGTTCCGAGATGGGTCTCGCGGCGTACGTGTTCGGCCCGCTCGGCGAGGCGCTGCGCTTCTCGGAGGAGGTCGAGGCCGGCATGGTCGGCGTCAACCGCGGGCTGGTCTCGGACCCCGCGGCGCCGTTCGGCGGGATGAAGCAGTCCGGGATCGGCCGCGAGGGCGCCCGCGCGGGCGTGGAGGAGTACCTGGAGACCCAGTACCTCTCCGTCGCCTGGTGACGGGTCGTTGACGGACCGTTGACGGGCCGTTGACAGGTCGCTGACGGGCGGGGCTCGGAGGCGGCTCCTATCCTCGGCTCGTGGCCCTGGTGCTGGTCGTCGACGACACGGCGCAGATCCGCATGCTCATCCGCCTCAACCTCGAGCTCGAGGGGCACGAGGTCGACGAGGCGGCTGACGGCGAGGAGTGCCTCGTCCGCCTGCGCGACCCCGCCGCGCCGCGCCCGGACGTCGTGACCATGGACGCCGTCATGGAGCCGCGCGACGGGTGGAGCGCCGTGGCGGAGATCCGCCGCGACCCGGCCCTGGCCGACATCCCCGTGGTGATGGTCACCGCCAGCGTGCAGGCCCACCAGCGCGCCCGCGCCGTGCAGGTGGGCGTCGACGCGCTGGTCGCCAAGCCCTTCGAGCCCACGGCGCTCATCCAGGTCGTCGAGGACCTCGCCGCCGCCGGCAGGCCCCCGCGGGGCGCCAGCGCGGCACCGGTGCGCCAGTAGGCGCCAGTAACCTGGGGGAGTGACCCCCGAGGAGCTGTCGGCAGCCATCCGCGCCTGCCTCACCGGCGCCGTCGACGCCGGTGAGCTGAGCCTCCCGGCGGGCGCCGTCCCGCAGGCCGTCAAGGTCGAGAGGCCGCGCAACCGCGACCACGGCGACTGGGCCACCTCGGTGGCGCTGCAGCTGTCCAAGCCCGCCGGTGTGCCGCCCCGGAAGGTCGCCGAGGTGCTCGCCGTGCGCCTGTCCGGCGTGGCTGGCGTGAAGAGCGTCGACGTGGCCGGTCCGGGCTTCCTCAACGTCGTCCTCGACGCCGCCGCCGCTGGCGAGCTCGCCCGCACCGTGGTGGAGGCGGGTCCCGCCTACGGCCGCACCGAGGCCCTGGCCGGACGGAGGGTCAACCTCGAGTTCGTGTCCGCCAACCCCACCGGCCCGGTGCACCTGGGCGGCACCC
Organism: Quadrisphaera setariae; assembly: GCF_008041935.1. Taxonomy (NCBI): domain Bacteria; kingdom Bacillati; phylum Actinomycetota; class Actinomycetes; order Kineosporiales; family Kineosporiaceae; genus Quadrisphaera; species Quadrisphaera setariae. The sequence goes on from NZ_VKAC01000001.1 coordinate 639,861, forward strand.
GCTGGGCCGCCGTCGGAGACTCCCTGGCCCGTGTGCTCCAGGCGGTCGGCGCCGACGTCACCCGTGAGTACTACTTCAACGACCACGGCGCCCAGATCGACAGGTTCGCCCGCTCGCTGCTGGCCCGCGCGCTCGGCCAGGAGGCCCCCGAGGACGGCTACGGGGGCGACTACATCGAGGAGATCGCCTCCACGATCGTCCGCGACGCGCTCGCCGCCGGGGCGCCGGACCCGAGCACCCTGCCCGAGGCGGAGGCGCTGGAGGCCTTCCGCAGCCGCGGCGTGGCGCTCATGTTCGACGAGGTCAAGGGCAGCCTGCACGACTTCCGGGTCGACTTCGACGTCTACTTCCACGAGGACTCCCTGCACACCTCCGGCGCGGTGGCGTCGGTGGTGCAGCAGCTGAAGGACTCGGGCCGCCTCTTCGAGTCCGACGGCGCGTGGTGGCTGCGCTCCACGGAGTTCGGCGACGACAAGGACCGCGTCGTCATCAAGTCCGACGGCAACCCCGCCTACGTGGCCGGTGACCTCGCCTACCTGCGCGACAAGCGCGCCCGCGGCTTCGACCTGTGCATCTACCTGCTGGGCGCCGATCACCACGGCTACGTCGCCCGCCTCAAGGCCGCCGCTGCCGCGTTCGGTGACGACCCCGCGGTGGTGGAGGTGCTCATCGGTCAGATGGTCAACCTCGTCCGCGACGGCGTGCCCGTCCGCATGAGCAAGCGCGCCGGCACCGTGGTGACGATGGAGGACCTCGTCGGGGCCGTGGGCGTGGACGCCGCCCGGTACGCCCTGGTCCGCTCCAGCGTCGACTCCCAGATCGACGTCGACCTCGACCTGCTGGTCAAGCGCACCAACGACAACCCCGTCTTCTACGTGCAGTACGCCCACGCCCGCACCTCCGGGGTGGGCCGCAACGCCCGCGACCTGGGTGTGCGCACCGAGGACGGCTTCGACCCGTCGGTGCTCGACCACGCCACCGAGTCCGCGCTGCTGGCCGCCATCGGCGACTTCCCCCGCGCGGTGGCGCAGGCCGCCGAGCTGCGCGAGCCGCACCGCGTGGCCCGCTACCTGGAGGCCCTCGCCGGCAGCTACCACAAGTGGTACGACGAGCGCCGCGTGACGCCGATGGGCGAGGAGGCCGTCACCGACGTCCACCGCACCCGCCTGTGGCTCAACGACGCCACCCGCACGGTGCTGGCCAACGGCCTGGCGCTGCTGGGCGTCTCCGCCCCGGACCGCATGTGATCGAGGAGAGCGTCCTGTGAGAGCACACCCTGCCGGGCCGCAGCACGCCGCGGGCCTCGGTGGCCCCGGCTGGCTGACCGAGCCCGACGACCCGAACGACCTCCTCCCCTCGCTGTGGCCGAGCACGGCGCGGCGCGGCGCCGACGGCGTCGTCAGCGTCGGCGGTGTCCCCGTCACCGAGCTGGCCGCCCAGCACGGCACCCCCGCCTACGTGGTGGACGAGGCGGACTTCCGCGCCCGCGCCACGGCGTTCCGCGACGCCTTCGCGGAGGCGTTCGCCGACGCCTGCGGCGGCGCCGACGTGTACTACGCGGCGAAGGCCTTCACGTGCACGGCCGTGGCCCGGTGGCTCGCCGAGGACGGCCTGCGCTACGACGCCTGCACGGGCGGGGAGCTGGCGGTGGCGCTGCGCGGCGGCACCGACCCGGCGCACGTGCTGCTGCACGGCAACAACAAGTCCGACGACGAGATCACCCGCGCCGTGCGCGCCGGGGTGGGCAAGGTCGTCGTCGACGGCTTCCACGACATCGACAGGACCGCCGACGCCGCCCGCGACGCCGGTGTGCGCCAGGGCGTGCTCATCCGCACCACCGTCGGCGTCGAGGCGCACACCCACGACTACATCGCCACGGCCCACGAGGACCAGAAGTTCGGCCTCTCCCTGGCCTCCGGGCAGGCCGCCGAGGCGGTCCGCCGGGTGCTCGCGCGCCCCGAGCTGGAGCTGCGCGGGCTGCACAGCCACATCGGCAGCCAGATCTTCGACGTCTCCGGCTTCGAGGTGGCCGCCCGCCGCCTCCTGGGCCTGCACGCGCAGGTGCTGGCCGAGCACGGGGTGGAGCTGCCCGAGATCGACCTGGGCGGCGGCTTCGGCATCGCCTACACCACCCAGGACGCCCCGCTGAGCCCGGCGGACCTGGCGCGCGGCATGGCCGAGGTCGTCACCGCCGCGTGCGCGCAGCTCGGGGTGGCGGTGCCCAAGGTCTCCGTGGAGCCCGGGCGGGCCATCGCCGGCCCGGCCGGCGTGACGCTGTACCGCGTGGGCTCCACCAAGGACGTCGCGCTGGACGGCGGCCTGCACCGGCGCTACGTGGCCGTGGACGGCGGGATGAGCGACAACATCCGCACCGCCCTGTACGACGCGGACTACTCCGCCACGCTCGGCGGGCGCCGCTCGGGCGAGCGGCCCGTGCTGAGCCGCGTGGTGGGCAAGCACTGCGAGAGCGGTGACGTGGTGGTCAAGGACGAGTTCCTCCCGGAGGACCTGGCCGCCGGCGACCTGCTCGTGGTGCCCGCCACTGGCGCCTACTGCCACAGCATGGCCAGCCAGTACAACCACGTGCCGCGCCCGCCCGTGGTCGCCGTCAAGGACGGCCAGAGCCGCGTGCTGGTCCGCCGCGAGACCGAGGACGACCTGCTGGCCCTCGACGTCGGCTGAACGGCCCCGCGGGGCGCGCGAGCGCTGCGGGGGCCGCACCTGGCAGGATCGGGGGCGTGGCGATCGCTTACTGGCTCATGGGTGTCGGGTCCGTGCTGGTCTTCCTGGGCCTGCTCAACGGCGACATCTCGACCCTGCACAACATCTCGAAGTTCGGCGGCATCGTGATGATCGCGGTCGGCCTGGTGGCCTCCGCGCAGATCGCCTCCAAGCGCCGGCAGCAGGAGCGGCTGGCCCGCATCCAGGCCGGGCTGCCGCAGGCCGAGCCGCTCGGGCGCGGCGGCGCAGCCCACTGACGCGCCGCCGCTCCGTCGTCGTCGTCGGTCTCCTCAGACCGGCGGGAGCACGCGGGTCGGCACGGCCGGGTCTCCCTTGGACAGGGCCAGGCCCTCCCACGGCAGGCTGACGAGCACCTCTCCGAGGTGGTCGCGCGCTGCCTGCAGCCCTGAGCCGCTGGAGGCGGGGCCGACGCGCTCACCGCCACGCACCAGCGGCACCTGCAGCGCGCGGTCACCCGGCTCGGCGGGCGGGGGACCTCCGGCGCTGACGACCTCCTCGGTCGCGGTGCCCGAGCTGCGGTGCCGGCGCACGGCCCACTTGCGCCCGCCGTGGCTCGCCTTGGACTCCGAGCGCTTGGCCACCGGGCGCCCGTCGACCTCGACCAGCTTGTAGACCATGCCCGCGGTGGGTGACCCGGAGCCCTGCACGACCGAGGTGCCGACGCCGTAGGCGTCGACGGGGGCGGCGCGCAGCGCGGCGATGCCGAACTCGTCCAGGTCTCCGGACAGCACGATCCGGGTGCCCGTGGCGCCCAGGGAGTCGAGCTGCTGGCGCACCTGCACGGCCAGGACGGCGAGGTCGCCGGAGTCGATGCGCACCGCACCCAGCTCCGGCCCCGCCACCCGCACCGCGGTCTCGACGCCGGCGCGGATGTCGTAGGTGTCCACCAGCAGCGTGGTGCCCGTGCCGAGCGCCGCCACCTGCGCGCGGAACGCCTCCTCCTCGGAGTCGTGGAGGAGCGTGAACGCGTGCGCCGAGGTGCCCGAGGTCGGCACGCCGTACCGCCGGCCCGCCTCGAGGTTGCTGGTGGACGCGAAGCCCGCCAGGTGCGCTGCCCGCGCGGAGGCCACGGCGGCCTCCTCGTGGGTGCGGCGGCTGCCCATCTCGATGATCGGCCGGTCACCGGCGGACACCACCATGCGGGCGGCGGCGGACGCGACGGCCGAGTCGTGGTTGAGGACCGCCAGCACGAGGGTCTCCAGCACCACGGCCTCCTCGAAGGTGCCGGTGACGGTCAGCACGGGGGAGCCGGGGAAGTACACCTCGCCCTCGGCGTAGCCGTCGACGTCGCCGGTGAAGCGCCAGGCGGCCAGGTGCTCCAGCGTCTGCTGCGACAGCCGGCCGGCCGCGCGCAGGGCCTCCAGCACCGGCTCGTCGAAGCGGAACCGCTCCAGCGCGTCGAGCACGCGCGCGGTCCCCGCGACCACGCCGTAGCGGCGGCCGTCGGGCAGGCGCCGCGCGAAGACCTCGAAGGTGCAGTGCCGCTGGGCCGCGCCGCTGCGCAGGGCGGACTCCAGCATGGTCAGCTCGTACGCGTCCGTCAGCAGCGCGGTGCTGGGCAGGGTCGTCTCCACGGGGTCACCGTAGGATGGGCGCGCGTGAGCACCCACCGGACGGACGCACGGTGATGGCCTGTCGACAGCCCGTGCTGGTCGCTGCTGCTGCAGCGCCCGTCGTCGCCACCGCTGCACCGGCCGAGGCCGAGGAGCGCGTCGCGGCGCCCGACGGCGAGCTGGCCAAGCCCTGGGTCACCATCGTGTGGAACGACCCCGTCAACCTCATGTCGTACGTGACCTACGTCTTCCAGACGTACTTCGGCCACCCGAAGGAGAAGGCCGAGAAGCTCATGCGCGACGTGCACGAGGCGGGCCGCGCGGTGGTCTCCAGCGGCAGCCGCGAGGAGATGGAGCGCGACACCGAGGCCATGCACGCCTACGGCCTGTGGGCCACCTTCGCGAAGGACTCCTGACCGTGGCGCGCCGCTTCGAGAGCACCCGCCGCGGGGTCACCGCCACCCTCGACGACGACGAGCGGGCCCTCCTGGCCGGCCTGCTGGCGGAGGTGGCCGAGCTCCTCGACGACGGCAGCACCCCCTCCGCGGACCCGCTGGAGGCGCTCGTCGGCATCGGCGGCCCCACCACGCCGCCGGCCGACCCGGCCGTGGCGCGGCTGCTGCCGCAGGGCGCCAAGGACGACCCCGACGCCGCCCGCGAGTTCCGCCGCCTCACGGAGAAGGGCCTGCGCGCCCGCAAGCGCGAGGCGCTGGAGCGCGCCCGCGCCACGCTCGCCCGCCCCGGTGCCTTCGTGCTGGACCCTGACGAGGCCCACGCCTGGCTGGTCTCGCTCACCGACGTGCGCCTGGTGCTGGCCGAGCGGCTGGGCCTGCGCGCCGACGACGACGCCGAGCTGGTGCTCGCCGAGGCCGCCTCCCGCGACCCCGAGGACCCGCGCGTGTGGATGGCGTCGGTCTACGACTTCCTCACCTGGCTGCAGGAGTCCCTGGTCTCCGCGCTGACGTCCCGGCGGGGGCGGGCCGCGCGCTGAGGCGCCGCGGGCCGGGCTCGGCGCGCCGGGACCGGCCCGCGCGGGTAGACAGGTCGGGTGCGAGCGATCCAGGTCAGCGGTCAGCAGTCCGGTCTCCAGCTGGTGGAGCGGGAGGTGCCCTCGCCGGGGCGCGGGCAGGTGCTGGTGCGTGTCGCCGCGTGCGGCGTCTGCCACAGCGACGCCATGGCGGTCGGCGGGATGGGCGGCTTCCCGCGGGTGCCCGGGCACGAGGTCGCCGGCCGCGTCGAGGCGGTCGGTGAGGACGTGCCGCAGTGGCAGGTGGGCCAGCGCGTCGGCATCGGCTGGTTCGGCGGCGCCTGCTACCGCTGCGACCCCTGCCGCCGCGGTGACTTCATCTCCTGCGTCGAGGGCCGCGTCACGGGCCTGTCCTCCGACGGCGGCTACGCCGACCACGTGCTGGCTCCTGCCGATGCCCTTGCCGCGGTGCCGGACGCGCTCACCGACGCCGAGGCCGCGCCGCTCATGTGCGCCGGCGTCACCACGTTCCACGGCCTGCGGACCTCCGGGGCGCTGGCGGGCGACCTCGTGGCCGTCATCGGCCTGGGCGGACTGGGGCACCTGGGCGTGCAGTACGCCGCGAAGATGGGCTTCGAGGTGGTCGCGGTGGCCCGCGGGGCCGAGAAGGGTGAGTTCGCCGAGCGCCTCGGCGCGCACCACTACGTCGACTCCACGGCTGCCGGGGACGGGGGCGTGGCCGGTGCGCTGCAGCGCCTGGGCGGCGCCGCGGCCGTGCTGGCCACCGTCACCGACGCCGACGCGATCACCGGCACCGTGGGCGGGCTGCGCCCGCGCGGGCGCCTCGTCGTCGTCGGGGTGCCGCAGCAGCCGCTGGCGCTGGGCGCCGCCGACCTCATCCTCGCCAGCCGCACGGTCGCGGGCCACGCCAGCGGCACCTCGAAGGACTCCGAGGACGCGCTGCGCTTCGCCGCGCTCACCGGCGTGCGCCCGATGGTCGAGGAGGCGCCGCTGGAGGACGCCCAGGACGCGTTCGACGCGATGATGGCGGGCCGTCCGCGCTTCCGGATGGTGCTCACCGCCTAGGTCCGGCCTAGCCTTCCCCCGTGCACCCCGGCTCCGCCGCGCCCATCGGCATCTTCGACTCCGGCGTCGGCGGCCTCACCGTGGCGCGCGCCGTGCTCGACCAGCTGCCTGCCGAGGCCGTGGTCTACCTCGGAGACACCGCGCGCGCGCCCTACGGTCCGAGACCGCTCGCGCACGTGCGCGCCTACGCGCTGGAGTGCCTCGACGAGCTGGTCGCCTCCGGAGTGAAGCTGCTGGTCATCGCGTGCAACACCGCCAGCGCCGCGGTGCTGCACGACGCGCGGGAGCGCTACTCCGTGCCCGTCGTCGAGGTGATCCGCCCGGCCGTGCGCCGCGCGGTGGCGAGCACCAGGACCGGTCGGGTGGGCGTCATCTGCACCTCCGCGACCGCCACGTCCGGCGCCTACGCCGACGCCTTCGCCGCCGCACCGGGGATCACGACGACGACGACGCCGTGCCCGCGCTTCGTGGACTTCGTCGAGGCGGGTGTCACCTCGGGCCCGGAGCTGGTGGAGGCGGCGCGCGAGCAGCTGGCGCCGGTGCAGGCGGCCGGGGTCGACACCCTGGTGCTGGGCTGCACGCACTACCCGCTGCTCACCGGCGTCATCTCCTACGTCATGGGCGACGGCGTCACGCTGGTCTCCAGCGCCGAGGAGACCGCCAAGGCCGTCTACCGGGAGCTCACCGCGCGCGACGCGCTGCGCCCCGACGGGCTCCCGGAGCCGGAGCACCGCTGGCTCACCACGGCGGACCCGGAGCGCTTCGCGGTGCTGGCGCGGCGCTTCCTCGGGACGGCGGCGCCGGCGCAGCTGCGGGCCGAGCGGCACCGCACGGTGCTCCACACCGGGCTGCTGCCCAAGATCACCGCGCCGCTGGCGCGCAACCGGTAGAAGGAGGCGTGGCGTGAGGCTGACGGTCATCGGGTGCTCGGGGTCGGTGCCGGGGCCGGACTCCCCGGCGTCCTGCTACCTGCTGGAGGCCGAGGACCCCGCCGACCCGGCGGGCAGGACCTGGCGGGTGGTGCTCGACCTGGGCAGCGGCGCGTCAGGGCCGCTGCAGCGGCACCTGCCCGGTGGTGACCTCACGGCGCTGGACGGCGTGCTGCTCTCCCACCTGCACGCCGACCACTGCCTCGACGCCTGCTCGCTGTACGTGGCGATCAAGTACGGTCCCGCCGCCCACCGCGGCGAGCCGCGCGCGCCGATGCCGCTGTGGGCGCCCGCCGGCGCCGCGGGACGGCTGGCGCGGGCCTACGACCTCCCCGACGACGGCCCGGGCATGACCGAGCAGTACGCCTTCGGCACCTGGGCGGACCGCGTGCCGGTGCAGGTGGGGCCGTTCACGGTCGAGCCGGTTCTGGTCGAGCACCCGGTGGAGGCCTACGGCCTGCGGGTGACCGGCCCGGCGGAGGCCGGCGGTGGTGCCACCGCGGTGCTGGCCTACACCGGCGACACCGACGACTGCCCCGGCCTCGACCACCTCGCCGAGGGAGTGGACCTGCTGCTCGTCGAGGCCAGCTTCACCGACGACCTGCCCTTCGAGCGGGGGATCCACCTGTCGGGCGCCCGCGCCGGCGACGTCGCCGCCCGCGCGGGGGCCCGTGCGGTGCTGGCGACGCACCTGACGCCCTGGGCCGACCCCGACGCGGTGCTGGCGGAGGTCCGCTCGCGCTTCGACGGCCCCGCCGACCTCGCTCGTCCCGGCGCCACCCACCACCTCTGACCCGGAGCTCCCTCTCCGGACGCCACCCCCGTCGTCGTCCTCTTCTCGCACTTGCCGCGGAAGGTGCGGTTCCGGGCCCCTCCTTCTAGCACTTGCCGCGGAAAGTGCGAGAAGGCCGGGGTGAGGGGGAGGACGACGGCGGGAGCGGGGGCGTCGGGGGCGGGTCCTAGGCTCGTGAGCATGGCTGAGAGCACCAGCAGGCCCGGTGGACGACGTCCCGACCAGCTCCGCGACGTGACGATCACGCGCCGCTACCTGGAGGCCGGCGAGGGCAGCGTCCTCGTGGAGTTCGGCCGCACGAAGGTGCTCTGCGTCGCCTCCCTCACCGAGGGGGTCCCGCGCTGGAAGAAGGGCAGCGGCTCCGGCTGGGTCACCGCCGAGTACGCGATGCTCCCGCGCGCCACGAACACCCGCAGCGACCGCGAGTCCGTCAAGGGCAAGGTCGGGGGCCGGACCCAGGAGATCAGCCGCCTCGTGGGCCGCTCCCTGCGCGCCGCGGTGGACGTCGCCAAGCTGGGCGAGAACACCGTCGTGCTCGACTGCGACGTCCTCCAGGCCGACGGCGGCACCCGCACCGCCGCCATCACCGGCGCCTACGTGGCCCTCCACGACGCCGTGACCTGGGCGCGCGAGGAGGGCATCGTCAGGAAGGACCCGCTGCGCGGCTCCGTCGCCGCGGTGAGCGTCGGCATCGACCGCGGGCAGCCGGTCCTCGACCTCGAGTACGTCGAGGACGTCCGCGCCCAGACGGACATGAACGTCGTCATGACCGGCGACGGGCGCTTCGTGGAGGTGCAGGGCACCGCCGAGGGCGAGCCGTTCGCCAAGGCCGAGCTGGACGCGCTGCTGGAGCTGGCCGCCGGCGGGTGCGCCGAGCTGACGCGCCTGCAGCGCGAGGCCCTCGGGCTGTGAGCGGGGCGGTGGGGGAGGGCGGCAGTGCTGCGGACGACCGCGCCCACGAGCTGGACGAGCCGGTGCGCGTGGTGCTCGCCACGCGCAACGCCCACAAGGTCGGCGAGCTGCGCGCCATCCTCGCGCCGCACCTGCCCGCCGACGTGCGGGTCGAGCTGCTCGCCGTGGGAGACCCGTCGCTGCCGGAGGTGCCGGACGTCGCCGAGACGGAGGTGACCTTCGCCGGCAACGCCCTCCTCAAGGCCCGCGCGGTGGCCGCGGCCACCGGCCTGCTGGCCGTCGCGGACGACTCGGGCATCGCCGTGGACGTGCTCGGCGGCTCCCCGGGCATCTTCTCGGCGCGGTGGGCCGGCCGCCACGGCGACGACGCGGCGAACCTCGCGCTGCTGCTCGCCCAGGTCTCCGACGTTCCTGACGAGCACCGCGGCGCCGCTTTCGTGTGCGCCGCCGCGGTGGTGACCCCGGATGGCGGAGAGCACGTGGAGCTCGGTGAGCTCCGCGGCTCCCTGGCGCGCGAGCCGCGCGGCGAGGGCGGCTTCGGGTACGACCCCGTGCTCGTGCCGGAGGGCTCGCAGGTCAGCTGCGCCGAGCTGTCACCGGAGCAGAAGGACGCCGTCAGCCACCGCGGCCAGGCGTTCCGCGCCCTCGCGCCCCACCTGGCCGACGCCGTCCGCGCCCACCGCCGACCGCCCCGCTGAGCCGGACAGCCGACGCCCGGGGCGGCCGCTGCGCCGTGCGGTCGGTCTCCAGCGCGGCCGGACCCGCGCGCTGGCAGGATGGCGCGGCCCTCGTCACCACGTCCCGTGGCGGCGCGGTGACCGCACCACGGGGGAGGAGGACCGGCGTGCCCGACCAGGAGCACCTGCACGACCTCCCCGACGCCGTCGCCCCCTGCTGGGTCCGCCTCGACGCCGACGACCGCGTGACCGGCCTCAACCGGCCCGCGGAGGCGCTGTTCGAGACGCCCCGCGCGCAGGTGCTCGGCCGGTCGCTCTGGGACCTCTTCCCCCACTCCCGCGACCACGACTTCGGACCCGCGTACGAGCAGGCGCGGCGGACCGGGGCACCGCTGGCCTTCGAGGCCTGGGGGACCACGGTCCAGCGGTGGCTGTCCGTCCACGTGGTGCCCGAGGGCGACCAGCTGAACGTCCACCTGATCGACGTCACCGAGCGCCGCCGGGCCCAGGAGGAGCTCCTGCGCACCGTGAGCAGGCTGGAGCTGCTCGGGGCTGTGAGCGAGCTGCTGTCGCACGGCTCGGACCAGGGCATCGCCGTGGGGGAGCTGGCGCACCTCGTGGTGCCGGAGCTGGCGGACTGGTGCACGGTCACGCTCGTCCAGACCGGCCGTCTGCGCCGCACCCTCGGCTTCGCCCACCGCGACCCCGGGCTCGAGCCGGTCCTCGAGCGCTACGCCGGCTACCAGGCGGCCACCATGAGCCGCGAGGCGGCGATCGCCGTGTGCCTGCGCACCGGCCGCGAGGTGCTCGTGCCCGCGCTGCCCCCGCTGGGTGACTGGGTGGGGGACGACGGGGCCAGGTCACTGCTGGAGGTGCTCGCACCGGCGTCGGTGCTGGTGGTGCCGCTCAACGCCGGGGGCCGCACGCTCGGCGCGATGGCGCTGGTGCGCACCGCTCCTGGGGCCGAGCGCCCCGAGGCGGAGCTGGAGACAGCCCGGGAGGTGGCGCGCCGCGCGGGCCTGGCGCTGGACAACGCCCGCCTCTACGGGGAGCAGGCCGAGCTCAACGCGGCGCTGCAGCGCAGCCTGCTCACGGCGCCACCCAGCCCGCGCGGTGCGCAGCTGGCCGTCCGCTACGTCAGCGCCGCCGTCGAGGCGAGGATCGGCGGGGACTGGTACGACGCGTTCCGCCAGCGCGACGGCAGCACGGTGCTGGTCATCGGCGACGTCATCGGCCACGACTCCCGCGCCGCCGCGGCCATGGGCCAGGTCCGCGGACTCGTGCGCGGGATCGCCCACGCGACGGGTCAGAGCCCGGCGCAGGTGCTCACCAGCGTGGACGAGGCGGTGGAGGGGCTGGAGCTGGCGACCTCGGCCACCGCCGTCGTCGCCCGCCTCGAGCCCTGGCCCGGCTGCGCGGACGTCCCGGCGGACGCACCGCGTCGGCTGGTCTGGTCGAACGCGGGCCACCCCCCGCCGATGCTCCTGCGGCCCGACGGGTCCGCGGTGGTGCTGGAGGACGCCGAGACCGACCTGCTGCTGGGCATCGACCCGGGCACCAGCCGGCGCGAGCGCACCACGGAGCTGGCTCCGGGCAGCACCGTGCTGCTCTTCACGGACGGCCTGGTGGAGCGGCGGGGCACCTCGCTGGACACCGGCCTGGAGGACCTGCGCCAGGCGCTGGAGGCGGAGGGCCACCTGCCGCTGGAGGAGCTGTGCGACGCGGTGCTGGCCAGGGTGCTGCCCGAGGAGCCCGACGACGACGTCGCCGTCCTCGCACTGCGCGTGGTCGGCGGCGGCTGACAGCGGTCTGCCGTCGCTGGTGTGCGCGAGGCGGGACTCGAACCCGCACGCCGTGAGGCACAGGGACCTAAACCCTGCGTGGCTGCCAGTTTCACCACTCGCGCCCACCCCGCCGGCGCGTCGGCGGGGTGCTGGTGGGTCAGTCGACGCCGAGCTCCTTGCGCAGCCGCGCCACGTGCCCGGTCGCCTTGACGTTGTAGGACGCGTGCGTGACCACGCCGTCCGGACCGACGACCACGGTCGAGCGCAGCAGGCCCGTGGTGGTGCGGCCGTACATCGTCTTCTCGCCCCAGGCGCCCCAGCGCTGGACCACGCCGCGCTCGGTGTCGCTGGCGAGGGGGAACGGCAGCTGCTCCTCGGCCGACCAGGCGTCGAGCTTCGCCAGCGGGTCGGGGGAGACGCCCACGACGTCGTAGCCGGCGGCGCTGAGCGAGCCGAGGTTGTCGCGGAAGTCGCAGGCCTGCGTGGTGCAGCCCGGCGTGCCCGCCGCGGGGTAGAAGTAGACGACGACGGAACGGCCGCGGTGCTCGGAGAGCGTCCAGCTGCCGCCGTGGGTCGCGGGGAGCGTGAAGTCCGGGGCGAGGTCACCCGGCTCGAGGCGGTCTGCCACGTCCAGGAGGTTATCGGACGCCCCCTGTCGGGCGCCTCGCGCGTCGTCGCGCGTCCGAGCAGGTGGGCCGGGGCTGCCGGAGGCCGCCGGAGCCACTAGCGTCGCCGAGCATGAGCGTCCCGCCCGACGAGCCCGCGCGCCTCGAGCGCGAGATCAGCCTCCACCAGCAGCACCTCGCGTCCACGGTCGACGAGCTCGCCGCCCGCGTCGCGCCCAAGGCGCTGGCGCAGCAGGGCGTGGAGAGCGCCAAGAGCAAGGCCAAGGAGCTGGTGCTCGACTCCGACGGAGCGCTGCGCGTCGAGCGCCTCGCCGCCGTGGGCGGTGCCGTCGTGGCGGTGGTCGGCCTGTTCACAGGGCTGGCCGTCAAGCGCAGGCACTGACCCCGGCAGCGGTAGTTTCGGCGGGTGAGCACCACGCCCGCCAGCTCGTCGCCCTCGCGCGCGGTCCCCGGCGACGACGGTCGCCTGCCGATCCGCATGCTGCACGACAGGGTGCTCGTCGCCCTCGACCGCGAGGCGGGGGAGCGGCGCTCGGGGTCGGGCATCGTCATCCCCGCCACGGCTGCCGTCGGCAAGCGCCTCTCGTGGGGCGAGGTGTCCGCGGTCGGCCAGCACGTGCGGCAGGTCCAGCTGGGTGACCGGGTGCTCTTCGACCCGGAGGACCGCGCCGAGGTGGAGCTGTCCGGCCGCGACTACGTGCTGCTGCGCGAGCGCGACCTGCACGCCGTGGCGGCCCCGCGCGTGGAGGCCGGCTCCACCGGCCTGTACCTCTGAGCGCGTCCCAGCGCCCGGCGCAGCGGGGCGAGCGGCCGGGCGCTGCGCGACCCAACGCGCGCTACACCGTGCTGGACGCCCCCGGGCCGCTCCCGCGGGACATGCTGCGCGACCTGCTGGGCATCCGCCGCGACCCGCTGGGGTACCTGCGCAGCGCCGTCGAGCGCTGGGGCGACCACGTCGCCTTCCCCCTGCCGACCACCCCGGTGCTGTTCGTCAACACGGTCGCGGGAGCCCGCCGCGTGCTCGTGGAGAACGCCGGCGGCTGGACCAAGCAGACCGTCCAGTACGGGGCGCTCTCACTGGTCACCGGCAGCGGGCTGCTCACCAGCGACGGCAGCGCCTGGCGCGAGGCGCGCCGCGTGGCGCAGCCGGCGTTCCACCGGTCCGGGCTCGCCGCCGTCGCCGAGCAGTCCGTCGCGGCCGCCGAGCGGCTGCGCGCCCGCTGGGACGCGGGCGCGGCTGCGGCCGGGGACGGGCCGGGTGGAGCCGGTGGGGGCGTCGTCGACGTCGACGCCGCCGCCCTGCAGGCGACGCTGGAGGTGGTCGGCCGCACGCTCTTCGGCGGTGACGTCACCGCGGAGGGCGTGGACGACGGCGAGCGCGTGGTCGCCGCCGTCCTGGAGGCCCTCGGCGTGGTGGTGTCCCGGGCCCGCACCCCGGTGCCGGGCTGGCTGCCCACACCGTCGCGGCGCCGGCTGCGGCGCGCGAACCGGGTGATGGACGAGGTGGTGGAGCGCGTGGTCGCGCGGCGCCGCGCGACGGGGGAGCTCGGTGACGACCTGCTCGGCCTGCTGCTGGCCGCCGTCGACGAGGGCCGCCTGCCGCCCGAGGCGGTCCGCGGCGAGCTGGTGACCATGGTGATCGCCGGTCACGAGACGGTCGCCTCGTGCCTCACCTGGACGCTGCACCTGCTCGCGCAGCACCCCGAGGCCCAGCAGCGGCTGCACGCCGAGCTCGACCGGGTCCTCGGCGTCCCCGGGAACCCCGGCGGCCCCTCGGCCCCTGCTCCGCGCAGGGCTCCCACCTGGGAGGACCTGCGCGAGCTGCCGTGGACGCGGGCCGTGGTGGACGAGTCGCTGCGCCTGTACCCGCCGGCCTGGGTGGTGACGCGCCGCTCGGAGGCCGAGGACGTGGTCGACGGTGTGGCCGTGCCGGCCGGGACGCTGGTGATCGTCAGCCCGTGGCTGCTGCAGCGCCGGGCTGACGCGCACCCCGACCCGGAGCGCTTCGACCCGGGCCGCTTCACCGGCGAGGGCCCGGAGGTGCCGCGCGGCGCCTACCTGCCCTTCGGCGCCGGGGCGAGGCTGTGCATCGGGCGCGACTTCGCCCTCACCGAGGCGGTCCTCGTGCTCGCGGCGCTGCTGCGCGACCGCGCGGTGCGGCCGGTGCCGGGACGTGAGCCGGTGCTGGAGGCCCTGGTGACGCTGCGGGCCCGGGACGGGCTGGAGCTGAGGCTCGAGCCCCGCTGAGCCCCGCTGAGCCCCGCTGAGCCCCGCTGAGCCCCGCTGAGCCCCGCTGAGCCCCGCTGAGCCCAGTAAAGCCCCGCAGCGGGGGCCATCTGCGCGGTCTCTGCGGGGGTGGCCGGGGAGGCCGACGGGTGGAACCCTCGCCCGAACGGGCCCTTCGCGGCTCAACCCGGTGCCTCGCGGTGCCGATGCGCTGCTGCGGTTCGAGCACAGGGCCGTGACGAGTCCGGGGGGTCTTGTGGCACGACCAGGTGGGCACCCCGACCGCGTGCTGGGGCTGCCTCGCGGCGCCGTCCTCGCCGTCGTCGGCGTCGCGCTGTCGGTGGTCCTCCTCGGTGACGTCCTCGGCCACCTCTCGGGGGGCGCAGGAGGTCGGGTCGGCCCGGCGACTCCTGGCCGCACCGCTGCCGTCGCGGTGACGACGACCGGTCTGGCCGTGCTGTGGCTCGTCGGCACCGCCGCCGTGGCGAGCCGCGCGCGCCGGGCGTCGACCGACCGGCGCCTGTGGCGTGCGGTGGCGCTGCTGGTCGGCACCCTCGGGGCGGGCCTGGTGGCGCAGCCCCTCCTCGTGGGCGGCCTGCCCGAGCAGGCGGGCACCGCCCTGCCCTGGGTGCCGGCCGCGGCGGCGGTGCTGGTGTGCTTCCTGCCGGTGTACGGCGCCTTCGTGCGGTGGAACCTCACGCGGACGCACTCCGCGGACCCCGACGACCGGCTCAACGCCGTGAGCGCCGTGCTCACCGGCCAGGCGCTGTTCGGGCTGCTCGCGGAGCAGCTGGGCGGCCCGCTGGAGCGCCTTCCGTGGTGGCAGGCGCAGCTGCTGCTGGCGGCCAGCGCCGCGGGCGTCGTGCTGGGAGGGACCGTGCTGTCGACGGCGCTGCTGGCGCGCCGCGGGCGCGACCTGAGCACCTGGCTCGTCTGCGCCGCCGGCGTTCCCGCGACCCTGGGGGTCTTCGGCCTGGTGCTGTCCCCGAGCGGCAGCCCGTTCCCCGGCACTCTGACCGCGCTGGCAGCCGCCCTGCTCCTCCTCGTCGTGGCGAGCACGCAGCGGGCGGCGCTCGCCGCCCCCGAGGTGGTGCGGGGGGCACCCGCCACCGTGGGGGCCTACGGCGTCGTCGTGCTCGCTCTGGCGGTCGTGCTCGTCGCGGGGCTCCAGCGCACCGGTGGCGACGGCAGCGCCCCGCTGGCGTGGGCGCTGGCGACGGCGGGGCTCGGAGCGGCGGGCGCGGCGACCCGGCTGCTGCTCAACCTCGGTGAGCTCGACCAGCTGGCCGAGACGCTCCGCCAGGCCCGCACCGACGACCTGACGGGCCTGGCCAACCGGCGCGGCCTGCTCGGCCGCATCGACGCCGTGCTGGCCCAGGGAGTTCCGTTCACCGTGGTGCTGGTGGACCTGGACAGGTTCAAGGAGGTCAACGACGGCCTCGGCCACGCCGCCGGGGACGAGCTGCTCGCCGCCGCGGCGGTGCGCCTGCGCGACGCCGCGGGGCCCGGCGCGGAGGTCGGGCGGCTCGGGGGTGACGAGTTCGCCCTGCTGCTGCCGGGCACCGGCTCGCCGCACCCCGGCGAGGCCGGGGCGGCGTCCGCTGCGTCCTGGGGCGCCCACCTGGTGCGGGCCCTCGAGGCGCCCTACCGGGTGGGGCCGGGCTCGGTGCACGTCGGCGGCAGCGTCGGCCTGGTGGTGCACGGGGGCGACCCCCGCCCAGCCCCCGCCGGAGACGGCCGTCTGGCGGCGCTGCGCTCGGAGCTGCTGCGCCGCGCCGACGCGGCGATGTACGCGGCCAAGCGCAGCGGCGGCGGGTGGGTGGTCTACGACCCCGACGTCCACGGAGACGGCGAGGACGCCCTGCGCACCGCCGAGGACCTGCGCCGCGCGCTCGTGGCGGGGGAGCTGGTGCTGCACTACCAGCCGCAGGTGCGGGTGTGCGACGGGGCGCTCACCGGTGTGGAGGCCCTGGTGCGCTGGCAGCACCCCGAGCTGGGCCTCCTGCCGCCGGCGCGGTTCCTGCCCGTGGCGGAGGACCACGGCCTCATCGGCCAGGTCACCGGCGCGGTGCTCGCGCAGGCCGTGGCGCAGGCCGCGGCCTGGCGCCGGCAGGGCCTCGACCTGCGGGTGTCGGTCAACGTCTCCGCCACCGACCTCCTCGACACCGGTCTGGCCCGCGAGCTGGGCGCCCTCCTGCTGGGCCACGGGGTCCCCGCCTCGCGGCTGGTGCTGGAGGTCACCGAGACCGAGCTGGTGCGCGACACCGAGCGCGCCTCCCAGGTGCTGGCGGAGCTCGCGGACCTCGGCGTGGCCACGAGCATCGACGACTTCGGCACCGGCTGGTCGTCCCTGGCCCAGCTGCACCGGATGCGGTTCAGCGAGCTCAAGCTGGACAGATCCTTCACGCAGCACCTCCTCACCGACCCCCGGGCGGCGGCGATCACCGCGAGCACAGTGGACCTGGCCCACGCCCTGGGGCTGCGCGTGGTGGCCGAGGGCGTGGAGGACCCGCAGACCCTGGCGCGCCTGGCCGACCTGCAGTGCGACGAGTCGCAGGGCTACTGGCACGCGCCCCCGATGCCTGCGGGTGCGCTGCTCGGGTGGACGTCCACCACCCGGGAGGGGGCACGGGCCGAAGGCTGGTAGTATCTTCCTCGCACCAAGCGCTTCTAGCTCAATTGGCAGAGCAGCGGACTCTTAATCCGCGGGTTCTGGGTTCAAGTCCCAGGGGGCGCACAGCAGTCGAAGGGCCCGACCTCACCAAGTCGGGCCCTTCGTCGTCGTCAGCCCAGCGACTGGCGCAGGAAGGCGAGCACGGCGTCGTACGTCGGGTCGGGGTCGGTCCCGGACGTCGTCTGACCGGCGCGCGTCGTGCGGACCTCGCGGTCGGGCGCGCCGTCGGCGAGGTAGGCGTCGGTGTGCCCCGCGCCCGCCACGAGCGTGAGCGCGGCCGAGGCGCCGGCGCGCTCGCACGCGGCGAAGAGCAGCTCTGACTGGCCCGGCGGCACGGACTGGTCAGCGGTGCCGTGCGCGATCCACAGCGGCGGGCTGCTCGCCGTGACGTAGCGGCTGGGGTCGGCGCGGTGGGTGGCCTCGGGGTCGGACTGGATCGGGAACCCCATGAGAGCGGACTCGGGGGAGTCGGCGCCGTCGTGGCTCGCCCCGCCCGGGACGCGCTGGGAGTCCATCGCCGTGAAGTCCGTCGGGCCGAACAGGTCCACCACGGCCTGCACCGCGCTGCTCTGGTCGGCGTGGCCGAGGTCGGCGCCCTCGAGCTCGGGGACGCCGGTGACCACCCCCGCCATCGAGGCGCACCAGCCGCCGCTGCTCGTGCCCATCGTCACGACGCGCCCGGCATCCAGGCCGAGCTCCGCGGCGCGCGAGCGCACGTACCGCACGGCCGCCTTCGCGTCGTGCAGCTGCGCGGGGAAGGTGGCCTGGGCGCTGCTGCGGACGTTGACGCCCGCCACCGCGAACCCCGCGGGTCCCCAGCGCTGCGCCAGCAGCGCCGCCGTGGTGCCGCCGCTGAGCTCGGTGGGGCCGCCCTTGGCGTCACCGCTGAGCCAGGCGGAGCCGGGGAAGAACAGCACCACCGGCCAGGGCCCGGGCGCTGCGGCGGGGTCGGGCAGGTAGAGGTCGAGCAGGTGCGCGCGGTCCACCGGGTCGGCGTAGGCCTGGTCGGCGAGGACCCGCGCGCCGCCCTCGGCAGCGGACCCCGTCGGCACGGAGCTGCTCGTGGACGGAGCCGGTGGGGACGACGACGTCGTCGTCGTCCGAGAGGGCGACGGGCTGGAGCCACCGGAGCCGCAGGCGGCCAGGACGGCTGATCCGACGGCCGCCGAGGCGGCCATCAGGCCGCGGCGGGTCATCACCGCGCCGCCGCCGGGGCGTCCCGCTCGCCGGAGCCCAGCGTGACGTCGGCGGCCGCGGCGACCTCCGCGGTGCGCCCGGGCGCGCTCTGGAACTGCCAGTACAGGTTGGTGTGCGCGACGACGTCCGCCACCGGGGGAGCGCCCCAGGCGCTCTTGTCGCCGGCGGTGTGGGCGTCTGCCACCAGCGTCACGTCGTACCCGCGGGTGAAGGCGCCGTGGATGGTGGAGCGGATGCAGGCGTCGGTCTCGGCCCCCGTCACCACCACCCGGCCGACCCTCCGCTCGGCGAGCACCTGCTCGAGGTCGGTGGCCTCGAAGCTGTCGCCGTAGCGCTTCTGCACCACCGGCTCCCCGCTGGCGGGCCGGAGCTGGTCGACGATCCTCCAGGCGTCGCTGCCTTCCGGCATCCCCTCGTCGGAGTGCTGCACCCAGACCACCGGCACGCCCTCGGAGCGCGCGCGGTCGACGAGGCCCGCGATCGCGCTCACCACCTCGTCGCGCCGCGGGGCCTCGCCGACCACGTCGTTCTGCACGTCGACGACGAGCAGCGCGGTGCCCGGACGGTCTTCCAGCGTGGTCATGGCGTCTCCCCACCTCGGTCCGGCCCTGGTCGCAGTGACGCTAGACCCGTCCTCCGACACCACCACCCCGGTGCTGACGTCCGCGCGCTCAGGCGGGGAGCTGCGCCAGCAGGGCGGCCATCTCAGCGACCTCCGCGGTCTGGTCGGCCTCGATGCGCTGCGCGAGGGCCCTGGCCTGCGGGTCGCTGCCGCTGACCTGCTCTTCACGGGCCATCTCGACGGCGCCCTCGTGGTGCACCGTCATCTGCTGGAGGAACAGCCTGTCGAAGGCGGTGCCCGTCGCGGCCTCCAGCGCGGCCGTGTCCTGCTCCGACATCCCCATCGAGCTCGTGTCCGCGCCGTGGCCGCCGTGCTGGTCCCCGTGCTGGCTCTCGTGCTCACCGCCGGCGGGGTCCTCGCCCCACGCGGCGAGCCAGCCCTGCATGAGGTCGATCTCCGGCTGCTGGGCCGCGCGGACCCGCTCCGCCAGGGCGCGGACCTCAGGCGTCGACGCGCGCTCGACGGCGAGCTCCGCCATGTCGAGCGCGCCCTCGTGGTGCACCACCATGTCGCGGGCGAAGGCGGCGTCGACGTCGCTGTGCGCTGCCGACGTGCTCGGGCTGGCCGAGGTGGTGGAGGCGGGAGCGCTGTGCTCGGCTCCCGCCCGGTCGTCGTGGCCGTCGTGGCCGGCCGCCGACGAGCCGGCGCACCCGGCGACGAGCAGCGCGGTGGCCGCCGCAGCGGCGGCCAGGGCGGCCTTCGTGCGGGACCGCCGGGTGCGGGGGGACGGCGCGGACGTGGACGGCACGGGCGTGGTGGTCATGGGGTCCTCCGGGGTGCTGCGGGTGGTCGTGGGCGCGCGGCGACGCCGGCCAGCGCTCGTGCGCGGCCGGTGCCGGGGCGCTCCTACGTCCGCAGCACGCAGGAGGTGGCGTGACCTGGTGGCCCCGTGGTGGGAGGGAGCCCGTGGGTGCTGCAGGACGACGACGACGGCGCCAGGACGTCGCCGGTCGCTCCAGAGGTGTGGGCCGCCAGGGCGGTCACCAGCGGCGCCACGCCGCTGGCGGCGCCGCCGGCCTTGAGGTCGCACGCGGTGGGGCCGTCGCCGTGGTGGGAAGGGGCCGGCGAGCCGGGCGGCTCGTGCGCCCCGTGCACTCCGTGGTCGAGGTGGACGGCGTCGACCGCGTCGAGAGCGTGCCCGGACGGCGCGGCGTGCCCGGCAGCGCTCGTGCTGGCGGCGGCCGTCGGCGGTGCCGCCGCCAGCGCGTGCATCGCCACCACGCCCAGCAGCACCACCAGCCGCCGCAGCGGCGCGCGACCGGCGGCGCTCGCCGTCGTCATGATCCCGGACCGGGGCGGCTGTCCTTCACGAGCGGACGAGGCGGGCGATGGCGGCCGACGCCTCGCGGACCTTCTCCTCGGCCTCGGGGCCGCCGCGGCGGGCGGCGTCGACCACGCAGTGGGACAGGTGCTCCTCGAGCAGCCCGAGCGCCACCTGCTGCAGCGCCTTGGTGGCCGCGGAGACCTGGGTCAGCACGTCGATGCAGTACTGGTCCTCGTCGACCATGCGCTGCAGGCCGCGGACCTGGCCCTCGATGCGGCGCAGGCGCTTGAGGTGGGCGTCCTTGGCGTGCGAGTACCCGTGGTGGGGCGCCTCGGCGCCGGCGGGGTCGTCCACGGGGTGGTCCACCCGCGCAGGATACCCCCCGGGGGTGTTGCTCAGGCCCGCACCACGAGCTCCGCCACCTCGATGACCACGCGGTCTCCCTCCACGTGCGCCTGCCCGACGAAGACCGTGGCCGTGAGCCAGTGCAGGGCGGGGTCGACGGTGCGGAAGCGCGGCGTGGTGAGGAAGTACGGCGCCGCGCCGTCCTCGGCGGGCCGCAGCACTCCGGTGTTGTGGACGTCGACGAGGCCGCCCGACGCGGTCCGCACGAGGTAGCGCGCCTCCACGGCCACGACGCCGTCGCTGCGGGTGCAGCACCAGTCGCCGCCCCCGGGGACCACCTCGCCGGTGAGGTCTCCGCGGACCTCGCCACCGGTGATGGGGATGAAGTCGAGCCGGTCGCCGCGGTCGACGAGCGGCTCGGGCGGTGCGATGAGGGCGGTGATGGTGAAGCGGGGCTCTGCGGCGATGGCGTGCACGGCTGCTCCTCACGGGCGCTCCGGCGGTGGAGCGGGACTCGGATCCCACTCGACGGGCGGCTGTCACCGACAGGGCAGCGGTCCCACCATGGCCGGTGGTGCACAGATGGTGACCGCTGTGGTCAAGTGGGCCACCCCGCGGCGGGTCATCTTCTGAGCCTCGTCGACGAAGGAGTCGTGTGATGACCAGCCACCCCAACCGCACCGCCCGCCGGGTGCGCACCGCCCCGACGCGCACCGCCCGGGGGCTCCTCGCCGCGGCCGGGGCCGCTGCAGCCGCCGTGCTGCTGGCCGCCTGCACCTCCGCCTCGGGAGCGGCCCCTGGTGAGCCGGACGCCTCCGGGAGCGCAGCCGCCGTCCCGGCCGCCGTGACCGCCGCGGTGGCCGCCGGCTACGAGGGCCTGGCCACCGCGCCGCCCACCAGCTCCCCGGCGGTCTCGCCCGGCCACGACCTGTGGGTGGTCTCCGCCTTCCAGCAGGTGAGCGGCCTCGCGAAGATCGCCTCCGAGGCGCAGTCGGCCGCCACCGCCATCGGGTGGAGGACCACCGTGTGCGACGGGCAGAACAACCCCGCGCAGTGGTCCACCTGCGTCCGCCAGGCCACCGCAGCGGGTGCCGACGCCATCCTGCTGGCGGGCGTCGACTGCGCCCCCGTCTCCGAGGCGCTCGCAGAGGCCCGCCGCGGCGGCGTCAAGGTGACCGGGGTCGCCTCCTTCGACTGCGACGACCCCACGCAGGGCGGCGGCGCCTCCCAGTTCGACGCGAAGCTCGGGTACACCGAGGGCGTCACCGGCACCGGCGACTTCTACGAGAAGGCCGGCAGGCTCCGCGCCGACTGGGTCATCGCCCAGACCGGTGGTTCCGCGAAGGTCCTCCACGTCGCCTTCAAGGGCGTCTCGATCGGCGAGTACCTCTCCAAGGGCTTCACCGAGGAGCTGGCGGCCCAGTGCCCCGGCTGCAGCGTGGTCGACACCGTGGCCATCACCCCCTCGGAGATCGGGCAGCTGCGCCAGCGCTTCGACTCCGCCCTGCTGAAGAACCCCCAGGCGAACGTCGTCGTCACCGACCTCGACTTCATGCTCTCCGCCGGCGTGCAGCAGTCGCTGCAGCAGAACCCCTCCAGCGGCCGCGTGGTGCTCGGTGGTGAGTGCGTGCAGGAGACGCTCGACTACATCCGCGCCGGCGGCGGCGCCCAGGCCTGCGTCGGCTTCTCCAACGGGCGCGCCGCCTGGTCCGCCGTCGACCAGCTGAACCGCGCCTTCGACGGTCAGCCCGGCGTCGTGGACGGCGTCGGCTCGCAGATCATCGACGCGAAGCAGAACCTGCCCGCCGCCGGCAGCCCCTACGAGGGCGCCCTCGACTACCGCGCCACCTACACCCAGCTGTGGAAGGCCGGCGCCTGATGGCCGCACCCGCTCCGTCACCGCAGGTGCAGCCGCAGCCGCTGGCCAGCGTCTCGGCGCTGTCCAAGACCTACGCCACCCGGGTCGTCGACCGCGTCGACCTGCAGGTGCTGCCCGGCCAGGTGCACGCGCTGCTCGGCGGCAACGGCTCCGGCAAGTCGACGCTGCTGAAGATGGTCGCCGGCGTCGTCGTCCCCGACCCGGGCGGCACCATCACCGTGGGCGGCGTCGAGCACCCCAGCGAGGCCCACTCCCCGGCGCTCGCGGCCGCCGGCGGCCTGCGCTTCGTCCACCAGGACCTCGCCCTGGTCGACCAGCTGTCCATCGCGGAGAACTTCGGCCTGGCCGCCGGGTTCCCCCGCGGCCGCACCGGCCTGGTCAGCGCCCGCCGGCTGCGGGAGCGGACCGCGCGGGCCCTGGCGGCCTCCGGCCTGGACCTGCACCCCGACACCCCCGCGGGGGTGCTGCGTCCCAGCGAGCGGGCCCTGGTGGCCATCGCCCGGGCCCTGCGCGGCTCAGGACCCGTCGACGGCGCCGACGACGACGGACCGCTGGCGCTCGTGCTGGACGAGCCCACGGCGAGCCTGCCCGTGGACGAGGTCGAGAGGCTGCTCTCGTCCATGGCCGCGCTGCGCGAGGAGGGGCACGCGCTGGTGTTCGTCAGCCACCGCCTCAGCGAGGTGACGGCTGTGGCCGACCACGTCACCGTGCTGCGCGACGGCCGCGTGGCCGACGAGGGGCCCGCTGCCGGCTTCGACGAGGCGCGCGTGGTGCACGCCATGACCGGGCACGCGCGCACCGGTGCCGAGCGGGCGCGCCGGTCCGCGCCCACTGGGGCGTCCACCGGAGCGCCCCGCCTGCGGGCCACCGGTCTGGCCGGTGGTGCGCTGCGCGGGGTCGACCTGGAGGTGCGCGCCGGGGAGGTGGTCGGCATCGGCGGGCTCGCTGGTTCGGGGCGCACCTCGCTGCTGCGCGCGCTGTTCGGTGACCTGCCCGCCAGCGGCGCGGTGGAGCTCGACGGCGCGCCGCTGGCGCTGCGGTCGCCGCGCGACGCGGTGCGGGCGGGCATCGCCCTCGTCCCCGAGGACCGGCTGCGCGAGGCCGCCTTCCTCGACCGGCCGATCTGGGAGAACCTCGGCGCCCGGCGGCTCCTGTTCGGCGGCACCCGGCGCTCGCTGGTCGGATCCGGTGCTCGTGAGCGCCGTGCCGCGCCCGGGCTGGTGCGGCGCTTCGCGGTGCGCGCCCCCTCCTCCGACGCGCCGCTGGGTGCGCTGTCGGGGGGCAACCAGCAGAAGGTGGTCATGGCCCGGTGGCTGTCCACCTCGCCCCGCGTGGTCCTGCTCGACGAGCCCTCCCAGGGCGTCGACGCGGTGGCCCGCGAGGAGATCCACCGGCTCGTGCGGGAGGCCGCCGAGGGCGGCGCCGCCGTCGTCGTCGTCTCCAGCGACCTCGAGGAGCTCGAGGCGCTCAGCGACCGCGTGGTGGTGCTCGCCGACGGGCGCGTGGTCGCCGAGCTCACCGGCGACGCCGTCACCCGGCACGCCGTCACCGTCCACATGCAGGGCACGACCCACGGATGCGAGGTCGCAGCATGACCACCACGGACCCCACCCCCCGCACCGAGGCTCCTGCGCGCGCCTCGCAGACGTCCCCGCCGGGCCCGTCGGAGGTGGGGCGCCCGGGGACCCGGACGGGGCTGGCGGGCCTGTCGGGGCTCGGCGAGCGCTACGGGCTGCTCCTGCTCGTGGCGGGCATGGCCGTGGTCTTCAGCGTGCTGCCGGAGTCGGGGGAGGCCTTCCGCAGCGTCGGCAACGCCCGGGCCATCGCGGCCAACCAGGGCGTCGGGCTGGTGGTCGCGCTCGCGCTGCTGCTGCCGCTGGCCGCGGGCCACTTCGACTTCTCCGTGGGGGCCGTCGCGGCGTCGTCGTCGCTGGTCACCGCGGCGCTCAGCGCGCAGCACGGCCTGCCGCTGGTGGTGGCCGTGCTCGTGGCGGTGGCGTTCGGCGCGGCCGTGGGCGCGGCGCTCGGGTGGCTGGTGGCCTACCTGGAGGTCAACCCGTTCATCTCCACCCTGGGGGCGGCCACGCTGCTCGGGGGCGCGATCTTCGCGTACACCGGCGGGCTGCAGATCACCAGCGGCATCCCGCCCCAGCTGACCGCCGTCGGGTCCTCCCAGGTGCTCGGCGTGCCGGTCATCGCCGTGGTCGCCGCGGCGGTGGCGGTGGCGGTGTGGCTGCTCACCGCGCGGACGGCGTTCGGCCGCCGCCTGTACGCGGTGGGCTCCAACGCCCGCGCCACCCAGCTGCTCGGCGTGGACGTGCGCCGCACGCAGCTGCTCGCGTTCGTCGGGTCGGGCACCGTCGCGGCCGTCGGCGGGGTGCTGCTGCTGGCCCGCCAGGGCGCTGCCACCTCTGACAGCGGCATGTCGATGCTCTTCCCGGCGCTGACGGCCGTGCTGCTCGGCACGATCGTCGTGGACCTCGGCAGGCCCTCGGTGCCGGGCACCGTCATCGGCATCCTCTTCGTGGCCGTCATCGTCAGCGGACTGGCGCTGGTGGGCGCACCGGCGTGGGTGAGCCCGGTGTTCAACGGCGCGGCGCTGCTGCTCGCCGTGGGGTTCGCCCGGCTGGCCCGCGCGCGCCGAGGCCCTCGCCGCGTCCGACGGGCCCGCCGTGCCTGACGGGGGAGCCGTGCCCGAGCAGCCCGACCAGCGCGAGGCGGCCGCCGCCCACGAGACCCTCCTGTTCGCGTGGCTGCGCGCCGACGACGACGCCACGCGCCCGCAGGACACCTCCGACGCCATCGTCGTGCGCTCCACCGGGCCGGCGCCGCGGATCTCGCGGCGGCTGGAGCTCGACACCGTGGAGTGCGCGGTGGTCGAGGGCGAGGAGGTGGACGTCGAGCCGTTCCCCACCACCCGGGCCTGGCGCGGCGTGCTGCTCGGCTACCTGGACGACGGCGAGCTGTCCGTCGACCAGGAGGGGCGCCGCGTGGACCTGCACCGCGGTGACTTCGTCTTCTACACCGCCGCGCAGCGGTACCGGATCCGCTCGTCGGCGGCCCACCGCTTCCTGGTGGTGCGCATCCCCACCTCCGCGCTGGTGCTGCGGCACGGCCTGTTCACCGACGTGCTGTCCACCGACCTCAACGACCTGCCGTCGGCGCCGCTGCTGCGCAGCCTCCTGGCGGTGCTCGCCGACCCCGGGTTCGCGCCGAGCCTGCCCGCGCGGGCGCACACCGCCGACGCCCTCGTCGCCGCGGCGCACGCCGTCATCGCCGACGCCCGCGAGCCGGGCACCGCTGAGGCGATGTCGCAGTTCCACCGCATCGTCGTGTGGATCGACGCCCACCTCGCCGACGACGACCTGTCCACCGACCGGGTGGCCGCGGGCAGCTTCGTCTCGGCGCGCACGGTGCGCCGGGTGTTCGCCCTCAACGGCACCACGGTGTCGGCGCTGGTGCGGCAGCGGCGGCTGGAGCGGGTCCGCAACGCGCTGCTCGACCCCCGGGAGCAGGGGACGTCGATCGGCGCCCTCGCGGCCCGCTGGGGCCTGCGGGAGCCGTCCAGCTTCAGCCGGGCGTTCACCCAGCAGTTCGGCATGCCGCCTCGCCGGTACCGCGCGCTGCACCTGCACCAGGGCACGGCGGGCGGGCCCGCCGGCGCTGGTGCAGACGGGCCGGCGGGAGCGGCACCGCAGCCCGTGCCCGTCTCCTGACCGACCCCGACCGCACCCGAACGCACCCGACCCGCCGTTCCACCGAGGAGCCCCGATGACCCTGCTGTCCCGTCCGACCGTCGCCCGCTTCGTGGCGCGCCGGCTGCAGACCGTGATGCCGAAGGTGCTCGCGAAGCAGACCGGTGGCCGCGACCCCCGGGACCGGCTCCCGCAGTTCCGCACCGAGCGCACCGAGCTCGTGGTGCCCGCCAGCCCGCCGGCACCCGTGGTCGTGCACCGCGCGCCCGGCACCGGGCCGGACGCGCCGGTGCACGTGAACTTCCACGGCGGCGGGTACATCCTCGGCCAGGACCACGGCGACGACGCGCTGTGCCGGGTGGTGGCCTGCCAGGCCGGCGCGGTGGTGGTGGACGTCGACTACGCCGTCGCCCCCCAGCACCCGTTCCCGGTGCCGGTGCACCAGGCGGTCGAGGTGGTGCGGTGGGTGGCTTCTCACGGGGCGGCCCACGGCTGGGACGGCGCCCGGCTCACCGTGGGTGGTCAGAGCGCTGGTGGCGCCATCGCCGCGGCCGTGGCGCGCACCCTGCTGCGCGACGGCGGTCCGCAGCCGCTGCTGCAGGTGCTGCACTACCCGCCGCTCGACCTCACCGTGCCGGTCACGGCCAAGCACAGCCCGTTGCCCAAGCCGGTGCTCACCCCGTGGATGGGGGAGGTGTTCGACACCGCGTACGTGCCCGACGCCGCACGCCGCAGCGACCCGCTCGTCTCACCCGCCGCCGTCGGAGACACCGCGGACCTGACCGGCATCGCCCCGGCCCTGGTCATCGCGTGCGCGGACGACGTCCTGCACGACGAGGACGTCCGCTACGCCGCCCGGCTGGAGGGCGCCGGAGCGCTGGCCGAGCTCATCGAGGTGCCTGGCGCCGACCACGGGTACGACATGGGCGACGACGTGCGCGGCCTGGCGACCTACGAGGCGATCGCCCGGCACGTCGCGAAGGCGACCGCTGTGTGAACCACGGCTCTTCCGCACGACGCGGGGAGACCACCCCCAGCTCGCCGACGGCGAGACCCGTGGGGCGTCCCTCGAACGGGCCGGAGGTCCGACAGCCCGTCCGGACACCACCGGTGGCTCGCGGCCGGTCGGTGCCGCCGGCCCGTGCGCCCTGTCACCCGTGCGGAGCCAGCCGCGCCGCCAGTCCCGTCAGCAGGACCTCGAGCCCCTCGTCCAGCTCGGCGGCCCCGTCGTAGTCGGCCAGAGCCCCTGCCAGGGAGCGCAGCCGGGGGAACTCGCGCAGGGGGAGGTGGTGCAGCCCCAGGCGGAGCAGGGCCTCGTCCTCATCGGGGTCGGCCACCAGCTCCTGCAGCTCGTTCAGGACGTGGCCGTTCAAGAAGCCGAAGTAGAGCCGGTAGACGTGCAGGGCGCCGACGGGGTCGAAACCCGCAGCCACGAGCACGTCCAGCAGCTGCTCCAGGGGGCGCAGGGTGCCCAGCGGTCGCAGGCCCAGAGGCGTGGAGAGGGGGCGGGTGACCAGCAGCGGCACCACGTGCGGGTGGGCCAGGGCCAGGCGGCGGTAGGCGTGCGCCACCTCGCGCAGCTGCTCGCCCCACCGGGTCGAGCTCGCTCCAGCGCTGTCCTGCTCACCGCCGGCGGTCCGCTGCACCTCGTGGACCTCATGGCCCTCGGTGCCAGACCCCGCGACCTGCAGACGTGACAGGACGAGCTCGACCACGCCGTCCAGCACGTCGTCGCGGTTGGCCGTGTGGCGGTACAGCGCCATCGGGTCCCGCCCCAGCTGCTGGCCCAGGCGTCGCATCGTCAGCGCGTCCAGGCCCTCGGCGTCGATGAGGTCCAGGGCCGCCTGCAGCACCAGCTCGCGGCTCAGCGGGCTGCGGTCCCGCCCGCGGTCGCGGCGACTGCTCGCCGCGGGCGGCGGCGTCGATGACGCAGGGGCGAGCCTCCCCGCACCACTGCTCCCTGAGTGACCTGCGGTGCTCATCGGGGCGGCTCAGCTCCTGGGGTCGAGGACGCCCGCCGGGCGGCGGGCTCATGGCCGACAGATCAAGTCGTGCTCGACTTGCTACAGCGTAGACCTACGCTAACATCTACAACGTAGACGCAGTGCGTGACCACGACCAGCGGTGCCGCCCGACGGCAGCGTCGGCGCGGCTCGACACCACCTGCGCTGCTGCTCATCCGGTAGGAGGTGAGCTTCCGCCCTCGACCGAGGAGAACGCCATCACCGCCACCGACCTGCGCGGGTCCGCACCGGCCGAGGACCGCGCCGCACGCCCCACCCGAGCCAGGGACCGCGCCACCACCGCCTACGCCGAGCTGGCCGGCCAGGTCCGCGCCGCTGGGCTCATGGGGCGCCGCCGCGGCTACTACGCCGTGCGGGCGACCGCAGCGCTGCTCGCCTCAGCCGCCGTGGTCACCGGCGTCGTGCTGGTCGGGGACTCGTGGTGGCAGCTCGGGCTGGCCGCGGCGGTCGGCGTCATCGTCACCCAGTTCGCCTTCCTCGGGCACGACGGCGCCCACCGGCAGATCTTCGACTCACCCCGGCGCAACGACTGGGCCGCGCGCCTCTTCGCCGGCCTGTTCGCCGGGATGAGCTACGGCTGGTGGATGCGCAAGCACTCCAAGCACCACGGCGCTCCCAACCAGCTGGGCAAGGACACCGACATCGAGTCCACGGTGATCGCCTTCCACGAGCAGGAGGCACGCGCCCGGCGCGGCCTGCGCGCCCGGTTGACCCGTCACCAGGGCTGGCTGTTCCTGCCGCTGCTCCTCCTGGCGGGGGCCAACCTGCACGTGGACTCCGCCAAGGCGCTGCTCTCGCGGGACGCCAAGGGGCGCTGGACCGACGTCGCCCTGCTCACGGCGCACTGGGGTCTGTACCTGACGGGCCTGCTGCTGGTGATGTCACCGCTGACCGCTGCCGCCTTCGTCGCGGTCCACCTCGCCGTCCTGGGTGTGTGCATGGCCGGGGCCTTCGCCCCCAACCACGTCGGCATGCCGATCATCGCCCGCGGCGCCCGGACCGACTTCCTGTCCCGGCAGGTGCTCACCTCCCGCAACGTCACCGGCGGGGTCTGGGTCGACTTCGCCATGGGCGGGTTGAACCGCCAGGTGGAGCACCACCTGTTCCCGAGCATGCCCCGGCCCAACCTGCGCCGGGTGCAGCCGCTGGTGCGCGCGTTCTGCGTCGAGCGCGGCATCGTCTACACCGAGCAGACCCTGGTGGGTTCCTACCGCTCGATCATCACCCACCTCAACGAGGTCGGGCTGAAGGCCGGAGACCCCTTCACCTGCGCCTCCGCGGCGCAGCTGCGCGCGTGACGGACCTCCTCACCGCCGGAGCCGGCGCAGCGCTGACACGGCGATCACCCGAGCCCGCACCTAGCGCGTCCTGCGTGAGCGGAGACGGGGCCGGGAACGGGGACCGGGGCGCGCCCGGCGCGCCCGGCGCGCCCGGCTCGGGTCCTCCGGCATCCCACCAGCACGAGCCAGGGGACGGGCGCGCGGACGGAGACCCGCTCGCCGGCCAGGGGAGCACGTCCTCGCTCCTGGAGGAGCAGGACCGCCTCAGGCGCCGCCTGCACGACCTGCAGGAGCGCCTGAGCGCCGGTCCCACGGCCGTCGAGCGCGAAGCCCTCGTCCACGACGTCGACGGCACCGCCGACCGGCTCGACGAGGTCGCTGACGCGCTGGACGCCACCGCTGACCGCCGTGACGCCGCCGCCGAGGCCCGTGACACCCGCGCCGTGGACCGCGACCGCTTCGCGAGAGACCGCGCCACCCCTTCTCCCGAGCGAGGAGCAGGGGCTGTCGACCGCCACCACGCCGCTGTGGCCCGGGACTGGGCAGCCAGTGACCGGCTCGACGCCCGGGAGGACCGCCGGCGGGCCGCCAGCGCCCGCCGCAGCGCTGCGGACGCGCGACGCCACGCGGCCCAGCACTCACGTCCGCTCAGCGACCAGGACGAGCGGGACGACTGCCGCTGAGCCTCGGTCGCACGTCGCTGTTGAGGTGGTGCCCGTCTCCCGCTCCGGGGACTCTGGAGCTGTCCGCGGGGTGGTCCTGGACCTGGTCCAGGTCTCCTCGGTGGACTCCGCAGGTCTGGGCGTGCTGGTGTGCGGTCACCGACGAGCGCGGCGCAGCGGTCCCACCCTGCGCCTGACCGGCGCGTCGGACCAGCTGCAGGCGATGCTGTCCGTCACCGGGCCGACCGAGGTGCTGGAGGTCTTCGCCGACGTGGAGGCCGCGACGGCGTGAGGCCCCCGGCCCTCGCGACGGTGGTGGGCGAGGCGCTGACCTCGCACCGGTGGCGCGCTCCCGCCGCGGAGGTCCCCTGCAGGGACGTCGCAGCCCGAGGCCGGTGCGCAGCGGGGCCGGTCCACCTCGGGGGGGGCGAGGCGCTCGCGCTCACGAGGCCGGACCGGGCTGGACGCCGTGTGCGGGCCGCGCGAGCACCGTCTGGGCGGCAGCCCTCGAGGTCCGCAGGCGGCAGGTGGTGTCAGGCGGCGCCGCCGCGGCTCAGGACGGCCGGGACCTCGAACGCGGGGACCGGTCGCCCTGTCAGCCAGCCCTGCGCGTGGCGGCAGCCGAGGGAGACGAGCACCGCGCGCTCATCGGCGGTCTCCAGGCCCTCGGCCACCACCGACAGGCGGCCAGCGCGGGCCAGCACGAGGATCGCCTCGACCAGGCCGCTGTCGAGGGGGTGGGCGTCGGGACTGGTGGACAGGCCGCTGACGAGCGACCTGTCGATCTTCAGGCCGTCCACCGGGAGCGACTTCAGGCGCGCGAGGTCGGAGTGGCTGACGCCGAAGTCGTCCACCACCACCCTCACGCCCGCGCGGCGCAGCAGCTGCAGCTGCTCCACCTCGGGTCCGCCCAGCGGCAGCCCCTCGGTCACCTCGACCACCAGGCGGGAGCTGGCGAGGCCGTGGTCCGCCAGGACGGCGAGCACTCCGGCGGCGTACTCCGGGCGGCGCAGCTCGACGGGGGAGGCGTTCACCGACAGGCGAGCTCCCGCCGCCACGGGTCCCCACCCGACCAGGTCGGAGCAGGCGCGCCGCAGCACCAGGGAGCCCAGCGCCACCACGGCGCCGCTGCGCTCGGCCAGCGGCACGAAGACCTCCGGCGAGATCCACCCCTGCGTCTCGTGACGCCACCTCACCAGCGCCTCGACACCGGTGGCGCGGTCCTCCACGAGGTCCCACACGGGCTGGTAGTGCACCTCGAGGGACTCCTCCCGCAGCGCCCGGGCGAGGTCGGCGTCGAGGGCGCTCATCCGCTGCGCGGCCACGGCGGCGTCGGCGTCGAAGAGGCGCACCCGGTGCCCGCCCGCCCGCTTGGCCTCGGACATCGCGGCCTCGGCGTCCCGCAGGGCCGCGGCGGCGCGCTCGGAGGCCGTCCCGGTCGGCGGCTCGGTGGGCTGCTCGGCGGGGCCGCCGCGCGTGACGAGCGCGCCCCCGAAGCACCCGCCGACCGTCACGCTCGCCCGCCGCCCGGAGGCACCGACGACGTCGACCGGCTGCCCGACCACGCGCAGCAGGCGCTCGCCGACGGTCGCCACCAGTGCGGCGGAGGGCAGGCCGTCCACGACGACCACGAACTCGTCCCCGCTGACCCGGGCGAGCAGGTCGTCGGGGCGCAGCGCCGCCGCCATGCGGTGGGCCACCCGCTGGAGCAGCTGGTCTCCGGCGTCGTGCCCGTGGTGGTCGTTGACGGACTTGAAGCCGTCCAGGTCGCAGAACAGGACGCCGACGTGCCCGGGGCGGCCGGGCTGCGCCAGCCGGCGCTCCAGCTCCTCCAGGAGCAGGGCGCGGTCGGCGAGCCCGGTGAGCGGGTCCAGCGCGGCGCTGCGGCGCGGGAGGTGCGGCCCGTGGAGCCCGTGCAGCACGTGGAGGTCGTGCGCGCTGCGCTGCAGCTCGGCGTGCAGGCGGAAGGACTCCAGCGCGTTCGCGGTGGACCCGGCCAGGGTGCACACGGCGTCGACCACCGCCGGGGAGAAGGCGCCGGGGTCGGTGTGCAGCGCGTAGAGGAGGGCCTTCGGGGCGCCGTCGACGAGGACGGGCACCCGCAGCACCGAGCGGACGGGAGCGCCCTGCAGCAGCGATCCGGGCCCGACCGCGGCGTCGTGGACGAGCAGCACCTGCGCCAGGTCGGCGCCCGCCTCCGCAGCGCCGCGCCGGCTCGGCCACCCGCTCTCCGCGGCCAGGCGCGTGCCCGAACCGCCCGCGAGCGCGGCCGCGCCGTCGTCGTCGAGCTCGACCACCCCTGACCACGTCGATCCCGTGAGGTCTCCGAGGATCTCGGCCACCTCCGAGCTCAGGGGGGTGCGGTGCGCCCCGAGGCGCTCCCCGGCGCGGGCGAGCACCTCGGTGCGCCGGCGGTTCTCGGCGCCGCGGGCGGCGCTCAGCAGCCGCTCGGCCAGCGAGGACAGCACCTGCACCTCGGAGGTGGTGAAGGGGGCGTCGTGGTGGCGCAGCAACAGCACCGACCCCTTGGTCGGGTCCTCCGGCACGGGTGCCAGTCGCACGCCGGCGAGCACCTCCACGCCGTCCACGACGAGCCGGCCGCCGTCGGCGCCCGCCGACCAGGACGCGGCGGGCGCCAGGAGGCCGTGGGGGGTGGCGAGCGCACCGGGCAGGTCCGGCAGCGGCTGGGGGCCGTCGTGGGGGAAGCCGCGGGTGAAGGCGGCCACGTCGCGCGGGACGTCGGCGGAGCCAGCCGAGCCCGAGCGCACCAGGCAGGCGAGGTCCGCCTCGAAGGCGTCGGCCATCGCCTCCAGGCCGGCTGCCAGCACCGCCTCGGGCGTCTCCACGGGGCGGGCCAGCGCCTCCAGGCACTGCATGATGCGCGCGGTGTCCCGGTGGGCCTCCTCCGCGAGCTGGCGGGCGTGCCGCAGCTCCTCGACCAGCGCGGTGCTGGGAGCGGTCGGGGGAGCCGTCGTCACGCGCTGCTCATCGGCGCCGCTCCGGTACCACCTGAGCGTCCCCCGAGGGGAGCGCCGGAGAGGTGGGCCGAACAGGTGAGGGACGTCCGCGTCAGGCGGCGCCGCCCACCTGGACGTCTCCCATCCAGGGCTCGAAGCCGTCGCTGCGGCCCGCCCAGGACGCGAGCCCGCGGACCAGCTCCGCCTCGGTGAGCAGGCTCGCGGAGAACGCCTCGCGCACGCGGGCCGGGTCCTCGTCCACCCCCGTCACCACCAGCCGCGTGCTGCGCTCCACCGGTGCCCCCGTGGCGCTCCACGGGCCGGCGTCGCCGACGCTGAGCTGGCCGCCGGCGCCGTCCCAGGCGCCCACCGACCCCGGGCGGGTCGGCAGCCAGAACCGGCCGCGGCCCACCAGCCGTCCACCGGCCAGCGCCTCGAGGTTCTCGCGCAGGCGGTCGGGGTGCGCGGGGCGCCAGTCGTGCAGGTCGAGGGTCCACACGCCGTGCGCGTCGGGAGCGCCGCTGGGGGCCGCGGTGCGCGGGTCGTCCCAGTAGCGGGAGGCGGAGGGGTCGTGGCGCTGGCGCAGCAGGTGCGCGGCGCCGGTCTCGCTGGCGCCGCGCGGGTCCACCGCGCCGGGCAGGGCCAGGTGCTCCAGGAGGGCGCGCGTGCGCTCGTCCGCGCCCGGGGCCAGCACGAGGTCGGCGCCGCGCAGCTGGCGGGCCAGCACCTCGCCGACGCTGCGCGCGTCGTCGTCGCCGTGGGCGAGGTCGCGCTCGTCCAGCAGGTCGTCGCCGAGGAGGTCGTCGGTGGCGGCGGCTCCGTCGACGGCGAGGACCACCCCGGCGAGGCGGAGGCGCTGGCGCACGGAGCGTCCAGCGGCGGCGCCGCCGAGCTCGCCCAGCAGGCCGCGGACCACGGACACCGGCTCGCTGGCCAGCGGGAGCGCCAGCAGCGCCGCGCTCCAGCGGCCCTCCTCCGCCAGCCGGACGAGGGTGGGCAGCAGGTCCTCGCGGACCGCGCAGCCCATGCAGGTGTGCTCGAGGGGGACGACCACGTCCTCCAGCACGCCCGTGCCGTCGCTGACCACGCGGCGCAGCAGGCCCTGGCCGGCGCTGGAGAGGTCGTGGCGGACGACGACGGCGTCGGGCGCGTCCAGCTGGACGCTGAGGACCGCGGCGTCGCGGGAGGCGGCGTCGACGGCGGTGACGGCGGTGACGGGCAGGCGGGTCGCAGCGCTCACGGGGTGCTCCGGGTGTCGAAGTGAGAACAGTTCTCGCCTAGAGTGGCACATCGCGAGAACGGTTCTCGTCTCGCGTCGGCACTGCCGGTCACCCCCGAACCCCGGAGGTCCTCGTGAAGGTCCGCTCCTCACTGCGCTCGCTCGCGCGCCAGCCCGGCTCCAAGGTGGTCCGCCGCCGCGGCCACCTCTACGTCATCAACAAGGCCAACCCGCGCTTCAAGGCGCGCCAGGGCTGAGAGAGGTCGACCAGCCGTGACCCGTCCCTGCCAGGTGACCGGGCGCCGCGGGCGCTCCGGCCACGCCATCTCCCACTCCCACCGGCGCACCAAGCGCCGCTTCGAGCCCAACACGCAGTCCAAGCGCTACTGGGTGCCCTCCCTCGGCAAGCACGTCCGCCTGGACCTCACCCCGGCCGGCATGCGCGTCATCGACAGGCGCGGCATCGACGCCGTCGTCGCCGAGCTCGCCGCCCGCGGGGAGGTGGGCTGACCGTGGCCAAGGCCCAGGACGTCCGCCCGGTCATCAAGCTCCGCTCCACCGCGGGCACCGGCTACACGTACGTCACCCGCAAGAACCGCCGCAACGACCCCGAGCGCATGGTCCTGCGCAAGTTCGACCCCGTTGTGCGCCGCCACGTCGACTTCCGCGAGGAGCGCTGAGATGGCCAAGAAGAGCAAGATCGCCAAGGACGCCCAGCGCCGCGAGGTGGTCGCCCGCTGGGCCGAGCGCCGCGCCGAGCTCAAGCGCCTGGCCACCGCGGCCACCGCCAGCGAGGAGCAGCGCGCAGACGCGCGCGCCGCCCTCCAGCGCCTCCCGCGCGACGCCAGCCCCACCCGGCTGCGCAACCGCGACGCCGTCGACGGCCGCCCCCGCGCGTACTACCGGACGTTCGGCCTGTCCCGCGTCCGGCTGCGCGAGCAGGCCCTCGCGGGCGAGCTGCCCGGCGTGACCAAGTCCAGCTGGTGACCCCCCCCGAGCCCGAGGAGTCTGAGGAGACGTCTGTGAAGAGCGACCTGCACCCCGAGTACGGCCCCGTCGTGTTCCGCGACAGCACGGCGGGCACCGCCTTCCTCTCCCGGTCCACCGCCGTGTCGAGGGCGAGGAGCACCGTCGAGTGGGAGGACGGGAACACCTACCCCGTCATCGACGTGGACGTCTCCTCCGCCAGCCACCCCTTCTGGACCGGGCGCGCCCGCGTGCTCGACTCCGAGGGGCGCGTGGAGAAGTTCCGCCGCCGCTACGGGCAGCGGCCCTCGGGCCGCTCGTGACCGGGCCCTCGTCGTCGTCGTCCTCGTCGGGTCCTCCCGCGGGGCCGCTGGTGGCGGTGTGCACCGGCCACCGGTGCGCCGCGCTGCGGCGCCTGGACGGCGAGGACGACGCCCTCGGCGCCTCGCTGCGGGAGGCCGTCCGCGCCTCCCGCGGCGGGGTGCTCGTCTCCAGCCCGTGCGCGGGGGCGTGCGCCCGGGGTCCCGTGGCCGCCGTGGGGCAGCGCGAGGAGGGGCAGGAGCAGCCGGCCGCCGTCGTGTGGCTCGGAGACCTGGACCGCGCCCGCCGCGAGGCGCTCGCCGCCTGGGTGGGGGAGCTGAGCGGTGCGACGGCCCCGCCGGCGCAGGCGGCGCTCCCGGAGGCCCTGCGGGCCGCGGTGCTGGGGGTCCGCAGAGCCCGCCCGGGCCACCGGCGGACGTCGCCCGCGCGGGCGCGTCCTGCGCCACCCGGGTGAGCCCGGTCGGGTGGCGCTCACTGCGAGGGGCGCACCCGCCGAGGTCCAGGTGTGGGTCGAGCAGAGCGCGTCCGGGGGAGGCCCGTGTGGGTCCACCTCGCCGCGCTCGTGCTCGCACCGCTGCTGGCCGCCCTGGGGGCCGGTGCCGCGGCCGCGCTGCCGCGGGCCGAGGAGGTGCGCCACCTGCGGGCCGCGGAGGCGCTGCTGCACGACACCGCCCTCTACGACGACCTGCGCCGGGCCGTCGACCAGGAGCTGCTGCCCACGGTGGTGCTGAGCGTGCTCCGCGACGACGCGCGCTCGCAGGACGCGCTCCTCACCGGTGGCCTGCGCACCGAGCTCCTCGAGGACGACGAGCGGCGGCTGCGGGATGCGCGGGCGCGCACCGACGGGGCCCTGGCCCGCGTCGCCGCGACATCCACCTCCCTGCCCACTGCCCGCCAGGTCGCGGACCTCAGGGCCGCCGCCGACGCCGGCCGCCTGGCCCCGGGCCTGCTGACCCAGAGCTTCCTGGCCACCTCGGACGAGCTCGTCGTGGCCGAGCGCACCGCCGCGGTGCGAGCGGGCGCCGCCTCCACCAGCTCGGCCACGGCGATGGCGGTCTCCGACGTGAGCCAGCTCGGGGAGCTCACCAGCCTCGCCAGCCGGCAGCTGCCGCTGCTGTTCGCCACCCTCGTGAGCACCGGGAAGGAGCGGCAGGACCTGCGCGTGGCCTGGCGGGCGGCTGCCGGAGCCTTCGACAGGGCCAGCGACACCGCCGCGAGCCTGTCCGACCCGCACCTGCGCGAGGGCGTCCACGCCGTCAGCACCTACGGCGCCACGGCCCAGCTGGCGACCCGCCTGTCCTCCCCGAACGCCCTGGACGGCACCGGTGTGGGGGCGCTCGTGCCGGGCCAGGTGCTCGACCTCGTGCCGCCCAGCGCAGCCCGCGACGCCGCTCTCGCCCAGCTCCTCCAGGACGCCGTGGCCACGGCGACGACGTCCGCCACCGCCGAGCGGGTCAGCGCCCAGGAGGAGCTGCGCCTCACGACGGCGCTCGTGGTGGGCGCGGTGCTCCTGGCGGTCGGTGCGACCGCCGCGGCGGGGCGCGCGCTGGCCCGCTCGCTCGGCCGCCTGCAGCTGGTCGCCGACCAGGCCCGTGACGGGCACCCGGTGGTCGTGCCGGACCGCGGGCCCCGCGAGGTGCGCCGCGCCGCGGCGGCGCTCGCCCACGCCGCCACCGGTCTGCACCGGGTGCGCGTGCAGCTCGAGGCGGTCACCCGCGGGGACCTGGCCGCTGCCAGCGCCCAGCACGCGTCCGCCGGAGGCCTGGAGGAGGCGGTGCACCGGTCGCTGCAGGAGGTGGTCCGCACCGTGGAGGCCAACGAGGCGCTGCGCGCCGAGCTGGCGGTGCGCGCGTCCACCGACGCCCTCACGGGACTGCCCAACCGCGTGGCGGCCGTGGCGGCTCTGGCGGCGCTGTGCGAGGGCCCCTCAGAGCCCGGCGCCCCGGGGGCGCTGGTCTTCCTCGACCTCGACGGCTTCAAGGCGGTCAACGACTCCCTCGGCCACGCCGCGGGCGACGAGGTGCTGCGAGCCACCGCGCGGCGCCTGCTCGCGACGGTGCGGGCCGGTGACGTCGTGGGTCGCCTCGGGGGTGACGAGTTCGTGGTGGTCGCGTCCGGCGCGGACGCGGCCGCGGCCACCGAGCTGGCGCAGCGCCTCGTCGAGGCGGTGGCGCCGCCCGTCCCGGTCGGCGGTGGGCGCACCGCCCGGATCGGGGCGAGCGCCGGCGTGGCCCTGGCCTCCGCCGGCCCCTGCGACGCCGAGCAGCTGCTCGGCGAGGCCGACGCCGCCGTCTACCGCGCCAAGGCGGCGGGCAGGGGCTGCGTGCAGGTCGCCGGCAGCACCGGCCCGGCCGCGACGACCACCCGCCCGGCCGCGACCAGCGCGGCGTCAGCCGCGACGAGCACCGGCCCTGCCCGCGGTGCCGGCTGAGCGGCGTCCCCGCCGTCCCGGCTGAGCGCCCCCGACCGACGCGCTGGCCACCGCGGCGGCGGCCACGGCCGTGGTGATGGGCACCGACAGGGCCACGCACGCGCCGCCGATGGCGGTGCGCACCAGCTCCTCCGCGAGCGCGCTGGAGCCGACGGCGTCCACCCAGCGCGGGTCGGTCACCGCGAGGATCACGAGCACCGGGAGCGCCGCACCGGCGTAGGCGAAGGCCACCGTGTAGACGGTGGAGGCCAGGTGGTCGCGCCCCACGCGCATGCCGGAGCGCACCAGCGTGGTGAACGACGCGCCGGGAGCGTGCTCGCGGACCTCCCACACCGCGCTGGCCTGCGTGATGGTGACGTCGTTGAGCACCCCCACGCCCGCCAGCACGATCCCGGCGACCACCAGCCCCCGCAGCGTGCTCATCGAGGTGAGCTGCCCGAGGTAGGCCGAGTCCTCGTCGGACAGGCCCTGCAGGTGGGTGGCGCCCACCGCCACGTGCGCCGCGACGCCGACCAGCAGCAGCCCGCTCACGGTGCCCAGGTGCGCCGCCGCCGTCCGCAGGCTGAACCCGTGGGTGAGGTAGAGCACCACCGACATGATCGCCGTGCAGCCGACCACGGACACGAGCACTGCGGGGCGCCCCGCCAGCAGCGCCGGGATCATGAAGAAGGCCAGCACGGCACCCGCCATCACCATCCCCCCGAGGGCCGCGAGCCCGCGCTTGCGGGCCACGAGCACCGTGAGCAGCGCGAAGGCGCCCACCGCCAGCGCCAGCGGGCGGGTGCGGGAGAAGTCCACCCACTGCCACGTCGCGTCGTAGCCCGGGGTCGGCGGGAAGTAGCCCAGGTCCACCCGGTCACCGGGGCTGATGCCGCCCTCGGCCACCTGCGCGGGCACCTCCACCTGCACCTGCTGGCCCTTCGAGGGGCCCTGCAGCACGGTGGCTGTGAGGGTCGGGCAGCTGGCGGTGGCCGGGACCGTGCCGTCGGGCAGCCGGTCCAGCGTGGTGCCGGGGCACGTCTTCTGCACCAGGGAGTCCGCCCGCGCCTCGACGTCGGTGACGACCGACCCGCCGGCGCTGACCTGGTCGCGGAGCTCGGCCAGCGTTCCCGGGGGCGGCCACAGCAGCGCCACCCCCACCACCGACGCCAGGGCGCACACCACCGCGAGGACGACGACGACGCGCCGGGCGAGCGCGCCCACGCGGACGTCGTCGCCGGGGCGGGAGCCGTCAGGGCGGACGTGCCCGTGGCCGGTGTGCTCGTGCAGGTCTGAGGCCACCCGCCCATGGTCACCGCCGTCCGCGCCGGGCGTGGCCGACTCGGGAACTTCCCAGCCAGCAGATCGGCGCCGCGGCTTCAGGTCGGCTTCAGAGCCGCGTCGCAGGCTCGTCGCATGGACCAGACCCGATCCTCACGCCGTCGGCGGTCGCGGTGACCGCCGCGCCGCCGGCGCAGGTGCTGCTCGACGTCGCCGTCGCCGTCCTCGTGGTGGCGGTGGTGCTCCTCGGAGCCCGGGCGGGGTGGCGCACCGGCGCCAGTCGCTCCGTGCTCTCCCTCGCCGGGCTCGTGGCCGGCGCCGTGGTGGGCCTCGCCCTCTCGACGTGGCTGGTCGGAGAGCACCTGTCCGCGCTGGTGCACCTGCTGCTCGTCGCCGTGTGCGTGCTCGGCGGCGCGCTGGTCGGGTCTGCGCTCGGCGGTGCCGTCGGTGACCTGCTCGGGCGTGGTCTCGCGCGGCTCCACCTGGGGCTGCTCGACCGGACCGCCGGTGCTGGCGTGCGCGCCGTGGTCGCGCTGGTGGTGTGCTCGGTGCTGGCGGGGCTCGTGCTGGCGTTCGCGCCGCCCTCCAGCGCCGTGGCGCGCAGCGGCGTGGTGTCCGGCCTGGCTGGCGTCGTGCCGCAGGCGCGCTCGCTGTCGGGGGTCGTCCCGCCGGCGCGCAGCGTCGTCGACGACGTGCGCACCGCGCTGCCCAGCGGCGCCGGGGACGACCTGCTCGCCCTCGTGCCCGCGCCCGCCAGCGCCGCGGCGGACGCCCCGGGGGAGTCGGTGCTGCGCTCCGTGGCGGGCCGCGCCGCGTCCAGCGTCGTGGAGGTGCAGGCACCCTCCTGCACCCCGGGACGCACCTCCCAGGGCACCGGCTTCTACGCAGAGGCCAGCTCCGGGCAGCGCTTCGTGGTGACCAACGCGCACGTGGTCGGCTCCGCCACGCGCGTCACCGTGGAGGGGCAGCACGGGAGCGAGGCGGCTCGCGTCGTCGTCGACGACCCCGCCGCCGACATCGCGGTGCTGGCCGTGGACGGGAAGACCGGACCCGCGCTGACCCTCGCGAGCGGGAACGCCGCCAACGGCACGCCCGCGGTGGTGCTCGGGCACCCCGAGGGCGGCCCGCTGACCGCGACCGGCGCGGTGGTGCTGCAGCGGCTGCCCGTCGTCGAGGGCACCGACGACGGCGCGGGAGCAGCCGGGCTCGTGCCGGGGATGCGTGAGGCGTTCCGGTTGGCGGCCGACGTGCGCCACGGCAACAGCGGCAGCCCGCTGCTCGACACCTCCGGGACGGTCATCGGCGTGGTCAACGCGGTGGGGCTGACCGGTGACGGCACCGGGTACGCGCTGACGCTCCCGTCGGTCCGCGCCGACCTCGAGGCCGCCGCCAGCGACGGTGCCTCTGCGACGACCACGACGACCACGACGACCACGACGAGCGGAGCGACCGGTGGCTGCTGACCCACGAGGCCCTGGCGACTCGCTGGAGCAGCTGCGCGCCGACCGGGAGCGCCACCGCGCCGAGGAGCGCGCCGACGCGCCGTCGTCGTCCTCGGTGCCGCCGCCGGACTGGCGCCACGACACCCTCGAGCTGGACCTCGACGGCCTGGGTCACGAGCCCGCGGGGCCGCCGCCCGTGGTGGACGGCAGCGTGCTGCGGTCCAGGACGCACGGCGGGGGCTGGCGTGCTGTCCGACAGGGCTCCAGCGCCGCGGCGAAGAAGGTCCGGAGGGTGAGGGTGCCGGCCGGGCTGGTGGTCGGGCTCGTGCTGGTCGTCGGGGCGGGCGCGACCAGCGCCGTGCTCGACGGCAGCGGGAGCGGCCCTCAGACGTCACCGCTGCAGACGACCACCCAGACGGGCACCGGGACGACGCAGGGCAGCACGACGACGGCGGGTGACCGGCCGCAGGGCTCCGTCCGCGTCGAGACGGGTGGCTCCGCCGACGGCTCCGACGCCGGCCGGGCGCCCGAGCAGGACGCTGGGCTGCCTCCTGACCCGCAGGCGGGTCCGGCTGCTGGTGCCCCCGGCGGTCCGGGGGCGGCCGTCGACCAGGCGGCTGGCCCGGGGGCTGGTACCGGCGGTGGTGGCCCCGCGGGTGGACCGCGCGACAGGCCCGCAGCCGGACCCGGCGCTGGCCCGGTCGGAGCGCC
This sequence comes from Quadrisphaera setariae, assembly GCF_008041935.1. Taxonomy (NCBI): domain Bacteria; kingdom Bacillati; phylum Actinomycetota; class Actinomycetes; order Kineosporiales; family Kineosporiaceae; genus Quadrisphaera; species Quadrisphaera setariae. The sequence continues at coordinate 681,105 of NZ_VKAC01000001.1, forward strand.
CGGCCGCCCCTGAGGCCACCCCCGCGACCCGCCACGAGCACGGGCCCCAGGGCCACCTCGCCGCCCCGGGCGGCCTCTGGTGTGCTGGGACGGTCCTGCTCCACCGACGAGGGGTGCCCCGAGATGGCCCTGCTGCGCTGCGACTTCTTCTCCGACGCCCTGCGGCTGTCGACGTCGATGCAGGTGGTGCTCCCGCAGCCCGTCTACTCCCAGATCGGGATGGGAGGCAGCGGCGGTGACGAGCCTCCGCCGGTGCTGTACCTCCTGCACGGCCTCTCCGACGACTGCACCACCTGGACCCGCCGCACCTCGATCGAGCGGTACGCCTCCGAGCTGGGCCTGGCGGTGGTGATGCCGCAGGTGGCGCGCAGCTTCTACCTCGACGGCGCGCACACCGGGGCGTACTGGGAGTTCCTCTCGGCCGAGCTGCCCGCCGTCGTCCAGAGGTTCTTCCGGGTCTCGCACGCCCGTGAGGACACCTTCGTGGCGGGCCTGTCGATGGGCGGGTACGGGGCGCTGCTGTCGGGGCTGCGCCAGCCCGAGCGGTTCGCCGCGGCGGCGAGCCTGTCGGGGGCCCTCGACGCGGCCGAGCTGCAGCGCGAGGACGTGCACGGCGTGTTCTCGCACGTGACGGACGCGCCGCTCGGCGGCACGTCCGCTGACCTCTTCGCCCTGCTCGACAGCGTGGAACCCGCCACCGCGCCCCAGCTCTACGTGCGGTGCGGCACCGAGGACGGCCTCGTCGGCTCCAACCGCCGCTTCGCCGCCGCCGCCCGCGAGCGGGGCCTGGACGTCACGGACGGCTTCGACCCCGGCGCCCACACGTGGGACTACTGGGACCGCACCGTCCAGGACGTCCTCGCCTGGCTGCCGCTGCGCACCCGCTGACCAGGAGCTGGCGGCCAGCTGGTCACCAGCGCAGGGCGAGGTAGGCGTCACCGTGCTCGGCCAGGGCGTCGAGCGTCGATCCCGCCGGTACGGTGAGGCCCATCGCGGCGACGTCCACCAGGCACCGGGCGTTGTAGGCGAGCGTCCACGCGACCACCGCGGCGGCGGTGACCTGCTCCTCGCCGGTGAACGGGCGTTGGCGGGCGGCGTCGAGGTCGGCGAGGAAGGCCCCGGCCTCCTCGGGCGTCGGTGACTGCGCCCCGCTCGTGCTGCTGTCGGTGAAGGACGCGGCGGCCATGCCCGCGATGACCGCCTCGGACTCGACCACCACGCTGTCCCAGTCCCACGCGCTGGTCACACGGACCCCGCCGTGCTCGCCGTCGTCGTCCTGAGCGGTGGGGGAGAAGCGGACGTTGCCGCAGTACCAGTCGCTGTGGCCGACCACGCGCTCAGCGGGTGGGACGTCGCGCCGGTTGATGACGGCCGAGGCGCGTGCGGCGACCTGGTCGATCCAGGCGTGCTCGCGCGGCGTGGTGGTGAAGTCGAAGACCGGGTCGTGCGGGGTCGGCCACGGCCCGTGCTGGTGGACGGCCCAGGCCGGCGGGTGCCGCAGCGCGTCGCGGTGGTGCGCGGGCAGGGCGCGCAGCAGCTGGACCTGCTCGGCGAGGCTGCGGGCGAGCGCGCGGCGCACGGGCGGGCGGTGGGCGTTCCCGGCGACGCCGTCGTCGAGCCAGGTGTCCACCACAGCGGTCAGGCCGTCGGTGGCCGCCGGCCCGTCCAGCGGCTCCGGGCACGGGTAGCCGGCGCCCGCGAGGAGCCGCTGGGCCTCGACGGCCGCCGCCAGCGACGCGGTCCGCCCCTCGTCCAGCCGACCCCGGTGGACCTTGACGACGACGCGGTCCCCGCCCGCCAGCCGCAGCGCGAACACGGCGCTGACGCGGCCGGAGCGCAGGACCACTTCGTCGAGGTCCGTGCCGAGACGGGCGCGGACGTGCCGGCGCAGCCAGTCGTCGACCTCGGCGACGGGCACCGCGCCGAAGGTCGCGCGCTCGACGCCGTCGACGGGGTCTTCGGCCACGCCACCAGCATGCCGCAGCGGAATACTTCAGACTTCAACTATCTTGTGGGTGGCGACTGCACGCCCCGCCGAGGAGGACCCCATGAGCGAGACCACCAGCACGACGACGACCGCTGCCCCGGCCTCTCCGGCGCCGCTGGCGCTGACGTACGTCTTCGACGCCTACTGCGGCTGGTGCTACGGCTTCGGCCCCTCCGTCCGCGAGCTGGCGCAGTCCGACGACGTCAGCGTCGAGGTGATCAGCGGCGGCCTGTTCAGCGGCGCCCGCGTCAGCGCCCTGGCCGACCACCCGTACATCCCCGAGGCCAACGCCCGCATCTCGGCCCTCACCGGCGCGCACTTCGGCCCGGGCTACCAGCGCGCGGTGGCCGACGGCACGCTGCGCATGGACTCCGACGACGCGAGCCGCGGCCTCGTCGCGCTCAAGGCAGTCGCACCGCAGCGCCGCCAGGTGGAGCTCGCCGGGGCGCTGCAGCGCGCGTTCTACGAGGACGGCCTCAGCCTGTCGTCGCCGCAGACCTACCGCGTCATCGCCGAGCGCGAGGGTCTGGACGCCGACGCGCTCGTCGCGGCCTTCGAGGACCCGGCCACCGCCACCGCGGCTGCTGCCGAGCGCCAGCGGGCGCGCGCCCTCGGCGTGGACAGCTACCCCACCCTGCTGGCCCGCACCGACCGTGGACTCGTGAAGATCGGCAGCCCCGTCGCGGGAGCGGAGCACCTGCGTCAGGCCGTCGAGGCGCTGCGCGGCTGACTCCCGTTCCCCCTCGACCGCGCACGTGCGAGACGATCCTGCGCGTGAGCCAGACCGCTGCCCTCCCGGCCCGCAGCCTCGCCGTGCAGGAGGCGCTCGCGGCGGCAGGTGTCGACGCCGCCGTCCGCGTCCTCGACGACTCCGCCCGCACCGCCGCCCAGGCGGCCGCGGCGCTGGGGTGCGAGGTCGGTGCCATCGCCAACAGCCTCGTGCTCGTCGCCGACGGCGAGCCGCTGCTCGTCATGACCAGCGGCAGCCACCGCCTCGACCTCGCCGTGGTGGCCGCGGCGGTCGGAGCCACCGAGCTGCCGATGGCGAAGCCCGCCGAGGTCCGCGACGCCACCGGCCAGGCCATCGGCGGCGTCGCCCCGGTGGGCCACCCGGCGCCGCTGCGGACCCTCGTCGACGAGGCCCTCGCCGACCACCCGCTGCTGTGGGCGGCCGGTGGGACGCCGCACACCGTCGTCCCGCTCACCCACGAGCAGCTGCTGGCCGTCACCGGCGGCACCCCCTGCCGGGTGGCGGCTGGCTGATCGACGGCTGGTCAGCCGCCGCCCGACCCCTCGGCGCGCTCGGCGGTCTGGACGTCGAAGGCGAACGCCGCCTGCGGGTCGTGCGCCACCAGCAGCGCCGTCCTGGCGTGCTCGGCGACCTCCGGGCGGGGTGAGGCGGCGGCGCGCCGCAGGACGGCGGTGGCGGCCGGACCCAGCTGGACCAGAGACCGGCTGAGGGCGCGCCGCACCTCGCGGTCACCCCTGCCCAGCTGCTGGCCGAGGAGCTCGGCGAGCTCAGCGCGCTCTTCCGCTGCGGCGGCCTCCGCCTCCGGGTCGGCCGGCGCCGCGACACCGCCGTCGTCCTCGTCGGGCTCGGCGGGCAGCGGGGTCAACTTCACCGCAGCCCGCCACGCGGTGCGGGCGACGGTGTCATCAGGGTCGGCGATGAGCTGCGGAGTGATCCAGGACCGCACCGTCCGGTCGCCGACCTTGGACAGCGTGTGCACCGCCTGGGCGCGCGCCTGCGGCTCCGGGCGCTCCAGCTCCGGGCGCAGCCGGGCGAGCACGAGGTCCGCTGGCAGGCGCGTCAGCACCCACGTCAGCGCGTCGCGCACGAACGGGTCCGGCTCCACCGCGCACCGCCGCACCACCGCGTCCAGGTGCTCCGGGTCCGGCCACGTGCCGAGGGCCATCGCCGCCCGCAGCCTCACCTGCACCTGCTGCGCCTCGAGCGCGGCCACCGCCCCGCGGCTCCCCGCGCTGTCCGCCGTCGTCATGCCGACCACCTCACGGACCCAGTGAAACCCGTGGCCGGGTGTCGTGCGACGCCTCCCCGCGGCGCGCCGTCAGGTCTGCGGCTGGACCCAGGCGGACGTGGCGCCCAGCACGCGGGACCCGTCGAGGTCCGCCAGCGACAGGCCGGCGAACCGGACGGCGGTCTCGGAGGTCTGCCAGCGGAACCGCGGGGCGTCCGTGGTGGCGGCCTCGACGACGGTGCGCGCCGCGTCCTCCGGGGCCTGCGCGGCGGCGAAGGACGAGCGCGTGCGCGCCAGGTAGGCCTGCAGCTGCTCCTCGTACGGCCCGGCGTCGCTGTGGTCGACCGACTCGACGAAGGACGACGCGACCGCGGCCGGCTCGACGACGCTCACCTGCACGCCGAAGGGCGCGACCACCGGCGCGAGGGACTGCATGAGCCCCTCGACCGCGAACTTCGCCGCGCAGTACGCGTCAGCGAACGGCTGGCCGACCACGCCGCCCACGCTGGTCACCGTCACGACCCGGCCCCGCCCGCGCGTCCGCATGCCCGGCAGCACGAGGCGGGTCAGCCGGGCGACGGAGAGGTAGTTGGTCTCCAGCTGGGCCTGCAGGTCAGCGTCGCTGAGCTGCTCCAGCGTGCCGACCGCGCCGCGGCCCGCGTTGTTGACCAGCACGTCGACAGGACCGGCGGCCTCCACGTACGCCGCGGCGCCGGCCGCGTCGGTGACGTCGAGGGCCCTGACGTCCAGGGTCACCCCGGCGGCGTCTGCGGCAGCGCGCAGCGCGTCGGCGCGGGAGGTGTCGCGCACGGTGGCGATGACGCGGAGGCCGGCCTCGGCGAGCTGCACCGCCGTGTGGAGGCCGATGCCGCTGGAGGTGCCGGTGACGATCGCGGTGGTCATGGGGTCATCATCCGCGCGCGACGGGGCCGCGGTTCAGAGCTGGTGCTCGTACAGCACCAGCTCTGGGTCGTCCTGGTGCTCGGCCTCCACGAATCCGCCTCGCAGCAGCACCCGGTGCGACGCCGCGTTGCCGGGCAGCACCCGCGCGACCACCGTGGTCACGCCCTCGCCACGGCAGACCTCCACACCGCGGCGCAGCAGGCGCCCGGCGTGCCCGCGGCCCCAGTGGTCCGGCGCCACCCAGTAGCCGACCTCGACCCGCCCGGGGGCTCGCTGCCGCAGCGACAGCAGCCCGACGCGATTGCCCGCTCGGTCACGAGGGACGAACCACCGCACCGCGCTGCACGGGAGGGCCTCGCGGACGCGCTCCTGCAGCTGCGGCTCGCTCCAAGGCCGTCCGTCTCCGACGTACCGGACGACGCGCGGGTCACGGGCCAGGCCGCGGAGGAAGTCGACGTCGTCGGGCTGGAGCGGGCGGACGTCGAGCTCGCCGTCGTCGTCCTGCTCAGGTGTCACCGGGAGGTCGCCGGGCCGGGGGCGAGGTCGGAGGGGTCGGTGTTGGCGCCGCACAGCACCGTGACCACGCGCTCGTCGTCGCCGGGGCTGTAGAGCCCCTCGTCCAGCGCGGCCTGCGCCGTGGCCGCTGCGTGCTCCACGGCCAGGCGGTGCTCCTGCCACAGCCGGCGCCGTGCCGCGACGATCGCGGCGTCGCTGACGAGGACGGGGACGACGTCGGCGCTCGCTGCGGCGTCGAGCGCCAGCTGCGTGACGCGGCGGGCGCCGAGGGAGTCCGCGGCCACCGAGCTCACGGCCACGTCGACGGGCCCACCCGCGGCCAGCGCCGCGGAGAACGCGCAGCTGCCCTCGGGCTCCACGGCGATGACCCGGACCCCGTGCTGGGCGGCGACCGTCGCCAGGCCCGCGAGCAGGCCACCGCCACCGACGGCGACGACCACGGTGTCGACGCCTCCCGGCGTGCACGTGAGGACCTCCCGCATCAGCGTGCCGGCACCGGCGGCGACCAGCGGGTCGTCGTAGGCGTGCGAGGCCAGTGCGCCGGTGGCGGCGACGTGCTCGGCCGCGGCCTCGGCGGCGTGCGCGTACTCGGTGCCCACCTGGACCACGCGGGCGCCGAGGCGGTGCAGCCCGGCCACCTTCACCGCGGGAGCAGTACCGGGCACGAACACCGTGGCGGGGACGTCGAGGCGCGCCGCCGCCCACGCGCAGGCCAGGCCCGCGTTGCCGCCGGAGGCGATGGCCACGCCGGTGGGCGGGAGCGACCCGGCCTCCCGGTGGGCGGCGAGCAGGTTCACCGCTCCGCGGGCCTTGAACGTGCCGGTGTGCTGGAGGAACTCCGCGGCGGACCAGTGCCGCGGGGAGTCGGTGGGCAGGACGACGACGGGGCGGACCAGCCCGGCGGTGCGGACGGCTGCCGCCTCGACGTCGGCGGGGGAGAGGGGCACCCGGCCATCGTCGTCGACGGCCGGGCGCCGCCGCCGACCGGTCGCCGTCAGGGAGCGGCGAGGAAGGTGCGCACCCTCTCCACCAGCAGCGCTGATGCCCCGACGTCGGGTGGCGCCGGCGGTGGTGCGCCGGCGGTGGCCTTCATCGAAGCCCACACCTCGCTGCCGATCACGGCCAGCGACGTGGCCCGGGCGGCTGGTGTGGGTCCGCGGGCGCTCCAGCTGGCCTTCCACCGCCACCTGGACACCACGCCGATGACCTACCTGCGTCGGGTGCGTCTGGCGGGAGCCCACCGGGAGCTGGTGGCCGCGGACGCCAGCGCGGGGGACACGGGCGCGGCGATCGCCCACCGGTGGGGCTTCGCCTCACAGGACCGGTTCGCGACCGCGTACCGCCACGAGCACGGCGTCCTGCCGAGCCGGACCCTGCGCACCTGAGCAGCGCCGGCGTGGAGGGCCTCGTGGGTCGTCTCACCCGGGGACCGCTGACCGGCACGCAGGAGGACCTGGGCGGCGATCGTGTTCCGCACGGGATCCCCGTCCGGGAGCGTGTCGCTGCTGGGGCGCCGATCGGGCGTCCAGTCGTGCGGGGGAGCACGAGCTGCTGCACGCCGTGGCCCAGCGGCCTCAGACCAGGCCCTCCCGGCGGGCGAGGGAGGCGACGGAGTGCGCGCACTTCTCCCACACCTCGATCACGACGTCCTCATCACGCCATCCGCCCAGACGCTGCAGCTCGGGAGCGGCCTGGATCGTCGCGTGCACGGCATCCCCGTCCTGGGGGTAGTCCGCGACCTCGTGGCGCCAGTGAGCGGCCACCAGCGTGCCGCCCTCTTCCAAGGACGCCACCGCCGCACCCACCACGTCGGGCAGGTCGGCGGTGCTGAGGTAGTAGCCGACCTCTGACAGGACGACCAGGTCGAAGGTCTCCTCTGGCCACGGCTCGCCCAAGCCCCACCTGCGCAGCTCCACGTTGCTCGGAACCCTGCCGGCGGCTCTGCGCAGCGCGGTCTGGGAGACGTCGGTGGAGATCAGCACGTCGCAGCGCTCGGCCAGCTCGCCGGTGAACACCCCGAGCGAGCACCCGGGCTCGAACGCCCGTCGGTAGCGACGTGCTGGCAGGGCAGCCAGGGTCAGGGCGCGCTTGCGCTGCTCGTACCAGCGGTCGGTGAAGCCCCACGGGTCCTGGCGGCTCTCGTACAGGTCCTCGAAGTAGCTGGAGGGCAGGCTCGTCGCCTCGTGGGACTCCGCTGATGACGGCATGGGGCAAGCCTGACCTCGCTGCCTGCCCGCCGCGACAGGCGTCGTCCTGGAGGCTGATCTCGTGTCAGGCGCGCTCCCGCACGGTGGTGGTCAGCGCGCCCGCCCGGCGGGTGCCGGCTCAGCGACTCCGACGCGGGCGGTGCCGTGGCTGACCGGAAAGGGCTGCAGGTCGGAGGAACGCCGCACGGTCCGCACCGATCCGCGATCCGCCACACCCCGGCGGCGCGCTCGCAGCGGTCCTCGTAGACCCCACCACCAAGCACCCACCGTCCGTTCGGCAGCTGGACGGTGACCACGACGTCGCGCCGCCCCGTCGCCGCGTCAGGGTCACGCGAGTCGCGCTCGACGGTGTGGTCGGCGGTCGCGTGCTGCACGCGCGGCGACGCGTCCCGCTGACCCTTCACCGCGGCGGTGATGGCGTCCAGGCCGCGGAACCGGTGCTCGTCGTCGTCCGGGTCGTCGCCGGGCGCGTCCCACAGGGCGTCCGCCGTCCAGGTGGAGGCGAAGCGCGCGAGGTCCTCCTGGGCTGCGCCGATGCAGTGGTCCGCGGCCGAGCGGTGCACGGCGAGCTCGGTCTCGACCCGCTCGAGGCGGTCAGCCAGCTCTTGCAGCGTCACCACCGGAAGACCGCAGGCCGTCACCACTCCACCGGGGCGCCGCAGTGGACCACCCGTTGTGGAGCAGGGGAGCACGAGTGGCGCTGGCGACGGCTGCGAGGGCCTCACCCGTGCCGGTCGACGACCCCGCAGCGGCACACGCCCCCGGTGGACGGTCGACGACTGGACGTCGATGGAGAACCGGGCTCAGTGGTTGGTCGTGCGCCCCCTGGTGCGGGTGGTCAGGACGATGACCAGCCCGAGGACGGCGACGCCCGCCCCCACGATGACCAGGGGGCCGGCGCCGATGTCGGCGCCCTCTCCTGGGGTGCTGGGGTGCTGGCGTGCCAGGTCCAGGCGTCCGTGACGACCACTGGCTCCAGGCGCAGCCCGACGGAACCTGACCGCCACACCGCATCGGCGCGCCCCAGCAGGCCGCACTGCACGAGCAGCGGTTCCACGGCACGGCGGGAGTCAGCCTCGACTGACCGGTCGGCTCCTCCCCGTGAGCCTGCCGTCGACGAGCTGCCGACCAGATCGGCACAGCGACTGTCGTCGTCCGCTGCCTCGTTCCCGCCTGGCTGCCCGCGCTCCGAGGAGCGAGCGCTGATGCGTCGCGCTCGCCGGCGGATGCAGCGACCTCTTGCCGGTGCCGCTCACGACCGTGCAGCGGGCCTGTCAGCCGGGGCACGGGATGCACGCGGCTCACTCGGGCCCTCGGACGGCCTGGCTCGCTTGTGCGCGTAGAGATCGGCATCGGCTCTGGCCAGCAGGGATGTCACGTCGTGTCCGCCACCTGAGGTGGCCGTCCCTGCCGACCAGGTCATCGGGTGGCTGGACCGCAGGCGCGCGACCAGCGCCGCAGCCTCCGAGGGGCCGGCACCTGGAAGGCTGAGCACGAACTCGTCGCCGCCGTGGCGCCCCAGCAGGTCCCCGACGCGCAGACCCTGCTGCCAGCACTGCGCCAGTTCCCTCAGCAGCTGGTCTCCCGCGGCGTGACCGTGGGCGTCGTTGATCGCTTCGAAGCCGTCCAGGTCGATGACGACGACGCTGAGCTGCTGCCCAGCGCGCTCAGCCCTGACCAGGTCGCGAGCTGCCACCTCCTGCCAGTGGCGACGGTTGGCGACCCCCGTGAGCGGGTCCAGGTCGGCGGCTGCCTGCAGCCGGCGGACGAAGAGGCCGTGCACCTCGAAGACGGCTGCCGCTGTCACTGGAACCACCAGCCAGGGGACGAAGGGCGTCCCTGCGGCGCTGAGCAGTGCGCCGGCCGTGGCTGCGCACAGCAGGAACAGCACGTGGGCCCTTCCGGCTCGGACCGAGAAGGCGTGGGCGGCGTACAGGCAGGCGGCGATGACCGCCGGCCCCAGGCCGACCACTCCCACTGCAGTCACCGACACGGCGGCCGCGACCATCACGAACGTCGAGAACACCGCGAACGCGACGTGGACGGTGGCCGCTGGCCAGCGTCGGCCCAGGAGCTGGACCACTACCGCGCCGGCGACACCTGAGGCACCGAGCGTGCGGATCACCACCAGCGGTGAGTGAGGACTCAGCGGCATGGCGGCGGAGACCAGCAGGAGGAGGCCGCTGATGGCGTACACCAGCGCGAGCACAGCGACGTGCGACTGTCCTGGTGCGCGCACTGACCCCCCCTTTCCTGTCTACCTTCGGCTTCATCGTCGCCTGCCTGAGGAGTTGTGGGCAGTGCCTCGCGGACCCGCCGGTCGGGTGCGCCATGGGCGTGCGGCGTGAGGCGGGCGAGGAGCTCACTCCGACCACCGCCGGAAGGGCCCCGAGGGGTCCCAGACGGTCGTACCAGCGGGAGGCGGTGGTGGCCGGTGGAGTGCTCCACCGGCCACCGGCCACCACTGCGAAGGTGCCATCAGTGCGGAGATCGCTCCGTCGAGAAGGGCTGAGCCATCAGCGACGGCAGCGCGGCGGCCTCAGCGCGAGGCGCCGTCGGTGTGCGAGCCGACGTGGTCGCCGTCATCGCCCTCGACGTCTCGGGCGAGGAGCCCGGAGCCGATGGCCCACACAGCCGCTCCGAGGATGCCCACGTAGACACCGATCTGCGCCACGAGGTCGTCACCGCGCTCCAGACCGCCCATGGGGTTGAGCGCGAAGGCGATCGTCTGCAGGGTCGCTGCGATGCCCACGGCCATCGACGTGAGCGTCAGTCCGCGGTGCTGACCGCGGCGCGCCCGCTTCGCGGCGTAGGCCATCGCCAGCACCAGGCCGATGCCCAGGTAGGCGATGAAGGGGACCAGGGAGTCCGTCTCGTAGCCGGTGCGCCCCTCGGAAGCGCCGTCGCGGTCCACCCACTGCAGGAAGGGGCTGACGTTGAAGATGACGACGCCGAGCGCGGTGGTCGCCAGCCCGGTGCTCTTGGCGCGGCGCGTCAGGCGACTGGCGCCTGCGTCCGAGGACCGGGTGGCTGCGGTGTCGTTGCGGTCGTAGGCCATGGGTGGAACCTCTTCAGTCTCGTTCTGCAGCTGGGTGCGTCCCGCGGACGCGGGTAGTGCAGCGATCGAGACGAGAGCCGGGGAAGTCTCACGCGCCGTCAACCGGTGCTGTGCGCACCCAGGGTCGTTGGCGGGGCCTTCCACGCGACGACGACGACGCTAGTAGTAGATGTTCGACCGCGCGAGAGCAGCACCGACCCGCCGGAGGTGCGATGCGCAGGTGCCGGATCGCCTACCGGTCAGCGTGCCGCTGCAGATCGTCGTGCGGGAGCGTGCCGCCGTACATCGCGTCTGAGGTGCACGCCACCGGTGACTCGCGAGACTCACTCCTCGTGACCCGGCAGTTGCGGCAGTCACAGGCACCTGCGGCCCCTGCGGGCGGTGGGACTCGCGCCCTCAAGCGCCTCCCGCTGCCCAGCGTCTGAGCGCGTCGATGGCCTCGCGCAACGCCATGCCGCGTTCGGTCAGCGCGTAGGCCCGGGTGTTGTGGTGCAGTGGCAGCCGGACCACGACGCCGGCTTCTTCGAGCTCCCGCAGACGCGTCGCGAGCATGTTGGTGCCTGCCCCCAGGGCGCGCTGCAGATCGCCGTACCGCTGCGGCCCGTCGAGCAGCTGTTCCACGACGAGCAGCGCCCACCGGGGGCCGAGGACCTCCAGGGCTGAGGCGAGGTCGCTCACGCGGTGGCGTCGGTGTCCGGCTTCATCCAGAACGGTGAGTAGTGGTAGCCGTTGGGGTCGTCGAACTGGCGCTGGTACATGAAGGCGTAGTCGTCGGTGTCACCGATGCGGCCTCCGGCAGCGCGGGCCCGCTGCACGAGCTCGTCGACCGCCTCGCGGCTGGGCAGGTCGAAGGAGACGGTGACCTTGGAGGGCGTCTCGGGGCCGCCGATGAGGTCTTCCGTGCCGCCGACGCTGGCGTACATCGCGCGGCTGCCGAGCATGACGTACTGCTCGGGGGCGATGGCGAAGCAGGAGACGTTGTGGTCAGACATCTCCGGGTTGAGGGTCCAGCCCAGGGCGGTGTAGAAGGCGGTGGCGCGTTGGACGTCGGCGACGGGGCAGGTGATGAACAGGCTCATGCCGCAGGATACTTCCAAAACAGAAGTGGGCGGTCAAGGGTCGTCGCAGAGGCGTCGCGCGCAGCGAGCGCGCCCCTGCGGATCGAGGAGCGCGGGGGCAGCGCCTCGCGGCGCTACCCGAGCGCGGCGACCCGTCGGCGGTGGTGCAGCGGGGAGAGGCCGACCTGCCGCTTGAAGGCGGTGCTGAAGGCGCTCTCGGAGCCGTACCCGAGGTCGCTCGCCAGTTCTGCGACGCGCGTGTCGGTGTCGCGCAGGGCGCGCTGCGCCAGGACCATCCGCCACCTCCCCTGGCAGGTGACCGGTGGGACACCGGCGACGGCGCGGAAGCGTTCGGCGAAGCTGGTGCGGGACATGCCGGCAGCACCCGCGAGCTCAGCCAGTCTCCAGCTGCGGCCGGGCTGGTCGTGGATCAGGCGGACGGCGGGAGCCAGAGCAGCGTCGCCCAGCAGCCTCAACCACCCCGCGGGTGGCTGCTCCTGCTCCAGGAAGGCGCGCAGCACCTCCAGCAGGACCAGCTGCCCGAGCTGTCGCAGGGCGAAGGCTGAACCCAGGTGGGCGGCGCTGGCCTCGGCGAAGACCTGAGCGACCAGGGCCTGCAGACGGGTGCCGGCGGGAGTGGCCGCCCGCACGTGCACCACTCCCGGCAGGGCGGCGCGGAAGAGCTCCAGCCCGGCGGGATCGGTGCGGATCCACCCACCGATCAGGACGTCGTCGGAGGCCAGGTCCGCCTCTGACAGCGAGACTGCCGAACCCTCCAGGGCCTTGTGCCACAGGCTGGGGCGACAGGGCCCCCGGAAGGTGAGGCCCACCTCGTCATGAGGCGTTGCGAGAAGAGATCCCCTGGTCGAAACGACCGCGGCGCTGGCGTGCGTCGCCGGAAGAGCGACGCGGAGAGTCCTGATCGACGGGCGACGGTGCACGCTCGTCCCGCTCACAAGGATGCGCCTGCACACGCTGAAGACAGACTCGCCGGCGAACATCGACCGGATCGTGTGCACGCTCACTGACCGCCGATCAGTGACCTTCCTGTAAGCACCTCTCGCCCTGGCAACTCGTGTGTCGTTGAGCGACCGGTGACCGGGCGCTTCGGAGCCTCGAGGGCCGCTCTTCGCGACGACGCAGGCCGTCTCGATCGAGGATCCTCATCCGGTCAGCGGGTCGGGGCCGCGACACCTGGACGTTGCCCCGGCTTCACCTGCGGCGAGTGCCGTCGCGCCTGGCACCCGGGGCGGTGCCTGCCGCATCCGCAGGGCCGGCGCGGTGGATCGCGCCCGTCGCCACCGGATGCAGAGCCTCAACGCGGCGGGCGCGCACCGCTAGCACTGCGACGTCGTCGCCGTGGCCAGCACCGACCAGCTGACGCAGCCCCTCATCCAGGAGGGCGTCCAGCTCCCGAGCGGCCTCAGCCTCCAGGACCTGGCACAGAGCTCGGGTTCCGATGTCGAGGTCAGCGTCGCGGCGCTCGACCAGGCCGTCGGTGTACAGCAGCAGCGTCGCCTCCGGCGGCATCTGGCAGGAGTGGTCGATCCGCTCGGTTCCGGTGCCCACCCCGAGCAGCACGTCGCAGTCACCAACCCCTGTCAGGCCCAGCACCGGCCCGCGCTCGTGAGTGCCGTGCAGTTCGCGGTCTGCGCTGGCATGCAGGACCAAGGCGCGTGCACCGCCCGGTAGCCCTCCAGGCTCGCAAGGGCAGTGGCCTGTGCCTGCTCCAGCGCCCGCACCACGCGCCGGAACCTGCCGATCGACCGCCGATCTGGGGGCCGGGATGGCCAGTGTCGAAAGGGTCAGTGACGGGAGGGTCGGTGGCGGGATGAGCAGGATCGGGGGTGGGTGTCCAGCACTGGACCAGGTGATGCGTCCCAGCCCACCCTCAGCCTCCAGGGGGCTGTGGTCGATGCGCACCACGAGGGCACTGGCCAGCACGTCCAGCCCCAGGCGCTCCAGCGCCACCTCGGTGGCGGTCAGCACCTGGGCGGGACTCTGCCCACCCTGGGCTGCGCAGGTGCGCAGCACCGCCCGCACCTGGCCCATGACGGCTGCGGCGCGGATGTCATGACCGATGACGTCTCCGATGACCAGCACGGTGGACCCGTCGGTATCAACTAGAGCGTCATACCAGTCACCGCCGACCTGGTCCCCGCTGCTGGCGGGTAGGTAGCGCGAAGCCAGCTGCAGGTGGTCGAGCTGAGGTAGCTCGGTGAGCATCGCCGTCTGCAACGTGCGAGCGGCCTGACGGCGGTCCTGCAGCTGGGCCAGCTGGCGCTGACGCGCTCCGGCGACCACGGCGATCACCGCAGTGACCACGGCGAGGATGGAGCAGCGCACGACGGCGGTCAGGAGCGGTACGCCGTCGAACCAACAGGTGAGGACCGCCAGCGCGCTCGTCAAGGCGCCGATGGTGATGACGTGGCGGCGTGAGCCGCCGATGCCGGTCAGGGCAGGTGCCAGTGCCATGGTGCCGGCGAGGTTGCAGTCCGCTCGGTCCGCTGACAGCGACCCCAAGCCCAGGTCCAGGGTGACCAGCGCTGCGCAGGCGGCCGCGCCCGTCCACGCCCAGCGGGGCGCCGGACGCAGCACGTGCTCACCCTCGCCAACGGTCACGGCAGGGCCGACGTCGTTGTCGCAGTCACCAGACACAGCATGCTCCACGGGGGACGGGTGAGGGAGGCGTTGCAGGTGGACGGCGCGCCGCACGGGCCTGTGCCGGGCAGCGCTCGAGCAGGCGCTGAACAGCGCACGGAGCCTTGGCGTGCTGTCGACCCCCGCGCCACGAGGCGGTCGGTCGCCGGTCGCAGGTCGCCGGCCGATGAGTGGTGGTGCGCGCGGTCATGTCCGTGAGGTCCGCCGGCTCTCCTGGTCGGAGGGACGGCGAGGAGAGGGCAACCACGGCACCACCGGGTGCTTCGGGCTCGCCTGAGCAGTCGTGGTGAGGCTGTCGACGTCTTCGACCACGACGACCGAGACCACGACGGCACCAGGGTCGACGTCGCTCGCAGCAGCGGCTGTACCGGCATCACGGGCAGAGGCCGCTGACGCCAGCTGTCCAGAGCCTTCCGAGCCTTCCGGGCTGGAGACGGGGCCCGACTGGTCCGGTCCGTCGACCGGCACAAGAGCAGCCACCTGCTCCGTGAGGGCTGGCTGCTCCGTGACGGCCGGCTTCTGCGTGACGGCCGGCTGCTCTGTGACGACCAGTTGCTCTGTGAGGACCACCGGCCCTACGGCGACCACCCGCTCCGCGACAGCATCTGCGGGGGCGCACGTGCACGCGGGTCGGCGCAGCATGCTCAGGCCCTCACCGGCGGCGAAGAGCCCCAGCAGCACCAGCACCACCGGTGCGGGACCGGCCATCACCGCCCAGCCGGCCCACGGCACCACCAGCACCGCTCGACCCAGGTCAGCCCCGCCCAGCGCGATCCGCCAGGGGTCGGGCTGGGGGTTGGCGTCCCCGCGGGTG